>JBCCQN010000127.1:0-23695 GCA_039024315.1 Bacteroidota bacterium
GCCTCCTCCTATTTTATTTTTTTTACCCGCGGCGCGCACCTTTTATTCTAACACGGGTTCCGCGCAGCGGTAATAAAACCCAAAGGCATCCATCCTAACCGTCTCCAAAAACAAATTTTACAATGATTTACACTATTTAAGCTTCCCTTCCCCACAAGTCCCTTAGCTTAGGATCAAAATCAAAAAGCATCGCATGATCCGATTTGTCTTAATCTCCCTAACACTTTTAGGAAGCCTGAGCTTTCTAGCCTGTCGCAGCCAACAAAGCCCTCAAAAAACGCCCCAAACAGCCAGCACAATCGAAGGCCTGCCTGCTAAAAAATCAATCGCCGCCAAACTTAAGGAGCAAAACTATCTACCGGTTGAGATACGTATCGCTACTTACTACCGTTTAAAAGCGGAACAAGCTCAGGCCTACAATTTCGAAAACGAGGACGAAATGACCATGTATGGCTATTCTCTTCTCTGGGAAGATAAGCTTAACGAAGCTTTAGAAATCTTTAAACTGATAGTAGCAGAGTTTCCAGATTCGTCTAACCCTTACGATAGCCTAGGGGAAGCCTATCTCGCTCTGGGCAACAAAGACTCAGCCCTTTACCATTATCAAAAGTCGCTTGCTCTCAATCCCCACAACTTCAATGCAGAAGACCAGATTGAACGTATAAAATATCCAGACAAAAGGGTTTTGTTACCTTCAGAAAAGTTTGCCAAACGATACACACCTCAACAATACAAAGAGGACCTCAATCAATTAGGAAAGCGGCTCATTGAAGTCAATCCTAGCGCCCTTAAGTTTATCTCCAAGCAGGATTTTTGGCAACTGATCGAGAGCAAAAAAGCCCTTATAACCGCAACTACTACCTACAGTGAATTTGCATGGCATTGTAGCGAGATCATTGCTAGCATCAATTGCTCTCACACCTCTATGGGTCGTTTTTATCACGAAAACGAGCTCTTACCTGTATCGAGGAGATTTCCCCTAAAGGTGAGATTAATCAAAGATCAATTGTTTATCGCGGAAGCGCCAAGCTTGGAGACGCCCTTCCAGCAAAAGGACGAAATTCTCAGTATAAACGGCATATCAACCACAACGATAATCGAGCAAGCTTTCAGTCATATTTCCACCCAAGGTTTTGTAGAAAGCAGCAAATCGCACTACTTCAATTCTTGGGCAAATATCATGATCCCCTTTGCATTGAACTTTCCAGAGGCTTACACTATTCAAGTAAAAGGAAAGGAAGGGGAAATTAGCCTTAGGCCCCCAAAGGACCTTAAGGTACCTGTCCTCAGCAAAGCGTTTAGTAATTGCCGCAAGGACTTATGTCTAGAATTTGTCGGGGGTGCCAATCATACGGCAGTACTGACCATTAGCTCCTTCAATTATTATCGTTGGAATAATTATGAGGAGTTCACCGCCTTTATCGATCAGAGCTTTGCGGAGATCAAGGAGAAGGGAATTAAGCATTTGATCATCGATCTTCGTTTCAATGGCGGTGGTTCCCCAGAATCTAGCATTTATTTGCTACAACGACTCGTAAAAGAACCTTTTATCTATTTCATTGAAAGTGGGTATGATACGGGCTTTGACACCATCCAAGCTGCTGAAGAGACATTTGCCGGAGATTTATACTTTTTGATCGATGGTCAAGGCAACTCAACTACGGGACATTTTATGGCGGTGGCCCAAGAGCTAAAATTGGGTAGCATCATTGGCGAAGAATTGGGTTCCAATCAATTTTGTACCGCTGGTCAGACCGTTTGTAGGCTGCCCAATACCAAACTGGTTTATTATGTAGCGAATACAGTCTCCAGAGTTTATGTAAGTAAGGCCAAAGATGAGCAAGGGATTTTGCCAGATTACTATGTGAGCCAAAACATAGATGATTACCTCAATCATAAAGATGTGCTCAAAGCCTTTGCGCTGGCCTTAATTGAGGAAAAAAGCCAATAAAACAAAAGAAAAGGCAGGCAAGCTTTTCTAGCAATTTTAACCAGTCAGTCTGTCATTAATACTGCCTCAATGGCTAGTAAAGCTGAAAATAAGAGCCTTATTTGCGTCCTTATCATTTTTCTCAAATCTTCTTTTTAAACACTTTACAAATGACTAAAAAACGCAATGCACTTCTAGGCTTTTTAGCTGCAATTCTCGTTCTAACTGCTTGCACCAACTTAGAGAAAATTCTTCCTGCCAATACTGGCACATGGAATGCCGTTTCTGGTAGCGTTACAATTCTTGAAGACGGTACTCCAGTCACATCTGACTCTAGCATTACCAATATTGACGTTACCTATCAATTTAATGAGGATGGAAGTGGTAGCTACACGGAAGATGGGCAGACGACTAACTTTACTTGGACGTATGATGCAGAGGCCGAGCAAATTACCACAGACGATTCAGGTTTAGCCATTACCTATGACGTACTGGATTATACAAGAAATACGATGACTCTCTTCTTTCCGTTTGAGATAGAATTTTTGGGTATTACTATCAGAACCGAATCTACTCTTAATCTAGAAAGGGCAGAGTAAAACCAGCTAGCGATAAAAAAGAGCTGCTGTTAAGTAAAGGGTAGATAGTATCCCGAAAGCTTTCGGGAGTATTCAGTACAGAGAAAAAAGGTCTCTATGAACCATATAGCCAAGTTTTCCGAAGTCTGTATACTGAATACCATTGTCTAAGTACTTAAAAGAGCGGCTCTTTTTTTATGAGGTTAAGCGTTCTGCGCAGCAGTGATAAACGTAGAGAGCCTTTTTTTAAAGCTGCCTAAGAAGCTTAAACAGTTTACCGCTTCGCGGAACGATAAAAGCGTTCTGCGAAGCGGTAATCTCAATACTGATCGTGAATCTAAGTCAACAAAGCAGGGATGCCTTCACAAAGCCGCGCTATCCCAAGCTCAGCCATCTCCTCATCCAAGGCCCCAAAAGAAAGCCGCAAGCTAGGTCGATCTGCGCCAAAAGTACCGCCGGGAATCACGGCCACTTTGTATTGATAAATCAAGGCTTTGGCAATCTCTAGCTCATTTGTACCGGCGGGTAGTTCTAACCAAATATATAAGGCCCCTTCAGCCGCGGAAACTTGGCAAAACTGGCTAAGTGGTTTAAGTCCCGCTAGTAGTTTCGCTCTTAGTTTTTCGAGTTTAGGCAATTGGGACCTCACATAGACATGTCCTCCCTCCATTGCCCCTAAAGCTGCATACTGAGAGATTACCGGCGGACAAATGAGTTGAGTATCCTGAATCTTACGTATGGCGTTGAATAGCTGCTCTGGGATCACCATATAACCAATCCGCCAACTGGCAAATCCGTAGGCTTTGGAAAGGGAAAAAAGTGAGAGGGTGTAGGCTTCACTGCCCGCAATTGAACCTGGAGAAAAAGATTGATGCCCGTCGTAAACAAAGTATTCGTAGGCTTCATCATGAATATGATACAACTGGCGCTCTTGGCACAAATGATTGATGGCTCGTAGTAATGCCTCAGGATAGACTTGACCCGTAGGATTGTTGGGTGAGACGGTTACGATGGCTTTGGTACGATCAGAAATAGCGGCTTTGATACGCACTAGATCTGGGAGATAATCCGTTTGGGTAGGGACTGAAATCACTTTGACTCCTGCCATGGTAAGTGCCATCTCGTGATTGAAATAGCAGGGGGTTAGCAGAATGATTTCATCCCCTTCATCGGCAATGGCTAGTACGGCATGGGAAAAAGCCATATTGGAACCAGCAGTGATGACCAACCGCTTCTCAGAACGCAAGAGAATCTGGTTTTCCTCGGCTAACTTTCTTTGAATTAGGTTGCGTAATTCGGGTATACCCTCAACGGCTTGATAGGCATGCAAAGCAGGGTTTTGATAGAAATCTTTGATCCGTTTTTCCACTTGAGGCGGGGGCGGATAGCTGACGATACCTTGGCCGAGGGAAATGGTACCGGGATTTTCCAAGATCCAATCACTCACCAAAGGAATGATCGGATCTTGGACAGATTTCATGCGCTTAGATTGCTCCATTATTGTTTGGGCCTAATTTTTACTAAACCACCGCCATTGTAGGAATGATATTCTCCTCTATACAAGGCATCAGCCGAAGCAGGTCCCATTTTGAAGGTACCGGGAGTTACCGCTCTAGCTAAATAATAGAAGGAGCAACTGCCAGTACCATACAGGTCGGTGAAGAAAATGATGCGATCATCACGGATATCCAGATACTTTTCTCGGCAGCGATTTTTCATCCAATCGATATTGGGAAGAGTAGTGATACGCGGATTTTCGATTTCTAAACCAGCGGGAAGAATATCTGCAATAGCGATATTTTCTACTCTCGCCTGACTAAGCCCTTCGATCGTCAATTTGACCACCACAAGATCATTTTGTACCAAGTTTTCAGGATTTACAATACCACCATCTCGATTGTAGAAAGTCTTACGGACCTTCATATAATTATCTTCTTCAACATAACTACCATCCACGCTAATGCCTTCGGTTTCCCAGAAGTAGTAAAGGGTACCTGTTCCTTCGGTTATGATTTCATAGGATCCTTGCGCGGGCTGATCAGTGGTCAATTCTACGGGTTTATCCGTAAAAGTTCCCACTATTTTACCATCAAAAAGTACCGTAGCCTTGGCTTGTGTCCGGGCAGCCTCCTCCGCAATTTTGCCAAGGGACAAAAAGCTAAAGGCGCGCTCTTGGGTATTCATCCAAGGACGATTGCGCAGATTTTCTGAGACATGCTTGGCCATTGTTCCAATTTGAGGATCGTCAGGGCTGACAATTTGCAGCACGTAAAGCGCCAAGGCCTCATCTCTAACATGAGAGATAAATTCATCGCCAAAGCTAGGGTCAGCTTTTTCGCCTTGGAATGAGTTGGGAATAACCTCTTTATAAGATTTTCGGTCCCCAATGATGGCATAGGCCGCTGCCAGTAAGTATTTACTAGTCAGATTAAGCTGATTTTTCCGAGACTTATAATAGTTCATCGTAGATCGCTCTGGCTTACCCGTAAGCGCTAGTACAAATAATGAATAAGCGACTGACTGGGGATAAATTTCTTTCCGGGAGCTGCCGTTATAATAGTAGGGCTTAACTTTAACATTTTTCAGTTTATCCACCATATAGCGTTGTAACTCCTCAAGCATATCCTCTGGGATAGAATACCCGGCTCGTTTGGCTTCATGGAGAAAATGCGCTGCATAAATACTTCCCCACCAGCTTTCGTATCCACGTTGGGGCCAATAGGTCATCCCTCCACTTCTGAGCTGCATGAGTTGTAGGCGTTTGATGGCTTCTTGAATATGGTAAGCTGGATTGGGATTTCGATCGTTGTTTTTGAGGATCATCTTAGCAAAATCTCCGTAGTAGAGCTGTGGGAAAGCACTGGAAACCGTATAATCCAAGCTCCCATATCGTGAGATTAAGAGACGCTCCAGTTCATCGGTAAACTCTACGAGGGGATTTTTACTCACCACTAATTTGAGATGAACAGATTGAGGCAAAAATTCGGCTAAGTCTGGATTGACTTTTGTTTTTTGGCCTACAGTGATCTTTCCAGCACCACTACGCTTTTGTAAGGTAGAGGGCGGCCTGACGGTGATGTTGATATTTTGGCTAAAGGTCTCCCCTAAAGCATCGGCCTCCACTTTCACACTAGCCTGGCCAATAGCATAATCGGCAGCAATCTGATAGTAAACCCTTTGCTCTTTACTCGCAGCAAGGCGGGCATTTTGGCTGGTACTTCCTACTACCTTGATAGGGCCTTCTGTCTGTAGCTTTGCCGTAAGCGCGGAAGCTGTTTCAGTCGTATTGGTAAGCGTTACTGGGACAGATATAGTATCACCGGGGCTAAAGAAACGCGGGAGGCCCATGCTGATCACAAGTGGATCAGCTACGGTGATATTTTGTGCCTTGGCGGCGAAGGCTTTTCCATTAAAGGCACTAACCATCACCCGCAGTGAGCCTGAAAACTCAGGGATGTCCACTTCATATTCGACCTCTCCCTTGCTGTTTGTTTTTAACAAGCCGCTCCAGAAGGAGGCTAATTTGACTCTATCGTTTACCAAAGGATTGATCCGTCGGGCAAGGTCCATTCCATCTCCTCCAGGCTTACCGCTACCCATGCTGAACTCTGGGTACAAGAAGGGGTAAACATCATAACTATTGACTTGTAAAGCACGCTTGGCATAGAAAAAGTCATATGGGTCTGGAGTCTTGAAATTGGTCAATTGTAGGATACCTTCATCGACTACTGAAACCGTTAGCGTTGTATTGGGCTTAGATTTGATCTTAATTTTTTGCTTGGTTTTGGAACGAGATTTTTCGACTGCGGTAATGCTAATGGGCAACTCATTTTTTGGTTGGTTGACTATAATGGGAGCAAAGCCATGCGCAGAGGTGAGCGGCATATCACTTACCTTATGGGGCTTAAAGAGCGTGGCTGTAAGGTAGACATTGGGAACATGAGCATCTTGCAAGGGTAAGTCAAGCATAGCGCTACGTTTGTCGGTATCGAGGAAATAGTGCTTTAACACTCGGTCGGTTTCTACCGTTACCAAAAGACGACCTTCAAAGGGAGTCTTGATTAGCACTTTGGCAGAATTGCCTACCTCATATTCCTCTTTATCGAGTTCGATATCAATGCGGCCTTCACGATTGACTTGAAAAGACTGGTAGGAGGTCCTACCATAGCCATAGGCATAAAAAGCCGTTTGTACATAAGAATTGATACCGGGACGGGAAACTCTCAGTTCATAACGTCCGGTAAGTTCGGGCGTGTAATCGAAGACATAATCCGTACCATTGAGGGTAACTTGCTTATCTACCAGAATCACATCATGAGGCTCTGATTGATAGCGAAAGTAGCTCCCTTGGCGGGCCATAACAGTCTTATACTCTTTCTTAATCAAGCGCACTCTTACCTCAACATTTTTCATCGCCTTACCCTTTTTGTCCACAGCGATAAGAGGTATTTCTACTTTTTGGCCTGTGCGGTTATAATAGCGACTTCGCTTAGTACCGAGAAAAATATCTTGGGTGAATATTTTGGTTCGCTTACGACGATTGACAGGACGACCGGTTTCGTCAAATACAGTCATAAAGAAATCGGCTTCCATCAAACCTGTATTGGCGTATTGAGGACTGAGCTTGAATTCTTCCTGCATCAGGCCAGACTCGTTGGTCTTGCCATTGCGGCGCTCCTTGCCAAAAGAATTATTGAGTCCAGGGATACCAAAGTTGTAGGAGGAGTAATCTTTGGCGTAGAAGTAACGGCGACTGAGACTCATCTCTACTTCATAATTTCGTTCGGCAGCAGGAGGACCGAAAAAGTTTTCGGCTTTGGCCTCTACTTTAATGGGCTCATCCAAGTCGTATTCCTCTTGATTAAGGCTCAGATCTACTTTGATGCGGTCGGGCACAAATTCTTCTACCATGATACCCATCGAAGAGAGCAAAACATCACTAGCAGACCAAAGCTGAGCAGTATAGCGCCCAGTTTGCGCACTTACAGGCAGACTAATTTCAGCTTCCATAGCCCCTTGCTTATCCAAATTTTTACGCAGACTGGTGAAAGCTCGTCCATCAGGGCTTAGGAGTTTGAGCTTGACGGGAATATTGTCAGGAATAGCCCAATCATAATTTCTAGCGACACCAGCAAGATGAATGGTTTCGCCTGGACGATAGATATCGCGTTCTCCGTAAAGGAAGGCTTCTACTCCAGCCGCATTTTCTCGACGACCTTCCACTTCAAAGCGGGAAGTACCAATGCGAGTTCTACTAAAAGGTAGATACGCGAACTCACCGTTCTGCGAAGCAGTAATCAAATTTACCTTGAAACCCTCGGCCATATCCTCTGGCAAAGTATAGGTAGCATAACCACTAGCATCGGTTTTTAATTGAGTAATTTCCTGATTGTTGCGACCGATGAGTTTGATATCGACTCCAGCGAGGGCCTGGGCGGTCTTGATAGAATTGGCAAATATGGAAACTTCTCGCTTACCCGCTTTGGCAATCAACCCAATATCGGAACGACAGACAACTGTACGAGAACTAAGATAATAGGGATCGCGAGCCAGTAATTCGACCACATAGAGACCTGGATGACTAGGCAACTGATCTTCAAAGTCAAGTTTCAGCAGCCTTTGATTGCCACTTAGGGGTAGCGTACTTGTATTGATTTCCGCTTCGTAAACCACATCCCCTTTCTCACTCGCCTGATAATATTGGTAGCCTCCTCCATAGTAGTAATCGTTATAGCCATAATCGTCGTAGTCATAATATTCGGTCATATAATACCCTCCTCCGAGGAAATGGAGGATATTGTTTTCATAAATTTTGACCACTCTTACTTGTACTTCCGGTACATTGATAATTTCGGCTTCAATCATCTGACTACCGGCCGTGCTGAGATAAACGCTTTTATTGTCCTTAAACTTGATGCTAGGTCGAAGCTTACCAAATGAGACTTGTTGGCTGAAAGTATTTTTCAAATTCCCCCCTAAAACCCCTCTCAATTTTTCGCGGATTTCAATGTCATAGGTTTGTTTCACACTGAATTCGGTACTCTTTAAACGCAACATTTGGCCATCGACCTCCACAGAAAAGGCTACTTGAGGCCGCACCGAAATAAAGCGCTTGATGTCTTGGGCCTTGACCTCCTGTGAGGTTTGGATGATAATTTCACCCTCACTTCCATCGTGCTGGGCTTTGACATTATTGATGGTCAGCTTGAAAGGAGATGCTACACTAAAGTCTAGTTCTAGGCTTTCGGCCATAGGATTGGTACCATCAGCAGGGTGCATGACCGCACTAATGGTCCCTTCCAAATCAAGATCTTCATCACTCATGGGGACATCAGGAAAATATAGAGTTTGAGAAGCCCCTATTTCCTGCTTGTCTAGTTTGAAACTCTGGGCTTTACCGTCTATTTCTACCTTTAAATGCTTTTCTAAATCTGTGGGAGAAATGGCAGCATTAAAATCCAGATTTAAATGCAGAAAGGAACGCTCCTTATTTTGATCGCGAATATCCCAAAAGGCATGTTGTCCCAACAGATCCAAGGAAGGAGTAGAGAACTTAAACTTGAGTTCTCCCCCCAGAGAAAAGCCTTTTTTATGTTTGAGGATTTCCTCAGTCAGCTTGGCCTCAAAACTAGTAGCTGGAGGTAGCTCTTTGAAGGGAGAAAATACCAGCTCTTTTTCGGAGCGCCAGCTAAACCGCCCAGGTATAGGGGGTTGAAAAACTACATAGGCCGTACTATCCCATTGATTGAGAAAGGTATCGGCAATAAGCGCTTGATTAAAGGCAAAACTGAAGTTCCCTTGCTGAGGCACTATTTCGGAGAAATTGCGATCAACGAGCTGTACTTCGTTTTCGGGGATCGTACTACACGCAGCAAATAATACTACAGCGAGGGCAATAATCAGGTTTCTAAACATTTGGTTGTGAGAGTATTTAGTGGGTTACGGACAATATAAGAGATAGAACGAAAATAGGAAATGTACCTACGCTAAATAGTAGATTAGATTGAGCGTAGAGGATTTGTGGTATATCGTAGGGAAAACCCTATTTTTCGTAAGCCATGGAAATCATCAAGAAATTACCGACTCGTATCAAGAATTTATGGCGCAGATTGCCTCGATGGGGAAGACGCATGTCAAGGATAGTAGGAGCTGTTTTTGTCCTTTTCTCGATGCTCAATCTACTTTTCCCCCTTAGGGTAGATATTGAGTATTCTCCTATGTTGACGGATAGGCATGACAAAGTGCTTTATGGATTTTTGTCTTATGATGATAAGTGGCGGTTAAAACTATCAGAATCAGAGATTAGCGAGGAGCTAGAAAAAGCGATATTATTTAAAGAAGACCGCTATTTTTACTTCCACCCTGGTATCAATCCTCTTGCAGTGGGCCGAGCGGCCTTTAATAATATCGTTCGGCAACGCCGGACCTCTGGCGCTTCTACCATCAGTATGCAACTAGCTAGGCTGCTGGCACCCAAAAAAAGAACTTACCGAAACAAATTGGTAGAGATGTTTCGGGCCTTGCAGCTAGAATTGAAGTATAGCAAAAAAGAGATTTTATGCATGTACCTTAATCTGGTGCCATATGGGGGAAATATCGAGGGCATCAAGTCGGCATCTGAACTGTATTTTCAAAAATCGCCTCATCAACTTAGTCTAGCCGAGATTACCACGCTAGTCGTTATCCCTAATCGCCCCACCAGTTTGTCCATCGCCAAAGGCAATGGGGCAATCAAAATGGCCCGCAACAAGTGGTTGCGTAAGTTTGAAGCAGCAGCATTGTTTCCTCTTTCGGCCATCAGCGATGCGATAGGCGAAGAAGTTGTGATCGGCCAGCGAGTGATTCCGAGACAAAGTCCTCATTTGGCACGCAGACTCCGCAACGAAACACCAAGCATGCCGATCATCAAGACCAGTATTGATCTTGAAATCCAGCAGCAGGTACAGGAAATCGTAAAAAACCATATCCAAGGCATCGAAATCACAGGCATACACAATGCCGCAGCTATCGTAATCGACAATAAGACTTTGGATGTATTAGCTTATGTAGGGTCTCAGGATTTTTTCGATTCGAGAAACGCGGGTCAGGTCGATGGAGTTAAAGCCATTCGAGCTCCAGGCAGTACTTTGAAGCCACTGCTTTATGCCATGGCCATAGACCAAGGCTTGATCACCAATCAAACCGTATTGTTGGACGTACCCATGCAATATGGTACTTATGAACCTGAAAATTTCGATGGCAGTTTTCAAGGAAAAATTACAGCTAGCCGCGCTTTGTCTCAATCCCTCAATGTCCCCGCCGTGCGATTGTTGGATCAGATCGGTGTTGCCAATTTTTTATCCAAATTAACACAAGCCCAATTTGGTCAAATCAAACAAGATCAAGAAAAGTTGGGCTTATCAGTGGTATTGGGAGGTTGTGGGGCTAGTCTAGAGGAATTGACAAGAATGTACACGGCTTTTGCCAATGGCGGGAGCTTAGGAAAGCTAAATTATCGCGCTTCTTCCTCAAAGCCTGGCTCAACAGACATTGCGCTTATCTCTCCAGCAGCGGCCTACCTTATCACTGAAACCTTAACTGAATTGAGCCGACCAGACTTACCGATACAATGGCACAATGCGAGTAATCTCCCTAAGGTAGCATGGAAAACAGGTACTTCGTACGGCCGTCGAGACGCATGGAGTATTGGCTATCACCCCCAATACACCATCGGGGTTTGGGCCGGGAACTTTGATGGTTCGGGTGTTCCTGACTTATATGGAGCGGGTACTGCCGCTCCGTTGCTCTTCAATATTTTCAACCAATTGGCTCGGCCAGAGGGCAACAAATGGTTTGGTTTTGAAGAGGGACAATTAGCTTTCAGAGAAGTATGTAGTGAAAGTGGCTTAAAGCCTGAAAAATGGTGTCGCAATAAAGTCTTAGACATGGCGCTACCAGGTATTTCTCCCTATCAATATTGTGACCACATGCGGATCATTCCGATTCTGCCAGATAGCAGTATGGCCTTTTGCACGGATTGTATGCCAGATACAGGATATGTCAATGTTCCCTTTCCTAATTATCCACCGGAACTTTTGCGGCACTATCAAAAGCAAAATATCGCCTACTCCCAACCCCCTCAGCACAATCCCGACTGTGAAAGGATTTTTTCTGAGGGCGGGCCTATAATTATTTCTCCCCAAGATGGCCTAGAGTACCTCATCATGGCAGAGGATACCAATGCAATCATGTTGAGTTGTCAAGTGGGGCCAGAAGTTCACACCGTTTACTGGTATATCAATGATCGTTTTGTTACTTCGGCTTCGCCGAACGAAAGTATTTTTAAGCAACTTCCACCGGGTAAAGTCAAAATTAGCTGTTCAGACGATAAGGGCCGAAATAGCCATGTGTCCATTCTGATCAAAAACATAAACTAATTCCACTCCTCATTTATTTTTGTAAATAAAAATATTAATAGCTATTATGTTATTTCTGGCTGAATATTACTACCAAAGAATGCTTCACCTTGGATAACAGCTTTTAATGGGAATCTCACATATTTCCACTCTTGCTCATTTGGCCATAAATCAATTATCCGATGAAATTTGCTGCCTAGATCTTGAAGGCAAAATTCATCTGGCTAACCATGCTATGGAACGAAGCTTGCTTCCTGATACTGCTTCCTTGATCGGCCACAACATTCTCTCTTTTCAATTTGACTTGACCCAAAAGCAATGGCAAAAGATTTGGGATAGGCTCGCTTGCGAGCAAGAAGTAAAATGGTTAGGGCTGCATCTTCCTCATGTGGGCACCCCATACCCCGTAGAAGTGAGCCTTAAACTAATATCGGGTTCTTCAGGCAAAATTGCCCTTTATCAAGCCAAGGCCCATCAATCCGAAGTATTACTGGGAGATTGGAAATTGGCAAGTGAGGAAGTTCAGGGCTTAAAAATGACCCCTAACGGTCTATTTCAAAAAGTCTTTGATCACTCACCCTTGGGTATCATATTGAGCTCTTCCTTGGGAGAGATATTATTGGCCAACAGTTCAATCTGCCAAAAACTTGGCTACGATGAGACTGAGCTTTATGAAAAAGACATATTTAGCCTTACACACAGATTTGACCATAAGATTCACCACGCCCAGTTTTTGAGGCAAATCAAAGGAGAACTTGACCATTGTGAATCTAAACGCCGGTATCTCAAAGCAGATGGCTCTTACTTTTGGAGCAAAACCACCGAAAAAGTGGTGCGTAACGAACAAAAGGAGATTGAATACACGATCACAATGATCGAAGATATTTCAACTGAAATTGAGGCTACCCAAAAACGAGAAGCTCAATACCAAACTCAACGCTTCATTTTTGACTCTTTACCAGTTATATTTTACCACAAAGACGACAAAAATAATATAATCAACTGCAACGCTATGGCGGCGCAGTCGATGGGCATGACCGTCAAAGAATTAATCGGCTGTAATGCCATTCATATTCATCCCAACTTAGCTGAACAATATTTCAAAGATGATCTCGCCGTCATCAAGTCTGGCGAGCCAAGATTGGGCATTATCGAAAAGTATCAGACCCCAAAAGGGTCATATTGGGTCAAAACCGATAAGATTCCTTACTATGAGCAAGATGGAACGATTAGCGGGGTTTTGATATTTGCCGTCGATATTTCAGATCTTAAACAGACCGAGGAGGAACTAAAAGCAAAAAATCTCACCTTAGAAAAGTACATCGAATCCAACTCCCAATTAGAAAACTTTGCCTTTATTGCCTCCCATGACCTCAAAGAACCCCTCCGGACGATCAGCAATTTTAGCCAGTTGCTCGCCAGAAGATATCAAGACAAATTAGGAGAAGATGGCAAAGAGTTTATCGAATTTATCAGTAGGGGATCGCAAAAACTAAATCGCCTGATCAACGATCTATTGCTTTACTCCAGGGTAAATAACATGGAGCATATTGAAGAGGTAATTGATCCTCATTCCATCATCAGCCAAATCAACCAACTCTTGGGGGCACAATTAGAAGAAACTAAAGCTCAATTTGTAGTAAAAAACCTACCCCTATTTGTAATTGGCTCTGAATCAAAACTGATCCAGCTTTTTCAAAATTTACTGAGTAATGCCCTCAAATTTCATCATCCAGAGCGTGAGCCCTACATAAGCCTCAACTGCATGGAAGTTGACAATAAATGGCAGTTTGCCCTTCAAGATAATGGCAGAGGTATCCCGACACAGTTTCAAGATAAAATCTTCAACCTTTTTGAAAAACTCCACAATGGCCACGAAATCAAAGGTTCGGGGATTGGCCTTGCCTTATGCAAACGGATAGTTGAACAGCATGGCGGGGAGATCTGGCTTGAATCAACAGCTGGAGTAGGCACTACTTTCTATTTCACATTAGCCCAAAAGACGACTTAGTCAATTTCGCACTTTTCCAGTGTATCGATGATACTTTGGTGGCTCTCTTTTTGTGTAGCCCCTCCCCACTCCATACGAACGAAGTTCACCAAAGCGCTCAACTCCACTGCTGTCAGCAATTCGTTTCCCGGCATCGGACGTTCATAAACTCTGCCATTGACCCTAATAGTATCAGTTTGTCCATAGCGAATAATACAAGTTAATTCGCTAAGGCTTAAGTTTTGCAGATAATCAGCCTTTGCCAAAGGCGGTACTAAACCTCGAAGACCCTGCCCGCGCTCCATATGACAATTGCTACAATGTTGTAGATATATCCTTTGGCCTGCCGACTCCGTCGAACGCTCAGACACCGACCACCAGATGCCGATAATCCCGATGACCACTAAAGGCCACAAAAACCAACTAAGGGTTTTGAGGTTCATACTCCTTTTTCAATCGCTCGATATCCACAATTAAGCGTTTCACGTCAAGTGAATCTGTGCCATGATAAACCCCACGCACTCTACGCTCCTTGTCAACTAAGGTAAACACATCAGTATGATAAAATCCATCCGGAGAATTGGGGTCCTCATTAGCAGCCACAAAATAGCGCGCACCCATGGCATAAATGCTGTCTTTATCACCTGTCAAAAAGCGCCACTGATTGCTCATCAGGTCGAGATCGTCGGCGTACTCCTTTAGGACTTCTACCGTATCGTAATTGGGATCAATGGTATGAGAGAGTAACATGATCTCTTCATCTTTTCCATAAACTTCATGCACTTTGAGCATTTGCTGCTTCATCTTACGACAAATGGACAGACAAGAGGTAAAAAAGAAATCTGTAACGTATATTTTATCTGCTACCGATTCATTGGTGATCCAACTACTATCTTGATCTACAAAACCAAAGGCGGGAATCTTATAGTAGGTCGTGTCTCCTTTATCCGTAATGATGTTCTCCCCGAGATAGGGCAAGGGGCCATTTTTTTGAGTAGAATCGTTGCCGCAGGCGACAAACAATAAAGAGGCAAAACCAAAAAGGATTACTTTTTTCATTACTTCAATTTGGCTAAAAGTGCTTCCGCATCAGTTTTGGCGGATTCCATATTCTCTTTCACTTTTTCAACCGCAGTTTTTAAGCCCTCTAGCGTTTCTTCAGAAGCCACTCCATCCTTGCGTACGACTTCGGTAGCATAGTCATTCATCCACTTCATCATACTTTCATTGGCAGCGTGCAAGCGACCAGAAAGATCCTGTATTTCCTCTTCAGATGCGAATTCACCTCCCACCAACTGCTCTTTCGCTGCATCTAAATCCTTTTTCAACTTATCAATCGGTCCCATCAAAGGCATCACTTCGTCATGAATAGCAATCGCTTCATTTTTAAGCTTTTCGATGGGATCTACTTCAATAACCGTTTCACTTTCTCCTTGTTTGGACTCACCACATGAGAACAAAAACAATACGGGCAACAACATCAAAAAATAACGCATATATAAAATCATTTTTGGGACTACAAATTTACACAAGTTTGCATAATAGAAGGAAAGATTGTTGATTTGATCTGCTGATCTATATCAGTGCATTTTTTATCAAGAAGAGGTGAGAGACAGGCTCTATGATCCTCTGGCAACCCCGCCCTAGCGGAAAGGTGCCAATTCCTGCCTCAAGTATGGAAAGTCCATATGCGAGAAAGATAAACGGATTGCACGTCCCCCAATTCCATTTATCTATTTGTATTCATTCCGGAGTTTATCCCTTCGGGCAACGCTTGTAATTATGAAATTACACCTGCAAAGGCTAAACGATGCCTTTCATTACAAAGTAACTAACGAGTCTGGCCAAAGTATCCATCTGGACAGCAGTCTGGATTCAGGCGGCCAAAACCTAGGGATGCGGCCTTTAGAAACGGTAATTGCGGCTTTGCTGGGTTGTAGCAGCATTGACGTAGGCCTAATCCTCAAAAAAGGCAAACAAGATTTGAGAGATTATAAGGTAGAGGCTCGTGCCGAACGCAGGGACGAAATCCCTAGGATTTTCACCAACATCTACCTTCATTTTCACCTCTATGGCGATATCGATCCAGCTCGCGCCGAACGCGCCATTCAACTCTCGATGGAGAAGTATTGTAGCGTAACCAAAATCCTCGAACCTACTGCCAACATTTACACCGAATTTACCATCCACCCTTAGTCTATCATGGATCAGCAATCCCAATTTGAAACCCAAGCCATCCGCACGCAAATAGATCGTTCGCAACATCGCGAACATGCCGCCCCAGTTTACCTTACCTCCAGTTTTGTCTTTGAAGACGCTGAGCAAATGCGGGCTATGTTTGCCAATGAGGTTTCGGGCAACATATACTCACGTTTTTCCAATCCTAATACGAGTGAGTTTGTAGAAAAACTTTGCCTCCTAGAAGGAGCCGAGGACGGCTACGCCACCGCTACCGGCATGTCAGGCGTTTTCACTACCCTAGCGGCCCTCTGTAACAGTGGGGATCATATTTTGGCCTGTCGTTCTGTTTTTGGCTCTACTCACTCCGTCTTTACCAAGCTATTGCCCAAATGGCACATTAGTCATTCTTATGTAGACATCCACCAAACGCATACTTGGCAAGTAGCAGTGCAGAGCAATACCAAGATTTTATTTGTTGAAACGCCCTCCAATCCTGCGGTTGACATTCTTGACTTAGAATGGTTAGGAGCGTTCGCTAAGGCGAATAACTTAATCCTAATCGTCGATAATTGCTTCGCCACCCCATACCTACAACAGCCGATTCGTTATGGAGCAGATCTAGTCCTTCACTCCGCCACTAAGTATTTAGATGGTCAAGGCCGTGTACTAGGTGGGGCCATCTTGGGTAGAGCCAATTTAATGGAAGAAGTGCGTTTGTTTGCAAGACATTCAGGACCGGCACTTTCTCCTTTCAATGCGTGGGTTTTATCAAAAAGCATAGAAACGCTAGCAGTACGCATGGATAGGCACTGTAGCAATGCGTTAAAGCTAGCGCAGATTTTAGAGGATCACGACGAGCTGTCTTTGGTCAAATACCCCTTTCTTCCCTCCCACCCTCAGCATGAAATCGCTAAGAAGCAAATGCGCCACGGCGGTGGTATTGTGAGCTTTGAAGTAAAAGGCGGAGTCGAGCGAGGACGCGCATTTCTAAATGCTTTAAGTATGGCTTCCTTAACTGCCAACTTGGGGGATAGCAGGACCATAGCCACTCATCCGGCTTCTACCACTCATGCCAAACTACCTGAAGAAGATCGCCTAGCCGTAGGCATTACGCCCGGATTGATTCGTGTCTCAGTTGGCTTAGAGCATATCGATGATATCCTGCTTGACATCGAACAGGCGCTTGCTAAATCAAGTAAAATGGTAGGTATCCCAAGCTAATTGGAATACCTACCATCAAATTTTTATTGGTCTTAGAGTTTCGTGAACCGCTGCACGGAACGGTAAGTCTTGGCATTAGTCGCCTTGAGGATGTAAGTACCAGCGGGCAAACTAGAGACGTCTAGTTGATAATGCTGCAAGCCTAAATCGACGGATTGTTGCAAGCTTTGCAGTACGCGGCCACTTAGGTCAATAATCTCGATTTTCATGCTGCCGCTTTCATTGGCCTCGTATTGCCATGCCAATTGTCCGTTGGCTACCGGATTCGGGAATACTGACAATGCATTTCCGCGTTCGACGAAGACGGACACCACTTCAGAGAGCGTCTTACTACCGTCTCGATCAACTTGCCACAATCGATAATAGTTAAGTCCCTGATAAGGATTATTGTCTAGGTATTGGTAGGATTGTGCTATATCCGTGGTACCAGCACCCAGCAGCTCGGATAAACTTTCGAATTGAGCGCCATCGCGCGAGCGTTCGAGGATAAAACGATCATTATCGACCTCCATCGCTGTTTCCCAGGAAACCATGACGGTTTGCTCAGGAGCAGGCTCTGCATCGAAAGACAACAGATTTACAGGCAGTACCGATCCAGTGATGGAGATATTGTCAAAGGCAAAACCATCTGAGGGGAAAGCAAAGTTATCAAACTGCTGGAACTTAATGCGTACATCTGCCCCTAAGGTAATAGCATTGGTAGTAGCGAAATTAGAAAGGTCAATAGATTTATTGGCATAGGCTGCAGGAGAGTTTACCCCCGTCAAATCAAATAGTCTAAACCAATTGTTACCATCTACGCTCAAAGCAACGCCATCGGCATTAACGGAACCAGTAAAGGTTGCAGGCATCAAGTCATCTTCATCACCCGATTCAAACTGATCAAAGCTTAAGACCACATTCGTAGCAAAGCTAGCATCAAAGTGAAGGATCGCTTCATTTAGTCTAAAGATACCATCAAACCAAGAATCCATGGTTAAATGATTTGTACCACCCGCTGGACCAAAGGCAGTATTGGGTCTCATCCGTCCAGCACCGGGATAGTTTAATTCCCAAGCACGAGAAAAGTTAGCAGTCTCTAGTCCATCGTTGACGTCTAAAGCAGCAGGGATAGGCGTAGGATAAATCGCTCGGTAAACATCGACCATTCCAGCACCAGCAATGGTATCTACTCCGGCAATCCCAATATCTGTAGTACTATTGACCATTCTGGTGTAAATCGCATTGCGATTGTCAGTAGGAAAAGCCTGTCGTAAAATCGCCGCCATGCCCGCGGCATGCGGAGCAGCGGCGGAGGTGCCAAAGAAGTTTGGAAAACCGTCTCCTTCGGTATCATTAGGACCAAAAAAGGTATTGTTAGCGCCATCATTGGCCGTAAAGTCAGGTTTGGCCCTCACAGCAGGAGCACCTAGCGGCGTGCCTGTATTGTCAAAAAGGAATGTACTAGGTCCATGTGAAGAGAAAGCTTCGTTTGCGGCATCCGCATAAAAAGCCGCTCCGACTGCCACACAGGAGGTCGTACCAGCATGTGGATTGACCGTTGGGCTTTGGGTGTCAAACTCATTGAGGGTATGAGTTCCAAAATTAACATACTTTAGTCGACCAGGATCTGGACCAGCAAACCTCACGATAAAAACATTATAGGTTTGGGGTAGCCCATCCATAGTGGCATCAGTAAAGTTGATTAGTTCAGAAGGAACTTGTGATAGGAGATTGTCATCATCAGCAAGAGCTAATACCGTTGTCGGAGGATCATCGGTGATAAGAAAGTCTAAATCCGTATCGACACCCGCTACAGTGTACCAAGGGTCATCCCATTGAAGAGCAGCCCGAAATGACTCAAAATCATTGAGCGTAAACTGTTGATAAAAGTCAACTGCTGCAGTGGGATCAAAATCTAATGCATCTACCGTAGATATTGGATCATTGGCAATCGTGGGAGCCGTATTTTCGTAAGCCTGCACATTCCGATTACCGGCCGATGAGAAATAAATCGCATCATTGAAAAGGGTAACATTTTCAATCACTTGGGAGATAATCCCGTCTTGAAAAAAGGGTTCTTCTAGGTAGACAATATCATCCACGATCACCCCACAACCAGCGGTAGCAAGATTTTGAATATTGGCCGCAAAATTTGCTTCACCGCCAAAAGCAGTAGCGAAAAACAGTCCTGCTCCCGGTGCCATATCGTGTACGATCTCCAACATGGCTCGCCCCTCATCTGAGGTACCATCGTCTTGTATGACAGTTACACCTGCTACGGGTAAATCCCCACTAGTAATCCCAGCAGCTGCACCTCCCAAAAAGTCATAACTATCACTCAATACCCCAACATTTACGCCAGTACCATCAAAGTTATCGGGCGCAGTACCACGTACTCGATAAGCCTGCATAGAGGTATCGGCTTGGCTGGTGACAGATCCAGTATCATTGATGGGATTAGCAAAAGCAGTGGCACTGATCAATCCGTAAGCTTCTAATCCCTCTAAGGCTAAAATATCTTGAGGATCTAGATAGCCTTCGAGAAAACGTTGTTCAGGTGCCTCAGCACTAAGCACAAAACCGATCTTCTCTAGTTCAGGTAGTAGTAGCGCCGCTTGCTCGGTTTGAATCCGTATGCCGACTTTTTGCGTCAGTGGATGGAGATACAGTTTGTTATCAAATGCTAAGGCAAGCTCTTCTGGGGATACCAAAGCCGTAATTGGCAGTCCATTATCCAACTGGTAATGGCCCAAAATCAAATGCAAACGCTCAGTCAAACGGGTCTCCGAGTCTATTCTCATTTGTTTGGCTTGCTTAAGCTTTAACATTTGCTCAGCTAGACTTTGAGCTTGGAGGCTAGCAAAACCCAAGAGGCAAGTCAATAAACAGAGGGAAGCAGTACGATAAAAAACGCTAGGAGCATGCATAATCTTTGGTTATTGATGTGATGTTCTAGGGACAAGAGCCGGCAGGCTATTTCCCACTTAGAATATTCAGTCTAAAAACTAATCGAAACAGGTTTTTTCTTAGGTTTGAAAGGTATGTATCCTTTATTTAAATCCCAAAACAACCTTACTCAAGAGTGAAATACTTTATCTGAGAGCTTATATTAGCCTACTGGCTCCGGTTGGCACTTTGGACAGATAAAAGTACCTCTCCCTCCTACTACGATTCTTTCCAAAGGAATTTCATGTCTCGGGCAAGCCCCTTTTTGCCAGCGCCTTTCTACCATAAAATGGTCAGGAAACTCTTTGTAGTGTGCATCTAAGTTAATCGCCGTCTCCAAAATTTCCTGCATGACCTTATACATCGCTTTGTACTGGGCTTCAGTAACGGCAAAGCAACGAGTTTCGGGATGAAGATGAATTTGGAATAGCATTTCATCGGCAATCCAGTTACCAATACCGGCAAAGTGCTGCTGTTGGAGTAAGGCCGGTTTAATCATCGTCTTGCGATTTTTGAGTGCGTCTATAAAAGCCTTTTCACTGATCTGGGTAGCATCGGGGCCTAGCTTATTGGCTTTTTGGTAAACGGCGATGTCATCTAAGAGATCCAAACGCCCAAACTTGCGCATACAATTGAAGCCCAGTTGAAAGCCGGAATCAAAATGAAATACGAGTCGGGCAAAACGAGGCTTTTCTTCGGCAACTTGATAATAGACAGGCTCCCCCGTGAGCCCAAAGTGCCACATCTGTATCTTCTGATTACTGAGATGCAAAAATAAAAACTTGCCAATCCGACTGGTCGAGACAAAGCGTTCGCCGATGGAGGCGTCCCTTAAAGTCTGTAAAGGTGCCCGCAACATCCGCCCCTCATTGATCGCCTCCACAGCGGTAATGGTCTGATTGAGTGTCGTCCCTTCTAGGTAACGGCGGTATCCTTCTACTTCGGGTAATTCTGGCATTTGCGGTCCTTTTTGGTAATATTCCTCAGCATTATTAATACCGCAAAGTGTAATGATTGTTATCAAAAATTTGTTTCTCCTAATCGCCCTTTTGGCAGGCCTACAATTACAAGCCCAGCAAAGCTTGTTGATTAGAAATGTTCGACTAGTCGATCCTACCCAAGAGAAGGTCTCCAAGCCAAGTTATCTCCTCATCAAAGGCAACAAAATTGTGGAGATCGGCACCAATAGAGAGCCGCAAGCAGATAGCACGATTGAAGGCAATGGACGATACGTTTTGCCAGGTCTGATGGATGGGCATGTGCATTATTTTCAATCCGGAGGGCTTTATACCCGACCAGATGCGATTGATTTACGAGCGATCAAACCTTATGATAAGCATGTGAAATGGGTACGCAGCCAAGCTCTGGACTTTTTTCAGCGCTATCTGGCGGCAGGGATCACTTATACCTGCGATGTGGGCGGTCCCATGTCCAATTATATGCTAAGAGAAGAGGCCAAGGCGCAGGTCGCACCTCAATTATTTGTAACAGGGCCCTTGATTTCGACCTACCAACCCGAGGAATTTGAAATAAAAGACGCCCCCATCGTAAAGGTCAGAAATGCCGCTGAGGCTCGGGCATTAGTTCGAAAGCAGCTTCCATTTAAACCTGACTTTATTAAGATATGGTATATCGTTTTGCCGGGTCAATCAGCCAAGGATAATTATGAAATCGTCCAAGCGACGATAGAAGAAAGTCATGCCCATAATATCCCAGTTGCTGTTCACGCCACTCAATATGAGACAGCAAAACTTGCCGTAAAAGCAGGTTGCGACATCCTCGTCCATAGCGTTGAAGATGAGAAGGTGGATCAGGCCTTCGCCGAAAGCTTGATCGAAAACAATGTCAGCTACATACCCACTATGGAGGTGGGACACAACTATACCGAAGTTTTTTCCAAACATCTCAATATCACTAAGGAGGACTTTGAGCTGGCAAACCCGTTTACGCTGGGTTCATTAATGGATCTAGAACATCTCGATGAAGAGCAAGTCCCAAAGTATATCACTTACCTCCAGACGAAGGAAGCGCCTGTGGATCTGGATCAACCTATGATGCAGCACAACCTCAAATTTCTCATGGACGCGGGCGTAAATGTAGTCACCGGAACAGACGCAGGTAATATTGGGACCTTGCATGCTTCTTCCTACTTCGCAGAACTACGAGCCATGCAAGCCGCCGGCTTGACCAACGCCCAAATCCTACTAGCTTCCACCCTCAATGGCGCCAAAATGCTCGGCAAAGCCAAGACTATGGGTCAAATCAAAGAAGGTTTTGTCGCGGACCTTATCTTACTCGAGGGCAATCCTCTTGAGGACCTCAATCAGCTTCGTTCCTTATCAGTGGTGGTGCGAAAAGGCAAAGCCTATGATGCGGCCACTTTGATTCCAAATTCGCCAGAGATCTTGGCGCAACGCCAGCTCAATGCTTACAATCAATGTAATCTCGACGCCTTTGTAGATTGTTATGCAGATAGCGTGGCCATCTACGGCTATCCAGATCAACTTTATTATGTAGGACGGGAAAATATGGGAAAGAATTACGGCCCCATGTTTGAAAACACCCCCGATCTCCATTGTGAATTAATCAATCGGATTGTGATGGGCAATACCGTAATGGATCAGGAAAGGGTTACAGGCTTAGCCAACGGCCAGGTAATTAAAGCCGCTGCGATTTACACCATCGAAAATGGCAAGATTAGCGCAGTCCGCTTCGTCCAATAAGACTTTTTCGCAAGCTTACTACAGATGAGCATTATATTTTGCAGCAAAGAACACAAAGCTAATTCTATGATAATGAAAAGAACGATTCTTAGTCTTATGGGCCTTTTTTCCTTAGGCCTTTTGTTGGCTCAGTCCAGCATCACCTTGCCACAGGCGAGTCAAAAAGTGAGTCTCATGCAAACCATCGGTCTTACAGAGGTGAGTATTACTTATTCTGCACCTTCGGTGAACGATCGTCAAGTGTGGGGCAACATTGTCCCCATGGATCAGGTATGGCGCGCTGGTGCCAACGAAAATACGGTAATCAGTTTTAGTCAGCCCGTACAAATCGAGGGAGCAGACTTAGCTGCCGGTACTTATGGCTTGCATATGATCCCGACTGAAAAAGAGTGGACCTTGATCTTTTCTAATAACTCCACCTCTTGGGGCAGCTACTTTTACAAAGAAGAGGAAGATGCCCTACGCGTGAAAGTGGCACCTACTAGTAGCGAACATACCGAGATTTTGCAGTACAGCTTTGCTAATCCGACTTCTGATAAAGTTGAGATTGCGCTAGAATGGGAAAAAGTAAAGGTACCCTTTACCGTCAGCACCAACACCCATGAGATCGTCATCGCTAGTGCCAAAGACGAGCTTCGCTCTACGGCTTCCTTCTCTTGGATGGGTCCTTATCAAATTGCCAACTACTGCTTGCAAAATGATACCCACTTAGATGAAGCCCTCACTTGGATCGATCAATCCATCAGCAC
>JBCCQN010000128.1:0-23532 GCA_039024315.1 Bacteroidota bacterium
GATACCGTAATCGATGTGGCTTGCTTTGGCGAAAGCACAGGTAGTGTCCAGTTGTTGGCGGCTGGCGGTAGCGGCGCTTATCAATATAACTTGAGCAATGGCGCGACCTCCAATACCCCTCAGTTTGGCAATCTCCCTGCGGGGAACTACAGCGCTACGGTCATAGACGATAGCAGTTGTGTCGCCACGATCAACTTTGTGGTCAACGAGCCGCCTCTCTTAGTAGGCAGTATCGCCTATCAAGAAAATGTGGATTGCCACGGCAATGCAACCGGAGATGTGGGTATACTCGCCTCCGGCGGAACGCCACCTTATCAATACGCTATCAATGGCGGAGCCTTTAGTACAGATAGCAGCTTTACCGGCTTAACCGCTGGCGCTTATGTAGTCGAGATTC
This sequence comes from Bacteroidota bacterium, assembly GCA_039024315.1. Classification (GTDB taxonomy): domain Bacteria; phylum Bacteroidota; class Bacteroidia; order J057; family J057; genus JBCAWW01. The sequence continues at coordinate 398 of JBCCQN010000128.1, forward strand.
AAGATCAGTTGGGATGCTCTTTCTTGGTCAATGTTAGCATCACTGAGCCCGATCCACTGGTACCAAGCATCAACGCCTTGCTCAATATCGATTGCTTTGGCAATGCGACTGGGGAGGCGGATATCATCGCCTCCGGCGGAACGCCGCCTTATGCATTTAGTATTGATAGCCTCAACTTCCAGATGAGCGGGATCTTTAGTGATTTACTCGCTGGCCCCCATAGCGTTTGGGTGCGAGATGACAGCAGTTGTATCACGCGCATAGATTTCCAATTGACCCAGCCCGACACTTTGGTAATGAGCCTAGACAGCCTCGTCAATGTCGATTGTAATGGCAATAGCACCGCCTATATCGAAGCTTCTGCGGTAGGTGGCACAATCCCTTATCAGTATAGTCTCGATGGAAGCGTTCTGCAAAGCAGTGGTCGCTTTGAAAATCTCAGCGCCGGCAGCTACGAACTTGTGGTCCTTGACGCTCAAGGCTGTAGCGATACTATGCAGATCACCATTACTGAGCCTGACGTCCTAAGCCTCACTACTAGCAGAACCGATGTCATTTGCCATAGCGAAGCCACAGGCACGGCGACAGTCGTTCCGCAAGGCGGTACTCCTCCCTACCAAATAAACTGGGACAATGGACAAGACAGCCTCACGGCCATCAATCTGATCGCAGGCGTGTACCAAGTCGATGTTAGCGACAGCCAAGGCTGTGAGGCACAAGCGTTCCAAGCAGTGGATGAACCTGACACGCTCGTACTAAGCCTCCTGCAAAAAGAGGATGCCTTTTGTAGTTGGGACAATGGCTCGGCGACAATCGCAGCTAGCGGTGGGATCACTTCGGTCTATCAATACGAATGGAATACCAATCCGGCGCAGTTCCAGCCTGCGATTACAGACATCGGTACGGGCACTTATTTGGCACAGGTGACAGATCAAAACGGTTGTACAGATACACTGAGCGTCTTTATTGGGGATAACCCTCCGGCTACGCCAGACTTTATTACTATCCCTGATTTGGCTGACTCCATCTTGCTTTCCGAAGCCAATATCCAGTTCAACAATCTGACGGTAGGCGGGGTCAGCTACGAATGGGAGTTTGGCGATGGCAATGCCTCTGTCCTAGAAGATCCGACTCATACCTATGTCGAAACCGGTCTCTACACGATCAAATTGACGGCTTATAACGAATTCTTTGTCTGTCCGACGAACATCGAAAAAGAAATTCGCATTATCCCCGATGGCATCGTCTATATCCCAACGGCCTTTTCACCTAATGGGGACGGCAGCAATGATGACTTCCTCGTCAAAGGCGAAGGCATCGTCTCGCTCTCGGTGGTGATCTACAATCGATGGGGTAGGCAAGTAGGCCGTCTCGACAGCCCAAGTGATCGTTGGAACGGACGCTTAGCCGATGGCTCAGCCGCACCAGAAGGCGTTTATACCTTCGTCGCTCAAGCCGTCTTTAATTCTGGTAAAATCCTTAAGCGCGGTGGTACAGTAACCTTAATCCGCTAAGCTTAAGCTCTAATCATATTTTTATGGACACACTTTATTCTATCATGCGATTGAGTCTCCTGAGCTTGCTCTTGGGTCTCAGTCCAAGCTTGGCGCAAGCTCAGGCCAATGATGATCTCTGTAACGCTCAAATGCTGGTTTTAAATGCGACCTGCGGAGGCGGTACCAATGGAGACAATACTGGCGCTACGACTCAAGCCAATGAACCCATCCCTAGCTGTTATTTAGGGGCCACTAGTGTCAATTCTGTCTGGTTTAGCTTCACCGGGGACAGTACTGGCGCAGTCAATATTTCGATGCCTTTTGCCGCGGGTAGTTTGTTTTTTCCAGGCATGGCTGTCTATCAGTTGCCGGGCAATGCACCCTGTACTGACCTCAGCAATTTGGTTGAGTTAGACTGTGCCGTTTCAGGTGCTTTTCCCGGGGCACTCACGATCACGGGCTTTCCGGCCATGGAAGATACGGTCTACTATGTACAGGTATTTGGGGTCGGGCCATTTGGCAATGAAGGTACTTTTTGTATCGAAGTTAGTACGCCTCAGCCACCTCCGGTGAACGATGATATTTGTGATGCTACCGCTTTGTTTGTAGGAGATTCTTGTAGCACGGCTGCGCCGAACGGCACCTCTATTGGCGCTACGAATGAAAACAACGAGCCTGTCCCCAGCTGTGGTTTTGGTACAGCGCCCAGTGTTTGGTATAAACATACCAGCCTTAGCAGTAATAGCACCGTCATCAATTTGGACGATTTGGGCATTGGTGGCGGTACCATCGCCGTATTTGAGCCTGCCGCAGGCGACAGTTGCAACAATATCCAGACCCTGACTGAAATCGCTTGTCAAGGCTTTTTTGGCAGCGGCAACTTGGTTTTCCCTTCAGATTCGAATTCTACCTATTACATACAGGTTTCTAGCGATCCCTTCTTTGGCGGAGCGGGTCCCTTTTGTATTACGCTCGCGGAAGTAGCGCCGCTAAGCAATGATCAGCCTTGTGAGGCTTCGATTGTGCCGGTAGATGGTACAAGCTATGCCTTCTCCAATGTTGGAGCTACAGTTGATCCGGGCGAAAACAACCTCATACCCATTGACACTTGGGTCGAAAACAATGTAGATGCTTCGGTCTGGCTGAAGTTTGCTGTGCCTAGCACAGGGGGCTTCAATGTAGATCTTTGCCAGACCGGTACGAACTTCGATACGCAAATCGCCCTCTTTAGCGTAGGGGATTGCAACAACTATAATAGTTTCACTTTTGTCGGTGGCGATGATGATGGAGACGGCTTCTGTACTTTGGGCAATCAATTTTCGTCCACTTTTGAGACTTGCTACCCAGCGGGAGACACGCTCTATATCTTGGTAGATGGCTTCCAAGGAGAAGTGGGCCTGTTTGAGGTAGCCATTACCCCAATTACGCCTCAACCCGTTACGGCTAGCCTCAGTGCTTCGCCACCAGATTGCCCCGGTGCTAGCACGGGACGAGTCAATCTAACCCCAAGCGGTGGATTAGGTAGCCTGAGCGTACTCTGGAGTACGGGCGATACTACCCGAAATCTCGAAAACGTTGCGCCTGGAACTTATAGCGTTACGATCACAGATAATTGTAGCAGCTTTAGCGATACGATTGTGGTTGGCCCTGCGGCCCCATTGATCGTCAATGCTGGCATGGATCAGACCTTCTGTCCGGGAGACACGATCTTCTTAGGCGGAGCGCCTACTGCTGTTGGCGGTAAGATCTTTGGTGGTGCCAGCAAAGGCTTTGGCCATCTGCAAGGCGGCAATGGTGCCGATGTCTTTTCCAATTCGCTTTCCAATCCTAATCAAGCGAATACCATTGCATCGCTATTAGGCAATCTCAATGGGGCAGACTTTACACCTAATGGCTTATTGGTCATCAATAATGGATCGGAGAATTTGCTCCGTATCGATACGCTAAGTGGCAATAGCACTACCATCGGCCCCATGGTCGCGCTTAATGGCTACGACTGGTCAGGCCTCGCCTACAATCCTCAAAATGATACGCTCTATGGCGTCAGCACTAATGGATTGAATGGTCGCCTGCATTATGTCGACCCAAATTCTGGGAGCTTTACTAATGGTCCCTTCTTGACGGTTTCCCAACCACTTTGGCTGGCGATTGCCTCAGACGGCTCTGCTTATACTTTGGATGCGGTTACGGATTCTATCTTCTCCGTGGACTTGAGCAGTGGCGAAGCAGTCGGCTTAGCCGCTTCGGGCTCCAATTATACACCCAATGTCGGCCTTGATGGAGACGTTTGGAATGCTGATGGTAAGGTGTACTTCTTTACGGAGGTAGATCCAGCAGGCTTTCAAGCGGCAGACTTGCTGCAATTTGATCCTGCGACCAATGCAGTGAGCACAATTGGCACCCTTGGGGTGCAAGGCTCGCCTAGAGCTTGGGCCATCGCTTCTGCCAACACGGATGCTTATCTCTACGATTGGAAATCAGCCAATAGTCTCAACAATCCAGCGATTGCAAACCCTTACTCCCTGAGCCCACAGGCGACTTCATTTGTGGTTTCAGTTGAGGATGCTTGTGGTACCGTAGTTACCGATACGATTGACCTAAATACTGCCTTCGAGATCGACATAGTCGATGGTACTGGAGGGGGCACTAGCGGCAATGGACAAGCTACAGTCAATGTAACAGGCGGCACCGCACCGATTCAGATACTCTGGAGTACGGGCGACACTACTGCGACGCTTACTACACCATCTTCAGGAGTGTATGGCGTGAGTGTAAGCGATGCGAGTGGCTGTACCCAAAGTGATTCGGTCGAGATTTGGACGACTGCGATAGATGCGTTCGGCGAAGCCGGCATCAATGAACTTAGTCTCTACCCCAATCCGGCAAATAGCAAATTCGTAGTGAATTTATCGTTGGATCAAGCGCAAGCTTATCGTCTAGCCTTGCTCAATACCCGTGGACAAATGGTATGGCAGCGAGCTTATGGCGCTAGCCTAAGCGCCCAAAACGAAATTGATGTTTCCTCTTTGCCTAGCGGCCTGTATATGGTGCAGTTACAAACAGAGAAAGGCTCTGTTTCAAAGCGTATTTTAATTAAGCATTGATAAAAAATGTCGCCCCACAACATATTGTGGCGCGACAGATCGTATCGATTGATATTCGTTATGAACGTTCCGCGAAGCGAAAGAATAAGTTTTTGTAAAGTGTTGTAGTAAATCGGCGTCATCGTAATTATACGGTGGCGCCTCTTTTTATTGGATTTCTACGCCACCAATCTCATGGAAAAAGAAGGACCATTTATCGGCCTGCTCATCCAATATCTTAGAAGTTGGCTTACCCGCACCATGGCCAGCATCTACTTCAATGCGAATCAGCACTGGATTGTCGCCCGCATGCTTTTCTTGCAAGGTCGCAGCATACTTAAAGCTATGGGCCGGTACCACGCGGTCGTCATGATCACCAGTCGTCACCATGATCGAAGGATAGGTCGTCCCCTCCTTGAGATTGTGGACAGGGGAGTAGCTGAGGAGGTTTTGGAAGGTCGCCTCATCTTGATCGCTACTACCATATTCCGAAGCCCAAGCCCAGCCGATGGTAAATTTGTGATAGCGGAGCATGTCCATTACCCCTACAGCGGGGAACGCCACCTTGAATAGCTCTGGACGCTGGTTGGCCACCGCACCTACTAGCAAGCCCCCATTTGAGCCACCGGCAATCGCCAAGTGCTCAGAAGAGGTATAGTTTTCTTCGATGAGATATTCTGCCGCGGCGATGAAGTCATCAAATACATTTTGCTTGTTGAAGAGCATACCGCCCTCATGCCAAGCCTGACCGTATTCACCTCCACCACGCAAATTAGGCTGAGCAAAAATGCCCCCGTTTTCGAGCAATAAGATGCCCAGTGGATTGAAGCTCGGCGTCAAACTGATATTGAACCCACCATAAGCCGTCAAATAAGTCGGACGTTGGCCATCTCTTTGCAAGCCCTTTTTGTAGACCAAAAACATCGGTACCTGCGTTCCGTCTTTGCTGCTAAAGAATACCTGCTCAGTGGTGTAATCACTTGGATTGAAATTGAGCTTAGGCTGCGCATGCTGCAAGGATTCACCCGTCTCAATATCGTATTGATAAATCGTCGTCGGATAAACGTAGCTAGTATAGGTGTAGAAGGTCTTAGTGTCTTCCCGCTTCGCGGAACGTATACCTGCACTACCAAGGCCTGGCAATTCAATCTCGCGCTCTAGCGTGCCATCGTACAAATGCTGATATATTCTAGTAGTCGCGTCCTGCATATAATTGGCAAATAAGCGACCGCCACCTTTAGAGATACCGTTGAGTACAGCATCCTTTTCGGGAATTAAATCAGTAAGCCCAGCTTTAGGATTATCTGTCGGAATCGTCGCTAGGCGATAGCGAGGCGCATCCTTATTGGTCCGCACATAAAATTTACCGTCCCAATGATCGACAATAAAGTATTGCGCATCAAAACCTGTAAAAAGCGGCATAAAATCTTCCTCGCTGTTCGCAGGACGATACCAAATTTCGTTTTCAGAAGAAGAACCTTGGCGTTTGTAGAGCAAAACAAATTCTTCGTCTTCGGTAACGGCAGCGCTACAAATCATACGCGCGTTTTCGGGATCAGTGAAAACTAGTTTATCTTCAGACTGAGGTGTCCCAATCTTGTGGTAGTAAATCGACTGCGTCTGCAAATCACCGCTTAGCTCAGTGCCTTCGGCTGGCTCTGGATAGCGAGAGTAATAAAAACCGTCTTTGTACCAAGAGGCACCTGAAAATTTGAGCCACTTCAACTCATCATCCAGCGTTTTGCCAGTGGCGATCTCCATCACTTTGAAGGACTGCCAATCAGAACCCGCTTCGGAGATCGAAATGGCGATGTATTTATCGTCTTTAGACATACCAGCGATGCCCATGCTCACCGTACCGTCGGTCGAGGCCTTGTTGGGATCGAGGAAAACGCTGGCTTCGCCATCGAGGCCTTGCTTGCGGTAAAGCACCGCCTGATTTTGCAGACCATCGTTTTGATAGAAGAGATAATAATCCCCTACCTTCATCGGCGCCGAAACCTTGGTATAATTGTAGAGCTCTTCGAGGCGATTTCGCACATTGGGTCTAAAGGAAATCTGACTGATATAGTCTTGGGTAACTTGGTTTTGAGCGACAACCCAATCTTCTACTTCAGCGGCCGTATCGACTTCTAGCCAGCGATAGGGATCAGCGACTTCAGTACCAAAATAGCTATCTACTTGCTCTACTTTTTTTGTTTCCGGATAGGTCAAGGCGGTATTGCTTTGGGTGGTTGTGGTGGGATTGTTTTGGCAGCTTAGTATAAAGAGTAACACTAAACCTAGAGGGGCAATTAAATGTTTCATCTGAATGAGCTTTAGGCAATGACTACAATAATAGCAATTTTGTTTGGGAGGATGTTGCTCTTCGCTTTTAGTTTTGGATTTTGTCCCTGTGAGATTGCTATTTACCGCTGCGCAGAACGCTTATCTCTTGGATATAGCATGCTCTGAATTACCCCCCTTGGCGTTTTTCGTTTCTCAAATTTAATCCCCTCTTGACCACCCTTAGATAATGATCAAGCTGTCAGCCCTTCCATATCCTCAATCAACTCCTCCAACTTATCTAGCACTGGCCCATAGACCAAGCTCACATCTCCTCTAAAAAGCGGCTCCGCAAAAATCCCAAAAGCAAAGCAAAAGGCAAGCACAAAAGTCAAAGGCAAGACCGGAATCCCCAACAACAAACTCGCATCGGGCAAAGCCTCAAGGACAGTTTCCTTAAAGCTAAACTCGCCAATATTGACTTCCCACATCCCCCAAAAGAAAACCAGCAGGAGGGTAGGGTAAAACCAACGATAGATAGAGACATAAGACTGCAAAATGCGCTCGATGCTGCTGTGCATTTCCTTTAGGTATTGATAGCTCGTGCGCCCCTTGGGGATGGCCTCTAATATCTTAGCTTGCTGCCGACTAAAATAATTGAGCCCCATAAACATCCCGAACAAAATGGCTCCGCTGATCGGACTGCCTAGCAAAATCGATGCGATCAAGATGACCAAGGCACCAATAAGGATGGCAATCCGATTGTTGCGATACATGCGGGTAAAACGCTCGACAAAGTGCTGCGACTTTTGATTGTAAAGGTCATTGAGCTTCGGGGCTACGAGGGCGTCGTCCTGCAAAAAGCCTTCTTTCCAGATATTTTCAATTGAATTGTCCATGCAATAATTTCTTTAAACGTGTTTTGATACGACTGATCCGAACGCCAATGCTGTTGGCATTCCCGCCGATAACGGTAGCGATTTCTTGATAAGACTTCTCCTCCAGATAAAGCAGTATCACGGCTCTATCGATCTCTGATAGTTGGCGGATAGCAGCATAAAGCTGATTGAGACTTTCGTTGGCAAAGGCTTGATTTTCGACTGAGGCTACTTGCTTAGCAGGCTGCTCATGAGGGTCTTGTGGCTGCTCTTTGCGTTTTTTGATCAGGGTCAAACACACATTGAGGGCTACCCGATAGACCCAAGTCGCCCAAGCTGATTTGCCATTATAGCTGTCTTTGCTCCGCCAAATTTGGAGGCACACCTCTTGGTAGTAATCTTCAAAATCCGCCTGATTATCAGTGTAGGCCCTACAGATTTTGATGATGATCCCAGCAAAAGGCGCAATCGATATTTCGTAGAAATCGCTGCTCATTCATCTGCTTTCTATGGGTTTAGTGGCGATGGTCAGCAGATCATTACATCTGGGGGGGATATTTTTTTGTTACCGCTTAGCGGAACGCTTATCTCTGGTGGGGGGATTAATTCCGATTTCGACCCAATGCTTGTAGCGGCGCAAAATCTTGCGCCGCTACGTATGGTAAAATATCATAATCCGAATTAGCGTTCTGCGAAGCAGCCCCCCAATCAATCCGCACTCACTGGCTCCACCACATCATCTTCCCAGCCCATATTGATTTCGAGCTCGGGTTTGGCCTCCCGCAATGCCGCCACGCCCGCTTTATCCACTTTGGATTGCCAGAGGTAAACCACTTTCAAGGCAGGCAAGGCTTTGATAGTCTCTATGCCTGCATTGGTGATTTCGGTGCCATAAAGATTGAGGTATTCGAGGCGTTCAAGGCCCGCGAGATGCTGTAGATCAGCATCCTTGATCGGGCTTTGTTCGAGATGCAGTTCAGTGAGGTTTTTGAGTTGGGCGAGGACGGAATAGTCAGTTGGTGTAGCATAGCGTAAGTCCAACCAAGTGATCTGATCGGCCAATGGGAGTAATAACTGCATCTGAGCATTGGCAAAAGGCGTCGTATCCTGATTGACTTTGACGCGCAGATAATTGGTCTGTTGTGAGACGGGCATTACCAAAACACCTTCGGCTGCGAGCTCGCCTAGGGCATCAGCGGCGGGTTCGGCCACTGGCTCCGCAAAAATCCCTTGTGGTGCCGTCGGGTCATCATCCAAAGAACCTTCGCCAAAGGCAGCGAGGACTGGCTTGATATAATCGGGGATTTCCAGCTGGGCTACGGTAGTGGTATCAGTGGGTGCTCCGGCATCAATCCACCAACCTAAAAGTTCAATTTGTTTTTCAGACAAAGGCTTTTTGCCTTCTGGCGGCATATGCTCTTCATCATCTTCGGGCAGATTGACGCGGATGAAGAGATTACTTTCTTCGGCATTACCCGCGACAAAAGCAGGGCCTTTGTCTCCCCCTTTGAGCAGCTGCTCGGGCGTATCCATGCGGAGATCGCCCTTCTTCTTGCCAGCACGATGACAACTGACACAGCGTTGCTCGAGCATGGGCTGTACGAGATCGGCATATACCTGCGCTTCTTGAATATCAGTGATGGGTGGACGTTTTTCGGCTTTGGGAGGTAGTCCTGCTAGCGAGCGCACGGGTTGTGGTGCATATTGAAAGAGATAATCTTCGCCATGGGTAAGTGAACCGCCATTGTGCCCCGCTAGGCCGAGCATAAAAATCGCCAATATCAAGAGAGGCGTATAAGCTTTGCTGAGTACGGCCGGAATCTTCAGCTTCTTGGGCTGCGCCTTGATGAGCCAAGCTAGGGTAGCAAAAACTGCTAGTCCGATGCCTTGCCATTTGTGCCAAAACAATAAGTCTTCGTCGTATCCCCCACCCTGTGAGAGCAACCATCCCAAAAAGGCCGCCGCAATGGCGCCGATAGCACTGATCAATAAGACAAAAGAAGTAGCGCCTTTGAGAGCTTTGTATTTTTCCTTGCGGCCCATAAATTCCATCACCCCCGCTAGTAGTAGCATGCCAATCGGCAAATGTACCAACAGCGGATGGAAACGACCGAGAAAGAGAACAAAATCCGGAGTAGTATTCATTGTAGTAGTAGCTTACACTAAGATATCTTTCACCACCTTGCCATACAAGTCTGTAAGCCTAAAGTCACGGCCTTGAAAGCGATAAGTGAGTTTTTCGTGATCCATGCCCATGGCATGAAGGATGGTTGCTTGCAAATCGTGGATGTGGATGCGGTCCTTGATACCAGAATAGCCAATCTCATCCGTTTCCCCATAAGTGATGCCCGGCTTCACTCCCCCACCGGCTAGCCACATCGTAAAGGCTTCTTTATGGTGATCGCGCCCGTCAAAAGGGGCAAATTTACCACCTCGATTCTCGCGCATAGGAGTACGTCCAAACTCTCCGCCCCAAACCACTAGCGTATCTTCGAGCAGACCTCTTTGCTTCAGGTCTTTGAGCAAGGCGGTCATGGGTTGATCGACTTCTTTGCAGCGCTCCAAAAAGCCATGATGCAGAGATTCAAAAGCATTGCTGCCATGAGAGTCCCAACCGCGATGATACAATTGAATAAAACGGACGCCGCGTTCCGCAAGGCGGCGGGCCAAAAGACAGTTGTTCGCAAAAGATGTTTGCCCCGGCTGCGTCCCATACATCTGATGGATATAGTCTGGCTCGAGGGAAATATCCATGGCCTCCGGCACTGTCATCTGCATGCGGAAGGCCAATTCGTATTGAGAAATCCTCGCCAAGGTCTCTGGATCGCCCACATCTTCGTGCTGGGCTTTGTTGATGGCGTTGATGGTCTCGATGGCGGCTTTGCGGAGGTCGCGAGAGATGCCATCGGGATCTTTGATGCTTTGGACGGGATCGCCTTGAGAGCGAAGCTGTACGCCTTGATAGATTGAAGGCAAAAAGCCTGATCCCCAGACGCTCTTACCTGCGCTAGGCGCAGATTGACCGGAGATCAAAACACAAAAACCCGGTAAGTTTTCATTTTCAGAGCCAAGGCCGTAAGTAACCCATGAGCCCATACTGGGGCGACCTTGTCGTGGGCTGCCTGTATGTGCAAAAAACTGGGCTGGCGCGTGATTAAACTCGTCGGTATGCATGGCCTTGAGAAAAGCCACCTCATCTACCACGCCCTGAAAGTGTGGAAATAGTTCCGAAACCCAGGAGCGTGATTCTCCATACTGCCCAAATTTGAAGCGTGGCCCTAACATAGTGGGCACTCCTTGGATAAAGGCAAATCGCTTGCCTTCCAACAAAGAAGGCGGACACTCCAATCCATCTAGCTTGGCCAAGTCAGGCTTATAATCAAACAGCTCCAATTGCGAAGGCGCTCCGGCCATGTGCAGATAGATCACCCGTTTGGCTTTGGGCGCAAATTGGGCAGCCTTTGCTAAGACAGGATTGATCGCTTGCTCTTCCGTAGGATTGGAACAGGCCGCTAAACCGCCCATCCACATGCCTGCTAGCCCCAAAGCACTATTGCGGAGAAAATGTCTCCGAGTCTGATAGAGGCGATGGCGTTGGTCAACTTCTTTATACCATTTCATGGAACGCTTGGATTTAGATCTTGGTAATTACTTCATCCAAATTGAGGATGACATTGGCGACATTGACGAGCGCGGCTAAGGCAACAGTTTTGTCCTTACGGTCCGGAAGTAAGTTGTCAATTTCTGCGGGAGAATGCTGATAGTATGCTAGCGCTTTCTGATAAAAATCTAACAGTAATGATAATTCTTGGCTTTCTGCCTCACGGCAAACGGCTAATTCGTAGCCTAAGGCCAGCTGGGACTCGACTTCAGCGCCGCCTTCTCGATTCATGCGTTCGGCGAGGCCGATGGCTGCTTCAAAGTAGGCCGAATCATTGAGGGTAACCAAGGCTTGCAAGGGTGTATTGGTCCGAATCCGGCGACTGACACAAAACTCGCGGCTGGGCGCATCAAAGGTCAGCATAGAGGGATAGGGACTAGATCTACGCCAAAAGGTATAAAGCCCCCTGCGGTAACGATCCTCCCCCTCACTAGGGATCCAGCGGAGTACATTGCGGATCACCTGCCAGGTGCCCTCTGGCTGGGGCGGCATCACACTTGGACCGAGTTGCTTGCGACTCAACAGACCACTTACAGCCAAGGCCTGATCCCGAATTTGCTCCGCCGAAAGTCTTACTCGTGGCCCTCTAGCCAGTAGTGCGTTATAAGGATCGCGCTCTTTGAGCTCGGGTGAGACATTGGAATTTTGCTGATAGCTAGCAGACATCACGATCTCCTTGAGAAAAGATTTGATCCGCCACTGATGCTTGCCTTGTAAGCCAAGGGCGAGATAATCGAGTAATTCTGGATGAGAGGGGCGTTCGCCTTGGGTGCCAAAATCCTCTAAGGTTGCTACGATGCCACGTCCAAATACTTGTTCCCAAATCCGATTGGCAATCACGCGGCTAGTAAGCGGATTGTCTGGACTCATGAGCCATTGAGCCATACCGAGGCGGTCTTGACTAAATTGTGAACCAAACTCCCCAATCGCGACTGGCGTACCCGGCACTACTGTATCCCCATGGACCAACCAATTGCCGCGCTCGAAGACGCGAGTAGTACGCTTTTCTGCTGGGCTTTGTTCCCGCATGATGGGCGTATTGTCCTTGGCCATCCACTCGCTGATCTCTGCCTGCTCTTGCTCACTCACCCAATCTTTGAGGCGAGGAAAGTCGCTAGAGAGATCGCGGTCTTGACTGGTATTGAAAAAGGCATAAACCTGATAAAACTCATCATGCTCCAAGGGATCATAGGGATGGTGATGGCATTGCACACAGCCGATGGTCATGCCCTGCCATACCTCCATAGTGGTATTGACGCGGTCGATGACTGCCGTAACGCGAAACTCTTCATCGTCCGTGCCGCCTTCGTCATTGCTCATGGTATTGCGGTGAAAAGCCGTCGCGATCATTTGATCGGGAGTAGGATTGGGGAGCAGATCACCTGCCAATTGCTCGATGGTAAATTGGTCAAAGGGCATATCGGCATTAAAGGCATTGATCACCCAATCACGATAGCGCCACATAGAGCGAAAACGATCTTTTTGGTAGCCCTGAGAGTCGGCATAGCGGGCTAAGTCCAACCACATAGAGGCCCAGCGTTCCCCAAAGTGGGAAGAAGCCAAAAGACGATCGACGAGCTGTTCGTAAGCCTGAGGATCGCTATTATTGACAAAGGCATCTATCTCTGCTGGACTTGGCGGTAAGCCGATGAGGTCGAGAGAAAGGCGTCTGATGAGGGTTTGTTTATCTGCTTTCTTCGCAGGGCTAAGGCCCTCCTCGTCTAAGCGTTCGCCGATGTAGGCGTCAATAGGAGAGGCGAGAGATGCTTTGGCCTCATCTACTTTTGGCGGTATAAAAGCCCAATGGGTTTCCCATTCGGCACCTTCGTTGATCCATTGTGCTAGGAGTTGGGTTTCCTCTTCGGTCAGCGGATCTTGTTCGAGCGGCATGCGTAATTCGGGATCGCTATGGCGAATGCGGATGATTAGTTCGCTGACCTCGGCATCACCGGGGATGATGGCCGCTAAACCTGATTCCGCTTCACGCAGGGCTTCGTCCCTAAAGCGAAGGCCTAGACCACCATTTTGTTTGACTCCTCCGTGGCAACCGAGGCATTTTTCATTGAGGATGGGACGGATTTGGGTATTGAAATTGATTTTTTCAGTACCCTTTTCTTGACAGGCTTGGCCTAGCAGCAAAATCAATATCAGTCCGCCTGCGAACAAGAGTCTCATAGTAGCCATTTTGTGTGAATCATCCCTGCTCTGTGGATGGAGCAAAAAGAGGATTTGTGCGATAAAACCTAAGATATTGAAATTCCCATCTATCATCAATGTGGATCATACGGGAACGATGCCAGATTTGAGATTTTGGCTGAAGAAACGGATATTCCAAGTATGGCAAAAAAAGCATTTTGGAAACGCGGCTGGGTGAGGCTGCTACTGGTGTTGATATTGCTCATCAGCTTGGTTAAAATCTACAATTGGGATTTGTTAGCCCCAGATTCGCCCAATGATTCTCCACTGATTATTGCGCATCGAGGCTGGTCTTCAGAAGCCCCCGAAAATACCCTTAGCGCGATCAAATTGGCCCTTGAAAAAGAGGCGGATATGATCGAGTTCGATCTGCACATGAGCCGAGATCAGGTGCCGGTAGTAATCCATGACCCAACTTTGGAGCGCACCACCAATGGTACAGGTGAGGTCAAGGAGATGAGCCTCTTTGAGCTTCGTAAGCTAGATGCGGGTAGTTGGTTTGGAGACGCCTACATCGGCGAACGCATTCCCACCTTGACCGAGGTCATGGCGATGGTGCAAGGCAAAAGTAAATTGCTCATAGAGCTAAAGTGGGATGATGAGGGCGAGGTTTACCCAGGCTTGGTGGATAGTGTATTGGCCGAGATAGCGCGTTTCAACGGCCAAAACTGGTGTGAGATTCATACCTTCGACGCCTCCATGGTACGCGATATCCGCGAAAAAGCTCCTGAACAGGAGGTTCAAAAGCTTATCGTTTATGATCTAGCGATCGTGCCGGGGCATGTCGATCGGAAATGGCAATGGAGTGATGGGAGTAAGTTCGACGAAGGCGTCAGCGGCATCAATGTTTGGCTCAAAGGATTGAGCCCTCGTTTGGTCAATCGTATCCACGCCCAAGGCAAAAAGGTCTATGTTTTTACCGTCAATGAGCCAGATGATGTGGCTTACTGTAAGAAGCTTGGGGTTGACGGCTTGATCACCGATGGACTGCCCTAGCCTAAAAACGCCAGCCAATCGAAAGTTCTGTTAAAGGGCTGGTAAGAAGCAAGAGGCGTGTTTCCTCCGTTTGAGGGAAAAATCCCAATTCCGTTGTATCATCCTCTAGGCGATCAATGAATTGGTTGCGATTTATCCCAAGTCCGAGAGCAAATTCTGCCCGTAACACCAAGCGGTCGATCGGAAGATATTCGATACCCAATCCCCAGGATAAGGACGTATGCACGACTAGCCATTCTGTATGCTGTTCGATAAGCCCGTTAAAGGTTTCCAAGCTTCCCATAGTTTCTACCCATTGTCGACCTAACATGAGATCGGCGAAGGCATAGGCTCGAAAATCTTTGGAAAATTTATCTCCCCAAAATCGATATTGTAGCCCACTCGTTAGATGAAGGCCTCGCGCACTGTACCGTCCAAAGGCAGTTGAACTCGCGTTTGTCAATTCATAGCTAGTCAATGGGAGATAGTCCAGACCCGCTCGCATCGAGAGTCTTTCGCTGTATTCGTAGCGATACTCAAAGCCGGGGAATACGAACTGAGAGGGCGGTTCTATAGGCGTAACAACCCCAATATTGCGAAATGAGCTCGCAAAATTGATGGAGAGGTTATGGCGAAAAACTTTGTCTTGGGCGCTGAGACTAAGAAATAGCCCCAGTAGGCAAATACTGAGTATTGTTTTTTTCATGCTAGCTAGACTTTAGTATCAAGACTGGCCTTAATATGAATTTGTTATTCGTATTAATAAAATTCTAATATTTGAGAGGGGCTTTGGTGGGGGTTGCCGCTTCGCGGAACGCTTGTATCTGGCACGCGACAAGGCAGTGCCTTGTCGCTAAACCGCCCTCCGATTTGCATTTCGACAGAGGCCACTGGCCGACGAGAAATCTCCTTTCGTTTGATCGTAATACAATTTATCAGATAGTCCCGATTCTAATCGGGAGTCGTTCCGCTTCGCGGACCTCTGTCGAAATGATTTCGTGCTAAATGGGTGCATAGGCCTCGCAACAAAAGCCAATCGTTCCGCGCAGCGGAAAAAAAATGCCGAATGCGATCCTAATTCGCATCCGGCACTCTTATTTGATTTATCTGTTTCTTAGCGCTGTAAGAAAGGCGTCTTTACGATCTCGGCTGGGACGGCCTTGTCGCGGATCATGATATCGAGGCTTCCTCCTACGGCAGCATGCTCCACGGGTACATAACCCATACCGATGCCATAACCCATAATGGGGCTGATAGAGCCCGAGGTTACGCTACCGACTTCTTGCCCATCGACAGCAATTTTGTAGCCGCTACGCGGAATACCGCGTCCTTCTAATTTGAAGCCTACGAGCTTACGCTTGATGCCTGCTTCTTTTTGCTTGGCGAGGAAGTCGCGCCCGACGAAATCACCTTTCTTCATTTTGGTAATCCAGCCGAGGCCAGCTTCTAAGGTAGAGGTAGTATCGTTGATGTCGTTGCCGTAGAGCATATAACCCATCTCGAGACGCAGGGTATCGCGAGCACCCAAACCAGTTGGGATCAAGCCAAACTCCTGGCCTGCATCGATGATATCATGCCAGATGCGTTCGGCATGCTGACTCCATAGGAAGACTTCAAAAGTCCGTTCGCCAGTGTAGCCTGTGGTCGCAATCAAGGATTTCTCCGCACCATTGAAAGTGCCTTTCCAGCATTCGTAGGTCTTGAGCTGAGAGAGATCAAAATCTGTCAACTTTTGCAATACCTTCTCGGCATTAGGCCCAGAAACGGCGAGCAGGCTGGTTTTTTCAGAAACGTCGATGATTTCTGCTCCCATAGTATTGTGGGAAGTGATCCAGTCCCAATCCTTTTGGATGTTGGAGGCATTGACGACCAACATATACTGATCGCCACGGATGTGGTAGACAATCAGGTCATCTACGATACCACCTTCCGGGCGAGGCAAGCAGCTATATTGAGCCTTACCTTCCACGAGTTTGGAGGCATCATTGGAGGTTACTTTTTGGATGAGTTCGAGGGCTTTGGGTCCCCGAACGATAAACTCTCCCATATGTGAAACGTCGAAGATACCTGCGCTTTCGCGAACGGCGATATGCTCCTTTTTGTCGCTGCTGTATCTGACGGGCATATCGTAGCCAGCAAAAGGAATGAGCTTGGCACCGAGGCCTTCGTGGATATGATGGAGAGGAGTTTGCTTAGACATGAACTAATTTTTTCTGGGGGCTAAAATCACGGCAAGATAATAAGCTTCGATTTGATTTGTGTAAGGAAAAATTATCTGCCGCCAGATTAGCTATGATTAATCAAGTCTTGAGGCAGCGAATTGTTTATCGGGGGTGGATTTTGGTTTGGGTTACTCCCGAAAGCTATCGCGGATGCGTCGCTACAAAACGTATCGTTTGATACCCCAGTACCTTATGCACTAAATTTTGGGACAATCGTTCTGCGCAGCAGCAAAAAGAATAATAAATAATACACTTGTTTGAAAATACAGTAAATCGAAATAGAAAAGCTGCGCCACTTAGCTATAATAGGGGCAAGTAGATAGCATATGGCACAAAAGTTTACGCAAAGAAGTTCTATTCTCCCTACTCCTGCTGTCTTAGTAAAGCTTCAAAAAGTCGCCGGTTTTGTGGCAATCGTCCTGTTTGCGGGTGTACTCGCCACTCAAACCAATGATTATCCCAATGATCAGGATGGGGACGGTATAGAAGATATTTATGACCTCGATGATGATAATGATGGTATTCCGGATGATTTAGAATGTTCGGGGCTGACCACCGATGGAGTAGTCTCTGTGATCAATGGGGCTTTTAACGATCCAGATGTTGATGATCCGGTAGTGGCGTATGTGAAGTCGTGGGGAAGTACTGACAAGGCGGTTTTGTATAACGATTCTGACGTGCCGGGTTGGGAGACAACAGCGACGGATAGCAAAATTGAGATTTGGGAAAATGGCTTTGGAGGCGTTCAGGGCTATACGGGGCATCAGTTTGCCGAGATCAATGCCAATCAAAATGCAGCTCTATATCAGGATATTGCTAGTACACCTGAAGGGGTTATGACTTGGTCATTTGCCCATAGAGGTAGAGGCAGTCGTACGGTAGATGATTCGATGAGATTGTTGATTGGCCCTCCGGGAGGACCTTATACAGAGGAAGGACGTTTTGGTACCAATAGTTCCGCTTGGGCCCATTATAAAGGTACTTATACAGTGCCCACTGGTCAGACCACTACTCGCTTCCTTTATGAGGCAATTTCTACTGCTTCGGGTAGCCCGGGTTCTGGAAATTTCCTTGACGCGGTACGCTTTTACTCTTCCAGTGTGGATTGTCCGGTCAATACGGATGGAGATTCTTTGAGTAACTCTTTGGATTTGGATTCGGATGGGGACGGTATTGCAGACTTAGTCGAAGCTGGCGGAGTAGATAGCGATCAAAATGGAATCGTAGACGATCTCACTGACACAGATGGAGACGGTTTAGTGGATCTGTACGATACCGATATGACGGATGGTCCCTTGGTTTCCGGCTGTGAATTAGGTGTCGATTGTGATTTGAGCGGCTCGACTTCGAGCCTTTTTGATACTGATTTTGATGGCTTGAATGATACTGAAGGCGATTTTGATGGGGATGGCTTGCCCAATTGGGCAGATCTCGATAGTGATGATGATGGCATCATAGATGCTACGGAACTAGATACACTCTCTCATGCGGGTAGTTACTTTGCTAGTCCGATCGACTTTGATGGTGATGGGAATCCCGATTATCTCGATATAGATGCTGATCACGATGGGATTATTGATTTGGTAGAGGCACAGTCTTCAGCTGGCTATATGGCTTTGAGTGGCAATGACCAAGATAGGGATGGGATCGATGATAGTTTTGATCAATTCAATGGCTTTGGAGGTACTGGTCTGAATCCTGTAAATACCGATCTAGCTGATCAGCCAGACTATCGAGATTTGGATAGTGATAATGACTTGGTCTCTGACGAAGTTGAAGCCTATGACACCAATGGGGATGGAGTAGCAGATCAGGATGTAAATGGCCTTGGAGTGACGCTGGGACAAGATGTAGATAATGACGGCTTGGATGATGGATTTGACCAGAATACTAGCAAAGTAAATCCCGCAAATAAAAACGAAACGCCTATGGACTTTCCGATTCATAGTTCATCAGGCAATCCCGTTTGGCGTAATGTAGGTGGGCAGTTTCCGGTCGAGTGGTTAGGCTTTGAGGGTAAAATGGAGAATGGGGGTGTTCAACTTAGTTGGATAACTGCTACGGAACTCAATAGCGATTATTTCGAGGTCCAGCGCACTTATGATGGCAAAAATTATGAGAGCTTAGGTCGCGTAGAAGCCGTGGGTAACAGTCAGTCAGCGCAGAGCTATCGTTATTTTGACGCAAAGCGTCAAGAAAGTGCCAAGAATCTGGTCGTCTATCGTCTCAAGCAAGTAGATCTGGATGGCGCTTTTGATTACAGCAAGCGTATAGAAATTCAGATTACCGAAAGCTTCAGTCAAGCAAGCTTGACGGCTTTCCCGAGTCCTACAATAGGGCCCTTGACTTTGCGATGGAATATGGAAGGATTGGATTTGACGCAAGCTAAATACGAGGTCCTTGACTTGAGCGGTCGCCTCATGCAAAAGGGTAGCGTTCCACAAAGTGGACAAGAAATACAATTGGATGTCTCCAGTCTCAGCCCCGGAAATTATCTGGTGCGGATTACGGATGACAATCTCAATCTATCGCGCAAGTTTGTGAAGCAATAAAAAATATGGCGTCATTTTCTTAAGGGAAAATGACGCCATTATTATCTTTTATTGAAGATCAATCAGTAGAAGAGCTACTGGAAAGTTCAGCAATACAGGAAACTCTGGCTTCTTGAATGCCATTGGTTTGCATGCAAATCTTTAGTTCATCTGCTTGATCCCCACTGGGGGTGTCGCAGACGCCATCTCTACAGCTACCAGAGCTGCTGTTATGGCTACCTTCGCCTACAATACTGTAGCCGACTTTGAGTTTCATTCCTTCTTGCAGCTCTACCTCCCTGGTATTTCTTACAAATATCTTCTCGTCATTTTCTAGGGCGAGATAGAGACCGCAATCATTGGCCAGTACGGTAGCAAAGTGTTGACAGAGATCAGTAGTCTTTTGAGAAGATGCCTCCTCTGTTTCAGGTCTTACAATTTCTGGCTGACAGGCAACTGCAAGTAGCAGGCCTATCGCCATCAGTGAATAGCGTAATGATTTTAATTTCATGATGCAGCAAAATTTAGTGTGGAGCACTTAATATACAGATTTTTGAATGTAAGGTCAAAGATTTACAAAAGGAGCGCCCGCAATCAATCAGGCTTACTGATATTTTTACTTGAAGAAATACTTTGCGGTATTTGTGAACAGTTTTCACTACAGCTTTGTAGGATTCTCAACTAAAGCGTAAAAAAACACCCTTTCGCCTACTTTTTGAGCCTTATTTTTTGCTCGCTAATGATAGCAGGTATGAACGGCCAAAATTGGCGTCAAAATGGTCCGCAAATCCCACCTTAGCGGTTGATAATCAGACATGATTGGATGGTACTTGCGACTGCAATTTTCCGATCAAGAAATTATTATATCTCCCTGATATACAGTTCCTTATGGATTGACTGTCATATACTTACAAACTTTAACGAAAATCACTTGTGTAAATCGGCGGCTAAATCGTCCGTAAATTAAGACACAAGATATATTTCTTTGTAAGGTAATCTGGCAGAGTATTCGCTCTCCTACAATAGAATAAAATCTGGTCATTATGTTTCGATTCCTCCAGCAACATACTTATTTGCTGATCCTCCCCATTTTGGCGGTGGTGGTGCCTGGAATCGTATGGACCAAAGAAGCTCCAGCTGAGTCGATGCCGACCATCGAACTTACGCTCTGGACTGATGGCCAAGTATCAGATTCCACCTTGCCCCAGTACATCGTTCCTGTTATCGAAGTCTCTCAATGGGAAGCTACTCGAGTCTCGACTACCCTTATCCGCAATGAAGGTCAAACCATCCCTTTTACGGATTTACAAGCAAGCAATTATTATGTAGTGGTAGTGGGCAATCGGATGTCAAAGTTTGTAGAAGGATTGAGCAAATATGCTACTATCAAGGCTCAGCAAGTTGACAGTTTCGAGGATCTCAAATTGCGATCTATCCCAGAGAATAGTCAAATCATTTTGGCCCTTAATGAAGGCGGCTACGATGATTACGATCTCAAGCATTTTATGCATAAGCTTGCCAAAAAGGGGCAGATTGCACTAGTCAATTTTACTCCAGCCGAGACACTTCGTTCTCTATTGGCGCTTCCCGTACTGTTACAAGCACCTGATGCTGGTGTGGTTTCCCAGCAGGTTTGTGCCCAAATCCTTTTTGGGGGAATGGCCGCTTCGGGCGGACTTGACCCTGAGATTGCTGATTTACTCAAAGTAGACTCTACTCAGTTTAGTCCGAGAATTCGCCTGGCCTACACTGATCCCGAATATGTTGGTTTCCCTAGCGATAGTTTGGCTAAAATCGATGCAATCATTGAAGAGGCCATCGCTAGCTTTGCGATGCCCGGAGCCCAGGTCTTAGTCGCCAAAGATGGTAACGTGATTTATCACAAAGCTTTTGGCTTTCATACCTACTCACGTAAAAATGAAGTCTCTACTGAGGATATTTATGATTTGGCCTCGATCACCAAAGTGGCAGGTACTACTCTGGCCAGTATGAAGATGTATGAGCAGCAAAAACTTAAGCTGCGCGATCAATTGGGCAATTACTTTCAAGATCCAACTTATATCGCTACTGGCTATAAGCAATACGATACGCTAGATGCGATTAGTTTTGCCGCTTATCGCGAACGCATGGTCTTGGATTCTAGTCTCGCTGCTGAGCTTGATACAGTCCGGTTCAATGATTCGACTTACTTGGTTGGTACTTGGATCAAAGAAGGACGTCAGCGTCGCCGCAGTCGTGTATTTAATATTGAGCTCAGGGATTTGATGACGCATACTTCAGGTCTGCAAGCAAGTTTGCCGATCCAGCCCTATCAGCGAAACTTTGATCAAGATCTGTATCATTTTGCCTCTGACGAAAAATACTCTGTGCCAGTGGCACAGGGATTATATATGCGGGAAAATTGGATCGATAGTCTATGGAACGTAACCAAGGGCCTTTCGCTCGCTGATACGGTAGGCTACCGCTATAGCTGTGTCAATATGATTTTGATGCAGCAGGTGATTGACTCTCTCAATCAGGCGCCAATTTCTGAGTATTTACAAGAAGAATTTTATGGTCCTCTTGGCCTGCGAACCATCGGTTATAAGCCACTTGATCGTTTTGAGGAAAAGCAGATTGTGCCTACCTCCAAAGACCGCTGGCGGGATCAGATGCTATGTGGTACCGTACATGATCCTACGGCAGCCTTGTTAGGCGGTGTTTCGGGCAACGCAGGCCTCTTTTCCAACGCGGCTGATCTAGCCGTTTTGGCGCAGATGTGGCTCAATGGAGGGAAATATGGCGGCAAGCGCTATCTCGCTGACAGCACGGTTGAGCGTTTTACTATGCGTCATCGTAGCCATCGTGGCTATGGCTTTGACAAACCTCCTCGCCATCGCAACTATTATATCGCCCCAAGTGCATCGCTAGAGAGCTATGGGCATACAGGCTTTACTGGAACCTGTGTTTGGGTTGACCCTGAGCATGAACTCGTCTATGTCTTCCTATCCAATCGGGTGCATCCAGATGAGAAAAACTTCCGCATCAATGAGTTGAAAGTTCGTCGCCGCGTGCACCAAGTGATTTATGATCTGATGGCAATTCCGATGCGTCGTGAGCAATACCGTCCTCAACCCAAGCCAGTGGAGTATTTTGTGAGTGCGGAGACAGATACTAGCGCCATCGCGACAGCGCCCTAGCCAATTCGCGTCCGTCACTTTTACGTTTGATTTGATGGTAATAAGTGTCTTCCGCTTGCGGAACGGCCTCACTGATGATGGTGTCCCCATAGACCCCTTCTGCTCGGATCATCAAATCAATAGAAATCAATTCACGCGCTGCTAGCCAGTCTAGGGACAGCGCCTCCAAGGGCCACTGAAAAAACAAAAAATTACTGACGTGATCATTAGCATCTAGATCATGCCAACGCACCGGAAATTCGACGCTTTGCCCCTCCCCTTCTGGTCTGCGAAATCGTTCGCGGGCACGTGGCAAGGCTGTAACTTCGGTAGGTACTTGCACGATGGCATCAAAATCCTTTGGCACCGCGATCATTTTGCGCGTATTGAGATCCAGCACCAACCAAGTACTGGTAGCGGCAGCAATGAGTTTACCAGAACGGTCATAAACCCGATAATCCCGATAAACAAAGCTCTTTTCATTACCGCTAGGCCAGCTCTGTACCCTGATCTCTTCACTTAGCTTGGGTGCCCGATATACCTCTAGCTTGAAGCGAATCAAGACCCAGCTAATCCCCATACTTTGTAAGCGTTTCACCCCTGCGTCCAACTCCTCAGCGCTTAGCCAAGCCACTTCCTGCATCTGACTGACCATAGCCGAAAGACTCGC
>JBCCQN010000129.1:0-23148 GCA_039024315.1 Bacteroidota bacterium
TCCTCCATCAGCCCAAACTCAAAACCCATGATGAGCAAAATGAAGTAGCCTGCGCCTAAAAAGTGGGTTACAAACCGTCTACCAGTCAGCCCAGCCAAAAAGAAGACCAAGGTTATATAGAGGCAATAATTTAGCCACCCTAGCTTATAGCCCAAACAATCACTGATATAGAGACCTAAGTCAATTTCACTGGCCCCTCCTTTGGCAATTTGAATCATAATACCAACGGAGATAAAGAGGAGACTTAAGACCAAACCGACCCCGTACATAGCAAATAGCTTTGAAAGCTGACTGAGCCAAACAGGCACAGGTAGCGAACCAGTGATTTGGGAAATTTTGACGGTTTTTTCTTTAAAAAACAGTTCTCCCGACCAGATTATCAGCAGTATGGTGATAAATACGCCCGTATTGAGGCGAAAAACCGTCATAGAAGAGCTTACCGGCATCTGCGGCCCTAGGTAGTAGGTGGCATTCCAAAAAAGATTGGATAGGAGAACAAATAGAACCAGAATCCCCGCAATAACCCGAAAACTTATGGGGCGTACCACATTTTTAAACTCAAGCATCGTCAATCGCCAAAATTTTTGGAGAAAGGCGGTGGTGTCATAGCGCAGGGAAAGAGAAGGCATGGGATTAAAGCTTCCTTTCAAAGAGCCAGCCATCGGCGACTTAGTGGGGGCTTGTTTGCTTTTGGCAACTTTCTTGCCACCAGCAAAAAAGTACTTAAAATCGAATCTAAAATAGGCGGCGGTTAAGAGTGCTAGGGAGATACAGAACCAGATTAGGCGATTTAGTAGCAAATATCCCGAAAAGGAGATATAGGCAGCATTACGATCCGCGATGGACATCATATCGATTTGCTGCGCGGTAGCCACGTAGGCAAAGGCTTCTGCCAGCAGATTGTGAGGAGCATAGCCGCCTGATTCGGCATTGGTTTGCATCAGCAAAAAGGAGAGTACTGTTACAAAAACAGCGAGGTATCCTGCGGCAGGTTTTCTAAACAACACAATGGCTGCAAAGCAAAAACTCGTCAGTAAGAAAAGATTAGGGACTGTCAAAAGGAAAAATCCATGTAACATGGGTCCTATCGGAGCCGGGCCAATCATAGAAGCTTCCCCAATACCCGAGAAGGGGACTAGCAACATCCCTAACAAATAGAAAAAGGCAATGATGACATTGATCAGAAAAGCGGAGATAAATTTCCCCAAGAAAAATTGCTTACTACTGATTGGCAAAGTATATACCCAAGCGGCTGATTTGTACTGTAGGTCTTTATATAGCGTAGGTCCGGTGATAATGGCCACCACCACTACCAGTAAGAGGCCACAGGCAGCAAGATTTTGATAACAAACCCCAGCTGAATTGATGAACATACCGTCGCCTCCGTAATAATCATAATAACCCTTGGAATACCAGATCCCCTGAAAGATCATCATGAACACAAAAAGTAGGGTCAACCACTGCGAGAATCGCGCTTTGAGCTCGAATTTGATAATGCTAGCTAACATACTGCTTCGACTTTTGGTTGGACTCTTTTTGCGCAACTAGATTGAAATAAGCATCCTCCAAGGTCGGTGCTTTTTGCCAAAACGCTGTCGCCGGCAAATCATCCGCCACTACGGTAATGATCAATTTACCAAGGTGATAGCGAGAAGAAATCACTTGATATTGTTGTTTGTATTCGGCCAAAGCCTCTCTGTCAATCTGTAATTCCCACAGCTTACCCTCTAGCTTTTTCTCCACCTCCTCAGGCTTGCCTGTCAGGAGTACTTCCCCTTGGCCGATAATGGCCATTTCATTGCAGAGGGTGCTGATATCCTCCACTATGTGAGTCGAAAGAATCACCACTTTATCTTCGCCTAGCTCCGCCAGAAGATTATAGAAGCGGTTGCGTTCCATGGGATCCAAACCTGCCGTGGGTTCATCCACAATAATTAGCTGAGGCTCCCCTAGCAGGGCTTGCGCAATGCCAAAGCGTTGCTTCATCCCACCAGAAAACGAGCCTAGCTTCTTATTGCGCACCTCATACAGATTGACTTTTTGCAGCAGGGCTTTCACGATTTCTTTTCTTTCTTCCCTCCGAGTAACGCCTTTCATGTCTGCTATGTGTAGCAGGAGTTCTTCTGCGCTTACGTTTGGATATACCCCAAACTCCTGTGGCAAATAGCCTAAGACCTGACGCAGTTGCTGCGGTTGTTGAAAAACATCGATGTCTTGGAAGTGAATTTCCCCAGTATCGGCATCTTGTAAGGTGGCGATGGTGCGCATGAGCGTGGATTTTCCAGCACCATTTTGGCCCAAGAGACCAAACATACCTTTCCCAATTTGCAGGCTTACATTTTTCAATGCCTGCACTCCATTGGGGTAGGTCTTGGACAGATTATTGATGATTAATTGCATAGTGTAGGTGTTAAAAAATGAGGGAAGACTTGATTAGACGGCTTGGCGATTTGTTTGCACTTTCCAGCCACTCGTTTTTTGCTGAGTCTCCCAAAATTTGGCGTACAGCCCTGCTTGCTCGATGAGGGCATCGTGTTTACCAGATTCAGCTATCTTACCCTGATTGAGCACGAGGATTTGATCAGCCTGTCTTATACTAGCGAGCTTGTGAGCGATGACAATGACCGTCTTGTCTTTGACCAGTTCTTGAATAGCAAGCTGGATATAAATTTCGTTTTCGGGATCGAGGCTAGCAGTGGCTTCATCTAATAAGACAATAGGGGCATCTTTTAGCAAGGCCCTGGCGATACTGATGCGTTGTTTTTGACCGCCAGATAGCTTATTTCCGCCTTCCCCTACTTTGGTGTTTAGCCCTTCGGGCAACGCATCCACAAACTCAAATAGCTGGGCCTTTTCCGCAGCCTGTCTAATGTCTGCCTCACTTGCTTCAGGATCACCAATTTTGATGTTTTCATAGATAGTATCGTCAAAGAGGTAAACCTCTTGAAATACCTCACTGATCAAGCCATATACATTTTGCGGGGACATATCGCGCAGGTCAACCCCGCCTATGCTAATCTTTCCCTGATCTACATCCCAAAATCTGGCGATCAAGGCGCTTATTGTCGTTTTACCAGATCCAGAGGGTCCCACCAAGGCAGTCATAGTACCCGCTTTAGCTTCAAAGGAAATCCCATCTAGGACCTTATCATCGTCCAGATAACCAAAATGGACCTCCTTAAAATGAATATCATAGTTCTCTACCTTCAGCTCTCTGCCACTGCTTTGCTCCTTCGCTTCCAAAACCTCTATCATCCTAGTGAGGCTGACATTCATATAGCTTAGGATGGGATATTCAATCAAAATGATTTTCATTGGTTCGTAGAGCCGATAGCCAACAATTAAGAAAGCTACCATAATCTGTATCTGCAGCTCTCCCCCTATGAGGAGATAGATTCCCAACCAAATCATCAGGAGAAAGAAGACCTCAAAAATGGCTCCTACCGTCAGGACCACTGGGCCTGGGATGGCCTCAGTTTTGATACTTTCTCGGCGAAGATCTTGTAAAGCATGGTCTAAGGATTGAAAACGCTCTCCTACCATGCCATAGGATTTGATGTGCTGAATCCCCAAGACATATTCGAGGAAGCGGGCACTGGTGGTATTACGAGCCTTGATGTGGGATCTACCATACTTTTGGACGAGCCAGCCACTGAGACGGACCAAGGGTATGGCAAAAACCAAAGCAGCCAATAGGCTCGTCGCGAGCCGCCAATCCAATACGTATAAAAAGAGAGATAATACAAGGGTACCAAATAGCGCATTGGCGATATTGGTGATACTATGGCCAAAAATGTTTTCAAAGTTGGCCGCATCCTGCAAAAGCACTGAAGCTAAGTCGCCAGGGTCGCGTTTTTTATAGTAGCCTAAGGAAAGTCTTTGCAGCTTATTGCCAAGTGCCAATCGCATTTGACGACTCATTTCGTAGGTGCTGCGGTTTGAACTTATCATCGCTTTGTTGGCCACGTATAGTTGGGCAAAAAACATGAGGATCATGAGGACCACCGTCCCCCAAATCGCTTGCTCATCGGGATCAGATTTCATCAATTCCCAAACCACAAAGAGTAGGATACCACTCGGTGCTGCTAAGAGCGAACCATGTAACCATTCCCAAAAGAAAGCTTTCCTGATCCCTTTGGGGTCATATCGAAATGCATACAGGATGTTTTGTATCATTGGATCGGAATTGGATTAAAGGGCAAATTCTTTGGATCGGATATGAGCACTCCACATTTGCTGATAGAGCGCACTCTTGTGTAAGAGTTCTTCGTGGGTTCCTTTGGCCTCAATTTGGCCTTTGTCAAACACTATGATCTGGTCAGCTTGCGCGATTGTGCTAAGCCGGTGGGCAATTACGATTACGGACTTGTCTTCGATCAAGCGGCTAAAGGCTTGCTGGATGAGATACTCGTTTTCAGGATCGCTAAAGGCCGTAGCTTCGTCGAGGATAAGAATGGGAGCATTTTTGAGGATCGCTCTAGCAAGCTGGATTCTTTGCTGCTCTCCGCCACTGAGGTGCACGCCTGCTTCCCCAAAGCGAGTCTGATAGCCATTGGGCAATAGGCTAATAAAATTATGGCACTGAGCGGCTTTTGCAGCCTCAATGATCTCAGCTTCGGTTTTGTCCATCCCCATGCGAATGTTTTCATACATGCTCTCCTGAAACATGAAACTGTCTTGAAAGACAAAAGAGACCATCTGCATGAGGCTTTCGACCGAAATCGATTGGATATTGGTCCCCCCGATCAAGATTTCCCCTGATTGAATGTCCCAAAAGCGAGCAACTAATTGGGCCGCGGTGGTCTTACCCGCACCAGAAGGGCCGACGAAGGCAGTTACAGTTCCCTCTGGCACCCGAAAAGAGACATTATCCAAGACCTTTTGCTCGTCGATGTAGGAAAAATCGACCGCTTTGAATTCTATATCGTGCTTGGTAAGGACGACATTTTCCGGCCCTTTGGTTTGAGCTTCTGCTTGGAGGACCTGATCCATTCTTTGCACCCCTCTATTGATCAACATGATTTGCATACCCATATTGGACAAAGCAAAGACAGGTTTGATATAGCCGACACCCAGCATCAAAAAAAGGATGACCGTAGCAAAGCTGACACCATTATTGAGGTATAAATAAGTACCTAAGACCAGCAAAGGCAGGCTAGCATTACTCATGAAGCTCATGAAAACTGCAAAAGGTGGAGCACTCTTTTGCAACCACTGATCAGATCTTTCAATGTAGGAGTTGACAGAACCGCTAAACTGCTTAAAGCGATCCGCTGTCTGGGCAAAAATTTTCATTACGGGCATGGAGCGCACAAACTCAACTATGCCACTATTCATGTCCTCCTGTGCTTGGTGATGAAATTTCATCATCTCCTTGGTATAAGGAGAGCTAAAGACTAAAGGCATCCAAATCGCTAAAATAAGGAGCGGTACAAAGCTGATGGCGGCTAGCCGCCAATCCACATAAAACAGATAGATGATCGTTACCAGAGGTAAACTTATTCCCTTGATAAAATCGGGGATATGATGAGCAATGAAGCCTTCAATCCTTTCGATATCGTCTGCCATGATTTTTTTAAGCGTTCCGGAACGGTAAGACTGGACTACTCCTAGCGGCAAATGCCCGAGTTTAACGGCCAGTTGTTTGCGTAGTAGGTAGAGGATATTAAAGGCTGCTACATGAGAACTCATGCCGGAGGCATAGAAGAAAATATAGCTTCCAATTCCTGCAGCGATACCCCACACTAAATATTGCTGGATCAACTCATAATCGGCTGGTGGCTGGTTGAGTTGGATAATGATGTAATAGACCAAGATATAGGGTATCAAGGCCAAGCCAGCATGCAGGATCGCAAACAAGCCGGATAAGAGCAGGAGATACTTTTTGGCACCTGCGATTTGTAATAGTCGAACTATTCCGTTGGGGGGATTCTTTTTCATATTACAGTCCTTTTTTTCCCTCTGCCCAATAAGGCGAGCTGATGATTTGTTTGCGTGAAACCCCTTTGTTCAGTAAGCTTTTACGCAATCTTTGGATAGACTTGGCCCTACCGGTGAGATAGAAACTAGCTTCTTGCCACTCTGCCCAACTGGTTTGGGGCCATGCCTCTATATAGTCAAGAGCCTCTTGGGCTGCATACTCATGGGATTTACCCATAAGCTCTGCTTCTAGGGCAATCATTTCAGGCCAAGACTGATTCTCTGCGTCTAACTCTAACAGGCATTTAAAGGCATTTCCTTGCTTCTTGGCTTCGCTTTGAATATTCAGACAAAGGCCAAGCGAAGATTCATCGCCAAAGCAAAAATGCCGCTGCTGCTCAAATTGGTAAGCCATCTTACCACCAGGTCCCATCAACTTCATTTGATCACCAGCTTCCAAACGATCAGCCCAAATACTACCCGGACCATAGCCATGCAGATAGAATAAGACCTCACATACACCCTTTGCCTTGTCATAGTGGGAGGGAGTATAATGACGGAAGTCGGTATCGCTGATGCGAAACTCGATGACATTACCCGCATCAAACTTGGTATCGCTGAGTTCGCCAGAAAATTGGACCCATTTTAAATGAGAGTGATAGTATTTAGTCTGTGCTACTTCAACGGGCTGCATCATACCGTTGAAGACTTTTTCCATGCCATTGGCGAGCCATTTGGGTAAAGAAGGCATATCAGATTAAATTAAGCGTTGCTCGGAGAGATGAAGAAAATGCTATATTAATAAATTATGCTTAATTTAGAATCAGTCTAAATAAAATTACATATTCGAATATGTGAATTTTATAAGTCAGACCCTGTACGCAAAACGGAGAAATAACTACGCAAATCAGAAATGACGATAAAATTTGAGTATGAACAGCTAGAGGAAATCCTTTTCCAAAGCTCCTATCCAAAGGGTTTTGTCTCTTCAAATGACGGAGGCCTGACAGAGCGCTACTATTCGGCAGAAATGCTGCGAGGGCTGGGCGGCTACAAAGAAATATTCATGGAAAATATCCATATCGGCTACGGGGATATGCAATTAGAATCCATCACCGAGGTCAACTTCAAATCGGAAATGGAAACCGTCGAGCTCCACTTTGCCCTAGCTGGTGATGTGCTGACTCAAGACGCAAAATCCAAGCGAGAATTCCTTTTTGGAGGGAATCAGCATAATATAGTTTACGCCTCAAACTTCTGTGGGAAGGCTCATTTCCCTAAACGAAAAGATTTTAAGGTATTTGAAATCAACATGAGCCCAGAATTTTTCCAGCGTTTCTTGCCAGAAAACAAAAAATTATTTCGCTCTTTTAGACAAGCGATTGAAAGAAAAGAAAGTCGCCCTCTTAGTCCCCACAATTATCCTATAAGCCCCGCAATGGGGCACCTGATCCAGGAGATTCTCCACTGCAATCGTAAAGGCATTTTCAAGCGGATTTTTCTTGAATCCAAAGTTACCGAATTGTTACTCCTACAGTTGGAGCAAATTGCAGGCTTTGACGCCGCGAAAGCATGCTTTCTGAACAATCACGAAATCGACCGGATGTATGCGGTGAAAGAATATCTAGAACGTAATCTAGACCAAGCTCAGCCAATCTTTCAATTAGCCCAAAGATTTGGTACCAATGAATATGCTTTGAAGACGGGTTTTAAAGAAGTATTTGGTACTACAGTTTTTAACTTTTGGCAATCAGCTAAAATGAACGAGGCCAAAAAGATGTTGTTGACAGGCGAGCTAAACGTGAGTGAAGTGGCGGATCAAATTGGCTATAAAAATCCCCAACATTTTAGCACCGCCTTTAAGAGAAAATTTGGTTATTCGCCCAGTAAACTGAGATAAGGCAGTTCAATTACGATCTATTTTGAAGCGAAATACCCGTCTCCACCGATACTTGATCTTTACTCACAAAATTCTTGGCCTTGGCTGTGGAATTATCGTATTACTAGTTTCGATTACAGGAGCTTGTTGGGTATTTAAGGAGGAAATCGAAGCTTTGTATGAGCCGTCCTATACATTTTCATTAGCTGATGCCTCTCCCCTAAGCGCCTCTCGAGCGCGGGAAATCGCCCAAATGGTCTTTCCAGAGAAGGAGATTCATGGTACACTATTCAGGGAGGAGAACAGCGCGGTGGAAGTAATCTTTTATCAAGCAGAACCAGAGGAATTTTACCAAAGCCTCTTTTTGCATCCTTACAGCGGGGAAGTCCTCAGTCATAAGGATCATTTCGCAGGCTTCTTTGCTTTTGTATTAAGAGGTCATATGTATTTATGGCTGCCTCCGTCGATCGGAGCTCCCATCGTCAAATATGGCATTTTGCTATTTCTGGTTATCCTCTGTTCTGGTATCTTACTTTGGCTCCCTCCCCAATGGAAAAATTGGAGACAACGGCTTAAGTTCCATTGGAAAAGCGCGACTCGTTGGCGGCGCAAAAACTATGATCTGCATACCATTATTGGCGCTTATGTATTTGCCTTGGCTTTGGTATTTGGCTTTACGGGCTGCGTGATGAGTTTTCCTTGGTTTTACTACCTCACTTACAAGGCAGTCGGGGGCTCAAAAGAGCCTAGATTTGTTATTCCTGCTAATCAATCCCAGGCCTCATTAGCCCCAGATATCGGGATAGATCAATTGATACCCCAATTGAGAAAGCAGGAGCCTTTGGCGAATTCTTTTGAGCTCCATTATCCCACCCACGACACAGCTAGCATCTATGTTGAAGTCGCCAGCAATCGCTCCGTTTACTATAATCGAGATTACCGATTTTTTGATCAAAACACCCTCGAAGAACTAAGTACTAACAGCATTTATGGTATTTACCAGCGTGCCGATTTTTCTGATACCATGATTCGTATGAATTATGATATTCATGTGGGAGCAATTGGTGGTCTGTTGGGAAAACTATTAGCCTTCTTAGCTAGTTTGCTGGTAGGTTCATTACCCATATCAGGTTTTCTGATTTGGTATGGCCGAAAAAACAAAAATCGCAGGAAGACCCCTCAGAAGTCTTCTTCACAATATTAATTCTCTAAAAATTCTTAATAATTATCGCAAACTATGACCCCATTTATCGCAAGTATTATTAATGCTGTTTGCCTCATAGGCCTCGGAAGCTGGGGCTATTTAGCCTCTGAAGATCCCTCCCCTACAGCTTGGATTCCGGTAATTGTCGGCGTGGCTCTTTTACTTTGTGCCCCCGGTGTCAAAAAAGAAAATAAGATCATCGCTCACATCGCGGTTTTACTTACCCTAATCATCCTTCTTGGCCTATTCATGCCCTTAAATGGTGCCATCGGGAGAGGTGATAATATGGCGGTCACTAGAGTCGTGATCATGATTCTGAGCACTATTTTAGCCATGGTTTACTTTCTGCGCAGTTTTATTGAAGCCCGTAGAAAAAGAAATAACGCATGAGCCAAACAAAAATCAGACTGGTTGTTCTCGCTGCTATATGCTTCCTTTTTTCAGCTGTACAAGGACAGGAGGATATCGAGAATGACTATAAAATTTATTCCGTAAAGGATGGCCGTGAAGTTTCTCTTTCTGAAATGGTAAGCTCTTTGGCGGAAACTGATGTGCTATTTTTTGGGGAGGAACATGATGACAGCCTAGGACATTGGTTACAGGATACGATCTACGCTCAAATGGTGCAGCAATATCAAAACGTAGCCCTCAGCATGGAAATGTTTGAAACCGACTGTCAACTAGTGTTAGATGAATATTTAGCTGGTTTCATAACAGAAGATAAATTCATCAAGGATGCGAGAGCATGGAAAAACTACAAAGAAGCTTATCGCCCGCTAGTTGAACGAGCCAAAACCCAAGGCTTGCCAGTTATCGCTGCTAACGCTCCTAGAAGATACGTGAGTATGGTTAGTGCCGGAGGTAAAGAAGCACTCGAAGGATTGCCTAAGTCCTCGCGTCAATATTTACCGAAACTCCCTATTTACACCGCCGATAGTAGTTATTATCATCGCTTTCACGAGACCATGAACCAATTCGGACATGGAGTAAGTGATGAGGTATTTTTTGCCCAGTGCACCTGGGACGCTTCTATGGCCTACCAAGTTTACCAACATTGGCGCAAAAATAAGGGCGAGCTCATCTTTCACCTCAACGGCCGCTTTCATACCGATTACCAGCAAGGTACCATTGCCCAGTTGCGGCGCCTCAACACCAAAATCAATATTCAGAATATTAGCTGTTTCAAAGCTGAAGATTTTGAAGCCCCAGATTGGGAGGAATATAAATCTCAAGGAGATTTTATCATTATCAGTGCCCCTTAAGCAGATCTAAAGCTTGGCGGGTGCTCATCAATAGCCTTGGAGTTAAGCGTTCTGCGCAGCAGGCATCCCAAGCTAAACTCCAAGGCTAAAATGCTAATGGGCATCAAGCTTTGTAAGTAATCCAGCCGCCATAAATAGTATGCTGAAAGAAGCGTTGAGTGTTGACAAAGCCCGCCTCAGCAAATAACTCTTCATAACGTGTCTCAGGGATATAAAGAATTCGTTCTTCAATCCGCTGCACTCGCTCTTGGGCTTCCTCTCTAGGGTTAGGAGGGGTAAAATACTCTAACAAAAATTTAAGATTTCGCCGGATACGATCTTTGGCACCAAAAATATCAACCAAAATAAAAGGCGCGCCCTTTTTCAGCCTTTGACTAATATCCTGTAGCAATTTGAGCTTTTCGCCATCATCGGTCAGGAAGTGCAGTACCAAGATAAGGGTCGCGAGATCAAATTGAGGTTGAGGGCTTAAGTCTTTTACATCTCCCCTGACCAATAGGATGTTTTCTAGGCCGTCAAGCTTCTCATTGGCCAGATCAACCATATCGGGCGAGGGATCCACTCCCACAATACTCCCCTGAAAACCCGCTTGCTTCATCCTCATTATTTCGTTGCCTGTCCCACAGCCAGCGACCAATAGATTGGTATCAGTCTGGGAGATTTCCGCTTTGATGATTGCTGGAATCAAAGCCATGATTTCGGGATACATCGGTATCCAGCGATGGATAAATTTATCATAGCCGGTGGCTCGTTCGTCATTGAAAGAAGCAAGTGGGGTCATATGGGTAGTATTGAGATTACATTACGCTCCCTTCATCTGAAAAATAACCCGGAACTCACCTTTGAGGGAGACTCCGGGTTTTTAGATAGGAACCGACTACTAATAATTTATTCTATTTACCTAGTGATCTCAGCCGAGACTTAAGCTTTGCGAAGATTTCACTAGGATCCTATAGATCTTCTTGGAGGGTCCGTTAAAGGTGAAACATGTTACCAAAACCCTTTCTTTTATTTAGACTAAATCTAAATAGACTCCAAAGGTCGACTTCCTAACACCCGATAGCAATACCTAAGATTAAGCAATTTGAAAAAAAATTATACCTAATTTTAGGTATGCAGCCAGTAAATCCACCCAGCGCTACAGCGGCTAAACATTTTCAAACCCAATTAGCCCCTCTTTGGACCATCCAGAATTCAATTTCTACCGTTCGGCCGTCAAAGCCCTAATTCACCACTTTTACTGCTACCTTTATATCACAGGTTAAAGTAAAGAATGAGCAAGGGTTAGGGTGGCTCTCCCAAAGCGGGATCGTAGCCCCCTAATTTTTTTGAGACTAGATGCGCTTTTCGTCTAGTCTTTTTTTTTAACTCCCGATAGCTATCGGGAGCGCAGAACGCTTATCCTCTGCCTCAAGTTCTTGCCACTACCTTGAGGTCCATACCAACCGCAATTTCGCCCTCCCCTTCGTGCACTAAGTTGACGCCAAAAATGATTTGATTGTCTTGTTGCCGATACTGGGATAGTGTGCGATTGGGCTCTTTTTTCCTTTCAGCGGTGAGCTGATCAATATTTGGTACTTGGCAACGGACACAGGGCTTGACACAATCAAACTTGATCCCTCCCATGATAAAATGATCCCAATAATCTTCTGCATGAGGTCGCCCGCCAGTAAAGACTAAGTTAGGGCGAAAACGATTCATCGGTACTGGCTCATCGAGTCTAGCATTGAGATAGTTTAAGCTAGCTTGTCCAATGATCAGGTGCGGATAGCCATCGGCAAAGCTTACTAAGTGCCCAGTCTTTTTAGCTCGATGATCTTCTTCGCCCATATAGACCAAATGACAGGACGTTTCGAGTACCGAAGAAAACCAGTCGTCAGCCGCTGAGCTCACCAAGTGCGCCTCCAATTCATCTTGCCAAATCCTCACTGATTTGGCTAGGCCTAAGGCAGGGTTTAGACTCAATACCAATGGCTCTACTTTTTTCTGGCGATGTCGTACCAGCATATTATCCCCTTCCAAACGCAGCTCTAGCAAGGCCATCGTACGAAATCCTCTTTGACTCAAAAACTGACCGTACTCATCAACCAACATCCAGCGGCGATCATATTGCAAGCCTCGATCCGTCAGTTTGGTCTTGGGTACAGAGATACCGCCGAGGGATTTGATGGGATAGAGATTGATTTCACTTAGTTGCATTAGATTTATAGCTTTTGTGCTAAGTTAGGATAGAATTTCAAATCCACCAGATTGAGCCCGTTTCCCAATATACTTGCCGCCTCTCGTCTCATTTTAGAGGGCTTCCACGCCTATCGAGCCGAATTCAATCGCATCACCCAGCGAGCTGTAGCTCGTTTCGAAAATCGCGATTGGGCCGGCATGCAGCGCGATAGCAAAGAGCGACTGCGTGTCTACAAAAAAAAGGCAATGGAGATTGCCATGCAGATGAGACGATTATTGCAGGAAAACTTCAACAATCGAGGACTTTGGGTGATCCTCAAGCAAGCTTATGCCCATGAAGTAGCTCACCTTGCGGATACAGAAATAGCAGAATCATTTTTCAACTCGGTTTGTCGCAAAGTATTTGGCGGGATGGGAGCTGAGCAGGAATTTATGTTTGTCGATGGTGCGATCATGCGGCTGGATTACGAGTCTTCAGCGCCCATTTTTGAGGTTTATCCGCTGCGCGGAACGCCCAGTCAAGCCATTAGAGCAGTGCTGGCCCAAGTACGGTTTCAATCTCCTTTTGAAGACTTAGCGCGTGATGTCCAAAGGATCAGTGAGCGTCTGCAGCAAAACCTTCTTCAGCAGCAAGGCGAAGCTTCCGAGGGCCAATTAGAGATCCTAAAGACCATGTTCTTTCGCAATAAAGCCGCCTACATCGTAGGACGATTGCGCCATGGCCATGAAATTCGTCCTTTTATTATCCCGCTGCTGCATCAAGAAAAGGGCATTTTTGCGGATACCTTGATTCTGGACACCGATACTACTAGCATTATCTTTAGCTTTACGCGCTCTTATTTTCACGTCAAGGTTGCCATCCCAGCGGAGATGATTCGCTTTTTACGCAGCATCATGCCGCTCAAATCCAAGAGCGAACTTTATAATTCCAT
This sequence comes from Bacteroidota bacterium, assembly GCA_039024315.1. Taxonomy (GTDB): domain Bacteria; phylum Bacteroidota; class Bacteroidia; order J057; family J057; genus JBCAWW01. The sequence goes on from JBCCQN010000129.1 coordinate 13,378, forward strand.
CGGTTTTGGCAAGCATGGCAAGACCGAATTATACCGCGACTTTATCCAGCACCTCGCCCAGTCGGAGGATAAATTTGACTTTGCCCCTGGCATCAAGGGGATGGTGATGGCCGTTTTCACCCTTCCCTCCTACCCTATCGTCTTTAAACTAATCAAAGATCACTTTGATCCTCCCAAGATCACGGATCGCTCCTTAGTCAAACGTAAATATCGCTTGGTCAAACATCACGATCGGGTAGGCCGTATGGCAGACACGCACGAATTTGAGCATTTTGTTTTTGCTAAGTCTCGCTTTGCTCCTGCTCTTCTCGACGAATTGTTGCACGTAGCCCCCTCTTTGGTACATGTCAAGGGGGACAAAGTGATCATTGATCATCTCTACACGGAGCGCCGGATGACACCGCTCAATATTTTTATGGAAGCAGCTCCCCCCAATGAGTTAGACGAGGTCATAGACGAGTATGGCAATACTATCAAGCAGTTGGCGGCGGTCAACATCTTCCCCGGCGATATGCTGCTCAAAAACTTTGGGGTTACGCGCCACCGTAGGGTAGTATTTTATGATTATGATGAGATTGGCTTTTTGACTGATTATCGCTTTAGAGTCATGCCCAAGACCGATGATGGCAGCTGGTTTGAAGTCGAAAAAGGCGATGTCTTTCCCGAGGAGTTTCGTCATTTTTTGATTGGGCATAAAGCTATGGAAGCAGCTTTTGTCGAGGCCCATTCAGACTTATTTACGGTAGATTTTTGGCAAGATATGCAAGAAAGGCAGCGCAAGGGTGAATTTGTCGATGCCTACCCTTATCGAAGAAGACTTCGGTTTTCTAATGAAGGATAAATTTGTGAGTTTTGCCCCATGGCCAACGATCCCTTACACATCTTATTGATTTGTCCTAAGTTTCCTTATCCAAAAGTCGATGGAGGAGCGATAGCCATGTACAATATGATGCGAGGCTTCCACGATGCGGGGGTAGAGGTGAGCGTTCTTGGCATGAGCACCCCCAAACATCCCGTGATGATCAGGGATTTCCCACCCCACATCCGCGAGCTGGCCAACCTCCATGCCATAGATGTAGATACCACCCCTCGCCCTATTGATGCTTTAGCCTCCTTTGCTTTTAGCAAAACCAAATCCTACCACGTTCAACGCTTTACTTCTAAAGCCTTCAAAGAGGAACTAAAGTTTATGCTGGATGAAAATCGATACGATGTCATCCAACTTGAGACCCTCTACATGCTGCCTTATATTGAGACTATCAAATCACATTGTGCCGCCAAAGATCATCCCAATCGCAATGTGCTGATCTCCTACAGAGCCCATAATATCGAACATGAAATCTGGAAGAGGAGGGCCCAAAATGAAAAAAGGCCTTGGATGCATTATCTATATGCGGAGACGGCAAGAAGGATCGAAAGATTTGAGCGCAAGCAGCTTGAAGCGGGAGAATTCCATGTGTTGGTGCCTATCACGGGAAGGGATGGTAAGCAAATGAAAAGTCTAGGCTGTGAAAGACCCTTTCAGGCCACCGTGTCAGGGGTGATTATGGACGAGGTCGAAAAGTTTGAAGTGAAGCCGGAAATCCCCTCAGTCTTTTATCTAGGTTCTCTAGACTGGGAGCCCAATAAAGAAGGGCTCCGTTGGTTTCTCAAATTTGTATGGCCTATCGTTCACCGCAGGTATCCTCACGTCCCTTTTTATATCGCGGGCCGCAAAATGCCCAATGAGTTTTTACAACTCAAAAAACAAAATATACGCCCTCTGGGCGAGGTAGAAAGTGCCGCCAAATTCATGCAAGAAAAAGGGATTATGGTCAGTCCTATATTTTCGGGCAGCGGCATGCGTATCAAAATTATCGAAGGGATGTCCCATGGCAAGCCAATCGTCGCTACTCGAGTAGCTAAGGAAGGAATCGAAAAAATCTACCATGGCAATCAAATGATGATCGCCGATACGGTAGAGGATTTTGCCAATTGCCTTTCCATCTTGATTGAGGACCCCAACCTAGCGCGGACCCTTGGTATCCACGCCCGCAATGCCATCAAAAAACAATTTGATAACAAACAACACATCGGCAGCCTGCTCAAGTTTTATCAGGACCAAATCAATAAGCGAGAGAGCGATGACGCCGATAAAAAGAGCGACAATTAATAGGGTATAAAGACAATAGTATTTAGTACTGAGACAATAGTATTCAGTATTAAGACCTTGAAACAGCGCCCAATATGGTGAGAAAACCTTTTTTCTCTGTACTGAATACTCCCGAAAGCTTTCGGAATACTTGTTACTCAGTACTCAGGACACCGCTGCGCGGAACGCTTAGTTTTGTTATCGCATATACGCCCTCAGAGCTGAGCGTTCTGCGCAGCAGTAAAGATGCTAAGGACTGAGACCTAGAAACAGTGCCCAATATGGTGAGAAAACCGTTTTCTCTGTACTGAATACTCCCGAAGGCTTTCGGGATACTTGCTACTCAGTACTCAAACTAGCCTCCCCTAAGGTCGGCCAAAGTCTCGCGGCGGACGCATTTGATTGTTGTTTTGACTAGGAGCCGACTGACCTTCAAACTGACGAATACGATAAGTAAAGGTCAGCATGAAGTAGCGTTGTAAGACCGTGGTCTGCAAGTCTTGGATGGAAAATTCATCAACGGTACGAGAGATGCTAGTATTTTGTCCCAGCACATCAAAAGTGGTAAGAGCCAACTCTCCCCGATCATTTTTGAGAAATTTCTTGGCCAAGGAAGCCGTCCATAACCAGTAGTCCTGATTAAACTCATCGGACAAACCGCGGTACAACTGATGATTGAGCGTCGATCTAAACACGATCTGAGGACCAAATATCAGGTTGATACGTACTTTGGTCTGCTGGCTGAGGTATTCACTATCAAGCTGGGGTTGTAGGGTATTGACTACTTGATTGGCGTTGGTCCGAGAAGAAATCGTAAAGTCCACATTCTCACTGATATTGGAGCTAAAGACCAGATTGAGACCGAGATTGGCAGTGCGGGCGTTGTTGAGCGCACCATTGATCAAACTAGGCTGCTGGACATAACCCGCGGAAAGACTCAAATTCATATTGGTCTTGAGCTTTTTGAGCATGGTCCCATAAGTGATGAAGCTGCGTAGGTTCCAATAATTGTCCAAATTGACCGGCATACTCAATTGGGTGCCTGGTGTCAGGGCAATACCATTGGGTAGGATTGTATCCGCACGAGCAATGAAGTTACTGTTACCGATGTAGTTTTGGGTGTACTGCCCATTGAGGTAAGCAAAGATCACATTGTTTTTTTCTGTGTTGGTCAGATTATAGCGGAGCATCACCCGATGGGTATAGTCCTGCAACAAATCTGGATTACCTGTGGATAGCTGTAGCGGATTGGTATTGTCAACCACATTTTGCAATTGTGCAATGGTCGGTGGCGAAGTGCTCGTGCGATAGAATATCCGCAATTGCTTTTGTTTAGAGACCCGATAACGCATCATCACAAAAGGTAGAAGACTATTGAAATTGTAGAAGGTCTCTCCTTCAGTCGGGAAGGTGCTAAAATTTTCTAGTTGGGCATATTGATAGTTGAGGCGGCCCATGATAAACCATTTGCTTGTGCGAAACATGATCCCACTACCGACTTCATGCACCTCATAAGTATTGTCAAAAGTATTGGAAAGGGCTGTGTCCAGATCAACATAATCTCCAGCTAACTCATTGTAATTGTAGGTGCGCTTATCAGAATCTTGAAACTGAGGCGCATACTCATAAGACAGCTGCAGCTGCGCCCTCAGGCCTAGGGGCTCGGTATAGCGGGCGTTAGTCGAAAAGGTAAAAGCTTTGGTATCGAGGGTAGATTGCTGATCTAAAACGTTCTGCGAAGCAGGCGCTGTAAAATAGGTGAGACTCGAAAGCAACTCATTGTTACCCTCCTGCACCTTGTACTGAGGTCGAATTCCTACCGAAATCGAACGCCCGCGCTTCTTGAAACGCTGGCGATAATAAAGATCAGCGTTGACTTGGTAACCACTCAGGTCAGCCGCAAAAATATTATCTGATAGATTAAGAATATTGCTGTTGAAACTGGTTTGACCATAGGTCGAATCCGCCCCCGTATTTTGCTGTACACTTACTCTCGGCCGGAAAATAAGACTGCTTTTTTCCGTGAGGTCATACTCCAAACGTGCATTAAAACGATGATTCAAATTGACGGTATTGGAAAGCTGCTCTTCGTCATAGATCTGCCCAGAACTCCCCTCTCGCGTCAGAAACTGCTGCTTTAGGATTTGATCCGTAGTATTGTCAGAGTAATTGAAAAAATAACTACCGCTCACCTCCACTTTTTCGCCCCAATCATCTGAGTAATTGAGTCCAAAAGCATGCGTCGTGGAGATCCCGCCATCCTCGTTGACGGTGAATTGAGAAGCATTGCCCCCCCCACCAAAGCGACCGCCACCACGACCACCAAAGCCTCCTCTACGCCCTCTTCCACTCGCTACGCCCACCAAATCCTCGGCTGAGAAGTTTTGCTTATTGATATTGTTGCTGAGTCCTAAGACCGAAAGGCGTAAGTCTTGCTTAAATAAATTGACACTGCCACCAGCTTTGTAGCGTTCCTGATCACCATAACCTGCGTAAACGGAACCAAAGGTCCCATTGCGGCTTTCTACTTTGGTGACAATATTGATCGTTTTGGTGGTATTGCCATCATCAAAACCCGTCTGTTGGGCCTGCTCACTTTGCTGGTCATAGACTTGAATCGATTGGATGACTTCTGCAGGCAAGTTTTGTAATGCAGCATTGGGATCAGAGCCAAAAAATTGCTTACCGTCTACCAGCACTTGAGTCACTTGCTCCCCTTGGGCTTGTACTTGGCCATTTTGTAAGACGACGCCTGGCATCTTTTCGATTAGGTCTTGCGCGTTGGCGTCGGGATTAGTAGTAAAAGCAGTTGCATTATACTCCGTAGTATCCCCTTTTTGCTCAGCCATAGAGCGTTCGGCTTCGATCGTCACTTCATCAAGGCCAAAGCTTTTGTTTTCTAGTTGAAGGACTCCCAAATCATTTTTTCCGGCCTTTAGGTTGATATTCTGTTCCAGAACGTCAAAACCCGTCATTTCGATGCGGAGGAGGTAAGCGCCTGCTTTTTGTTTGCGGAAGATAAAGTATCCCTCCTGATCACTCAGCCTTCCCTCTTGCGTGCTATCTGGCAAACTGATCAACAAAACACTCGCACTATTGATCTTTTGCTCCCCTTGGGCCGCGATGACTTGACCCCTTAGCTGGGCATGGGTTTGGGCAAGGAGTGTACTGAGCCCTCCCAATAGTAGGAGGGAAAGAATAATGGTATATCTGTACATGTCGTGCTATGCTTTATTCTCCTCCGGGACCGCCTGGACCTCCACCGCGAGGACCTCTGTTTTGCCGTGCTTCTTGGCGTTCGATTTCCGCTTTGCGGAACGCTTTGTATTGCTCTTTGGTGAGTACTTTTTTCATAGCCTTCATCCGCTTGGCGCGAATGTCTGTCATCAAACCCATCATCGCTTGGCGATCCCCTCTATTTTCGGTCATACCCGTTTTCATCATTTCGGCAAATTCGAGATTGACGGCTTGTACGGCGGGGATTTGAGCCTCGCTCAATGCTAAGTCTTCTACCATACGTTGGGTCTGACGTTCGGCCATTTCTGTTGGCTCGATATTGCGCATGCTACGGCGGCCCTGCCTTTCGCCCCCTCCCTGCTGTGGAGTTTGAGCATGCATGAGGTTGAAGCCGCTTAACAGTAGAACAAGTAAGCCTACTGTCTTGAATAACTGCTGAAAAGAGTTCATTTTTTGATTTGTTGAGTTATTGGATACTTGAATAACTGGGGCACATGCCCTCAAAGTTCAAGCAATCAAACATTACATTATTGAGAAAAGCGTTCTGCGAAGTAGGCATCAAAACAAAAGGCCATCATAAGCGGAAACAGCCCTTGATTTGCCTACTTACTCTCCTTAGACTCAGCCTAAGAGAGATTCATGCCCAGCAGGCAATAATTTTTTCAAAAAATTTAAGCTTCCTCCACTACTGTATAAATTCCGTCTAATTCGCGCCCAGATTGGGCATAATCTAGACCATAGCCGACCACAAAAGCGGGCGGGATATTGTAGCCCACGTAGCGCGGCAGATTTTTGCCTTTGAAATTGGCTTCTTTAAAGAGCAAAGAGACAATTTCGACTGAGGCGGCTTTCTTTTGAAGGAGATATTCTTTGACGTAGTCGAAGGTAAGGCCAGTATCTACGATATCTTCCACAATCAAAACATGGCGGTCTTCGATATCAATGTCCAGTCCCACGAGTAACTCTACTTTGCCTGAGCTCTGCATAGACTTGCCATAACTCGAGACACGAATAAATTGCAGTTCGGGTTGCACCTCTAAGCGTCGTATTAGGTCAGCGGCAAACAAAAAGGCGCCATTGAGAATAGGAAGCAAAATGGGGCGTTTGCCAGCGTACTCTTGATTGAGGAGCTTTGCCAGTTCCTGCACACGGCCTTCTATTTGCTGGGGGGTGAGAAAGAGGCGAAAATCCTTATCCCGAACACGTACGGTTTTCATAAATCAAAGATGCATAAAATCCGGCTCAGGACACAAAGTTTGTGAAATCCAACAACTAGTTAGTGGGCTTTCAATTCCTTTTTGACCACTGCGCGCAAGCGATAGATAAAAATATACCAAGCCAAGAAACAGAGGAGGCCCCAGCCCAAGGTGATTGAAAAAATTGCCCCGAAAGAGGCGCGATAGATGGTAATCAGCATGACATACATCACAAGCCAAGTCAGGATCACGAAAGTCCAGTTGACATAGCGCCACTTGCCTAATCTTTGGCGCTTGGCTTGTACCTCATTTCTCACTTTACGCTTGAGGCTAATCCAAATACCGCTGAGCACTAGAGAAGAAATACCTAAGCCACCAAAAAACCAGATGATTTTGGTGATCAAACCGCCCCAGTAGCCAAAGTGCAGAGGATCGGCAATATCATTGAGCCAAGTGACAGTGGAGATTTTGTCAGCTTCTTGGACTTTTAGGACCTCATGATCAAGTGGATGGAGATAAACCCGATTAGCGCGATAACGGACCAAGGGTACCTCGCTAGTTCCAGTGAGGTAAAGGGCTCGGTCCATAGCAGAAGGAGGCGAAATAGTTTTGATTTGCAAGCCGGGGATTTGGGTCTGCGCTACTTTTACCGCGGCATCATAGTCGATGGTAGTAGAGATATGCTGGAAGGCGAGAGAGTCAGTAAGCGGCTCTTCAAGCTTAGGGGAGGTACCATTGGCCGTGGTAGCGATGCCAGCGGTATTGGTTCTTTCGAGAAAGTACCAGATTCCCGTTAGTGAAAACAAAAACATAAAGGGAATGGACCAGACACCCACCACTCTATGCAAGCTCCGAAAGAATACAATAGGCCCTTTGCCAAATTTGAGGTCAAAAAGTTTACGGTACCACTTTTTGTAAAAGACCAAGGATGTAACCAAAGAAAACAGCAGTAGGAAGCCAAAAATCAGCACCGTGAAGTGGCCGATTTGGAAGGGGATGTATAAATAGTAATGGACATCTCGGAAAAAACGACGAAAAGTCAGGTGGGCGTGCCCCTGTACTGCTCCAGTATAAGGATTGACAAAAACAAACAAGCGCTGATCCCCCTGCATTACTTGCACGAGGTCGCACAGATAAGGGACTTCCATCGCTTTCCAATAAGTGATTTTGCCTTCTGGATAAGCCTTTTGGATATTTTGAGCGATTAGATTGCGGGAGGCAAGAGGACTTTCTGGAGAGGGGCTGAGGCGACACTGGGGCAAAAACAACCAATCCATCTCGCTACTCAGGGTCGCCAGTGTACCCGAAAAGCATACCACGAAAAAAAGGATGCTCAATTTAATGCCGATCCATCCATGGATACGGAAAAACTGCTTGCGGTTTAGCTTCATGAACATGCAAATAGAAGTACTACCGAATTGACTAAAGGACCCAAATACCCATTCATTCTGGCCCTGAAGGAAAGACTTATTTGGATTTAGTCCAAGTCCAAATTTAGTGCATAAGCAGCAATCGTGCTTGATGGAAAATGCATTTTTACCTGCGCACTATTTTGGGGCCTCTAAGTTTTGGGCCATAAGTCGCAGATGCAAACATTCTCAACCAAAGGGAGAATTAAAATTTTAGATTCAAAAAATCAGATATTTGAATAGGAGAAAAAATCAACTTAGTAAGACAAAACCCATATATCTGCGAGTCTTTCCCTTCAGAGCACTTCGCGTCAAGGGCTAAAACAGCTTACCTAAGCAAACTAAACACAAAGATCGTTTTGTTAAGTTTTGACAAACTCTAGCAATTGATCAGCCTCAACCTCCATGAAGCAGGCAAATCATAGATGCAGAAAGTACTGTTTGGGATACAAAATTTACAGAATCCACAATCCTGTGGAAAAATATTCCGTTTTATCCTAGTACAATGCTTATTTTTGCATAAGTCGAACCTAAATTCAATCGATTCGTGAGCGACGCAATCAAACACGAATGTGGCATAGGCCTCATTCGGCTCCTAAAACCCCTTGATTATTATCAAGAGAAGTACGGTTCTGCTCTGTGGGGACTGAACAAAATGTACCTCTTGATGGAGAAACAAAGAAATCGGGGGCAGGACGGCGCCGGTTTAGTTTCTGTCAAACTCAACGTTAAGCCTGGGCGGCGCTACATGTTCCGCAAACGCAATAACGAGTCTTCTCCTTGGACAAAGTTATTTGCCGAGGTCGATCAGGAACTTGCCGAATTTAATAAGGCCAATCCCACTGATCATGCCGAAGCAGAAGTACTAAAGCAAGGATTTCCCTTTGCGGGAGAAGTCTTGATGGGCCATCTCCGCTACGGTACACACGGTGAGTATGACATTAGCCACTGCCATCCCGTAATCCGCAACTCTGAATATCAAAACCGAAGCCTCGCTCTAGCGGGTAACTTCAATTTGACCAATGTAGATTACATCTTCCAAAAGCTCGTAGAGTTGGGCCAGCATCCTCGCTATCAAACGGATACAGAGACGATACTGGAAAGGATTGGGCATTTTTTGCAAACGGCTAACGAACACTTATACGATAAGTTTAAGAAGCAAGGGTTTTCCCGCAACGAAATCGCCAAGCTTATCTCCGAAGAAATCAACATCACCAAGATCATGCGCAATGTGGCCAAGATTTGGGATGGAGGTTATGTGATCGGAGGTATCATCGGCAACGGTGATGCCTTTGTTGCTAGAGACCCTAACGGTATTCGTCCTTGCTTCTACTACCATAATGATGAATTCATGGTGGCCGCTTCTGAGAGAGCTGCTATCACTACGGTTTTTGACTTGCATCCTAATGATGTCCAAGAACTAGAACCAGGACATGTAATGTCTGTCAAAGGCGGCACAGGTAATATCAAAATCAAAGCCTTCACCAAGCCAGGCAAGAAATTGAGCTGCTCCTTTGAGCGTATCTATTTCTCCCGTGGCAATGATGTGGACATCTACCGTGAGCGTAAAAACCTCGGTAAGGAGGTAACGCCTATGGTGCTAGATGCCATCGACCATGATCTCGACAATACTGTCTTTGGCTATATCCCCAACACGGCCGAAAGCTCCTTTTGGGGCATGGTCAAGGAGGTAGAAAATCATCTCAACGAGCAAAAGATCGAGTTTGTCAAAGCCTTAGGCCCCAAAGCCAAGGAAAAAGACCTCACTCGGATCATGAGCATGCGCATGCGCGTGGAA
>JBCCQN010000130.1:0-23131 GCA_039024315.1 Bacteroidota bacterium
GGCTTCCAACGCACCAAGGACCGTAGAGGATTTGATATTTATCGCGTCAAGGGCTGGGACTACGAAGCCTTGGTAGAGACCTACCAAAAAGCGGCAGCAGCGGCCCGAGAGCATCATATTCCGGCCATCATCCACGTTGTAGAAGTTACTCAACCTCAAGGACACTCTACCTCCGGCAGTCATGAAAGGTACAAAAGTAAAGAGCGCCTAGAGTGGGAAAAACAACATGACTGCTTGCTCAAAATGCGTGAATACGTCTTGGAAAAAGGCTACGCTAGCGAACAGGAATTATTGGATTGGGAAAAAGAAGACCGCAAACTTATACGTCGCCTCAAAAATGAAGCTTGGGCCGAATACCAAGCCCCGATCAAGCAAAAGATGCAGGAATTGATCAACATGATTGCTGACATCGCAGCTATTTCGGCGCAAAAGGAAAAGCTCGAGACCATTGCTTTGCAACTACGCAAAATTTTAGAACCAGCCCGTAGAGAAGCGTTAGTAGCAGCGCACAAAGCCTTAGTGCTAGTGAGAAACGAAAGCCATCCTAGCATTGATAAGTTGCGTCAATGGCGGAAAGATATCTTTGCAGAAGGGGTAGAAGTATTTAGTTCTACTCTCTACAATGAGACAGCCAAGTCTCCTCAGCACATTATTGAAACCAAAGCAGAGTATCCTTTAGAAGCAGAGCAAAAAAGTGGCTTTGAAATCTTAAATGCGGCCTTTGATCATATTTTCAGCCAAAATCCAAAAGTGGTAGCGTTCGGCGAAGACGTAGGTCAACTAGGCGACGTGAATCAAGGATTTGCCGGTCTGCAAGCCAAGCATGGTCAAGAACGTATCATGGATACGGGGATCCGAGAAGCGACCATTATCGGCCAAGCCATTGGGCTTGCCCAAAGAGGCCTCAGGCCGATCGCAGAAATCCAGTACCTAGACTATCTGTTGTATGGTCTTCAAACCTTATCCGATGATTTGGCAACCCTGCACTATCGTACTCGTGGCGGACAATCTGCACCTGCCATCATTCGTACTCGTGGCCATCGACTCGAAGGTATCTGGCATGCAGGTTCTCCCTTGGGCATGATGATCCACGCTTTGCGTGGGATCCATATCGCGGTTCCTCGCAACATGACCCAAGCCGTAGGTTTTTATCATACCCTATTGCAAGGCAATGACCCAGCCATTATCGTCGAAGTATTAAACGCCTACCGTCTCAAGGAGCCAGTTCCGACTAATCTTCATGACATTAGCATCCCATTGGGTGTGCCAGAGGTGATCAGAGAGGGCAGTGATGTCAGTGTCGTAACCTATGGGGCCTGCTGCCGCATTGTCATGGAAGCAGCCTCTCAGTTATCTGATTGTGGCATTGAGATCGAGGTGATCGACGTAAGGACCCTCCTACCCTTTGATACCCACGGCATGATTGGGCGTTCATTAGAGAAGACAAATCGCCTCTTATTTGTGGATGAAGATGTACCGGGAGGCGCTACTGCTTTCATGATGCAACAGGTATTGGAAAGACAGGGAGGCTACTTCAATCTCGATTCTGAACCCAAAACCTTGAGTGGCACTCACCATCGACCTGCTTATGGCGATGATGGAGATTATTGGTCCAAACCTCAGGTGGAAAATGTCTTCCAGACCGTCTATGCCATGATGCATGAAGCCGATCCGGAAGAATATCCCATGTTTTTTTAGTCAAGCTTATTTGCTGATCTGGAGTTTGCCGCTATATAGGCGTTCGCCATCCTTTATCTGTACTAGATAAGTTCCGGAAGAAAATGAGTGTAGCATCAGCTGAACGCTATAACCATTTAGTTCATTCTCTAAAATGACCCGGCCCTGCATATCCACTACTTTGAGGGTAGCACCAGGCCGCAATTGACCGGCCCAATCTAGACGTACCTGCTCATTGGCTGGATTAGGATACATAGTGAGCCTTTTAGCCTTAGGGGCTAAAATGGAATTGGGGCCAAAAACTCTGAGCGAATCCTGATAACGAATACTTGTGGTAACCTCCATTCCCCCGAGACTATCGATTCGATTGGTATTGATTTGCAAAAGCGGTACTCCATGCCCGTTCCCCAGCCATTTGTATTCGGTAGTGGTAGGAATATTGAAACCAACTGCCAAAGTATCAAAGGAGATCGTATCGCGACCTGTAATTTCTGACTTAATGCGGATCGTACTAAACGTGCCATAAGGGCTTATCAGATCTCCCCAACCATCGACTGTGTTGATACGTTTTCTTTCCTGACGGATATAAAATAAATTAGGGACTGCAATCTCAGCTACGGATACTGAGGAGTCCATATCGCCATATGTGAGCGGAAAAAAGTAAACTTTATCAGTGGGATCATTAGCAAAGACTAAAGGCAAAGAATTTAGCTCACCGCCCACTCCAAGATCCTCATAATTTACAGAACCTTTGCGATAAACTTGATATCCTTCTCCTCCCAATGAAAATGGTCCAACCGAATCTGGCGTAGGTAAATATTGAACCAAATTAGCGCTTAGTGGCAGTTGAAATCGGATCGCAAAGGGAACATCACTGATAGAAATAAAAGTATCTCTTGTTTGGGCTATGGCGGTCATACTGCTATAATCCCAAACAAAGGAAGTACCTGTCTGACTCAAGTCTAGTCCTAAGAGCGTGTCTGGTATGCTTTGGTAAAATACATTGCCAGGACTGGGCATGTCGCTATCGGTGATCGTTATTTGCGCTTTTGCTGTAAATCCGACAGCTGTAAGGAAGCACAAAAGGAATATTTTTTTCATCTAAGATATTAGTTTGGGTACGAGCAAGTTACTGATTCTGGCATCTGCAACAAACCTCAGCTTTGTATGAATTTTCTTTAATATGAAGCCTATTTCTCCAAAGATTTACCTAAATTGAACCCTGCCTTTTAGTTTTTCCCAAAGCTAAGCGGCCGTTTTGACAAAACTACACACACCTAGATAAATATGCGCTTAGTTGACGCGGCAATACCCTTTAGGGTTGTTTATTCAATCTATCATCATGAGTACTTGGGCCTTTTGCTCTCGGCTCACTACGTTCAATTATTGCCCCCTAGCGAGCCTGATACCGAGGGCATGCTGAGCTTAGTTCATCAAGGAGCCCATCCGGGAACGCTCAAACAATTTGCTGAAGGCTTAGAGGAACATGATGCGGCTCTTATCAAGGAACTTGAGGAGATACGTCCCAAATCCTTGGTCAAAAAGTTTGGAGGAGACCCTCGCAAACCCTTAGAGTTTTTTACCAAAAAGTTTGAAGGACAGATAGAAAAGCTCGCGATCAGCAAAATTCAAAAAACCATGGCTAGCGTTTTGCCTAGACTGTATGGCAAAGCGATCTACATAATGGGCAACGATGGTTACCCCTCTCCAGAGGCCGGCAAGGTAGAAATGCCAGCACAAAGAGCGACTATTCGTTTTAAGTTCCGCAAAAAGGAAGGTTTTATTCGCTACTACCCTACGGTCTTTGCGCCCAATGAGAAAGCAGAAGGCGGGATGGAGCGCCTCGTACTCAAGGACTCGGACTCTTTGATATTGTGCAATAAGCCTGGCTGGTTGGTTCATAATAAAGTGCTTCTTCGCTTTGATCCTGATATAGATGGCAAGAAGCTAAGGCCTTTCCTGAAGAAGGAAGCCCTCTACATTCCAGAAGCCAATGAGGAGGAGTTTTTTAAGAAATTTCTTATCCCTATGCTGGAAGCTCGCTATCCGATCGAGGCCAAAGGCTTTACGATCCATGAGATGGCTCCGCAGCCTCAATTCACCCTGATGGTCAAGGAGCATAATCAAGCAAGTTTTTCTTTCGTACCACAGGTTAGCTACGATCATTTTACTTTTCCGCTGCGCGATAACGGGAGCGTCAAAACCTTTATGAAAAAGGAAGATGGCGGCTTTAACTTTTACCGCATCAATCGAGACGAAAAGGTAGAGAAGAAAATCAATGGCTTTTTGGAGGAATTGCGTCCTAATCCCCAAAGCCTTACCCCTTGGGAACTCATCGATAAAGAAACGGGTCTGAGCTGGCTCTCCAATCATACTCAGGATGTGCAGGAAATGGGCATCGAGATCCTGCAAGAGGACAATGGCTATCAATTACAATTGATCCGTCCCGAGTTAAGCCTTGCCACCGAAGAAGATGGTGACTGGTTTGACATCAAAGCCATGGTCAAGATTGGGGCTTTTGAGATCCCTTTCATCAAGTTTCGCAATCACATCCTCAAAGGCAAAAGAGAATTTAACCTACCAGACGGCACTATCGCTATCTTACCAGAGGAGTGGTTTTCTGACTACCGCCATTTGCTAGAAGTGTCGGAGATTCGAGAAGGTGGGGATACCTTGAGTATTAAAAAATACCAAGCACCTCTGCTCAATTTCCCTTCTAAACTCGGCCAAGGTCGCAGACAGATGCTAGAGGACTTGTCCAGCCTCGATCGCATTCCCGATATCACACCATCTAAGAAGCTTAAAGCCAAGCTGCGCAATTATCAGCAAGAAGGTCTCAACTGGCTCCACTTTATGCAACAGCACCACATGGGAGGCATTCTGGCCGATGATATGGGGCTGGGCAAAACCCTTCAAACCCTCAGTCTGTTGCAAAAGACTTATGAGGAAAAAGGCAATCCTTCTCTAATCGTATTGCCAACCTCATTGATTCATAACTGGCAAAACGAAGCCAGAAAATTCACCCCAAACCTCAGCGTTTTTGTCCATACCGGCATCAATCGCCCCAAAGACCCGCAAATATTTTCTGGCTATAATCTGATTTTAACTACTTACGGCATAGTTCGCCAAGACATCAATATGCTCAAGAACTATCCTTTCCAGTTTGTCATCTTAGATGAGAGCCAAAACATCAAAAATCCTGATTCCAAAACTTCCAAAGCTGTCCGTAAGCTGGTAGCCGAATATCGTCTCTCTCTCACAGGAACCCCGATAGAAAATACGGTCATGGACATTTGGTCGCAAATGGCCTTCCTCAATCCTGGTTTGCTAGGATCTGAGGCCTTCTTTAAGAAGTTCTATGTGAGCCCTATCGAGAAAGATAAGGACCCTAAGCGTTCTGCGAAGCTGAGAAGAATCATCTACCCCTTCATCCTCCGGAGGAAAAAGCAGCAGGTAGAAAAAGACCTGCCTCCACGTATCGAAAAGCTGCATTATTGTGAGATGACGGAGCGGCAAGAGTCTTGGTATCAAGAAACCCGTAGTCAGTACCGTAATTATCTAATGGAACTGATCAATCAGGGAGCTTGGAAGAAAAACAAGCTCAATATTCTGACGGGCTTGCAAAAACTACGTCAGATTGCGATTCATCCTCAAATGCTTGACAAGGAGGCCTACAATCTTGAAGAATCCGGCAAATATCTAGAAGTCAAGCGTTTGCTCAAGCAGGTCATCTCCAAAAAGCGTTCTAAGGTCTTGATTTTCTCTCAATTTGTGAAGATGCTGCATTTGCTAAGAGATGATTTAGAAAAGGAAGGTATCAAATTCAACTATCTTGACGGTAGTACCAAAAATCGTCAGGAGCAGGTAGATACCTTTCAAAGTGATCCAAGTATTCAGGTATTTTTGATCAGTCTGAAAGCTGGTGGGGTGGGTCTCAACCTTACCGCTGCGGATTATGTCTTTATTCTCGATCCTTGGTGGAATCCCGCGGTCGAAAATCAAGCCATTGACCGCTCACACCGCATTGGTCAGAAGCGCACAGTCTTCTACTATAAGTTCATCACCGAAGGTACGATCGAGGAAAAAATCCTGAATCTCCAGCAACGCAAGGCGCAGCTTTCTGACGACATTATCAGTGTTGAGGAAGATATGTATAAGACCCTCAATGCGGGAGACCTAGAAGCCTTATTGGTTTAATTTATGAAGTGGTGGCTCAAAGCAGGCATCCAGAAAAGTATAAGCTTTTTGCCCGGTGGACGTCGGATTCATCACTTTTTGCAGCAAAAAGTTTGGCGTAGTCTTCAGCTATCTGATGCCTTTCTTATTGACCGCCTGAGCCATGTGGATAAGCATTTGCGAGCATGGGAACAGTATCACCCGCATTCTCAACCCCAGATAGTTCTGGAACTCGGTACGGGCTGGTATCCAGTCGTGCCTTTAGGGATGTATCTCTCTGGGATTGATCAAATTTATACCGTTGATCAGAGTAGTTATCTTTCGGAGGCCCGCTTTGCGGAACTCTTAGCCTACTTAGCTAATTGGCAAGCTCGTGGGCTACTCCAAAAGTATTTACCCAGCTTAAAAATCCATAGATGGCAAAGCCTCCGTCAATTACAAGCAGAGTACAAAAATGACTTTTCTAAGCTGCTAGAAGCCCTTCAAATTCACTACTGGCTAGGAGATGCACGCACTCTCCCCTATTCGGCTCGGCAATTTGATTTGATTCACTCCAACAACACCTTTGAGCATATCCCTCCTAGCATACTCGGCGGACTAATATCAGAGATGAAGCGCGTGATGAAGGTTGAGGGAGTGATGAGTCATTATATCGACATGGTAGATCATTATAGCTATGGTGATCCAAGCTTGAGTCCTTTGCATTTTCTCCGTTTCACGGAACGTCAGTGGTCATGGATAGAAAATCGCTTTCAATCGCAAAACAGAATGCGACTCAACCAATATGAAGATTTGTTTGCCAAACTTGGCCTAAAAGCCCTCCCTTTACATCTAGAATTTGCAGCAGCAGATGAGGTCAAAGATCAAAAATTAGCCTTCCCCTACTCCAGCTTTCCCCCAAAGAAAGTCGAAGTGCTCTATGCCCACCTAATGGTAAATGTGATTTAAGTACTTAAACAACAGTATCCAGTATTAAGACCTAGGAAAACTGGACCATATGGTTCGGTAGAACCTTCTTTCTCGATACTACATACTCCCGAAAGCTTTCGGGATACTTTCTACTCTGCACTTTATTTTTAGGAGCTTAAATCTCGATCTTTTTGACATGCCAAAGGGCCGCATCGGTAAGAGGGGCCCAGATGTCTTTTAATGGATAAGGTACCCAAAACCAATCATTTTCTATGGCTTGGGCCTCTTGTAAATTGGCGCGATCGATGAGCCAAGCCTCGGTAGTAGCGAACTTAGGCCCTAATCTAAAATGCATACCTTTGGATTGATAGGCGACAAAAGCAGTCTCACCATATAATAAGGCTTCTACCTCCCGCCATTTTCCCCTTTTTACTTGGTGAAAACGCAATAAGGACTGTTTGACAATAGCGTCAAAGTAGGCTTTCGCAGGTTCCATGAAATCTCGTTACAAAGCTTGCAAAACAGATGACATTGAGTTAGGAAACTGCCGATTTATTTAAAAGCACAACAAGATAACGGTTTTTTGAGGGCTTTTCGTCGTTTTTTGCTCCGAAGTTGCGAAAAATACGAAAAGGATCTTCGCTTTCGCAAAGACCCCATAGGTTCGTATCTGACAAACAGATAGAATTTAAACGATATATAAAAATCTAAACGTATTTACAACTTCCATCGCGCAGCAAAACTACTCTGGGACCGGTATTGGTTAGTCTAGCTTTTCTTGCAAGGCTTCCATCTTGGCGTTCAGCGAAGCTGCTCTCTCCTTATATTTTGCCAAGGTCTGACCCTCTTGCTGTAAAAAGACATCGAAGTCAGTCATATGCCCATCAATATGCTTGATCAGATCGGCGATGTATTCACTCAACCAAGCATTGACTTTCTCTTCTAGAGCCTTTCGGTTTTCCTTGACTGCCTGTCTAGCCTGCTTCATGATCTTGCGTCGTTTGAGCGCGGCCGAAATGCCTGCAACAAGAAATCCAAGGGTAGCGAGCAAACCTCCGGTAACATCAAAGACCACTCCCTGCGTCACCACTGCCAGCACGGTCCCAATGGCTGCTAAGCCTCCACCAGAAGCGATATTTTCGGTATAACTAGGGATTTTATCACCAAATACATTTGTCCCTCTAAAAGCCTCAGAATTTTCTGTAAACTGCCTAAATTCGTCTTTGAGACGGTAAAGTATAGTGTGTCGTTCTTCGTCTAGCTTAGTAAAAAGCGTATTGCTATCCTTGAGGGAGTGCTCGATTTCATCAATCTTATCGCGAATACTGATAGCCATGTATTGGATATTGGAGCGAACTTGTCCTAAGCCATTTTCGAGTGTGTGGTCAAAATGAGTTCTTAAACGTTTTTCTAGGTCTGCTTTGAGCTCATACATCCAATCCTTGGGAGAGTTTTGCTTGCCAAACAAAGCCATAATACTCTTACCTGTCAGAGCGAAGAAACCAATGCCTTGCTCCATCTCATGCAAAGTTTCTTTGGTATTGAGATCATATACTTTGAGCAGACTGTGGGCTAGCTGTCCGACACTACCTTCAGCTTCTTTTTGGTTGTGGATGAGCATAGAACGGATTTCTTCCCGTACGGCCGAATCCTTAGCAAAGCGATCTTGACGTTGCTGATAGGAGGATTTGATATCGCCTGCTAACTTTTTGATAGTCTGCAAATCATCCTTGATCTTATCCAGAGCAGCTGTACCCAAGACCTCTTGATTGATATAGCCACGCAAGGCCTCGTAACCGCTGCCCGCTCTACCCGCCATTTCACGTTTGGCAGAGACGACAAAAACTCTGGGATCCGCGACGCCTTCTTCTGTTGCATATTGGTTTACCATTTCATGATAACGCTGCAACTCATCCGGACTTTCGGCAAACATATCGGATTTAGTCAGGACAAAGATGACTTTCTTACGCCATTCATTGCTGATGTGGCGAAAAAATTGCCAAGCAGACTCTACATGAGGATTGCCCGCAAAAAAGACAAAGACGACCAAATTACTGTGGGGGATGAAATCAGTGGTGATTTCTTGGTGATTGGTGATGCGGCTATTGGTACCGGGGGTATCAACGATCGTGATTTCTTTGAGGATCGGCTCTGGCACACTCACGCGCATGAGGTGCTCACGTTCTTGTACCATTTCGTGATCCTCTCCATAAACTATTTTTTGTACGTCTTGCGTACAGATCGCAGCATCTGTCTTGGCGACCTCAGTCCCAAGCAAAGCATTGACAAAACTGCTTTTGCCTGCATTTACCTCCCCCACTATCACAAACATGAAGTTTTCCCGAACCTGCTCTCTCAATTCAGAAGCAATAGATTCGACATTGCCATCGATAGGATGGTGGATGGTAAGTTCGTGTAGGTCGCGAGCAAGTTCAGCGAGACGGGCTTGCAGGGCCGGCACTCGGCGATCAGTAATCAGACTTTTCATTGATGACAACTTATGGAGAATAGTTGAATAATAGAATTGTTGAGTTCCTGAATTTTGGACGCAAAAAATCGCCTGAGGTCAATTCCTCTCTAATCCAACAACTCAACAATCCAAGAATTCAATCATTCCTAGAGTTGCTCCAGCAACTCAGCAGCAATACCTACCTGCGAAAATCCTCCATCATGGAACAGATTCTGCATAGTAACTTTGCGGGTATAGTCAGAAAACATCATCAGGCAATAGTCAGCGCATTCCTCGGCAGTGGCGTTACCCAGAGGGGACATCATCTCACCATATTTAAGCATCTTTTCAAAACCTGCAACCCCCGTACCTGCAGTGGTGGGCGTAGGAGACTGAGATATGGTATTTACACGAACCTTATTTTTTTTGCCAAAATGGTAGCCAAAGCTACGGCCAATGGACTCAAGCAAGGCCTTGGCTTCTGCCATATCATTGTATTCAGCAAAAGTACGTTGAGCGGCAATGTAGCTAAGACCAAGGATGGAGCCCCAATCATTCATAGTATCGCGCTTATAGAGGGCTTGCATCACTTTGTGGAAAGACATCGCAGAGATGTCGTAAGTCTTATGTAGCCAGTCGTAATTGAGGTTGGTGTACTCACGCTTTTTGCGCACGTTTGGCGACATACCAATAGAGTGTAAGACAAAATCAATTTTACCGTACTGCTCTTCGGCCGCATCCAACAAATTCGCGATATCTTCCATATTGGTAGCATCAGCACTGATCAGTTGAGAATCCGTTTTTTCGGCTAGCTCCTTAATTTTACCCATACGGAGGGCAACAGGTGCGTTGGTAAGGATAAATTCTGCGCCTTCGGCTTTGGCTCTTTCGGCAACTTTCCAAGCGATAGAGAGTTCATCCAAGGCGCCAAAGATGATGCCTTTCTTGCCTTCGAGTAATTGTTTGCCCATAGTTCTATAATTGAGGTGGGTGCAATAAGTATGTTCGTATCAAGGCGGCAAAGTAAAAAAGAATTCTTTTGCCTATCAAGTAGGATAAATTGAACGCCTAATTGTCTAATGGGTATATTTAGACAATAAAACCTATTGTAGCTTTTGGAAGTTGGAATTTCCTTAGCTTATTTCGCTCTTTGGAAGCTGTCCTCTTTGCTCTATGGCCAAAAAACTGGTAATCATCCCTACTTACAACGAGCGCGACAATATCGCCAACATGATCCACAAGGTGATGGAGGTGTTGCCAGATGCTCATATGCTGATTGTTGAAGACAATTCTCCAGATGGGACAGCCGAAATCGTCAAAGGATTACAAAGCAATTATCCCGACCGACTGTATATCGAGGAACGAGAAGGTAAGCAAGGCTTGGGCACGGCTTATCTTTATGGGTTTAAATGGGCTTTGGACCGGGCATACAAGTTTGTGTTTGAGATGGACGCAGACTTTAGCCATGATCCTGATTCTCTCAAAGATTTGTTGCATGCCTGCGAGCACGAAGGCTATGACTTGGCTATCGGCTCTCGTTACATTAATGGGGTAAACGTAGTGAACTGGCCCATGGGGAGGGTTTTGATGAGTTATTATGCCAGTGCTTACGTGCGGACGATCACGGGCATGAGCATTCGAGATACGACCGCCGGATTCAAATGCTACCGAGACACTGTCCTCCAAAAAGTGCTCGAACGCCCCGTACGCTTTGTCGGTTACGCCTTCCAGATTGAAATGAAATTTCGAGCTTGGAAATATGGCTTTAAAATCAAAGAAGTACCCATCATCTTTCGCGACCGGACGGAGGGAGAATCTAAGATGTCTAAAGGGATATTTCGCGAGGCCGTCCTTGGCGTCATCTCTATGAAGATGAGCTCTTGGTTTCAAAAATGGGCCTAGGTCGTGAAAAATATCCGTTACAAAGCTTTGACAAGAATAGCTGGTATATCACTGCTTCGCGAAACCGTCTGTATGAAAATTCGAAATCCCATCGTTCCGCGAAGCGGTAAATAAAATACCCAAAACAGTCGATAGTATTATAGAAAGACCTTGTCCTTGTCAGGTTTGAGGACGATCAATGGTATTGGTAAAGGTTTCCAAATTGAATTCTGCAGGAGGTTTTGCCCTTGAATCCCCCCTTCCCCTACTCTACCGTCTCTCAGGCTACTTCCCAAAAAGGCAGTCTCCCGAGCGGTGATCGACCATGGGGGAACCAACACTCATCATCATGCCGTGGGCAAGGATCATCGTCCCTACTACACACAACAGTATACTCCTTGGTTTGGGAATATGCTGAAGGCAGCCAAGGAATCCGTTGATCCAAATTGGATTATGAAGCCCGGCGTATTACTGGCTGAATAGCTTTATCTGCTTTTAAGCTTGAATTGTAAAGTATAAGCGCCCTCGGTCAAGCCTTCGGCGCCTACGACCCCCACTACTACTTTGTAAGGATTATTGATAGCAATCAAATCGCGTACTGTTCGAGTATGATTTTGAGTCTTACCTACATAATTCCGATCCCATTTGTGGTCTACTTCACAGCGAATGCAGCGAGGCAAGTTAGGGACTACAGCATCATTGTTTAAACCGATTTCATAGGCATAGATACTGAAATTGGCTTTTTTGTCGTGGGGCACTACCGTAACTTCAAGCTCTGAGTAGCGAGGTAGATTGGCCGTATAAAGGACATGATTGCCGGTAAATTTTTGGCGTTGAGTGGCGGGAAAGCAAGCATTGGAGCTATTCCACGCCCACGAAAGATCCTCCATGATAATGCCTGCTGACAAATCCCCCTCAACTTCGACCGTAGCATTAGGTAATAGTTCGACAGGCGTAGGTTCCATAGTCGGGTTGACCATAGCGAGAAAGCTCAAAGCGATGAAAAATAAAAAGCTGCGTTGCATAAGGCTTGATTTTGTATGATGTTCGATGGTTCGTTCCGCGAAGCGGAAAAAACGTAACTAAAGCAGCCAAACTTCTCTACAAAAAATGCCCAAGGTAGAGGCTTAATCCTCCACCTTGGGCACAGTAATAATAAGATACTGAAGCTAGCTATGTCTACTGGCCAGCACCTTTACAATTTGATCTAGGTTGGTGTTTTTCGCTTCCAGCAGAACGAGCAAATGATAGAGCAAGTCTGCGCACTCATTTTGGAAGAGATCCATATTGTCGTCTTTGGCTTCGATTACCACTTCGACTGCCTCCTCCCCTACTTTTTGAGCCACTTTGTTGATCCCTTTTTTAAATAGGGAAGCAGTGTAGGACTTCTCATCGAGATTTTCATGTCGATCCTTGATTACAGCTCCTAAATGGCTGAGAAACTCAATACCAGGCTGATTCTCTTCTTGAAAACAAGTATCATCGCCAGTATGGCAGACTGGTCCCACTGGATTTACCTTGACCAGCAAGGTATCCTTGTCACAATCCACCCGAATCTCCACCAAATGCAGGAAATTGCCCGAGCTTTCGCCTTTGGTCCACAAACGCTGCTTGGTGCGGCTATAAAAGGTTACTTTACCGCTCTCTTGGGTCTTAGCCAGAGCTTCTTCATTCATATACCCAAGCATCAAGACCTTTTGGGTTTGCGCATCTTGGACAATGGCCGGAATCAGGCCATTTACTTTATCAAAATCGAGTTCCATTGTTTTTTTACTGTCTTACAATTACACCTTCTTGGTCTAAGTAGGCTTTAAGTTCGGGAATGGGAATCTCCCCAAAATGGAAAATACTAGCGGCGAGGGCAGCATCGGCTTTGCCTTCACCAAATGCCTCCACAAAATGTTGCTTGGTACCAGCGCCTCCAGAGGCAATCACTGGGATCTTGACTAATTCGGAGACTTGACGGGTGATATCAAGTGAAAAACCGGCCTTGGTACCATCACTAGTCATGGAAGTCAATAAGATCTCTCCGGCGCCTCGTTCGGCTACTTCTTGAGCCCAATCAAGGGTTTTCCATTCGGTAGCTTTGCGGCCCCCATGAGTGAAGACTTTCCATTCTCCCTCATGCAAATTGGTATCGATGGCTACTACGATACATTGGCTTCCAAACTCCAATGACAATTCATTGATCAGCTTGGGATTGCGCACTGCGGCAGAGTTGATAGAGATTTTGTCAGCGCCTGCTTGTAAGAGTCTTCGTACGTCTTCGACAGAACGAATCCCACCCCCAATCGTGAAAGGGATATTGATCTGTTCGGCCACTTTGCGGGCTAAATCGGCCATGGTATCCCGATGTTCAACCGTAGCGGTAATATCTAAAAAGGTGAGTTCATCCGCTCCTTGTTCGGCATACATTGCGGCCAAGGCTACGGGATCTCCCGCATCTCTAAGGCCGACGAAATTAACGCCTTTGACGGTCCTTCCGTCTTTGATATCCAGGCAAGGAATAATGCGTTTGGTCAACATAAGGATTAGAGAATTGCGCTTAAGGCTTGCAAGCTAATACGACCTTCATATATGGCCTTACCGATGATGATACCGTAGATATTACTTTCGATTAGTTTTTGGACATCATCCATACTGGAAACGCCACCACTCGCCACAAGGTTTAAGGCCGGTAAGTGGGACTGGATTTCGGTATATAGCTCTATCGCTGGTCCTTGCAACATACCATCTTTTGAGATATCCGTCACTACGGCAGATTGCACGCCTTGTTCTACATAGTCTGCAAGAAAAGGGATTAGTTCATGCTCGGTTTGGGTTTGCCAGCCATGAATAGCCACTTTTTTATTACGCGCGTCAGCACTGAGAATCAGTTTTTCGGCCCCATAGCGAGCGAGCCAATCGAGAAACAATTCTCGGTTTTTGACTGCAATGGAGCCGATATTGACTTGTTTGGCCCCGCATTCGAAGGCAAGTCTCAGGTCCTCATCCGTTTTAATCCCCCCTCCCATATCAACCTTTAGAGAGGTAGCTTGAGTTATCCCTTCGAGTACCTTCCAATTGATCAATCTGCCTGCTTTGGCACCATCCAAATCCACCAGATGTAAATGTTGGATGCCAGCATCAGCAAAAGATTTTGCTACCTCTACTGGATCTTCATTATATACCTTTTTACGGGCATAGTCGCCTTCTTCTAGACGGACACATTTGCCGTCGATCAAATCGATTGCGGGGATAATTTTTGTCATCGCCGCAAAGGTAAAGGGAATTGTTGATTTGTTGAAGGTTTGAATGGTTGATTTAGCAATTTGTGGATTCAACCATTCAAAAACTTTCTCCTTGTTCATGTAGGGGTGCCTTTTTTTTTCGCTGGATTAGCAGCAAAAGGGATAGTAGATTTGCGTATATGAAAAAACTGGCATTACTGGGGCTTATTGGCGCCTTGTTGGTAGGACTGTGGAGTTGTGAGCGTCCGACCAACCCTGTAGCAGAAGGCACACTTTCATTCAATGTCGATACGGTCAAATTTGATTCGATTTTTACGACTTTTCTCGCCCCTAGCGAACGCTTAATTGTTCGCAATACCCAAAATAGAGCGATAAAAATTTCTCGTATCTGGTTAGAAGATAGCCCAGAGACACAGTTTGAGATGATCATCGATGGCCTGCAGACCACTGATACCTCTGATATCGTTATTGCGGCAAACGACAGCATGCATATATTTCTCAATCATACCAGTACGCTGCAAGACAATTTCATTGAGGAATTTATCAACTTTCAGATCGGAGATGAACAGCAGCAAATGCTGATCTATGGCAAAGTGATTGACGCTTATTTTTTCACGGCTAGGCTACGCCAAAGTGGCGACTCGTTGGGAATTGCAGGCTATGTCTTTGACCAAGACACCACGCTCAGTCCAGGTAAGCCTATCATCTTTGATGGACCGATTTTCGTAACGGAAGGTACCACTCTGACGATTGAGCCAGGTACCAGGATATTTTTTACGCCTTACAAATTTGGCTTTAAAGATGATGATGGTATCCCCTTCTTTGCTTTATTCTCTACTTTGATTGTAAACGGTACTTTGATCGCTGAAGGCCTGCCTTATGACCCCATCGTGATGCAAGGCAGTCGTTTTGACTCTCTCTATCTCGAAAATCCAGCCCAGTGGCGTGGCGTTTGGTTTAGTTCCACTAGTCGCGACAATAAGCTCCGGCATTGCGAGATCAAAAACGCTTTGTTTGGAGTAAGGGTAGATTCTTTATCCCTTACCGCCAATCCGAAGGTGGACATCCAATACAGTCTGATCAAAAATATGAGTCTCTTTGGGGTTTGGGGTCAAGGCTTCGACCAAACGGGTGCGACTGCTAGTTCCGCGCCAGCGATACGGATGGAAAACTCCATCGTCAGCACCTGCAAGGATCGAACTGTCTTTATTGATGGAGGCGGTAAATACGACTTTTACAATTGTACCTTCGCTAATTTTAATCTCTTTAGATTCTCGCGACGTACGCCGCAAATTTTAGTGCGCAATTATCGGGTGGTGGACAATACGGGACTGATTTATCCGAGTTATACCCGCTTTATCAACAGTATCATTTGGGGCAGTGAGGAAGATGAATTTGTGATTGACTCTTTGCCGGGTGGCCCTTTCGATGAACTCACCTTGGATCATTGTATCGTAAGGGTGAGCGTAGAAAACGATACTGCTGTTGGTCCTCATATTTTTAATAGCCTCAAAAACGAAGATCCACTCTTCGCCGACTTTCTCACCAAAAATTATCGCCTGCGAGAAGGCAGTCCTGCTATCGATGCCGGCCTAGATTTTCCGACCGGATCGACGGGTTATATTTTGGATTACCGTGCCGATAACGATAGCCTCCGGTCAAGTCCTTTTGACATGGGAGCTTATGAGTTTTTTCCGGAATAACACTACACTAGCTAATAGCAAAAGCCCTGTAGAGATTAAATACCAATTGTACTGGAGCTTAGGGTAACTAGCTTCGCCAAAAAATTGAAAATTGGCCCAATAATAAGGGTGTAATTCTTCTGGAGGCGCAGTCTGTAAAAACTTTGTCTGGGCCTTTTGTAGCGCCTTTTCGTATGGCTCACCACTCAGTACATTTTCATAGAATAAATCTAATAATCTTGATGATGAGGCTCCATCAGTTAACCAATTGCTCATCAAGATATACTTCGCCCCTGCTGATCTAAACGCCCAACCTAGACTTAATACCCCTTCTCCGGCAATATACTTTCCTGCTGCGGTATTGCAAGAACTCAAAACGACTAACTCAGTGAGCAGATCTAAATCTGCTATTTCAAAGGCATAAAGTCTATTTTCAACCTTATCACTTCTCCCAAGGAGGAAATATGCTTTTTCAAAATCTATAGAGTCAAGAAAAGCATGAGTAGCAAGATGAATGTGAGACAGACTTGGTGCAATTTCCAAAAACCGCTCTTTATTCGCAGCTGGCCCTAAAAAGGCCTTGCCTTGCCAATTTGCACTAGCAGATTGCGCCTCTTGTAGATTGTATTTGAGGCTGAGATTATCCTCATATTCTGGTGCAAAGCCAGCAAATTGATCTTGAGGAAGCCCGACAAAAGCTTCTTCGTCCAACCATAATTGTAATGCGAATAAATTATGAAAAGCAGTTTGACGCAGCCAATAAGGAAGCATACGCCATTCATCTTGAAAATTATTTATTGCTCCAGTTTTATCCCGCTCTATTTTGTGGGTTAAGAGAATTTCAAAGGGAAGTGATTGCAGGTATCCATCTTTCAGCAGGTACACCTTTTCCTTTATAGGAAGTCGGTCAAAGTGGAGTTTTTTGAAGAGGACATTGCTTAGGTTTATAAACTTGAATAAATCTGCTTGAGAAGCTTGGTCCTGCCGTAGAAAATCCATTAATTCTTTTAGTTCAGGTTCAAAGGTTGAAATTTCAATTCTCTCCCAATGTGTACTATCGCTATCTATCCAGATAATATGAAGCCACCTCTTCCCGTAATGGCAACTCCAAAGCAAGGATTGAGGGTCTAATTTCTCTTGGATCAACTCCTTACTGAAATCACCCTTTACACTTATTGACTTTAGATCAGGATAGATATTACTTAGACTATCTAGAATACGTTTATGTATTTGATCTGCCTCGAATAAATCTTGAGAAAGTTTCCTTACCAGCGAATCCTTCTGATTTTTCTCAAGTGCCGTGCGTTTAAAAAGACGATTTTCTTTACTGGTTTTAAGTAATAAATATGCGGCTGGAGTTAAGTGGTTAAGAGAATTAAGCCGCTGGCGAATATTTTCTTGTAAAACATTCGCCCTAACATGTTCCATCAATTGGAGCACTTCAGAATTAGTATTGGGCGATTGACCTAGGCTATCTCTTTTCCATAAGATATTGAGTAGATGGCTAACTCGAGCATGATCTTCTTCTTGCTGAGTAAATTTTGACGATTGATAGAAGTGATATTCTCGAAGTTGTGTCCTTAGTTGAATCGCATATAATCCACTATTTAAAGCTTTTTGCAAGTCTTCGGGATTTAGAGAATAGTAATAGCTATCACTAAGCCCATCAAAAGCTTCCATTAAAGAATTATCTGTGATAAATAGGTAGGAGTCATCAAATGATTCTAAATCCTTGTCCATAAATCCAGTATCCAAACCTTGGATAGCTAAGAGAAAATGGTTTTGAGCAGAATCGAATTCGCCAATTTTTAAAAAATATTGCCCAAAGTCTACTTCTAATTTTGAAACTTCACGATGATTTCTTTGACCATCAAAATACCCAATTAATTCATAAATGGATTTTCGGAATTCAACTATCGTTTTTTCAGAATTTCCTATTGAATCATAATAGGTTGCCCAAGACAGATGTTGATAAGATTGAAATTCCCTTACCTCATTTCCCTCTATTTGTAAGATTAAACTTTGAGCATTTGTAAGATGCTCTAGTCCTTTTTGCCAATTAGATTCAATGAAATATATTTCAGCTATTCCTTGAGACAGACTAATCCGCGTCTCAACAGAAATACTATCTGCCTCTATTGCAAGACCTTCTTGATAAGCATGCTTTGCGGCTTCATAATCAACTTGTACTCCTTTTACTATTGCATAATCTTGATAGTATCTAGATAATAGATCAAGATCCTTTTTTTTTTCAGCGATGGCCAAAACCTTATTCAAATACTGTTCACACAAGGCATGCTCATCTAATCGATTATAAATATTGGCAATAGGCAGATATAGATTTTCAGCCAAAACGATCTCTTTTGGATAACTCCATCTCTCTAAGATTGATATTGCATTTCTTATAGCGGACTCAGCTGCTGCATAATGGCTAAGTTCCTGATAAGTTTCCCCTAACATTACATGAATCCAGGCTAAACGAGCACCTTCTCGGAGGTTTGAAGGTATTCTCCATTCAGCAGTTTTGAGTAAACTGGTTTCCCCTTCAGATATGGATTGAGAATATTGTTTTTGTTCACAATAATGTCGAACCAGTCTTGAGCTTGCTTTGCAATAAGATTCAAAATCTAGGCTGTCCAAGCTAATTGTTTGTTGATGTTTATAGGAAAGAGCTACAGAATCAGTTTGAGCAAAACAGTAGGTACTCAAAACGTACAAAATTCCTCCCAAAAGAATGATCCTTTTGGGAAGAATTGATTTAAATCTCAGTAGCACTTTAAAATTCATCTAGATTTATTTTTACTTCTAACTATTAATCCAAGGATTAGACCAAAAAGAATAATCCCTGCAAAGATGGCGACAGTCTCATAGTCTTCAAATGGCAGTTGTGGATTCCTTATTTTGTCTGAACAAATTTCTCCCAGACAAGAATTTGGATCATTATTACTTATTAATCCACCTATTTCCCCATCTATAACCCCAGAGCCTTCCCCTCCGGTAATTGCAGGTGAAAACACAATCTTGACAGGATCCGTTGGAATCACATCATTATCATCAAAAAAAATGTCTGTATGAAGAGTAATAGTATTTGTAGTATTTACATTTGGAATTGTTTTAAGTCTAAATTTGACCCATCCTTCAGTTGGATACATGGTGTCCATATCTGTTTGATTAGTCCCTCGTAGGTGTATACCACTGAAATAAAAGTTTATCAAACTTTCATCACATTTTAACTCCCAATCGAAGTATTTGGCAGAGTTATTACAAATAGTACTTTTAGTTTTATTTGCCTCTGTACAAACGTCAACTTTGGGAAACCAATCCAATATTTCGAAACCTCTGATTCCCAAATCAGAATCTACTGCGGTCTTTAATACAATATTATTTGTTTCACTAGAGCCAACATTTTCAAAGTTCACAGTAAATATTAATGGTTCACAACTAGAATTAAGGGTGCTATCATAATATAAGACATCCCTATCAACAGCCATTTCGTTGGGATCATGAGATTTCTTAACTATTAAATCCAATCTTTTTCCTTTATCATTTAAATATTCTCTTCCTTGATTAGAATTAATGTAAGGTATTGCCTTGAACGATACATTATCACCGCTATTCAATAGTCCAGATGTTTTAAACCGCAAAAATACAGCACTTTCTCGTTGGCCAATTACTTGATAACTTAAATGTGAAAGCTCGATATCAATATAAGTTGAATAACGTAATTGATCTTCTAGATTAAGTGCCTGTGGTTGGGGTACAAATGACACTTCTTCACCTTTATATTCCCAGTGCCAAAAATCGAATTCTGAGGTCGCAAATGCAGAATCACTCTCTGAAACATCTACCATAATATCCGATGACTCATCGTTAAAGCAAATGGTTATACCATCCATGGTACGCTCATCACCTTCAAACATCTGATGGGTAAGAAACAAAAAAAAGCCATCTCCTGGAACTGGTTCTCGGAAACGATCTAAAAAAATAAATTCTCCTCCAGAAACTCGGTCAAACTCAAATGAACTACTTGAGCTGTTTCCTCCCTCAAAACCTTGACCAGAAATTACCATAAGTGGATCATCAGGTGCTTTTGAATTACTGTAATGAGCAGTCAAAAGCGCACTGGGATAAGAGTTACCATTATATTGTTCTAAGGAATAATTATGAAGGAAACTTATTCCTTTTGCATAGGTACCATCCCCAAAATCCCAACAGGCAGTATAGTAGGATTCAGGCTGATTTGGAATTTGTATAGATAGTGGTAAGTTCGAAATCGAAAATTCAAAATTCTCTTCACATATCTTTACATCGTTATAGTTTGGTGCATTGGCAACATCAGTTGTTTCATAACAATCGCCATTAGCTTTTAATACGGTTAGGCTTACGAAAAAGGTTGATAAAATGAGCAGGCTTAATTTCAAATAATAAAATTTCATTGCTTTGTGTTTTAATTTTATTTGAGTTGTTGTAGTAGTCGTTAATCAAAACACAATTCTTAACAACATTTTAACAAAAATTTCTCAAATTGCAGAATACTCAAAAAAAAGTTTATTCTAAAAATCTGAAATGTTTTTCAAGAAAAAACGACAATCCATTGATAATGATGCAGATTGGATACAATCAATACGATCAGGAGGAGTACGAAGAAGAAGAGGGATAAACAGCTTATTTGATCACTTTTCCTATCTAGTCAAAGTTGGAATAAAAAAGTATAGGTTAAGAGAGGATGAAAGTCTTAGTGCTTATAATCAATCTATCATAGTTGTGGTAGACAATATAATATCAGAAAAGTTCAGAGTAGACAGTAGTATCAAAACTTACCTAAATCAGATATTTTCTAGACACTGTGTTAATATAGTACGAGCAAACACGACCCAAAAAGCAGGGAATTGGCTTGTTGATTTAGATCGTTTTCCAGAGCCAGCTCAAGATCTTTTTAACGAAATCGTATCAAGAGAAGAATGGCAAATCGTAATAAAATGTATTGATCAATTGAAAAAACAATGTCAAAAAATATTATTGGGAGCTGTTTATGAAGGCTATAGTTCGGAGGAATTAGCCGTTCAATTGAATCTCAAAAATGCAGCTACCGTAAATGTATTAAAAAATAGATGTAGGAAAAGTTTGATGAAAATTGTCGCTAATTCAGGATTGAAATTATAAGAATGGAAGATTATCCAAATATTGAGCGAATTGATCGCTATTTGAATGCTCAAATGCAAGAGTCGGAAAAAGCTGCATTTGAAACTGAATTGGATACAAATCCATCACTAAAGCAAGAATTTTCT
Organism: Bacteroidota bacterium; assembly: GCA_039024315.1. Taxonomy (GTDB): domain Bacteria; phylum Bacteroidota; class Bacteroidia; order J057; family J057; genus JBCAWW01. The sequence goes on from JBCCQN010000130.1 coordinate 21,293, forward strand.
CTCTTTCTCAGTACAGAAGCTATATTATTGGAGAAAGGTAGAGGCAAAGAATTGCAGTATCTAAGTGAAAGATATTATTCGAACAAATCTGTCTCTATAAATAAATCAGTTATCATTATCACACTAAGCAGCGCTGCTATTATCAGCTTATTAGTTTGGTTTTTTTGGCCAAGTCCACAGAGTTCTTATCAAGAGTTGTACACCAACAATTATGATACTCCGACTTTTAGAGAAAGTAAATCAATAGTTAATCAAGATTCTGATAGTTTATTAAACCTAGCTTCAGTTGCCCTTAGGCAAGAAAATTATAAGAAAGCAGAATCTCATTTATTAACTCTCCTCGAAAATAATAAGCTTGAAGACACCAATTATTACCACAAACTTTTGGGCCATACTTATATGGAATTAGGTGAGTTTGCTCAAGCTATTGAGCAGTATCAAGCAACTAATCTATCTGATCAAACTGTTGATTGGTATTTGGCCCTTGCCTGGATAAAACTAGAAAACAAGGCAGAAGCCATAAAAATGCTAAATAAGACTAGACATTATTCCTTTTATGCAGATCGATCAGAAAGATTGTTAAAGATATTAGATCGCTTTCCCTAGAAAAAGAAACGTTAAAATAAATTATCAGAAGGCTTCCTGAACAAGGAAGCCTTTTTTTGTCTGTTTGTTAATGTTTACACCTCAGAATACGACTAGGGTATCGAACAATAATTTAAACCAAAAAATTATGGACACCCCAGTCGAAAAACGATTACAATTTCAACAGTTTGTTGATGCAGCCTCACAGTTTGGAAATCTTACCGCAGATGCCTTCTTATTGTATTTTCAAAAGGAAGCCGAGTCCGAAACAGAATTGGTGAGTGTTTACCTAGAATCATATAAGAGGGTACTTTCCAATGTAGGTATAGAACTGATGAAGCACTTTCATGAAGTCGATGAAGAGACTCAATTAATGGTCGAAAAGCACATTGGAAATGCCGACATAATCCCTCTCCTATCTTCTACCAACACAGTTTTAGCTAAAAAGGGGAAAATTCTCGGCATAATTGAAAAGCTAATCCCTATTCTTGAAATCATTAAGAAAATCATTGTTCAAATCATTGAACTCTTTCCCGATTTCCTATCCAAATTTCTGAAGAAGATTATTATCCCGCTCCTAGAATTTCTGGAACAACTTATCAAACGAATCTTAGACCTTTTTGGGAATAAATCAGCTCCATTTTACCTAAAAAGTGCGGAACAAGATTTTTTGACCACCCACCCACAATGGAGAAGGCTTCAATTTGAGACCTATTAGTGGTGGGCTTTTAATCATTACATCAAAAACCATATACTATATCACAATGAAAATTATTTTAACCATAATAACCGTTTTTACTTTTTCTTTTTTAGATGCTCAAGTCTGGAATGGGAATGTAACGATCAATAATTCAAACGATATTACAACATATTTGTCAGGATATTCTGAGATTATAGGTGATGTTACTATTTCTCCTTTTTTCTCAACTACGAGTAATATCCTTAAAGTCAACGGACTGAAAAAATTAACTGGAAGTCTGTTAATAAAGGATAATCAAAATATTACCCGAATAGATTTAGGATCCTTAGAATTGGTAGGAGCGTTTCTAGTCGTGTCAAATAATTCAAATTTGACAACGATTGAATTAGGGAATCTAAATACTATAAAAAATAGTATTGAAATATCTAAGAATCCGTTATTGCAAAGTTTCAATTCAAAAGATCTATCCTTTATTAAGCAAGGAATAAATATTTCAAATAATGGAGCCTTGAGCCAAATAAACTTATTAGGGGTTCAGAATTTGCCATCCCGAC
>JBCCQN010000131.1:0-22904 GCA_039024315.1 Bacteroidota bacterium
GCAATATGGGATGTGGGGGAATCCTAAGTGGTCGGGAGATCGATTTAATGGAAGCTTTGCCAATATTGTACGCATCCGCAATTTTGATGAATGCAAAGTATCCTATGTAGCAGCTTCGGAGGGAGGCTTCGCGGGTTTTAATATTAAAACGGATAATCCTGCGACCCCTAAACGTGTTAAGATAGACGTTCAAGATTGCTTCAGCGCCTGGACTGAAAGTGAGGGCTTCTATATATCCTATTCTACCTCAGCGGCCAATCAAGACTTAACCGAGCTTAATTTTCGTAATAATATCATGGCCTTTAATGGTACAGAAGCTCTGCAAACAGACAATCTTGTAGAAGGCTCTTTGATTCAAAATAATGTGGCCTTTGTTGCCTCCTGTTTTTTTCGCAGACCCTTTCAACGGTATCAGGATGGCCTACATCAGTTTTCATTTGTAGAGGGAGGTGTTACCGTAAGGGATAATATCATGATTACAGGTAATACGCTGCACCAATTACGGTTTAAAGATCCGGGAGCCGGCAGGGCTTTCCCTGCAGTTAATAAACCTATAAAGTTTCGCAACAATTATTATGGATACTCTCGTGCCAATGCAGTTTACGTTTGGCAAGGAGATGGGATTACGCCCTATTCCTTAGATAGTATGTACTATGGTCCCATTTCGAACCCAAGTACGGTTGATGCTTATAATACAGCTAACACTTGGGACGCCTATTATCGAATTTGTAATAGTAACACCAATATCTCTTTTGAAAATACTCAATACCCTAGCGGTCGTAATCTGTACCGTGGTATTTGTGGAATTGCTAGTGTAAGTGAAAGTATGACTAACAGTGGCACTGCGCCTACTTTAGCCTTTAATGATTCAGGATTCCCAGTGGGGACTGACCTGCGAAAAATTACCTTTTGGTCTGCCGAGTATGATACCGAAGACAAAAATGGAGGATTCATCCCTTACACATTGGATGATATAGTTTTCTATTATGATAGCAATGGGGAAACACGCTTTTTCCAATGCATTCAAGCCCATGCAGCCAACAATCCACCCCCCACTTCTCCTACTTATTGGAGTGAAATGAGCTGGGGTAGTTTCAGCCGTCCTCCACTTGATTTAAGAAATACCTCCAATAGCTTTTTCGATCAAAGAGGTATGGGATTGGAGTATCAAATAGCTTCTGTCTTCCCTGTAGAATGGCTTTCGTTTGAAGCCAAGGCAGTAGATGGCCAAGCAGTATTAGAATGGGAAACTGCTAGTGAGGAAAACAACAAGCACTTCACTATCGAAAGAGCGATAGATGGGCGCTTATTTAAACCTATTGGACGAGTCGGTAGTAAGGGGATGGGTAGCTATCAATTTGTAGATTCCGAGGCTTATACTGGAGTATTTCAATATCGGATACGTCAAACCGACTTTGACGGAAGCTTCAGTTTTTCAGAAATAAGGGAGCTAAAGATTGAAGCCCTCGCTAATCAGCTCAGAGCATCCATTTATCCTAATCCTTGGCAAAATACCCTTTCATTTGAGCTGGTCGAAAGCCGTTTGGAACCTACCCAAGTCAGGATATATGATATGCAAGGCAAATTAATATTATCTAGAACCCAAAATGAGCAAAGCTGGATCCTTCAAACCGGTAAAGAATTTGCGCCAGGATTGTATTGGGTAGAGCTGAGACAGGGAGAACAACGGCTACAAAGACTTATCCAAAAGCTACCATAGACGACTATAAAGCTCTCACTAATTCTTCGCCCAATCCAAAGGATAAGGTCATGCCGGCACCGCTGAGACCTGTCACAATACGCACATTGGGGAGAGGTCGGCTAACATACTCCGTTTGGCCAGGGAGCTTGGCGTAAACTCCATACCAGCGTTCGGCTAGCCGCCAATCAGGGGCTTGGGCAAAACCAAATAGATAATCGAGGATATATTGATTGATGTCCTCTCTGACAAAAGGATCGTGCACGGAACCATACTCATGAGAGTCGCCCAAAATGAGCTCTCTCTTACCATTTTGAGACATCATGACGTGGATGCCCCATTGCTCAAACCAAGGGGATTTTTCCTTGATACGGGATTTGAGCTGTGCTAATTCGGCTTGGCAATGCGCAAAGGAAGCGTAATGAGTTAAGGTAAGGCCTGCTGCTAGCGCAGGCCCCATCTTCCAATCCTCGGGTTGAGGAAGTGTGCGCATCATTTGGAGCTTAACTTTGTTTAGGCCGCTATTCGCGAACGTTTCTGCAAAGAGCGTCTCAAAGTCGCTACCCCCGCATAGCCAAGCTCGCTCAAAAGTCCAGCGTTCACCGGAGGCTGACAAAAATGACTCACTGATATCGGTTACTGCGGTCCCAAATTTGAAATTTACTCCCAAGGTTTCTTGTAGGTATTGGGCAAGGGTAGCGGGTACCTCCCTAGGATCAACAATCATCTCGGTACCCGACCACAAAGCGCCCAAAAGGCCTTTGGGCTTGGTGGCGGGAGAGAGATTTATGGCCTCTTTTGCACTAAGGAGCTTGCACTGATAGCTAGCACCCACAGATTCCCCAAAGGCCTCCAGTACAGCTAATTCATCTTCGTGATAAGCTAGGTGCAACGAGCCTTCTGCATTATGCCAAAGGCCACTTTCTTTTGTGAAATCTCCCCAAATAGCGCGGGTCCTCAAGGCTCGATCTAGTGCTGGACCGACTGCTTGTCCAATCGGCCAAATCATTCCAAAATTACGAATCGTTGCCCCTACGGCTCGGCTATCTCGTTCAAAGACAGTTACTTGATGCCCCTTTAAGGCTTCCGCTCTCGCGATCGACAAGCCAACGATACCCGCCCCAATCACGGCAATTTGAGTGTGTTTTTGCATAGACGCTAAACAAGGCCTTTTCACTTTGATAATCCACCTCCTCAGATCAATGATCTGTAAAGTTTATGTAAAATCTGCTTTCGAGCGTGGGAAAGCAGAAATTTCATTCGATATTACGGCCTATGTCATGGACCAATTACCACAGCCATAGCCATTTTTGTGATGGTAAGGAAGCCCCCGAGGTACATGTTAAGCAAGCACTCGTCCACAAAATGCCCGCTTTTGGATTTTCCACTCATGCACCAGTTCCCTTTCCTACCTCTTGGGCCATGCCTTCAAAACGAATGCCTGAATACTTAAGGGAGACTCGGCGTTTGCAGGAGGCATATCAAGATCAAATTGAGCTATATGTAGGCTTGGAAATTGATTATATCCCAGGCATGATAGGGCCTAGTTCGGCAAATTTGGTAGCAGCTGGCTTGGATTATTGTGTGGGGTCGGTCCACTACGTGAACGCTTTTGCTGATGGCAGACCTTGGGAGATTGACGGTACTCATCAGGTGTTTTTGCAGGGCTTAGCAGAGATCTATGAGGGAGACCTTCGGGGAGTGATCACCCAATACTTTTCCCTCATTCAAGAGATGATCGAAGTTGATTGCCCAGATGTGGTGGGACATATCGACAAAATCAAAATGCAAAGCGAAAACAATCAACTCTTTGATACTGAGTCTGATTGGTACAAGGCATTGGTTATGGCTACGCTTGAAGTAGCGCGTGCGGCCGATGTGATAGTCGAGATCAACACTCGTGGTTTGTACAAAAAGCGAGATGGAGGGACCTATCCTAGTCCTTGGATCATGAAGGCAATGGCAGAAATGGGCATCCGCACTTGCTTAAACTCGGACTCGCATCATCCCAATGATTTGATTGCTGGTTTTGAGGAAACTGCAACCCTCTTACGACAGACAGGACATAAAGAATTATGGGCCTTAAAAGAGGCTGAATGGCAAGCCTTTAGTTTTGATACAAACGGATTGAATTGGTAAACACACCTAAATGAGTAAAGTCAAAAATTGGTTAGAAAACGCATCTCCGATTTGGTTTTCGGTCTACGCGATCATTGCTGCATTTTGTAGCTATGCCTGTATGTATGCTTTTCGTAAGGGCTTTACAGTAGGAACCTTTAGTGAGGAGGCTGGCTTTTGGGGCTTGAACTACAAAGAGATCCTCGTGATTACTCAGGTCTTGGGTTATATGTTATCAAAGTTTGTGGGGATCAAAGTAGTCTCTGAGATGAAGGCTACGGGACGAGCTGCGAGTATTTTGATTTTGATCGGCATTGCCGAACTCGCTCTCTTGGGCTTTGCTACTATCCCGCGGCCTTATAATTTTATTTGCCTGTTTTTCAACGGTTTACCGCTCGGAATGATCTGGGGATTGGTCTTTTCCTATGTGGAGGGGAGACGTTTTACCGAAGTGATGGGCTTGGGGCTTTGTGCCAGTTTTACTTTTGCCTCGGGTTTTGTCAAGGATGTGGGTAAGTGGATTCTCAGCTTAGGAGCTACCGAGTTTTGGATGCCTTTCTTGACTGGGGCCTTGTTTGCGGTCCCGCTCTTGGTATTTGTCTGGATGCTCAATCAGATGCCACCCCCCGACGACAAGGATGAAGCCTTGCGTACCAAACGGGCGCCTATGTCTGGTCCCGAACGCTTGGCTTTTTTCAAGCGGTTCGCTTGGGGCATCATCATGCTAGTGCTTGTCTACACGATGTTAACAGCTTATCGAGACTTTCGGGACAATTTCATGGAAGATATTCTCGTATCTCTTAAAGGTGCAGATCATGGGGTGAGTTTTTCTGGTATTGAAGGCCCAGTATCTTTAGGGGTGTTGGGTATCCTAATGTTGATCGTACTCGTCAAGGATAATGTCAAGGCCTTGATGATCAATCATGTAGCTATATTACTAGGAACTCTTCTGGCGGGTTTGGCTACCTATGGTTATCACGCTGATTGGTGGAATGAATGGTGGTGGATGTTCCTCACTGGATATGCTACCTACCTAGCCTACATTCCTTTCAATAGTATCTTATTTGATCGTTTGATCGCCGCCTTTAGATACGTGAGTAATGTTGGCTTTTTGATCTATCTCGCTGATTCATTTGGCTATATGGGGAGTGTGAGCGTATTGCTTTACAAAGACTTTGGGGCCGCAGATTTGAGTTGGGCGAGCTTTTTTACGCAATTAAGTTATGCTTTAGCCATTGTCGGTTTTGTGGGAACTACGGTTTCAATGGCCTATTTTTACTGGCAAGGCAAAAAAATCAAAGCAGAAAATTAAGTAAAGAGTAAACAGTATTCAGTGCCGAGAAAATGGTCTTGCTAAACCCTAATGCTCACATTCCCTAGGTCTTAATACTAAATACTATTGTCTAAATACATAAATTTTTTCTATATCTCTGTAATTTCTGTAGGGCTGTCGGATACTTATACTACGATTGATCAATCATCGCAGTTTTAATGCCTCATCACTATGGATTTAAGCTCCCAATTACTCATGGACTTGGCACAAGCTTCCGATACCTCTGCGGTGAAAACTTCTGCCAAAGAACAAGTCTTCTTGCGATCGATTAGTGATCACAAAGGGATTATCGCTAAAGTCGTCAGACTATATGTGGACCACCCCGAGGATCAAAAAGATCTCTTTCAAGAAGTCGTCCTCCAGGCATGGCGTTCATACGAACGTTTTGCTGGCAACTCAAAATTCTCTACTTGGCTCTACCGCGTTGCGCTCAATACAGTGCTTACTTATCGGCGTAAACAAACGCGCAGCCCAGAAATGCAGACCACTGAAGGCCTAGAGGTGCCACATAATCCTCGCGAGCGCTCCGAACGCTCAGAGCTGCTTTGGATGGCCATACGAGAACTCAACCAAATCGATCGTCTGATCATTGTGCTCCACCTTGATGGTTACCCCAATGAAGAGATTGCCGAAATTACCGGAATGAGTAAGAACAATGCTGCGGTTAAGCTACATCGCATCAAGCAAGGCATTGTAAAGAAATTAGGAGGGGATGAAAAGTAGGGGAGAAATTTAATTAATGTTGAATCAAAAAAGAGCATATAGATATGGATTTGCGTGAAACCTGGAACGAATTACAGCAGCAGTCCTTTGAAGTAAATATCATTGAAGACGAAGGCTTGGAAAACATGATCCACCAAGAATCAAGTTCACCAATTACCAAACTTCGCAAAGGGGTTTTCAAGAAGATGATGTTTATCCTCGGTTTTGTGATCTTGTTTTTGGCCGTGATGCCTTTTCTCAAGGTCCAGATCGTTCAGATCTTATTATTGGTTTTGACCTTAGCTTACGTCATCGGTGGGATTATCCTATGGCAAGAGTATAAGCTTCTCAAAAGAGATCTACCAATGGATGGTAGTTTGCTTGAAGCCCTCAAATCCTACCGCAATCGTATCAAAACGATCCTGCGTTACGAGGAAGCTATTGGGCTTTTTCTCTACCCTATCTCAGCCACTATGGGCTTTATGTGGTCCTTTACGGACAAGCATCCTGTCTCAGAAGTATTTGAAAAGACTTTTGTTTGGATGACCTTGGTAATCACTTTGGTGGTATTGACCCCTCTTTGCCATTGGCTGGCTCGCTGGATGAATAAGAAAGCTTTTGGTAAGCATCTTGACCAGTTAGAAGAAAATATTGCGATCTTAGAGAGTGTATAAAGGTAGAAGGGCAAAAGCTACCATTCCCCTCACTTTTTATAATCCCAACACATCCGGTAACTCCCTAATCGAATCTAGCACATGGGTGTGCGGTTCTGCCTCTAGCTGGGCGCGGCTGTAGGCTCCGCTGCATACGCCAATATTATAAGCTGTTCCCAAAGCTTGGCCCTCCCCTAAATCTGAAGCAGTATCTCCCACTTTCACAACTGCCTTAGGATCGCTAACCCCTAGTACTTCCATCAGTCTAAGCCCCATATCCGGCGCAGGACGGCCCTTTGCTACTTCATCACTGCTTACGCTAGCATCTATCTTTCCCTCCCAACCTAAGCGCTCTATGATGGTCTGGGCGATATCACGGCTAAATCCGGTGTCTAAGCCTATCTTGATACCTTTTTGGCGTAGGCTTTCAAAAAGCTCAGAGGCACCATCTATCTCCTTTATCCGACTGTCCGTTTGGTAGAGATGGATCATGCGTTGGATAAAGTCCTGGTGGATAAGTTCGATTTCTTCTTCTGTAGCCGGCTGCGCCGAACGCTTAGTCTCGATCATGCTTTTGATTGCCAGCGGTTTGGGAATACCCATAAAGGGTCTTGCGTCTGCAGCTGTAATCTCGACTCCACCTTTGCCAAGCGCAGCGACAAAACACTCCGCTACAAAATCGTCATCCTGTACCGTAGTGCCAGCCATATCAAATATCACTAATTGGATCATATCTGCTTTTGGCCTCAAAATAAGGCAATAGCGTTATATCAGAATTAAAATAAGATGATTTTTGTCGGGTAAGTTGGGTTTACTGCTTCGCAGAACGCTTGTATCTGGCATGATGAGTTCGGCCTGCATGCCGAACCTACATCCATTTCTCGTCGTCCCGATCCTCGTGACTCGCTCGATATGTAATCGGGAGAGGATAAATTTTTCGGCGACATGGCACTACCTTGTCGCGCTAGAGACAAGCGTTCTGCGCAGCAGTAAAAAAAAATCAGAGCCCTCTAACGTACTGCATCATCACCACCAATATGATACTTACTACCAAGCCGAGGGTCGCTTTCATCGCATCCAACCCGATGCCTTTGTGAGTGGCCCTGCTGATTTTCTTGTCATCAAAGCGATAGCGTAATGCATATTCACGTCCAGCAAGCAGGCCAATAAAAACCCAAGTAGTACTCATCGGTACATCATTGAGTTCTTTGAAAAAGAACAACACGATGCCATAAATAAAGTCAATAATGGTGGCGGAGCGGATGTCCTGCGTGTTGGTTTTAGATTTGACGATCCCTTGGATAGCCCCTCCTCTCTGATAAAAGATATAAGCCAAAAGCCCCAGAATGACCACGAGAGAAGCGATCATTTCCGTAACGCTAACTTTACGTGGGAGATAGGCATAAATATTGGCAAAGTCTTGGATAAGCCACTGAGACCAAAGAAAACCCGTAGAAACCCATTGGGCGGCAGACCAAAGAAGTCCTTCGCGTGAGCTGCCTTCTAGCTCCGTTTGATAGAAGCGTCGCTCCAGCCTTTCGGCGATAAGCGTATAGGCGATAATGGCGGTGATAGAAGCTACGGCATAACCCAAAAGAGATTTGGTCAGCATACTGCTAAACTGGTCTGCCGTGAAAAATTCTATCAGGAACTCTCCAAAACCTCTTGACATATCAAAATTGCTCAAGGAGGCAGTTCCAAAAAATGTCAATATCAAAAAGGTTGTACTGACCGGTATCCCAAAGCGGGTAATCACTAACAGAATAATCGGCGGCAATAAATACCACCAAGTCAAAGGATTGGGTAGGGGATAGGCAGGGTTTGCAAAACTGTAGCCTTTGCTTGCATTACCGATAAGCTTCATATAGGAAACATCCCCATCATTTACGATCCAACCATAGACCAAGACCACAGTCAAAATAGTCGCGGCGTAGCCCCATAGGAGGTACCAAGGGCGTTTTTCGTTGGAAGTAAGGAAGGTTCCCAAGGTTTGAATGACATCATTACCGACTACGGAGTATGCCGCCATAGCAAAGCCTAGGTACATGATGATTTGAGAGCTTGTATCCATGTGTTGAGTAGTGTGTCAAAAATTGGTTTCGAGGCTTTGAAGCGACAGATTTAGCTCTCCTTAGCGCTAGATTCCGATTTGGATGGCCGAATATAATGAAATTGTCTCCTCCTATAAAGTGGCCTTGTGAGTCCGTGGCTTTTCTCACCGCACAATAATGTGCAATGATCATCAAGCTTCTATGACAATCAGATTAAGGAATTGTTAAGATGCTCAATCTTCGGCACCTTCTCTAAGTGGATTACTCTGGCGATTTCGCTCTAATTCACGCTGCTTGTCTGCTTCTTGCATCTCCTTGAGCAAAACCTCAGGATCATCCAAAGCGGGGGAACCAATCACCGCGCTCCAGTCAAACTCTTCGTCGAAAGGATCAAGTACTTTCTGAGGATCAAAAACCCTAGGATCAAGGGCATAAGCATTGTAAGGGGTAAAGTCGGGCTTATCGGTAAACAAGTCGCTCAAATCAGTGGCGCCTGCATCATATTGATTGAGATAGGGCGTGCCGAGGATATTCCAGAATGTCTTGAATATAGAGCCAAAACTATAATGCTGATGCCCTACATAATCGCGCTTGGCGTAGGGCGAAATGACCATCAAAAGGCTGCGGTGGGCGTCAATATGATCGACCCCGTTTTGAGAGTCATCTTCTGTAACTACGATGGCCATATTTTTCCAATAAGGAGTGTGACTCAGAAACTCCACCAAGCGCCCCAAAGCAAGATCATTGTCCATCATATAGCTCTCTCGGTAAGGATAGCCGGCCTGCGGGCGTTCTCCGGCACCATGATCGTTGGGTAGCAGGATAGTCAAGACTTGAGGTAAACTATCTTCTCCTTTTCCCCAGCGTTCATCATATTCTTTGAGAAATTGATCGACTCTAAATTGATCAGGGATCGCCATGTTGTAGGTGGGATACTGCTGCGCAGAACGCTCATACAAAGGCCCTGGCAGCGGATAGTTGACTAGGTAACGAATACCTGTATATTTCATGGTACTATCACTCAGGGAGCCTGCTAATTCCGTCCCGAAGCCAAAGTTGAAGAAGTTGATTTGGTTACGCTCAAAATGATCCCAAATAGCCCCATGTTCATTATAATCCTCCGGATAGATTGCACCTGTGGAGCCAACCATCGCAAAATTGCCGGGAGCTTTAGAGTCCATTTTGGGACGGCGTTTACCCCCATATGCGGCTGAAACGTGGGTTTCTACCCACTCATTGGGATAGGTGTCCACCAGCCAGCGGTGCCCATCGGCGGAGTGATCAGCATCTACGTAGAAGTTATCGGAGATGGCAAATCGACGCGCCAGGGCAATATGATTGAGCATGACGTCGCAGTCTTCAATCTGACCGCTGCCATCACGTTTGCTAAAGCTGGCTTTCAAACCATAGCGTGCTAAGCTTGGATCGCCTTTGCCTTTTTTGAGTTGGCCAAAGACCTCGTCATAAGTGCGGTTTTCTTTGGAGATAAATACGATGTGCTTGATCGGGCTAGCTTTTGCCCCAGGATATAAGGGGATTGGTAGCTTACTGCTGCTGGCATAGCGAGCATCCGAAGCCTTCCTGATGGCAAAATTCTGCTCGACTGCTTGTTGGGTGAGGGCTTTTAATTCTTGTTCATCAGGTATATCCATGACAGTGATAGAACCCTTCATTAAGCCACCGATATAGCTGCCCTCTGGCCCCATCTTGAAGTTTGCGCCTCCATTAGGGCCACTGCCGTAGCCTTTGGCATTAGCGACAATGAGTTGCTGATTATCAGGGCTGACCTCTACTTTGGAGGGAAACCAACCTACTGGGATATGACCGATTACCGCTAGCTTTTCCACATCAATGACTCCAATCGCATTGACGCCCGATTCGGCTACATAGAGTCGCTTTTGATCTGGTGAGAGTGCTAAACCAAAGGGGATGGTGCCTCTTTTGTTGCCCAGCCTAGCATCTAGTTGAAGCTTAATGTTTTTGATGACGGTGTCTTTTGTAATGTCGATCACCGAAATCAAATCATTATTGCCATTGCTGACAAAGACATATTGGTCTGAGGCCACCAGTGAATTAGGACTGGCGCCACCTACGGCCGGAATCCCTTCCACCTTTTGCCCCACTAATACACCTGTCTTGAACTTAGCGTTCACCGAAGGTGTGCCGCTAAGATCGACCCGCCAAACCGAAAAGCTTTCTGGGGCATTGGGATCTCCTAGTCCCGGAACATCTGTGCTGTCTGTCTTTATACCTTTTTTCATCTCCTCAGAACTATAGGCAAAGGCAGGGTAGCGTAAAGAATTTGCTTGCAGATTGCTTGGATCTAGTCCTTCAAGCGCTTGGTATTCAAACATACCTACATTGGCGACATAGGCAGATTGCTCATCTGGTGAAAGACAAATACCAAAGGGGTAGCGGCCAGTAGCCACGTTTGCGATAACTTCCTTCTTCTCTGTGTCGATAATCATCATCCGAAAACCGATTTGATCCACCGCATAGAGACGGGTACCCGCCTGATTGAGAACCATGTCGCCGATATAGCCATGGCTATAATCCTGCTCGCCAAAGCTGCGCTTACAATCAATAGAATCAATCCGACTACCGTCCGATAAATTGAAAAGGTAAATCTTATTTTCTTGACCTCCAGCAACGTACAGGGTCTGGTTGTCAGGACTTACGGCTAAGCCCATAAATACTGCCCCAAGAAGGTCAGCATCATTTTCGGCTCCTTCTGGGACTTGTTGTACCACAGGATTTTCTCCCGCAAGATCTCGCAGGATGGAGATGGAAAAGGGCTTGGTGCCAGAATTGGCGGTGATGGCAATTTTGCCGTCGGGACTAAGGGTCAAGCCGTAAGGATGTGGGGCGATGCGATAGGTCTTGCCATGAGGCTTGATGATCCTGCCATTGGGAATGATTGTCTCTCCCGTTTCATCGACCTTGGCATAAGCGTTCCCCGCAGGGGCCTCAAAAACCCAAGGATCAGAACTCGCTTCCCTATTACAAGCTATGAATAGTAAGTTTGGAATTAACAAGAGTAATAGTGTGCGCATATCGGTAAAGGAATTGCAAATAATTTGAAGACTGTCCTATTGGTAATTCTTATTGGAGGTGTCTAAGTAACATCTCTCTATAGGATTCAATTGGAGGGATTTTCAATTCAGGGATTTTTGCCTCCTCGTCCCAATGACGCATCCTGATGCTAAGCTCAAAATAAGGACTTAGGCGAAATCTTGCCGCTTCCTCTTTGTTCATAGGCCCTCCCTGCTGCTTGAGGGTTTCCATGCTGGCCTGAGATAGGTTGCTGAGATACTCAGGATTTACATAGCAGAGGTAGCGTTTTGCCAGTACGTGCCCTTCTACTAAGGTGGCTACTTTATGTGAAAACCCCTTGGAAAGTAAATACTCAGCCCCCAGGGACTCATGATCTACCACACCAAAATCGCCCATGCGCTGACTTTCCAGTTGATGGCCGTAGAGATGCCCAATATCATGTAATAAGGCTGCGATGATCACTTCCTCTGTTTGTTTTTCTTCTTGCGCCAAAAGAGCGGACTGGATCATGTGCTCTGATTGGCTCAGGTTTTCGCCATATTCTTCCTCTCCATAATGCTCAAAGAGAGAGAATATTTCCTCAACGCTTGCTTGGGCTTCGGTAGTTTGCATAGAGGCAAGGTATCGGAGAAAAATTAGAAATGCGTAAATGCTGGATAAACTTTCTGTAAAACCCAGGCTACAAAATTCATTTTGCTGTCATCTCCGCCTTATTGGGGAAAATCAAATAAGGTAAATTGATTTCGGTCGAGGATAGCAATATGGACGATCGTTTGGGAGCTCCGGTGATTCCCTCAGAAAGAGGAAAATGGATGGTGATCAGCTAAAGAAAAAGGGAGCCCAATGGACTCCCTTATTTTGAAAAACTTTACCAACTACTACTATGAGAAAATACGTTTTTTATTTCTTTTTTGAGAGATGCTAGTTGAGTAACACCTACACCATAACTTACGGTATATCATTTCTTTAGGTTACATTTTTTATTAAGAATGCGTAAAAAAGTCAATTTTCGTTTTACCCCTTTGGGGAACGCTTTGCCTGTTCTTGGCTTGCAGGGCAGAGGTGGTTATCCCTGGCGATCCTATGGATTTTGAAATCGCTGTAGGAGAGTATCGATACCATCTCAGGGGAGCAGTCGAAAGAGACAAAATGGGAGAGGCTGACTTTTATAGAGCAGGAACCTATGTGGTAGTTCATTTTGAATCTCGGACAGATTCCATACGGCTGGAATTAGCCTATGAAGAAACCCGGGAAAATCACGTGGGCGAATTTCGTGTGAAGCAAATTGATGAGGTGGGAGGCTTCCTTACCCTTTTCAAAAATGGAACTGAAAATTATTGGCAGCAAAGTGGTACCATCGCTATTAGCCGGAGTACAGTAGATAGTATAATCGGTCGCATGGATAATGTGATTTTGGCTACTCCTTCAGCAGATACGCTCAAATATGTTGAACTGAATGGGGCGTTTATAGCCCTCTAGGCCTTGGGGCGCGAGCGGTTTACACTTTATTTGTCAGCCAAAGATTATTAAATGGACCTCAGAATAAGGTGCGCTTAGTATTGTTGTCCTCTAAGAGTAGCTTACGAATGAAACAAATTCGTAATGCATCCACTTTTTATTCAAATCGAAAAAGTTATTCTGCCGATTTTATGGCAGATTCTTTTGAAGACATAATATGTCCCCAAGCTGTTTCGGTTTCCTCTCTCTACATTCTAGGAATTGTTTATCTTAATATATTGCTTAGGCTTTGCATGTCTTGCAAAATAAAATGCCTCCTCAGCCGTATGAAATCGTCTACTTATTCATTGCTTGATTTATTCTCCTGTCCCCTTATTGTAACGCTTGTCTTTGTGCTTGATCTCACAACAATATATGCTCAGGATGCGGGTTTAGGGATAGAGTCATTCAATGTAAATGATGGTATATGTGATACTCGTGTCAACAGTATCGTGCAGGGACCGTCAGGAATGATATGGATTGCTACTCGAAATGGTCTGAGTCGTTTTGATGGGCATAGTTTTAAAAACTATCGTCATAATCCTAATGATTCAACTTCCATCCCACACAACAAATTGGAAACTTTGATGTGGGATAGCCAAGGAAACCTTTGGATTAGTTTTGCAGAAGGAGGTGATACTGGTATTTCACTTTGCAAGTTCAGTCCTGTAACAGAGATTTTTACCCCTGTAGATATTCGGCCTAAAGAGCGTGAGATAGATCCGAATTTGATTATTTCTAGCATGCTAGAGACTCATGACGGCTATCTATGGTTTGGTTTTTGGGGCAAAGAGACAACCTTGGCTAGGTTGGATCCGAAAAGTAAAGAGCTACGCTACTTTTTTCATGAACCCAATGACCCCAATTCTCTATCTGAGGGGGCTATATTTGCGCTTTACGAAGATCGAAAACAAACATTGTGGGTCGGAAATGGTGCTTCGTGGATACCCGAGAAAAGGGGTGGTTTGCACCAGTATCATCCTGATAAAGAAAACTTTACCCGCTATACAGAAGATCTAAACAATCCTCAGGCACTCCAGGACTTTTCCGTTATGTCAATGTTTGAAGATAGTAAAGGTAACTTCTGGGTTGGTACTGGGAGTACTGGATTATATCAAATGGATCGTTCTGCAGGTACCTTCCAACATTATCCGGTAAACCTCAATATTGCCGATTCGCTTAGTGGCTTACCTCCAATTATTGAGTCTATTCACGAGGATATATACGGTCGTTTATGGTTTGGAGCAATGGAGTATAATACCAGTTTAGTGATTTGGGATCCAGTCACTAAACAGAAATGGCAGTATAAAAGTGATATTCTCAAAGCGGCAAAGCTACTTGAGGACAATTTTGGAAATATCTGGACAGGGGCTGGGACTACCGCAGGTTTGTACAAAATCTCTCCCTTTCCGTTAATTCATGAGGTCTTACTCGATCTAAATAAGCCCTCACAGGATATTCAAGGTAACATGCTTTTGGCATTTACTAACAGCTTTGACAACCAATTTTGGATCGCAACCGAGAAAGGGATTCATTTGTTCGACCCGCAAACGCGTAAAAATAAAGCTTTTTTTCCGCTCGTTGATCCTCCCCAATCACCTGAATTATATCATTTCCTCAATCAGGTAGATTTAAACAGTCTCTGGTATCGAACACCTAATAAACTGTTTAAGATCGACCTCCAAAACCCTGAATCTTCTTTGAAGCAACCTTTGATTGAGTTTGATACTGCTGCTTCTTTTGTTTTCCTTAATTTCCAAGACGAATTGATTCAATATCAACCCATTGGCGAAAATCAATGGAATATTACAAAGCTTGACAAAAAGAAAGGTACTTTGCCTAAAATAGGGGGTACTATCTTTTCAAAAGATGGTCTGGCGTACCTATGGGAGGATAGAAACGAAAAGGTATGGGTTGCAGGCCCTAAAAAATTAACGATACTCTCCTCTAATTTAAGTGACACCCTAAAAGTTTTTCCCCTGAGCGCTTCCAGATTTTGGGAATCCTCAGATGGAACTATCTGGATTGGGACAGATTGGAATGGCCTATGGTCTTATAATCCAGATAACGATAGCCTTACCCAATATGAGAATGAACAGGGTCTAATGGGGAGTAGTATATTTGGGCTTTGGGGAGATGAACAAGACAACCTGTGGATTATCACAAATGCGGGATTCTCTTATTATAACGCTGAGACATTAAACATTGTCAATTTCCCTATTGAGCAATATCCAGCTTACAGTTTGATAATTCCCAATCCAATCGCAATTAGGGAGGACCAAAATGGAAGTCCGTATTACATTGTCCAAAATCGACTCATCCGACTCAATACAAGGGTAAAAGACCTTCCCATTATCCCCCCCAAAATTACGTTGTGTGAAATCCGCAGTAAAAAAACCAGCGAACCCCTACTGTACCAAAATACATCTTCTCTAAGTTTTCCCTATGATCAAAATGATCTTAGCATTGAATATGTGGGCATTCATAGTACTGATCCGACTAACAACACCTATGCCTATTGGCTAGAGGGGTCCGACAAAGACTGGGTGGATGCTAGAACTGCCCGAGAAGCTAGGTTTAACAATTTGGACCCAGGGAACTATACTTTTAGGGTAAAATGTAAAAGCAGCCAAGGGAGTTGGAGTGAAGAGGCAAGCATTTTTATTGAAATTCTCCCTCCATGGTGGCAAACTTGGTGGGCCTACAGCCTATATGTATTTACAGGTGTAGGATTGATTTTTTCATTTATCCGTTGGAGAACGACTTCTTTGAGACGAAAGCAAGAACTTTTACGGAAGCGGGTTTTTGAGCAAACTCAGGAAATTCGAGCCGAACAACAGCGTGCCGAGGATTTATTGCTGAATATCCTGCCGCCCTCGGTGGCTAGAGAATTGAAAGAAAATGGAAAGACCCAACTCGTTTTCTTTGAAGAGGTAAGTATCCTATTTACCGATTTTAAGGGTTTTACCAATATTGTGGCCTCTATTCCTGGTAGAAAATTGGTTCAGGAACTGGATGAAATCTTCCAAGCTTATGATGACATTATAGAAGAAGTAGGCTTAGAGAAGATACAAACTGTGGGCGATGCCTATCTAGCTGCCTGTGGAGTGCCCGATCCGGATCCTGATCATGCTAATAAATGCGTCACCGCCGCAAAAAAAATCACAGAATATCTCGAGAAACGCAATCAAACTGAATCCATCAAGTGGCAAGTTCGAGTGGGGATCCATACTGGCCCAATCACCGCAGGGGTAATTGGAAAAAAGAAATTTTCTTATGATCTCTTCGGTGATACGATCAATATCGCAGCGCGAATGGAATCAGCCAGTGAAGCTGGTAAAATCAACGTCTCAGCCTATACCTACGATTTGATCAAGGATACTTTTCCTAGTACCTATCGTGGGAAAATCGATGCCAAAGGTAAGGGAGAACTTGACATGTATTTTGTGAATTAGTTGGCTAAGTTGAAGTCTTAAAGGCTAAATTCGTTGTTTAGGCCTTAGGCCGCGCCCAATCATAACCCTTGCGCACCCAGCGCAACAATTCAGGCGTGATGTCTTCTACTTTATTGATGCGGATATGGTAATTGTATTTCCTGCCGTACTGCCCTTTTTTGTGGAAGATCTTGTCTTCAAATGACTCGTTGTGATAAAAGGACAGATCTAATACTTTGCTCATGGGACGAGCGATCAAAAATGCTTTGCCAACCGAAAAGACAATGGCTTTTTTGGCCGCGCCCACATTCACATCTGGCCAGTCGTAAACGGCAATCAACAATTGGTCAAAAGCTAGGAGAAGATTCTCTGGTTTGCCCACAAACAAATCATCGATCGTCACATTGGTGCAAAAATGCGATTGATGGGGCGAGCCAAATACTCGTTCACATTTGGGGCAAGTCCAAGCCATGATGCTGATTACTTATCTATTTCTTTAACCACCTGCCTGATAAAAGTGTTTCCATCATACAAATACAAACCTTCTTTCAATTTCGGATGACAATTCGGATCCACTCGACTTTCTAAGCTATCTCTTCTATCTATTGGCGGTCCCTTGTCCCAGATCTCTGCGGCTAGGATTTCGATTTTGTCAATGAAGATACTGTCTCCACAGAGGCTATAACTTGTGCGATAATGACAGTTCCAGATACCTTCGTATTCCAAGCCACTCCCGCTACCAGATACATGCCAATAGGGGGCAAAAGAAAAGACTACTTCTGCTTTTAGGAGATCAATTACTACCACTTCCTCAATCGTGTTACCCTTACTACTCGCTCCCCAAGCGGCTTCAGATAATTTATGGCGGATATTTAAGTAGATAAAGGCGTTGGAGGAGGCCTGCTCCGCAGAACGCCAAACTCGTACTTTATCTATTTCAGAGCCATTAATGCTGGAGACCAACACATTGATTTGCGCCCCTTCTAATAAAAGTATACAGTAAAGGTCTTTGCCCACTTGGAAAATGTTATAGCCATACATTCCCTGATTGTGCATCCAAGTCGTGTCTAATTCGTTTTGCACCACTTCATTCATGAGACTCTGCCCCACAACTGAGATGCTAGGTACCAAAAGCAGTAAACTTAAATAGTATCGCATTCTTTTTGTGTTTTTTACCGCTGCACGGAACGCTCATCTCTTAGGTCGGCACACCTGCACGCCCCTACCCATCTGCTCGTCGGTGTCATGCCACACAGCATAAGCGTTCTGCGAAGCAGTAATCCCAAGTGAGCAAAGCTATAATAAGTACGACTGAGTCCTCACAATCAGTATAAGGCTAGGAACAGCTAGCCCATACTATTGTAATTTTTTTGCTTGACTGTTTACCTTTTCCTTTTTAGCAAGACTAATAAGAAAATCACACAAAATTTGCAGATATG
This sequence comes from Bacteroidota bacterium, assembly GCA_039024315.1. GTDB lineage: Bacteria > Bacteroidota > Bacteroidia > J057 > J057 > JBCAWW01. The sequence goes on from JBCCQN010000131.1 coordinate 17,981, forward strand.
CGCACTTTTTCAATTCTCACTATTCTTGCCTCTTTGTTCGTTTTCACTTCTTGCGTCGATTTAGGCGAAAAATTTGAATTTGATTTCATCCTCAAATATGCCAGCATAGATTTCACTACTCCTGCAGTCGCAGAAGCCGGCGAAGTCGTTTTAGGAGAACTAAACGTACAATCCGAATTAAGCAACTTACTCAAAGACCAAGACGCTAGCATTGACCGCTTACTCAGCTTGACCCCTAAGCGATTTTATTTAGAGATTTTGGATTCTCAGAGCTTGAGTTTTGACCCTGTCGAAAGCTTATCGGTCTATATCAGTGCGCCTGGCCAGAGTGAATTCCTACTGGCTAGTTTAGACCCAGTTGGTGATGGATTTCAACAATGGGTCGAGCTGGAAATAGTAGATAAGCCCGAAATGCAGTCCTACCTAGAAGGTGGTGAATTTAGTGTTCGTTTGGTCGGCGTATTTTCAGAGCCGGTAGCAGAAGATATCAATTTTAGGGCTGCTTTTGAACTAAATGGCAGAGCTCATCAGTAATAGTTGACATTGTTTAGTATAGTTTGGAAAACGGTAGCGCCGTCATCTCTAAGGCTTGTAGAGAGGCGGCGCTCTTTTTGCTATCGGCTTAGTCCGTTTTTCTTCCTTGCATAGGAGAGTAATTCGATTTTGGATTTAGAGGTTCTCCATTTTTTTTACCTACCCCTGACAGATACTGTCAGAGTCTATGCTTATATTAAGCATCAAAAATCATGAATCACCTTTCACGCCTCCTTTCCATTTTGACTATTTTGAAGTCAAAGCGACTAGTTACTGGGACAGAACTGGCGCGAAAGTTTGAGGTGAGCCTGCGGACGATCTATCGCGATATCAAGAAGTTAGAGGATTCGGGGGTGCCGATTATGACCATTGAGGGGAAAGGCTATGCGATTATGGATGGTTATACGGTGGCGCCGGTGATGTTCAATGAAATGGAAGTCAATGCTTTGGTAACCGCCGAAAAGCTCATTGCCAAGACCAATGATGATTCCTTGATCGAGCATTTTCAAGAAACCTTGGCTAAGATTAAGTCCGTCTTTGTCGGTACCCTGCAAGAACAAGGCGAGTTGCTCGACAGTAAAATGCTGATCTTGAAACGCCGAGCCGATGAACATAAGTCCGCTTCACTCTCCTACATCCAAATGGCCATCATCAATTTCAAGCTCATTGAGATTAGTTATCAAGCGCCGGAAAAGGAAATGACCTATCGTAAGGTGGAGCCCTTAGCGATTTATTCTTTTAATGAAAAATGGATCGTGATTGGCTGGTGTCGATTGAGGAATGATTATCGCTCCTTTCGCCTCGATAGAATTCAACATTTTCGGATCTTGGAAGAGACCTTTGCGGACAGAAACTTTGACTTAGGTAAATTTTTTGTGGCCTGCGAAGAAATAGAATTTAACCCCTGACATATTCTGTCATAAGCCCCTTTTATATTTGAAGGGTAAATAAAAAATCACTTAAAAATTTTACTTATGACAACACAAGAGATCGCAAACCAATGGGCCCATTATTGTAGCACGGGTCAGTCTGCAAAAGCTTACCAAGAGCTATATCACCAAGATTGTATTAGTGTAGAGGTACCTGGCGTACAGGGCTATCCTGAAAGAGTCGAAGGGATGCCTGCTATCATGGCCAAAGGCAAGCAATGGGGCGATATGATCGAAAGCTTTCACAGCATGGAAATCGAAGGTCCAATTGTCGCTGGCAATTTTTTTACCGCGACGATGAAAATGGATCTCACTATGAAAGGGCAAGCGAGAAGGGTCGATGAAGAAGTAGGCGTCTATCGAGTAGAAGAAGGTAAAATCGTGCATGAGCAATTCTTTTACTCACTCAGCTAAATGATTGTGGCCCAGAAGCTTAATATTAGCATCTGGGCCTGATTGATTAAAACAAACGGCATGCAAGCACTACTAATCGAAAGACTTCGAGACGTCCTCCTGCTAAAAGGGATAGTTTGGGAGGAGAAAAAAATGATGGGAGGTATCACCTTTATGGTGGATGGAAAAATGTGTTTTGGGACTTTAAAAGGTGGCTTGCTCTGCCGCATCAGTCCTGAGGAGAGAGAGGCATTGCTCAAACAAAATGGCGCTGAGATCATCCACCAAGGAGGGCGCGAAATGAAGGGATATGTCCACGTCCAAAGCTATGGATTAGAGACGGCGCATGAGTTAAATTTTTGGGTAGATAAGTGCCTTGAGTTCAATCCATTGGCTAAGGCTAAGAAAAAAAAGTAGGTTTTTGTCTACTGCTTCGCAGAACGCATGTTTCATTGTTTGAAGGGTTGAGTTGTTGAATTATTGAATCTCTTATCTATTCAGTCCTTCAGTAATTCAACCCTTCAACCATTGATAAGCGTTCCGCGCAGCGGTAAACCCAAAAATAAAGCCGCCCCAACCAGTGAGACGGCTTTCCTATTGACAATTACGAGACTACTGTAATAACCACATGACGGCATTGATGTTGTCATCGCCACCGATACGGTCCACGGCTGCTTTCCAATTATCCCCATTGAGCGCTTGCTCAGCAGCTGGATAATTAAATCGTAACGGAACTTGATTGTTGTTGACATTGTCTGGACCTGGAGTGATTTCTGGTAAGCCAGTGCGACGCCAATCAAAGTAGGCTTCTATACCACTAACAAAAAGAGAAATCCACTTTTGAGTAGCGATTTGCTCAAGCGCAGTATCGTTGTCATTTGATAGTACTACACTCGACTGGGTGTAATAACTATCAGCAGCTTCGATCCCGTACATCTCAAAAGCAGCTTCGATCCCGGCTTGGTAGAAATCCGCCGCGTTGCCGTTGATGTAATCCTTCTGAGCCGCCTCAGCAAGAATAAACATCAATTCCGGATAGTGCATAAAATGCATACTCACTCCATCAGGCAACTCGCGGAGGATTTCTCCGAGTCGAGATTGGTTTTGGCGGCTGCCATTATAATTAATTGCGTTACCCTCTGAGAGGCCATTTGGCAGGCCTTTGAATAAGGGATAATATTGCTGAATACCCATCGGGTCAGCCGCATAAACTGTCGTAAAGAAATCTCGGAATGCCGTGCGATTGGTACCAGAACCCTTTGTGATCGCGTCTAAATCCACTGGATCAAAGTAGAAAGCTAAGCTGTCTGGGTTGCCGATCGGACGGTAGAAGACAAAAAGACGAGGGTCATTGATCGCCTTCATGCGTTCTTCGGCCTTTTGACTCAAGCGATGCTCATCAAATCCACCGACACGACCCGTATGCTGAAAATATTGGTTGGGTGCGGTAGTGAGGTAGGGTACAGAGGCGCCGTCTTCGTTACTTTCAAAGTGAATACCACTACTAACAATCGCTTGAATGGCTGGGCCAATGGAAGCACCACTACGTTTCTTTTCGAGACGCATGAGGTAGCGGATACGGAGAGAGTTAGCAAACTTACGCCACTTCAATAAGTCCCCACTAAATAGTGGATCACCATCGATTGAACCGCCTTGAGCTAATAAGCCTTCAGCCGTTTCCAGCTCGCTCAAAATGGTGTTATAAACGTCTTCTTGAGCATCATAAGCAGGCGTGAAATTGTCATCCTTAGCCTTATTGGCTTGAGAATAGGGAACATCACCAAAGAAATCTGCCAAGGTAGCGCCCATCCAAGCTTTCATAATCATGGCTACGCCTTTGAAAGCGGTGTTACCACTCTCATCCGCGATGATCATTAGGTTGTCTGCATCGCGGATACCGCGGTACATATCATTCCAGACACCGTCTTGACCGCCCCAACCCATTTGGTCGAAGGTGGTAAAGTTGTTGACGGCGCTGATTTGCATAGCAGTGTTACCTTCTTCCCAACCCAAACGGCCTAGGCGTTGAGCAGGATTGATGATGATGGTAGGGAGCAAAAGCCCTCCGGTTACATTTTCGGGTGCGTTGGGGTTGGAGTTGATTTCTCCAAAGTCCTGCGTACAGGCTTGCATCAATAGCAAAGCCAACAGGAATAATGATGATTTATATAAGCTTTTCATTACGTACTTAATTAGAATTTGAAGCTAAGGTTGACGCCAAGGCTGCGAGTCGTAGGAGTAGCCATATCCTCAACCCCCGGCACGATGGTTCCACCGTTAAACGAGAAAGTTTCTGGATCGAAGTGTGGGTTTTCAGTCCAGAGAAGGAGGTTCCGACCTACGAGAGAGAGCCTTAAGTCTTTGATCCCAATCCGATTGGTCATTGCTACTGGAAAGTCATAGCCAAAACGTACTTCACGTAGCTTGAGGTAAGTCGCATCGTAGATGCCTTGGGCCTCGTTGCCACGGTTAAAAGTCCACCAGTGATAGTCACGACCGCTCAAGCGCTTGCGCTCATCGACTGGCAAAGAGTAGTTATCGATATAATTGCCGTCAGCATCTTGGAAGACACCCTCAGGCGCTACGCCACCGCCATCAGCAATAGGATCACGCTCAGGATTTCCTTTGTCATTGTTACCTACGGTTTCGATCATCATGCCGGAAGTACCGCCGATAAGAAGCGTACGAGACATTACTTCACCACCGTAACGCAGGTCAAACAAGAAACCTAAATTGAAGCCTTTGTAAGAGAAGCTATTGTAAAGACCAAGCATCCAATCAGGATTATAGTTTCCAAGGTAGCGAAGGTTATTATCGCGTTCATAGAAACCATTATCATTCATTAGGGGCTGGCCCCCTTCAGGAAGGCGCCCTAATTCATCTGGGAAAAGGCGCTCCCCGTCTTTGATCATCACAAAGCCAGTTCCGTACATATCGCCCATGCGACCGCCTTCGCGGGCTTGGATGATCATGTAGTTGCTTGCGATGGTATAATTGTCGATGCCCTCAACAAGCTCTATTACCTTAGAGCGCTGTAGGGACCAGTTAGCAGTGATATCCCAACGGAA
>JBCCQN010000132.1:0-22853 GCA_039024315.1 Bacteroidota bacterium
ACCTTGGCTGCTGGCCATCAAATAAGCTTGCTCCCCCTTACGATAAATACTCAATCCCTCTATATCATAGGCAATAGCTGGATTTTCTTCCCCACTCATGGCTAGTTTTTGAGCTTCGGTAGCATCCTTTGGATCCAGCTTCAATTTCCAGATTCCGCCATCTTCTTGGCCTACGTAAAGATCACCCAGCAACTCATCGACGACCATCCCTTCGGTTTGGGATGGAGATTGGTACTCACGACGCAAAATCCACGAAACAGCACTATCCTTTAGCACCAGCTCAAATTGCTGCATGAGGCCATTTTTGCCATTGAGAATGGCGAAGATTTTGCCATCCTTGAGACGACCGAAGCAGAAGCCATAGACATCATCAACCTTAGCCGGATCAACGGTCAAACTCTCTTGACTAAGGTCAGTAAGGCTGCCATCAGTTTCATCAATGAGGAAAATATCGATCCCTTGGTAAGTACGATTGCTACAACCGAGGATGCTGACTGAGCGTTCTCCGAAGGAGAGCTGCTGCAAAACATCTACATTATTGACCTTGCCGATTGGATAATAAGCCACTTCCTTACCGCTGAGATCATAGGTCGCCAAGCCGCCCTTTTTATTGGAGCCATAGATCAAGGATTTGGCTGGATCATCAGGATGAAGCCAAAGGGCGGGATCATCGGCGGCATCCTCTAAGGATTGGGCCGCTATGGATTGAGTTTCTACCATAGGGTATACTGCATGCTTGATTTGTGCTTGCAATTCATAGGCATGCAGCAAAGCAAGAGAATCTTCACGGGCTTCGCCAGAAGCCTCAGACTCCTTGGCAGGATTCTGAGGCTTCGATTGGCAAGCCACACTTATGGCCAAAAGACCGTAAGCTAAGGTTCGAAATATCTTAATCAATTTGAATCAAATTTAAGTCTAGCGAGAGACATCAAACTTAAGCCCGAGGTCAAAACGGAAGTTGTAGAACTCTGATTGCATCGTACGGCTAGGACTGCCTTGATAGTAGCGCAATGGCTGGTTGAGAATGTTGTTGACATTGGTGTAAAGCACCAAGTTGTCAGTCAAGCTATAGCTCATATTGAAATCAAGGTAAGTAACCTGATCGTAGTAGCGATCCCCAAAGGCTTCTGAACCAACTTCATCAATAAAATCACTCGCATAGTTGAGAGAAAGACGAGAAGTAAACTTCTTGTTTTCGTAAGCGATAGAAGCGTTGAGGGTATGCGTTGGCGAGCCAGGAAGGCTGATTTCATCCTCTTCGCGACCTTCAAAGTTGAAATCCGTAACCTGAGACTGGATGAAGGTATAGTTGAAGTAAACCCCAACCCCTTTCAAAGCGTCAGCGATAAAATCCAATTGACGCTGGAAAGCGAACTCAGCTCCAAAAAGAACCGCATTACCGCCATTGATAGGCTGCGAGAAATCGGCCCACTCAACCCCTTCAAAAGTATAATCTTCGAAGCTCTGGGTAACGATGAAGTTACTGATGTCTTTGTAAAACACACCTGCAGAAACGATACCTACGGTACCGAAGTAGTGCTCTGCCATCAAGTCGAAGTTAGTCGAGGTAGTGGCTTCCAGATCAGGATTACCAATAGAAAGCTCTTCACCATCAGCGATTTCGCGATAAGGCACTAGATCGAAGTAGTTCGGGCGCGCCAAAGTGTTGGTGTAGGCAAAGCGCAATACGGTACGTGGACGGATGTTATACTTAAGGTGAAGACCTGGCAGCACGTTGAGGTAGTTGCTCGCCTGAGACTGAGTTTCAGTTAAGGTTTCTTCCTGATCGTCAAATTGGAAGCCCGTATAGTCAAGATTCGTTTGTTCCAAACGCACCCCTGCGATCATCAATAATCTTGAACCAAAACGCTGTTCAATCATCGCATAGCCGGCGAAGATATTTTCAGTAGCGTTAAAGTTTCCTGCTAGCTCGCTGAGGTCTTGCTCTTTTTCAAATTCTGCTCCTTCTAAATCCAAATCTCCTAGGTATTCACGAGAGATGAAAGAACCAATATCATAGGGCCCAGCGAGGAAGTTGTCTTTGCCTAAGTCTGCGAGATTGTTGTTGCCGTTGTCAAAGATGTTGTCTCCAACAGGGCTAAACTCGTAGAAGTCATTGCTTCTCAACTTGGTTTTTGAACGCACGCGTCCACCAAACTTGAGGAGGTTTTGGAAATCGCCTGAAGCTAAAGGTAGTTTAAAATCGATTCTACCGTTGATGTCTTCATCAGTAGTGTACTGAAACTCTTCGGTGATCTCGCTCAGCTCCCAAGAGCTAGAAGGCGTTTGAAAAACGGACTCAGTAGCAGATACTAAAGGCGTTTCAGGATTGGAGAAATCTACTGTCAATGGCACAGCACCATCAGTGGCAATTTCGTAGTAGCGTTCGTTAGGACGATCCTCAGAAGCCAAAGCATAGGTTGCAGACCAAGTCATGCCTAGCTTGCCAAAGAGGTGGTCGCCATTTAGCCCAAAGTTCATCATGCGCTGGTCCTCTAGACGAGCATACTTAACGTCCTCTGTACCAGCCTTGGTTTGACGCTCTAGTTCACCTACCCATTGGCCGTTGTCATCTTGCTCGATATCAGCAAAGACCGCACGGTAACGGTTTTCCCGGTCTTTGCGATCGTTGTAAATCCCTTTGAAAACAACCTTGTGATTGGCGTTGAACTGATAATCTAAGGAAAGAGAGTAGCTCTGGCGCACGCGCTGGAGGTAGTATTGACGGATTTGAATCTCCTCTGGCCAGAAGTCTTCGCCTTCGTCGAAGCTACCATTGTCGTTGGCATCGTCATAGGTCCATTCGGATTCGACATTGTCAGAACCCAGATTGTTGTTGAAGTAGGAAGCACTGACGATTACCCCTAACTTCTTATCGAAATAGCGATCTCCAAAGATCAATGAAGCATTATAGGTCGGCTGATTGGCCAATGGGTTGTAGCCTGCGCCGATAGTACCAGATATACGCTGTTGATAGGGAGCTGAGCGGGTTACCAAATTAACCGAACCACCAATTGCATCCCCATCCATATCAGGTGTAACTGCTTTGTTTACCTCCACGGTCTGAATCATATCAGATGGAATCAAATCCAACTGGATTGAACGCACTTCTGCCTCAGCCGAAGGAACCCGTTCACCATTGATAGTGATGGCATTAAGTTGGGGAGCGGTACCACGAATATTACCAAAACGGGCTTCGCCTTGGTCATACTGTACATTGACACCGGGGACACGCTTGAGAGCATCTCCAATGTTTGCATCAGGAAAACGACCAATCTGATCAGCAGCAATGATGTTGGTGATGTTGGCGTTGGAAAGCTGATTGCTCAAAGCTCTCGCCTGACCGCGCAATTGACTGGTAATAACCACTGGTGCGAGATCAAGACCTGGTACCATTTCAACATTTTGGGTCGTAGTAAAGGCCGCTCGGACAGTAACTTCTATTTCCTGCTCTTCGAAGCCGATAAAGCTTACTTTCAGGGTAAAGGTTCCGGCAGGGAGGTCCACGAGATAGAAGTAACCATCTGCATCTGTAGCTGTGCCACGGATATCATCAATAGAAACCAAGGCACCAGCAAGCGGTAATTTGGCTTCATCTACCACTCGGCCGCTGATCGCCCCTGTCTGAGCAGATACGGCTAAGCTTAGGCTCATTAGCAATAGTAAAAGTAGTTTTCTCATTGAATTCGTGATTTAATAGGCGTGGGCGTCGAGCCCCCTTTAAATGGCCGCAAGTTGTTACCAACTTGTTAAGGCAATCACGATTGAGAATTATAGTTCTGTTACAGAGACATGAAAAATAATCAAGCGTTCCGCGCAGCGGAAAACCTAAATGTTATCAGCTCTTTTAGTACTGAGTATTTAGTATTCAGTACTTAGACAATAGTATACAGTACTTAGACTAAGGGAAATTAGACTATGAGCTTCAAAGAGACCTTTTCTCCCTTCTAAATACTTTCTACTCTGTACTAAATACTTTCTACTCTGTACTAAATACTTTCTACTCTGTACTCAAAATAAGGTCGGCGGGGGTTCATAGGGTCGTATAAGCCGTTCAGATTCGTTGCGAACGCTCCCCACTTCAGGCGAAACGGGATAGGCTTTCATTTCCTCTGCAGGGTAGGGTCGCAAGATTTCTTGGAGGTCTTCGGCCTGTTCTTGGGGCGAAAGCCAACGTTCGGCCGCAGCCGCATCCAATATTACAGGCATACGATCATGAATGGGCAAAACCAACTCATTGGGTTCAGTGGTTATTACGCTGTAGGTCGAGATATTTTCACCCTGCGGGGAACGCCAGACATCATACAAGCCAGCGAAATAGAACAAAGCTTCGTCTTGCAAAGTAATGCGATAAGGCTGCTTGCCACTGAGGGTCTGTTTCCATTCATAAAAGCCATCCGCTGGCACCAAGCAACGGGTTTGTCTAAAAGGAGTTTTAAAAGCGGCCTTTTGCAAAAGCGTCTCCGAGCGCGCATTGATCATCTTATAGCCAATCTTCTTGTCTTTGGCCCAATTAGGAATCAAACCCCAGCGGTAAAAATGAATGCGCTTGGGATCAGTCATGGGGATGACTGGCATCAATTGGGTCGGAGCCACGTTGAAGCGGGGGATCAGGGCGACCTTTTCCGTTTCTGGATAGACCACTACACTCTCTTCTGGGACTTTAGTCAGGGTATATCTTCCGCACATAAAATATTTCCTTTACTTGAAATTAGGGAATAATCCCAGACAAATTGTAATATCAATGCTGAATTGATACTTGCTATGATAAATCGCTACTTGCTGCTCCTTTGTCTCCTAGGAGTATGCCCAAATATATGGGGACAAGGCAATTTGTTATTGGTAGGAGGCGGCCATGAGCAAGCTGGTGGCTGGAGCGACAGACCCTACCAATGGGCCATTCAGCAAGCACCTAACCACAGCGTAGCCCTCCTCTCGCTGGAAGAACACAGTCCTTGGCTCAGTCAGTACTTCAAAAAGCTTGGCGCCGATAGTGTCGCCAACTTCAACCTACAAACCGCTAATGCCGAAAGTGAAGCACAATTAATCGCTTCTTTGATGGAATTTGACTGCTGGTTTTTTCGAGATGGGTCTAGCAAAGCCTATTTTGAAATCCTACAAAACCAGTCCTTAGGGCAGGCACTAGTGCAAAAATATAATCAAGGCGGTGTGATCGCTGGAACCGGAGAAAGTATGCAACTCTTTTCTTCGGTTTTTTATTTGGCACAAAACGAGTTGCCGAGCGCGGGCGCCTGCTTACAAGATATTTATCATAAAAATTTAGTCCTGCGCAATGATTTTTTGCCCTTTTACCGAGGTTTTTTGTTTGAGGCCCGATTCTCGGAACGCGGTGGTCTCGGCCATATGCTTGCGGCCCTTGCTAGATGGGAAGAGCAGCGACAAGAAAAACTATTTGGTGTCGGGATAGACGACAAAACTGCCTTATGCCTCAATTCAAGTAGCAAAGGGACCGTTTATGGCACTGGGGCAGCCAAGCTCCTAATACCCGATATGAGTGAACGAGGCTTTGTCAATCAAGCGGGCCATACTAGCATTGATTCTTTGCGTATGGTTTCGTTGATCCATGGCCAAAGTTTTGACTTTATTAGTTGGACCCATGAGCGCAGCCGCGGCGAGGAAGAGATACGGCTCCCCTATGCTTATGAAACGGCACAAATAGATCTAATCCTGAGTGGCAGTAATGCTTTTTCCGAAAACCAAGCGTTCCTCGAAGAGGTCATCAAAGCCCAAGGAGACAGCAGTTTACCCATACTACTCATCAGTAGCCACCCTACATCCGCGAAGGAAGCTTTGGGTCTCATCCTGAGAGCCAAGGGGGTAGAGGAAATTAGGTGGCTTGATCCGCTTACTGCTTCGCAGAACGATCCTCTCCTGACTCAGGAGATTAGCAGTGCACGCAAGATATTGTTTAGCGGTACCGATGCCGAGGCGCTTAAAGACTTCCTGAGCCAAGGCAAAAACGGTCAACAACTCAAGCGGAGGCTAAGAGACGCTTTTGTAACGCTGGCCTTTATGGGAGAGGATAGCCGATTGGCAGGAAAGTGCTATCTCAAAAACACCCAAACCGAATATGCTTCATATGATGGGCTACTAAAATTAGAGGAAGGGCTTCAACTTTTACAGCATACTATCTTGGTTCCCAATGTATTTTGGGATGCAGGTAGCACTGAAAACAATCTCACCGGTCTAACCTACGCTATGGCCAAAGATTCGCTGACCTATGGTATCTGGCTGCCTAATGAGAGTTGGGGGCATTATCAAGTGGACAATGGCATCAGTCGATTTACTGGTTATGGTACACCGATTGTCCAACAAAAAAATACAATAGTAGCCTTCGCTCCCGCCTATGAGGGCATTGCCCGCAATATCATCGGCTATCAGGAGATGAAACTAAGCATCCTACAAGCCAATACCATCGAAATGGGAACGTATATGGACCCAAAGCTTGAATTAGCGATGGAACGCCAAGATTGGATATCCGTCTACCCCAATCCATTTAAAGATCAAATCAACCTCTATTTGTACGGGCAACAAAGTGGCGCCTTTAGTTTTCAACTATTGGATGAAAAAGGACGCATACTTTTTCAAAAAGATTACCAGCTTAACCCCTTGGATCCCAAACTGGTCATCCCCGTTCCCAAGCTAGCTAGGGGAGTTTATATCCTGCAAGTTCATAAAAAAGGCCAAGGGATCGTCAAAAGGGTCCAACTTCTCCACTAAGTAGGTTTGACTATTTCCGCAGATCGGGCAAAAAATGCTAACTGGATGCCCCATAGTCCGTAGTATTGTAAGATATACGCAATTATGTCGTGCTCCCAACTTTCAATACTGAAAAAATGGCAGTATTTTAGCTTGGGTACATCTTTTGCGGACTATCGGGTGTTTTCAACAATTCAAAGCAGCCGTTGTTACTAAGGTAGATCCTCCATAGCACATAGCGCTGTTACAATTATATGGCAGATAAAAACCAATTTCCGAATACAGACAGAAACAAAAATCCCAGACCCAATAATAACATTTACTGGATCTATGCGGTGATTTTGGCCTTTTTCCTTTTAGGAACGTTTTTCTTCAATCCAACCAGCACAGAAAGTCAGATTTCAGAGCAAGAGCTTTATAGCCATGTCCGCAAAGGATATATATCTGACATCCAAGTGATCAATGCGGTAGATTTTGAAATTACGCTAAGTGAAAAAGGACGCGATAATGTAAAAGACCAAAAAGGCAATGAATTTTCTGAGCGTGGGCCGCACTTGCTGCTCAAAGCTGCTTCTCAAGACAATGGAGCAGAGGTCCAGAAAAAGCTAAATGAAATATTAGAGAAAAAGCGACTGGAAGCCGAAAAATCTGGTCAAACTGATAAATGGGAAGAAAATGGCATGGTGCGTATCACTACTGATACTCGTGCCAATATTGGAGACATTCTCCAGATCCTGATTCCAATCGGTATTTTGGTAGCCTTATGGTTTTTCTTTATGCGACGAGTTGGTGGTGCGGGCCCTGGGGGTCAGATCTTCAATATCGGTAAGAGTAAAGCTAGTCTCTATGATAAAGAAAACAAGGTCAATGTAACCTTTGATGATGTGGCGGGGCTTGAAGAAGCAAAAGAAGAGGTGCAAGAGGTAGTCGAATTCCTCAAAAATCCCCAAAAGTTCACCAAATTGGGGGGACATATTCCTAAGGGCGTACTCCTTGTAGGCCCTCCCGGAACGGGTAAAACCCTATTGGCAAAAGCCGTTGCAGGGGAAGCAAAAGTACCTTTCTTCTCACTTAGTGGCTCTGACTTTGTCGAAATGTTTGTAGGTGTTGGGGCAGCACGTGTGCGCGACCTCTTCAAACAAGCTAAAGAAAAAGCGCCTTGTATCATCTTTATCGATGAGATTGACGCTGTCGGTCGTAGCCGTGGCAGAATGAACGTTACCGGCGGTAATGACGAACGCGAAAACACCCTCAACCAGCTACTCGTGGAGATGGATGGTTTTGGTAGTGATACTGGCGTCATCTTGATGGCTGCGACTAACCGTCCTGACGTATTGGACCCTGCGCTTCTTCGCGCGGGTCGCTTTGACCGTCAGATTGGGGTTGATCGTCCAGACTTAGGTGGCCGTGAGCAAATCTTCAAAGTCCACCTCAAGCGCCTCACGCTAGGAGAAGATGTAAATGAGAAGAAACTCGCTTCTCAGACCCCTGGATTCGTGGGGGCAGACATCATGAATGTTTGTAATGAAGCCGCCCTTATCGCCGCGCGTAAAGTAAAAGAAGCCGTCGAAATGGATGACTTCCAAGACGCCATCGACCGAGTTATTGGCGGTCTAGAAAAGAAAAGCAAGATCATCTCTAAAGATGAGAAGAAGATAGTCGCCTACCACGAGGCCGGCCATGCCGTAACCGCTTGGTTCTTGAAACATGCCTCTCCTTTGGTGAAGGTATCAATTGTCCCCCGTGGTTTGGCTGCGCTAGGTTATGCGCAATACCTACCGAAGGAGCAATACCTCTACACCTACAGTCAGTTGATGGACAACCTCTGTACGACCTTAGGAGGTAGAGCCGCCGAAGAAATCATCTTCAATGAAGTTTCAACTGGTGCCCAAAATGACTTGGAACGGATCACCTCCACTGCTTACAGCATCGTAACCAGATTTGGTATGAATCCTCGTGTAGGTCAAGTTTCCTTTAAAGACGATGGCGAGTATAGCTTTGGCAAGCCATATTCCGATGAGACGGCGCGCATTATCGATGAAGAAGTCAAAAAAATCATTGATGAAGCTTATACTCGTACCAAGGATATCTTGACAGAGCATAAGGATGATCTTGAAGCGATTGCACAAGAGTTGCTCAAAAAAGAGGTCATCTTTAAAGAGGATGTAGTACGCCTCATCGGCGAACGCCCATTCGGTGAGCCTAGTGAGCATGTAGTTGACCTTGGAGTAAATGGCGAAAATGACGAAGCCGCCGAATCAAACGAGCTTAGTCCCGAAACTGAGTAATTTTAAGCAGTTTTGAGTAATAAGATTTATTTCGCTTCTGATATGCATTTTGGCGCGCCTAATCCTGAGCGTAGCCGTGTCAGAGAGAAGCATTTCATAAAATGGCTCCGCAGTATCCAAGACGATGCTGCGGAGCTTTACCTTTTAGGGGATATCTTTGACTTCTGGTTTGAGTATAAGAAAGCTGTACCCAAAGGCTTTGTGAGGCTCCTTGGCACCCTTGCAGACCTTAGTGATAGCGGTGTCAAGCTGCACATATTTGCGGGTAATCATGACCTTTGGTACCATGACTATCTCAAAGAAGAAATAGAGGCCCATATCTATCACCAACCACAGCAAAGAAACTTTTTTGGTCGAGAATACTATCTCGCCCACGGAGATGGTTTAGGCCCTGGTGATTATGGATACAAGATCATGAAGAAGGTGATTACTGCCCCGATTTCTAAGTGGTTGTTTCACCGGTTGCACCCCAATGCAGGCATAGGCTTAGCGCTTTGGGTTTCGACCAAGGGGGGGGATCATAACTATGAATCTGAGGGTCAAGAAGCTTTTTATTATGGGCAAGATGATTATCTCTATATCCATAGTCTAGAGACCCTAAAAAAGAAAAAAGAGATCGATTGTTTTATCTACGGGCATAGGCATGTATGTATTCAAGATCATATGCCCGAGGGGCAGGAGATGATCATTTTGGGCGACTGGATACAATATTTTTCCTACCTTGAAGTTAGCCCAGAAGGTAATAAGCTTTCGGTCTTCCCCCTATGATGTTAAGGTTCAGCGTATTTATCGTTCTTCAACTTGGCTTGAGTTTAGCGTTCTGCGAAGCACAGAGCATGAAAGACTACTTTGGCCCAGCGGTTGACTCTATCACCCAGCTACCGGATTGCAATGAGTTTACAGTCGATGCAGAGCGTAATTTACTGTTTGTTGATAGTGAACAGGGAATCCTTTACAAATACTTTGCTTTAAATCATTACGACTCCTTAATTACTATCGGCGGCAAAGGCAATCGCGCAGAAGGCTTTCTCAATCCCTCACATCTATCCGTACAAAATCGGCAAACGCTTTACCTATTAGATGATGCCTCACAGCGAATCGTCGTCTTATCTCCAAACTTTCGGCTCCTCAATAGTGTAGATTTCCTTTCCTTATCGGGTTTAGATAATCAATCAGAAAGCCTCTATCCTATCAGTTTTGATGTCAGTGGTATCGGCGAACTTTTTATACTCAATCAATGGGACAATAAGATCTACAAGCGTAACGAAAGAGGTCAAACCGAACGTAGTTTTGGTGGCTTAGATTATGCAGAGGGCTCACTGTATGATCCAGACAAAGTACAAGTTAATGAGCAGAGTCAGGTATTTGTTAGTGAGACCAAACACCAAAGGTTAAAAGTCTTTGATCTTTATGGTCGCTTTCGCTTTACGATTAATACTGAAACTAGCTTTAAGTGGAACGATTTTGTGGTAAGAGGTGATTTACTCTTTTGCTGGGGTGAAGATAAACTCTATTGGCATCAGCTTTCCTCAGGGCAATATGGAGAAATCTCGGTACCAGGCATCAATAGCCTTGCGCTTGATCGGGAAAACCTTTATTTGTTAAAGGAAAATACGGTACATTTGTACCGCTTCAATGATAAGTGAAGGATTCGGATATGCTAGACAAACTTGCACAAATAGAACTAAGGTTTGAGGAGGTACAACAAAAAATTATTGATCCTCAAATCATCAGCAATCGTAAGCTGTACAAGGAGCTTAATATTGAATACAAACAGTTAGACGAAATCGTCAAAAAGACAGCTAAATATCGCTTAGTACTCAGCAATTTGAAAGAGGCCAAAGAGATGCTCAATGAGTCAGATGAGGAGATGCGGGCCTTAGCTAAAGAAGAATTACCGATCCTCCAAGAGCAGCAAACTAAGTTAGAAGAAGAACTCAAAATCTTATTGATTCCGAAAGATCCAGAAGACTCTAAAAATGTGGTTTTGGAGATCAGTTCTGGTGCGGGAGGAGACGAGGCGGCGATTTTTACCGGCGATTTATTTAGGATGTACCAACGCTTTTGTGAAAATAAGGGGCTGCGATTTGAGATCACCAGTATCCACGAGGGCACCCAAGGGGGCTATCGAGAGGCTGTAGCCACAATCTCAGGCGAAGACGCTTATGGCACCCTTAAATTCGAAGCAGGCACACATCGCGTCCAGCGAGTGCCTAAGACAGAATCTCAAGGTCGTATTCATACTTCTGCGGCAACGGTAGCGATTATGCCAGAAGCGGAGGAGTTTGATGTGGAGATCAATGAAAATGACGTAGAGAAGGAAATCACCAATGCATCTGGACCGGGTGGACAGTCGGTAAACACGACCTATTCGGCGGTCAAACTGCATCACGTTCCTACTGGTATTCGAGTTTCGATGCAAGATCAAAAGTCTCAACTTAAGAACCTTGAGAAAGCTTATCAAATCTTGAGAGCCCGTATTTACAAACTCGAAATGGATAAGCGGAAGGCAGAATCAGACGCTTTGCGGCGCTCTATGGTAGGTAGCGGAGACCGGAGCGAAAAAATTCGCACCTATAACTATCCGCAAGGGCGGGTTACAGATCATCGTATAGGCCTCACGCTTTATAATTTATCTGCTATCATGGATGGAGACCTTCATCAGATCGTTGAGGAACTTAGAATGGCTGACAATGCAGAAAAACTCAAGCAAGGACTGGAATAATATCCTCACATATAAGAATAAAAAAACGTCTCACCGTTTAGTGGGACGTTTTTTATGTTTTGTGGCTACTAAGTTGTTAGACGGTAATCGCTTCTAGATAGCGAGCGTTAAGTGGTTTGTTAAGATACTTCTTCACATACTTACTACTAGCAGCCCGATCGATGTCCTTTGGACTGATGGAACTAGAGAGCATGATGATCTTGCACTTTTCCAGCACGGTTTCCGAAAACTTTTCAAAGTCTTCTAAAAATTGAAATCCATCCATGATGGGCATATTGATGTCCAAGAATACGATTTCCGGCAAGCTAGTCGCGTCTTCTTGGTTGGCTTCTAGATACTCTAGCGCTTCTTGCCCCGTTTGGAAAACTAAAATTTGATCTGCGAAGCTGTTAGCTTCAATGATCTTCTCATTGATGATGTTATCAATTTCGTTGTCATCAACCAACATTACGCTCTTATAAGTAGCCATATCAGTCATTTCTTTTTTTGGTTTGGTTTGTTGCATAGCTCAATTTTGAAAATTCCCCTCAATTCTCAAACAATTCCCCTAAATAGCCTACATTCGAAATGAGCCCTAGGATGTAAGAAAATCACATAATTCGTACCAAAAATTGCCTTGAGTACGAAAGCTTACAGGAATCCATCAATGTCAATGTAAGGCTTTGCAACGGTTTTGCGCCTATTTTTGCCTTGAGCGCAGATAATGCTAAAAAAAAATTACTCTCAGCCTAGTGAATCTTACATCCCTAAGTTTTTGGGGTAAAATGAAGCGTTCCGCGCAGCGGTAACTAGGCCAAAATCAGCAAATAGCCGCTAGAAAGGCAAATCATCATCATCTCCCATGCTCGTAACATCCATCGCTTCTGGCGGTGGCGGAGGGGGAGGCATGTCAGCAGGCGCGCTACCAGCCGGAGCACCCGCTTGTACAGGGGTAATTCTCCAAGCGTCAAGACTATTGAAGTATTTGGTTTCTCCTTGAGGACTCGTCCAAGAACGACCTTTGAGATTGAATGAGACGTCTAGCATTGCCCCTACTTCGTAAGCATCCAACAAACTTACCTTGTCTTGTATCAACTGAAAAGCGATGTACTGAGGGTACATGGGATTTTCTACATACTCTATAACAAATTCGCGCTTTTGGAAGCGGTCACTTACCTGCTGCGTATCAAATTTTGCGTGCAGCTTTCCTTGAATATTCATCTTGTCTAAATTTGGTTTTTAGTCTTACAAATCTACACATTGGATACCACCTTTGGAAACCGCTTACTTAAAATTTGCCGGCTACTTTTGATTATTGGGACTACTCTTTACTAATGTCTGTCAATAACTGATCGAGATGGGGAAAGCGCTTTTGCAAAGGGGCCATTAAAGTCGTATAAAGCGCATGGGGAGAGTAGCCCTCAGCAGGCAGGTACTCTTCAAATCGCTGCAAAAAGCCCTTGAGGTTAAATTCACCTAGCTGATATTGAGCAAGTAGATTATACCAGCTTATGGTAGGCAGTACATGAGCGCGGGTTTTATACTTCTTTTCCTTTTCTAAGAGCTTATACTTGCGGACGGTCTGCAATACTTTGGAATACTCCCCTAAATAAAGCAAGCACTCGAGATAGGATACAAAAAAGCGATGCCAGCGATAGCGAAGGATTTCCTTTTCATAGACACGCAGGTTTATCTCTCCATAAGATCTCGCTTTTTGGTACTCTTCCTTCTTGATCAAAGTCTTGATGTAAAGCGAAATAAAACCGATTCGACTATGATGATTATGAGTGGTAGTAAGCTTGGGCAAGGCTTCTCTCAGGATTTGCCAACTTGCTTCCACTTGCTCTGCCTGTAAAAGTACGTTGCACAGATTATTGACATAGAGGATATAATCATTGTTTTGCACCCGAATTGAAAGCTTGCCATAATAAACCGCTAATTCTGCATCTTGTAAGCGAGTATGCAGTAAGAGCCGGTTGTTATAATAGTTGGTCAAAATACGGCGTGAATAATACTTGCCTTCCGCTAGACCTTGATCAATCAAATCAAACATCTGCTCGATGTGAGTATATTTATTGTAGTTAAAGGCAATAAACACCAAGCGGATGAGGGCTGTGTAGCGGTTAAAGCCATCCAAGTTTTCATCATAAAAAATATCGCTGAGCCATTTTTCCCACTGTATCGACTCAGTAGCGTTTTCAGAATAATGCTTAATAATGTCTTTGGTGGCTTGGTGGATTTGATTATTTATGAGTTGAGAACGCTCATATTCGGATTGATATTTTTGTAAGAAAGCATCCACTACTTGATGATCCGCATAACGAAGCCGAATCAGCAGAAACTGGCGATACTCCCGCACGAGTTCGAAGAACTTAATGAAGTTAAAAATAGGGTGATGATAATTACGAATAGATTTGAGTAAGGCTTTTTCCTCCGCGGGGGTGATATTATCCCAGTGGATCTTGCGTTCAAGCTCAGACATCCAAGCAAACTGCTCATCTACGTCAATGGCGGCCAACTGTTTGCTAAGCCAATTTTTGAGATGAGAGTATTTCCGCTTGTCAATAGCAGGATCAAATGTCTGGTAATCATCGAGTTGGCGACAGTTATGATCAATCTGCCTTAGGATTTGCAATTTTTCGGGATCCTGTAGCTGTTGGACCGACAGTAAGTAGCGTGTTTCATGCGGAAGCATGCTGTTGGCAAATTCAGTAAATTTTTTGAGCTTGGTCCGCATATGCATTCCTCTTTGGGGTCCTACAGATTATATTGCAAGGGGCCTGAGGACATTTTACTTTCTCTTTTTATAGTACTAGGCCTCCGTCAACGCTCAGATTTGTGCCCGTGATAAAACTAGCCTGATCAGACGCAAGAAATAAATAGGCATGGGCTATTTCTTCGACCGAGCCTAGGCGTCCTAATGGCGTCTGTTGCTTTAGGTTATTTATCACTCCTTCTGGGACAGTCTCGATCATTTCAGTTTGAATAAAGCCAGGAGAAACCGCATTGACCGTTACGCCTTTACGCCCTAGTTCGCGAGCCCAAACCTTGGTCAAACCAATCACTCCAGACTTAGTCGCTACGTAATTTCCCTGCCCAAAATTGCCGTACAACCCAACTACTGAAGCTGCATTAAGAATTCGCCCAAAACCCTTTTCTGTCATAAATGGAGCTACTGCTTTGGTACAGTTGAAAACCCCCGTGAGATTTACATCTATGACCATCTGCCACTGAGCAGCACTCATCTTTTTGAGGGATGCATCGCGGGTGATGCCAGCATTATTGATCAAAATATCAATTCTACCCCAATCGTTTATTAGCTCCTCTGCGGCCTTTGCGACTGATTGGAAGTCAGTGGTATCAAGCTGCTGAAATCTTATATCGTGGCCCGCTTCGCGGAACGTTTGTACCGTTTCTTCAGCAGCAGCGGCATCCACATCCCATATAGAGACCTTAGCCCCAGCTTCTAAAAATAGGCCTGCAGTAGCTTTTCCAATCCCTCTGGCAGCTCCGGTAATCACGGCAGTTCGGTTATTTAGTCGGATCATAAGTCAATATTTCTATTTTTTGTATCAGTGAGTGATACAAATAAATAGTAGCCTATGAATTGGCGGCTTATTGACTCAATTCAAATATAGTCGACTGTTCACAAATAAATACTATCTTTTAGTTCTAAAAGTCTTATTTATAGGTATTTAGCTGATAATTTTTTATATGCGACTTAAATTAATATAAAAATCAATAAGCTAGTGGTCTCCCTCCTGACTCATTAGGAAAAATCTATACAGTTCAAAATAAGGGTTTTCTATTTCAATATAGTCAAGTAAAACATATAAGTCAGATATATAAAATATTCCATTTAATTTTCACCTAAATATATGTTTATCAGTTATTTATAATTTATTCACCTCCAAATATCATCCATTCAAAAGCTAATTTGAAAGTTAGTCAACCTCTTTTTTGTTCTTGTAGTCCATTCTCAACTTTAGCTTAGGTCATAATTTTAAATAAGAGTCCTAGCCTATCTTGTACATGGGTAGGACTTGATTAAAGCAAATTATGGCTACTCAAGAACTGGTTATAGCAACCGCCTGCCTATTGGGCCTACTCATGCTTGGCATCTTTGCCCTAGTGCTTAGGGCAGCAAAGAGTACTCGATCCATTCAGGATTATGCTATTGGGAGCGTACAATTCTCGCCAGTATTTGTTGGCCTCTCTTTAGCCGCATCTATCACTAGTGCTGCGACTTTTATTATCAACCCTGGATTTATAGCCCTGTATGGGCTCAGTGGCGTGATCGCCTTAGGCATTGTCTTGCCTCTTGGGCTATATCTTTCGCTGATAGTACTCACTAAGAGTTTCAGAAAATACGGACAGTCCATTCAAGCCTTGACGATGGCCCAGTGGATTGGCAAAAGATATCAAAGCCGAGGCTTTGCCTTCTTCTTTGGCCTTTTGTCGCTATTGCTGATCACCTTTATCATACTCATATGCGTAGGAATGACAAAAGTCCTCTCCGCAGCATTGAATACCTCCGAGCTTGGAGTATTAATTTGTCTCGTGCTATTTGTGTTTGGCTACATGATGTTTGGAGGCGCCAATTCCATGGTATATACCAATACCATTCAAGCGGGGCTGATGATCATAGTGGCGATAATCCTATTGACCTCAGGCTACAATCACTTCAGCGAGGGAATAGATGGTTTTTTGCACAAACTAAGTACCATCGACCCACTGCTTAGTAGTCCAGTCAATCCAGAGAGCCCATTGTTTAGAGATTATTGGGAAATCATCTTTTTTAACTTCATCGTTGGGGTTGCAATCGTTTGTCAACCTCACATCATCACCAAATCTTTACTCTTAAAGGAGGAAAAAGGGGTGAACCAGTTTTTGCGAGTCGCCATCATTGTTGAAACGCTTTTCTTCCTTGTAGTCTTTGCCGGCCTATACGCTCGTTTAAGTTTTCCAGACTTGACTTTGGAGGGTGAGCCCTTGAAAATGGATGGGATCATATCCGCCTATGTGGTAAAAGAGTTTCCCGTTTACATTGGGGTCATCGTGATAATAGGCTTGCTCGCAGCAGGACTTTCTACCCTGGAAGGACTCATTCAAAGCATACCGACTACGATCACCTCTGACATTATCGAACCTCTTTTAGGAGATAAGCTTGGTCAGGGGGAGGCAAAAGAGAGGAGGATGGTACGCATTAACAAGTTGATCATTTTCCTCTTGGCCTTATTGACAATTGGTCTATCCTACGATCAATTGATCAACCCAAGTTTAAGCGTGGGCATCTTTGCCCAAAATGGAGTTTACGCCTATTTCTCGGCAGCGTTCATCCCAGTCCTGTTTGGCATCTTTCTCAAAAACGTTTCTCCTCTTCCTCCCATCCTTGCTTCCCTCAGTGCCATCATCGTTCACTT
This sequence comes from Bacteroidota bacterium, assembly GCA_039024315.1. Lineage (GTDB taxonomy): Bacteria > Bacteroidota > Bacteroidia > J057 > J057 > JBCAWW01. The sequence goes on from JBCCQN010000132.1 coordinate 17,136, forward strand.
TTCGATTTACTATGGCAGAATCGGTCCTTATATGCAAGCGGAAGTGAGAAATCCTGCGGTAGCGGCTGCTTTTGCCATCCTCGCCTCGACCCTAGTAGGACTGATAGCTATAATCGTTCTGCGAAGCAGCTCTCCCAAACCCCAACTAAACTGATATGAAGACAAAAGCCCTCATAAGCCATTTCATATTGAGCCTAATCTTGCTGAGTGCATGCTCGATACCTAATGAAAAAAAATCAACAACGGCGCTCATGCAAAATCAGCCTTATAGCTACGAAGTCGAAAAATTAAGGCTCCCTGACGGTTCACAAATAGCCTACAGAGAGTTTGGAGAGGGAGAAGCCAGCCTGCTCTTACTACATGGACTAGGAAGCTATCTGCCGGTTTGGGATAAGATGAGACCCCATCTAGAAAAGGACTTTAAGTGTGTGGTCCTCGATCTACCAGGCTTTGGTCAGTCCTCAACCGTTTCGGGGCCAATCAGTATTGAATTTTTCGCCAAGCAGATAGAAGCCTTTGTACATCAAAAGAAGCTAAAAAATTTAAGCCTTATTGGGCATTCCATGGGAGGGCAGATCGCTATGCGCCTTTGTCTTAATCAATCCATTGACCTACAAAGTCTCATCTTACTAGCTCCCGCAGGCATCGAGCGATTTAGCCAAGCAGAAGGCGATCAGCTCAAACAATTTGTAACCCCTGCCTCAGTATTAGCCCAAACAGAGGAGCAAATCACCCAAAACTTTGCCATCAATTTTTACGGTAATCAGTTACCAGAAGACGCCAGCTTCATGGTTCAGGATCGATTGGCACTCAAAGGAGATTCGAGTCACTACGCATCCTTTGCAAAAGTATTTCCGGCCAGTATGACTGCGATGCTGGACGGTCCGGTTTATGAAGAACTGGATCAGATCAAAATTCCTGTATTGGTTCTTTTTGGGGCCGATGATCAACTCATTCCTAATCGCTTTTTGCATCCAGATCTCAGCATAGCTGATGTAGCCAAGATGGCTGAGCGGCTTATCCCATCAGCGGAAGTCAAGCTATTGGAGCAATGTGGACATTTTGTGCCTTGGGATCAAGCAGAACGAGTAAGTGAAAACATCCGCCGATTTACGCAATCGACACAAATAATAGCACCCTAATTGATTTAACGGTTTAACCTTGGACTACTTATGAAAAAACTTATTCTATTTACAGCCATAGTATTATCGGCCTGGACCATACAGGCCCAAAATGCAAGCATCAACGGTAAGGTGAGTGATGCTGACGGAAATCCCCTTGTCGGCGCATCTGTAACGATCCAAAACACCCAAAAAGGCACCATCACCGATAATCAGGGTAGCTACAGCCTTGGAGGACTGGAAGCTGGGAGCTATACAATTGCAGTTTCCTACATTGGTTTTAGCGAAAGCAGCAAGGAAGTAAAACTAGGGGCAGATCAAACACTGAGTCTAAATTTCGAACTAGAGGGAGGGACTTTTTTTAGTGATCAAGTGGTCATTTCAAGCTCTAAGACCCCAGAAAAGATTACAGAGAGCCCTGCTACCATCATTGCGGTTTCCGCTAAACAAATCGACGAATATGCTGGTAACCCAGCCGAGCTTTTAGCTCGCCAAAAGGGGGTTGATTATTTCCGAGCCGGTATTGCCACTCCTGCTTTAAACATCCGTGGGTTCAACTCCAACTTTAACGCCAAGAACCTTCAGGTCACGGATGGACGTTTTTCTACCCTTATTGCTACAGGTTTGCCTTTAGGGCCCTTAAATACGAGTATCAAGGAAGATATTGAGCAAGTAGAAGTAATTTTAGGTCCCAATGCTACTATGTATGGCCCTAACGCTCATAACGGTCTACTAAATATCATAACCAAAGATCCCAGAACCTCCGAAGGAACCACCTTTGTCCTTAATCCAGGTGTCAATGGTGATGGAAACCTCTTTTACTCCGGTCGATTTCGCCACGCTCAGGTCATAAACGACAAGTTTGCGTATAAGGTAGTGGGGGAATATACGCGGGGGACAGAATTTGATTGGGCAGACTCTGTCTTTATTGATCGGGTGGGTGCATTTGACTCTTTGGGCAATCCCATACCAGATGGCATCAGAGAGGGCTATGAAGAATTAGAATTAGATCCAGAAGTTAGTTTTTTAAGAACTGAAGCCGCTTTTTACTATAGTCCAACTAAAGACGCTGATATAATCCTGAACTGGGGTAGAAGCAATAGCAATTACCTTTCTCCCACCAACGTAGGACGAAACCAGATCAAAGATTGGGCGATCAATTATTACCAATTACGGTTTAGCAGCAAGCATTGGTTTGCGCAGGCTTACTTTACTCAAAGCCGTACCGACTCCACCTACGCTATTGATGAAAGAACCAAACAGTATTACCGTTTGTTAGATTCTGGCCTTCCAGATGCGGAAGCGAGGGGGGATTTATCATACGCAAGTGGAGCTTTGTTTCAGGACCGATCGCAAAGAGCCAATGCAGAAGTTCAATACAACAATCAGTTTGGCCGACTCACTCTAAGCGTTGGGGGCCAATGGCAGCTTGACCAAGCCAATAGTTTGGGGACGTACCTGCTTGATGAAAATGAAGATGATTTTATCAATATCAACCAATACGGAGCTTATTTGCATCTAAAATATGATTTCAATGAGAAGTGGAAAGCTGTAGCCGCGGCTCGCGCTGATTATCACGAGGTATATGAATTCAACTTCATACCCAAATTTGCCTTACTACGACAAGGTAAGAATGGCACTTTTCGTTTTACCTACAGCCAAGGTATTGCTGCTCCAACAATCCTAAATATGTACGGCAATCTCTTTGGTGGCCTTATTTTAGGAAATGCAGAAGGTTTTACCCTCGCTGATGGATCGACAGTTGCAAAACAAACGGTTGAGAAAATTCAGACCTTTGAAGTGGGTTATAGAGGTATTACCGCAGGCAACAAACTGGTCATCGACGCCAATGCCTATTTCAATATTTCGCGAGACTTTTTAAGCCCAGTTACCATAGTAGGGGTAACCACCCAGAGAGGTGATACCCCTATCGAAGAAGTGCAAAGTGGATTTGATGCATACGGTGGTTTAGTTGCGACTTATATCAACTTTGGAGAAGTAAACACCTATGGCGTTGATTTGAGTGCCACTTATCACTTTAACGGTGCTTTCAACGCTTATGTCAATTATTCTTGGTTTGATTGGTCCGTAGATGAAGAAGACTTATCCAACGACTTTAATGGTGATGGTGTAGTGGATTTTTTGGATATCCTCGTTAATGCCCCCAATCACAAAGCAGGTATAGGAATGAATTATAGTGGCAAGAAGTTTTATGCAAATGGATATCTCCGTTGGGTACAGGCTTATGATTACTTTTCTAGTTTTCAGATTGCTTCACGCACTCAACCAGATAAAAGCTACCGTGGAGTGGCAATTGTCGAAGGAGCTAGAAGCGCTGATACATTTAATTATGGGCCATTAGGGGGATTTAGCACAGTAGATATTGGTCTTGGTTATCGCTTCAACGATAATTTCCGCCTTGGTTTTGCTGCCAGCAATTTATTCAACCAAGCTTTAAGAGAGTTTACCGCCTCAGCCCCAACTCGTGGACTGTACACAATTGAACTCAGAGTGGACCTACCTGGCATTAAGTAGTAAGACAATAGTATTCAGTATTAAGACCTGGGAAAATGGGTCTATACGGTTCAGTAAGACCCATTTTCTCTGTACTGAATACTCCCGAAAGCTTTCGGGATACTCACTACTCACTACTCACTACTCACTACTCACTACTCACTACTTAAGTAATACGTGATTAGAAAAGACCGCATGCAGAACGCAATTATTGCTGGATCGGCTGCTTATGTTCCTGAGCAGGCTTTGCCGAACGATTGGTTTAATCAATTACTCAATGAGGATGTTGACACCTGGCTGAGAGAAAATCTGGAGATTTATGAACGGAGATGGTGCGCAGCAGACGAAAGCACCGCTGATCTGGCAGAGATGGCGGCAAATAAAGTCTTGCAAACCACAGGCATCCCAGCAGGGGAAATAGACTTAATTATTCTATCGACGGATACACCAGAGTTTATTTCCCCCTCTACTGCCTCTATCGTACAAGATCGTATTGGCGCCAGAAAAGCAGGCACTTTTGATATTAATTCTGCTTGCTCTGGCTTCGTATCAGCTCTAAATACAGCAGCAAACTTTATCAAAGCTGATGAGCAATATCAAAATATTTTGGTGATAGGAGCTTATGCTATGAGCAAGTACCTCAATCATCAAGACAAAAAAACGGTAACCTTATTTGCAGATGGGGCAGGCGCTTTTCTGATCCAAGCTAGCCAAGCAAAAGGCAAGGGTTATCTAGGAGGCGAAATGCGGTCCATGGGTGAATACAGTGAGTGGATGGGGATTTACGAAGGCGGTACCCGCGCTACCATAGATCCTCAGTCAGTTGGGAATTTGCGACAACAGTTGCAGTTTGTGAAGCGTTTTCCGAAGGAACTCAACCCAAAAACTTGGGTGGATATGATTGAAGTCTTATCCCAAAAAATCGACATTAGCCCTAATCAAGTTGATAAGTACTTCATCACCCAGCTCAATATCAATAGTATACGCGAGACGATGGATCGCTTGACTATACCGCATTCAATGGCCCATACTGCCATGCATTATTATGGTTATACGGGCTCTGCTTGTTTACCTATCGCCTATTGCGATGCCAAGGAAAAAGGACTAATCAAAGAAGGAGATCTTATCTACTTTGTGGGTTCGGGAGGGGGCTTGAGTTTCGCAAGCGCTGCATTTAGGCTATAAATATGGAGATTTTGCAAACCGATTGGATATCAAAATGGGCCCAGTACAGTCCGGAAAGGATTGCCCTCAAGGATTACGAAAGCCAGCAATGCCTCACTTATGCCCAGCTTAATCATAAAGCTGAACGCTTGGCAGTTTATCTGCAAAATGATTTGGCTATAAAAAAAGGAGATCGAATTGCAGTTCTTGCGGAGCATTCAATTGATTACATCACACTTTTTGTTGCGGCCCAAAAGACAGGCATAATTCTCCTTCCACTCAACTATCGTCTTACCAGCAGCGAACTTGACTATATGCTTCAAGATGGAGCACCTGCCTTGCTTTGTTTTGATCAAAAATTTGAGGCGCTAGTCAATGCTTGTACAGAAATTAAGGGCCTTAGTAATATCTGGCGCTTAAATGAATTAGTGGAAGCCAAAAGTGCCGCTGGAAACAATTTGAAGCCAATCTCTATTCAAGAGAAAGATCCTATTTTTATTCTTTATACCTCCGGTACAACGGGCAATCCCAAAGGGGCCATCTATACCCATGGCATGCTCTTTTGGAACAGCATCAATACCAGTATGAGCTTGCTCATAAACTCAGAAAGCAGAACCATCAATGTCATGCCCCCATTTCATACAGGTGGCTGGAATGTCCTTATCACTCCCCTACTCCATCACGGAGGTTTTATCTGTCTTTTAAAAAAGTTTGAGGCAAAGACGGTTTTGGACCTACTCGAAAGTGAAAAACCGACCTTATTTATGGCCGTCCCTACTATGCTAGCCATGCTGAGGGAGGAAACTACCTTTGCCAAAGCAGATTTAAGCAGCTTGTTTTATTTCATTGTAGGAGGCGAATCCATGCCAATCGCCTTAATAGAGGCTTGGCATCAAAAGGGCATTGCTATTCGTCAAGG
>JBCCQN010000133.1:0-22706 GCA_039024315.1 Bacteroidota bacterium
ATCTCAGTATTTTGAGGAAAATTGCGCTGCATCGAATTGCTCAGAGGAAAGATAAACTCAGTTTGAAGAAAAGAAGATACAGGGCTTCACTCAATAATGACTACTTGTTAACGCTAATTCAAGTTTGATGCGTTTGCCCTAGAGACTCAGCGGTCTTTTTGTCCTATATTTTCCTAAATTGAGACGCTAAAGGAAAATTTTTGAGTCAAAGAGTCACCAACGGTATCCTGATTACAATAGCTGTTTTGTTATGGCTGTTGTTGCTGTCATTTCAGGAGATGCAGCTGATGGTGAATTTATTTCCCAATTTCAATTCAGATCTGGTTGGCGGTTTCTGGTATCGCTTGGTGTTAACGGCCTTTCTGGGGGTCAATTTACTTTTTTTTAGCAGGTTGTATGCCCAGATTGAGCGCTTACATGTGAGCACGATGCTTTGGCGGATATTCCTGATTGGGATGATTGGTATCACTTTGATCATGTTGATCACCTTTGCCAATCGTTATCTGCAGGATATGCTCACTTATAAATACGTGGCGCCGATCCTGCTACGCTTTGGCATGGACGTGATGCTGATATTTTTCCTTTCAGCCATGTTTATCTTTAGGCGTTTTATCCTTTATCCAAGGACTAAGCGCAAAATCACCCTTTGGCGAGTATTTATTGGCTTTTTGATTGCGGCGCTTTTGATTACCCTTGATGGCAATACTTTCATCGGTGGACCTTTGCGTCTTTTGATTTTTATCCCTTATGCTTTACTGGCGATTGTGCTCTCAATCAACGTAAAATGGATCTCCTATCTCAACTTTAACCAAAAGTTGAGGGCGCTAGGACTCTTTGTTTTGATTACGATTGTTTCGGTCACCTATATCATTGCTTTGGCCAGGCTACCAGTACAGTTGCAATTGAGCAATATCGCTTCGCTGCAGGATGAATTCTTGCTCCATATTATTGTTTTTACGCTTTGTTACTGCCTCTTTTCCCTCTTGGGTTTGTTTTTCAATCTGCCGACGACTTCTGTCTTCGAACGGGAAAGCTCTGAGATTGTCAACTTTGACAAGATCAATCAGGCGATCCAATCCAATTTAGATTTTACAGAGATCACCAATACCCTTTTGGACGTGAGTATGATGTCAGCCAATGCTAAAGCAGGATGGGTAGAGATGATCAACGAAGAAACGGGGCAAGCGGAATTAAAGGTGCACAAACGCATCCAACCCAAAGAAATCAAAGGCATTAACTCCAATCATACGCTTACCGACAAGGTGCTCAAAGATCAGCAGCCCTATCTGGTACGTAATACGCAGCGGCATAAAGCCTTCCCCAATAACGATAGCAAATATCGCTGTCTCTTAGTCATTCCGATCATGTCTTCTAGTCAGACTTATGGGGCCATCTTTGTGGCCAATGAGCTGGCCGATTCCTTTGAAGATGTAGCCATCCAGTCTATCACTACCTATGCAGAACAAGCAGGGATCGCTTTGGAAAACGCACGTTTGATGAAAGCTTCCATAGAGATGGAACGCTACCAAGAGCAACTAAAAATCGCCCAAGAAGTGCAAACTCAGTTGCTGCCTCAGACGCTGCCTTATGCAGATCAATTGGAATTTGGGGCCAAGAGTGAGACGGCCTTTGAGGTGGGGGGAGATTATTTTGATATCGTCAACCCCAAGCCTAATCTTTATCGCATTGCGATTGGCGATGTTTCGGGCAAGGGAACCACTGCGGCCTTTTATATGGCAGAAATCAAAGGCATTTTTCATGCCTTGACCCAATTAGAGCTCGATGTCAAAGCTTTTTTGAGTACCGCTAATCTCGCCCTTTCACAGTGTATGCAGAAAGGCTTTTTTATGACGATGACCTATCTGGAAATCGATCTCGAAAAGCAAATGCTAGAAATGGTACGCGCAGGGCATTGTCCGGCCTTTTTTTACAAAAGTACGAGTGGCGAAATCCAAATGCTCCGTGAGGGTACATTAGGATTGGGAATTGTACGTAATGCCTCGTTCGGTAATTATATCAAAGAAACCGAAAAATTGAGCTACGAATCAGGAGATGTCTTGATACTATATACTGACGGCATTCTGGAAGCCCGTAATGAGCAAAAAGAAGAGTTTGGCTACGAGCGCTTTGAACAGATCATCGGGCAGTATGCCACGCTACCTGCTCAGGACTTTGCCGACAAGATTGTCGAGTCAGTAAGAGATTTTACCCATACAGACCTGCAGGATGACTATACTGTCCTGATAATCAGGTTTAGATAATAACCTTTGCGCAATATTTACCGTAAGTTTTAGAGGATGGAAATAAGTATTACAGATCAGCAATCCTACATCACCGTAAAACCTGTAGGTGAGATAGATGCTCACTCATCTATTGAGGTGGATGAAAAGCTCCAAGAGTTGATTGCTTCGGGACACAAATTCTTTCATTTAGATGTCTCTGAGCTTACCTATATCTCTAGTGCTGGATTGGGGGTCATAATTTCGCAGTTAGATCTGCTCAACGAAAAGCAAGGCAAACTGATTATTTCCGGTCCCAATGAGGGGGTTATGGAAGTTTTTGAACTTCTAGGGCTCAATCAGCTACTGACCATACTTGAAAATGACGCTACCGTAGGAACCTATTTTCAAAGCAATGAAAGCGTATCTTAGGGTAAGATGTAATAAAGGCAACCTAGCCATAATCAGGGAGTTTGTACGTTCACGACTGCAAGATTTGCAGGTGGCTGGCCCTGTCTCCAATCAGATTGTACTCGCAGTCGATGAGGCTTGCGCCAACTGTATGATCCATCAGCACCAGTGTGATAATTATTCTACCATCGAAGTAGCGATCTACCGCGATGAAGGCACTCTCTACACAGAGATCAAAGACACTGGAAAAGCTTTTCGTATTGATACTTATCAGCCCAAACAGTTACACGATATCGTAAAGGACCGCATTAAAGGAGGCCTTGGTATCAACCTCATCCACAAGATCATGGATGTCGTCAAAGTCGAAGAAAAGCGCGATCATTTCATCTATAAACTGGGCAAGCGTATCGACCCTAACTTAGGTGCCTAGTTACTTGGCAGTTTGACGATACGCTCATCTAGGAGCGACGCTCCGTTTCCTTGCTCCACTTTCAAATGATAAACCCCTGCTGGCAAGGACCCCAAGTCTATACTTTTCTTCTGACTTTCCCCATATATAATTTCTTGATAAACGCTTCGGCCTTTTAGGTCCCACACTTTTATGCTTTTGGGCCCTAGATCGGGAACGCTAAACTCTAGCCAAAAGATCCCTGTACTTGGGTTGGGGTAAAGCCTATTTTGCGTTAGGCCTGCCTCAGGGCCTCTCTGCCTTTGAGCGAGTGCTGGATCAAGCAGTCCACTCCATATGGGGGATATTGCACTTTGCAAAACTTCTTTGGTATTTTGATCTTGGACCATGACTACTACCGATAATGAGTCATAATCGTTTACGATCTCAGGGCTAGGATTATCATTAATTTGCCAAGCGATTATGATATCCTCATTCTGATTGGCATTCCAGCCTAGATAGCTGATCCCTCCAGGATTGGGTAATATTTTTCGTACCACTAGCGAAAGTTTGGGCTCTTTTTCTACAACCATCACAGAGACCACTATTTCTTGCTCTGGACCAAAATTTTGTAGCGCTTTCAGGCGGATAGGACTCTCCAAGCGGTTGGTGTCTATATCGATTTCAAAATTGGCCGCTACTAAAGAGCGCAGACTGATGAGTTGTTGCGAAAAGTCCCCTAAAGCATCATTATAGGCACTGCCGTCCATGACAATTTGTTCCGGGACGGAAATACCATAATATAAACTTCTCGCCCGTGGAGGAGCAGGATTATCAGCAAAAAAAGGTCCACTCCCAGGGTAGCGAATCACAATAGCGTCTTCACGATTATTGGCCTGCCACTGAATGAGAGAATCTTGACTTAGCCCTTGATCATCTGAAAATGCTTCTACACTGAGCACGCGATCACGTTCTCCAATCCACACGCTATCGAGGGCAAATCCATCTAGAAAAGTATTTTCAGGGGTTCTATTATCGGACCCAAAAGCTAGTCTAAAACGAACCTTTCCAGAGTCCTGTACCGCATCCAACTTATGACGAGCTACCTGAAAATCAGTATCGCTTTCCGTCCAGCCTAAACCGCCTTCTTGCTCTCCTGGACGCGAGAAGATAGCCGCTGAATTATACCAATTCAAGCCACTGGCTAACCCCTGATTATCAATGTCTCCCAAGACAAACCAGTCGGCAGAATCTTGATCGCTATAAAGGACTTGCAATACAGTGCCATCCGCATTTTCGGTATCAGACCATATTTCCATAGCGAGAGCGGGGCGTTTGAGCGGACTTAGATCATAACAAGCAGAATTGAGAAAAGCCTGAGTATTTGCTGGATAAATAGGGTCGGAAGCAGTTTGCCAGCCACGACTATCACCGGTAAACAAGCTTCCGCTTAGTTCTTCCCAACTCCAAAGCGCTTGGGGACTACCCTCACTCACCCAATTGCCGTCGTTGGATTCAAAGTCAAGTTCGTAAGGAAAGGAATCTACCACTGGTAAAATATAAACCTCAGTCTCTGCCGAGTCCACACATCCTAGGGTAGTGGTGATCTTGAGTTTGGCTGGATAACAGCAATTGATTTGGGTATAGGTGTGTTTGGGGTCAAACTGAAGGCTATTGCTGCTTACGGCTCCATCGCCGAACGTCCATTCGAAGCTCAAGAATCGGTCTCTTGGTACGCCTTGCAAGGAGTCGGTCTGATCAATGAAAAGCGTATTGTCGCCCAGACAAGCGTTGCGCCATTCAAAACGCGGCTCTGGCATATCCCCCACATCCACGACTGTATTTAATCTACTGCTACATCCGATTAGATTAGTGGTATCAAGCAGTTGAACGCTGGCTTGTCCAGCTCGCTCAAAAATATGAAAAACGCTATCGCCTGAGGCCGTGCTTTCCCCTTGAAAAAGCCATTTGGCTGAGTCGGTCAAGATCTCGTAGAAGAGACTATTATCGTTGAAAAAAGCCTGCAATGAATCATTAGAGAAGCTGTTAGGTAAGCTAGAGCGCAAGACAAAATTGATCGGCTGACCCTCACAAACACTATCTCTTACATAGGCAGAATTAGGCGCCGGAAGTACGAACACTTTTTTGAGGGCTGTATCAGTACAGCCATAATTATCAGTGATGATGTAGGCCAATTCCTGAGCCCCCTTACCAGCTTGGGCAGGGACAAAAAAGGTAGTATCTACCACCCCTTGGCCGACAAATTCGCTGAATATGATGCTATCAGCCGATCCTATCAACACATTATCGCCTGCCAACATCAGAGGGATCAACTCGCTACTACAAAACAGACTATCTGTCGGCATGGCAAAACTAGCGATGGGCCTAGGACGAATCCTTACCTGGAAGGTGTCCACAAAAACACAACTATTGACAGAAGTGTCAACTCCATTGATAAAAATGTCAATAATGGAGTCATTTTGTAGGTTGGGAAAGTTGGGGATTAGGCTGTTAGTATTTAGGATGTTATTGTCATCTGTAAATATAGCGTTGGCGTAAATGCCATTTCCAGAATAGGTGACTGCATCTTGAAAGTTACACAGTGAACTGTCCTGAAAGTTAAAGTCAATGCTTGGACGTCCTACTTGGGTGATGGTAAAACTGCTGCTGTCTTTACAGCCTTGGTTATCAGTCAAAAGTACTCCGTAAGTATCGCTTCCCAATCCGGTAAAGCTAATTGTGTCCCCGCTCAGGCTACTCTGTAATCCGCTGGCATTGTAAAGTTGAAAAGTATAATTCCCATTACCGCCCACGCCTTGCAAACCCAGCTGTCCAGTAGTGGCCTTGAAGCAAGGAATCAAAGTTTGACTCTGACTTTGGATAAGCCCGATCGCAATGGGTAGATTAGGTTGTAGAATCTCGGTCGTATTGACTAGTTCGCAGCCATTAAAGTCCAATACCCTGACCTCATAAATGCCTGCTGGCAGATTGGCAAAAGTACGCGTTGCTCCATCGGCAACATTGGTAAAAGATTGGATGACAGTAGGGTTGCCTAATTGGGTAAGGCTAAAAATATAAGGATCAGGAGCATTACTCGCATCTAAGCTGATACTACCATCGGAGCCTCCATTACATTTTACGGGGCTGGAAGTAAGATTGTTGATGGTCAAAGTGGTCGGCGTAGTCAAGGTATCGCCTCTTGAGCTCGTACAACCATTGGCATCCTGCACACTGAGGACGTAAGTGCCTGGCCCCAGATTGCCAAAAGTAGGCAGTGCGCTACTGCTGCCACCATTGAGCTGATAAGAATAATTAGGAGTACCACCGCTGGCATTTACGGTGATGGAACCATTGTCGGCACTACAGGCTGGATCAAGAGAGCTCAGGCTATTGATCTGGAGAACTGGTGGTTCTGTAATTGTGACATCCACAGTATCCTCACAACCATTACTATCGGCAACTCTGAGCGCGTAGGTCCCCGCCGCTAAGCCGCTAAAGGAGGATGCATTGGGGTTGGGCGTAGTGCCATTGAAAAAAGTATAGTTTTGCCCTCCGACAACATTGAGTACTACAGAGCCATCGCTCTGGCCATTACAAGAGACATTAGTTTGACTCAAGCTGCTTATCTGCACTCCATTGCTATTGGCTACAGTCAGATTTAAAGTAAAACTACAGGCATTAACATCAGTAATCTCGATGCTATGAGGGCCACTAGGTACGTTATTAAAGACATTACTAGTCTGAGGGCTACCTCCATCCAAGGTATAGTTAAAGGTCGCATTTCCGGTCCCTCCAGTAGCCGTGACAGTGATTGTTCCGCCCAGACAACCTGCATTGGCGATGGTGGCACTCCCTACGATAGCGGCGGGCTCATTTAGCGTGGTAGAGACATTGATCATAAGCCCTGCGGCCGTATCTGTAACCATCAAGGTGTAGGTTCCTACCGCAAGATTATTGATACTAGCAGTGGTTGCCCCAGTACTCCAGCTAAACAAAACAGGAGCCGCTTCACCACTTACATTGGCACTAATAATGCCATCATTCCCCCCATTACAACTGATGGCTTGATCAATATTGAGCGTTACGGTGAGATTTTGGCCAAGGGTGAAAATAGGGGCCAAAAAGCAAGCGATAAATATGAGTAAAGGCGTTTTCATTCTAATCATAATGCTTGATTTAAGGACCGACATTGCCTGAGGCGTCTTGTTGAGTACGAATCAAACAAGCCATCGTATTGTCATTGGCAAACTCTAGGGTGCCCGTCAAAAGAAAAGATTCATCTCCTAACCAAATGATATCGCCAAATTCGTCAGCCCCAGTGTAGCCAAATCGATTTTCCCATTGAAGGTCGCCATTACCCACATGTCTTTGGACTACGATATCCGCAGGCGCACCACTCGAGCTACGCTGCAGGCCACCAATCATATAGCCCTGATTGTTGGGTAATTGGATTAATTTGCGTGCCTCTGCCCATGCTTCAGTTGGGGGTAAGTTGATCTCATTGACCGTTTTTAAATCACGACTCACCCTTTGGAGATTGGTCTGGGCGAGGCCATTGAAAGAGGTACTTAAAATCACCCAATCTCCATTAGGTTCTATGGCAAAGCTTGCTGGTAATAACTGATTGCCTGCATTCTCTAAAACGAGTCTGTCGATGATATTGCCTTGTGAATTGAGACGTATCAATAAGGGGACTCTAGCTCTGGGAGTGGGGTCTGGAAAGTCAGTGACGGCAAGCAAATAGTATTCACCTTCGTACTCTTGGATTGCCACTCCTGCGTCGAAGCCATTAAAACCGTATCGCTTTTCCCATAGAGTTTGCCCTTGGTTGTTGAGCTTGACCAACCAAATGTCTGCGACATCTCCTGCGAGGGCTTGCCCGTTACTGCCATTTTTATTGGGATCTACTGTGGTGCTGCTTCCCAGCACTAATAGGTGCTGATCATTAGTGGCATAAACTTGGATAATGGACTCCATCCCATCAGGAGTGCCTAGAACTTGACTCCAATTGAGGGTATTATCATTCCAGTCTAGGCTTGAGATCCAAGCATCCTGATTATTGTTTTGGAGGGTGCTTGCTCCAATAAAAAAACCACTGCCGTCTGGATTGGCGGCCAGACTGCGGCCTTGATCGATCCCAAGATTGAGGTTGAGTTCGCTTGTTTGATTGCCCGCTAAATCAGTTTGAATCAGTAAGAGATCAGCATCTGATCCTCCCAAGGAGTTGGTAGTACCTAAGAGTAAAAAACCTCGCTGATTGGGGAGAGGTATGACATCTGCGCCTTGATCAGGATCTCTACCACCAAATAGTTTGACAAAATAGTCTCCTTGTAATGGAGAGGGAATGAAGCGTTCGCAGGCACTGCAAAACATCAGCAAACCCGCCAAAACGTAAAGGAAGGGGCTAATTGGTTTTGTAAAATGCATAACGATAGCTAAGTGAAATGGTCAAGAGATTGAGACTAAGGTCTGAGTCAACGTAGCCAAAACGATAAAGGAGAGGCCCACGATAATAACGATTTTGGGGGTTGACGATATTGGTAAGACCTATATTGGTGCGTAAGTCAAATTGGAAGTAGTGGACCCTTCGCTTATAAGTAATACCTACCCCGAGGGGAATGCCCATATTGAAGCGCTCCCTCTGACCTTGATTGAGGACAACCACTGATGGATCAGCGATAGAGGCTGCACTTTGTTGACCATTAGGCCCTAAGGTGATGCGACTCAACTCATCCACTACAATGTAGCTGGACATATATCCTGTTAAACCTGCATAAGCAAAAGGAAATATCCTTCCCCTTTTACCGACGGTGATATTGGATTTGGTAATATTATAGCGTAGCCAGATCGAGCCTGTAAACCACTGCTGAACCTCCCTAAAGCTGAGTTGCGCGAAGCGAGCAGAAGGAAGATTGAGCGTACTGAGAGGGGCGGTATGTCTAAAGCGATAAGCGTTCTGCTGAAAGCTAAGCTCTGTACCAAGCTCCCACTTGATCCGCTGAATACTAGGAATCGCTTTGCCCTCCTCGTTAAACTTGACTTTGGGTGAGCGTAAAAAAAAATCTGCCCCTAGGGCGATTTGGTAGCCCAAGCCGGGACTTCGAGCAATATTGGAAGTTGGCTCAAGGGTATTGTCAGTAGCATAAGTATTCAAATCGTTTAAAAAACTGCCATTAATGCCTATTTGAGAGCGCAGTGCCATATAGGGACGGGGATTGAGCTTGTTGTAGAGATTGCGCCATTCAACGGGATCATCTGCTCGATAAGGAAATTCTGGGTCTAGCTTGAGCAGCTCTTGCATAGATTCTCGAGCGAGCGCTTCCTCCTCCTGAAAGAGAAAACTGAGTGTGAGCAGGCGATAAAACTGAACTTTTTGCAGCCAGTTAAATTCATCTAGACACTGCTCTTGGAGGATACTTGGCATGGTAAAGGGATCGCCCTGATCAAGGGCCTCTTGTGCTTCTGCTAAAATTTGAACGCAGTTTTGCGCCTGCGCCCAAAGGCTAGGCCTTAAACTCCAAATCAAGCAAAAGCAAAGGCAGATGTAGCGTAGCATTAGTTGCATTGTAATAGTTTGTCTCGATCGTTGTCTTCTCCATCGCCTACATAGCGTTCCCAAACTTCTTGCTGATAGGCCTCACTCAAGGGATCTTGGCTTTTCATTTTTTCGGTCCAAGCGAAGAGATCGCTCGCAAGTAGCGGCCAAGTTTTGATCGTACCGTTTTTGTAACCACAGAGCAGATAGTGCCCATCGGGGCTGAAAGCCAAAGAGAAGGCCCAAGGATTGTTGCCTGAAGTAAGCGGATAGTTTTCGGCTAAAATTTTAGCCCCAAATTTGGGGTATTTTCTGCCATTGAAGTCCCACACCCTAATAGTCCCATCAAAGCTAGCGGAGGCCAGCTGATCACTTTTCGCGGCGAAGATAAGAGCCGATACATTGCCTTTATGCCCCCATAAGTTGTCTGTACGTTCGAACCTCCCTTCATTAGGGCTAAACAGATAAACCGTGCCTTCTCGACTGCCTGCCGCCAATTGATTTTCACCAGGTCGGAAAGCGAGCGCCGTAAAAAAGGCCTTTTCTGGAGCCACCGAAATCTTAGAAAAAGTAAATGTGCCTCCTTGATTGTTGACTTGCCAGATATATAAGTTTCCATCATGGTCGCTACCAGCTAGATGATTTTTTATCGGATCATAAGCCAGATTTAAGAGATTGCTCTTTACCGCTAAGTCTTGTGAGCTAAAGGAATCGAGAGCCGTATTGATGATCTTGACTTCGGAGCTGCGCGAATGAGCAAGCAGCAAATGCTGATCATCTAAAAATACTGCGGCCCTAACAGTGTCTTGGATTTTACTTGCTTCTCGGTAGGTAAAGACAGAGGCGCTACTACCTTTTTTGTCGTAAATGATGACGCGATTGCCTTCTCCGGCCAAGGCTAAGAGATGCTTGTTAGGAGAAGCGATCAATTGTAAGATACGGCCTAGTTTCCAGTCTGCATTAGGGATGGCAAAGGTAGGTTTGACGTTTAATACATGGGTTTTACTGTCTTCTTGATAGGGCGTTCGGTAAAGCCGACCATCACTACCAGCCGAGTAAAAGTAATTACCGTCAAAGATAATACCTCTCACTACACCTCGGCTAGCGTCAAAATATTCAAAGGCTTTGGGTTCATCCTTTAACGCTCTATAGCTTTGATAAACTGCATTATAGATGGTGGCGTCATTAGGGTTGCCCCATTGCTCTAGCTTGCCATTGATAGAGTCTTGTCTGTAGCATTCGTGGATACGATAGGCGTCTCTTGCGAGGACATAGCGTAAATCATTATCGTTTTCGATGGCCAAGGATTGGGTGGCGAGTGATTGGGCTTTGAGAAGATTAACGGCCCTCGCTTTTTGGGTCGCTTCAAGGCGTAATATCTCTGCTGCTTCTCTTAAACTTGCTTCATTGGCCTGCGCATCTCGGGCCACTTTTTCTGCTGTTTCCGCCTTATCTCGTGCTTCTTCGGCCTCCTTTGCCGCTATTTTTGCCTCTTCTTCTTTTCTGTAAGCAAGGTTGGCGGCCAGCTCCGCGCGCATTCTTTGTTCTTCCGCATTTTTCTTTTGCCTTTCTGCATTTAGCTTTTGATCTTCTGCGTATTTCTTCTGCTTTACTGCCTCATCGGTTTGCCTTTCTGCAATCATTCTTTGCTCAATGGCGGCATTTTTGGCTGAATCAGCTTGATCCTTTAAAAACTCCGCGTTTGACCACAGGCTATAAAAAGTGGAGGAAGCAATCAACAAACCAATAAAGAGTAAGGCCAAAATAATCCCCACTATGATCAATCTGCGCTGGTGGTATCGGATACCATCTTCGATGAACGCTTTTTCTTCGGGCTCAACGCTGACTTGACTGATGTAGGGTTGAATGTAGTTGATCTCTGCTCGGGTCAGTTTCCGATGATTGCCTTCGTAAAACTCGTAGCGCTCCGCAATGACCCTTTCTACCTTACGCAGATTTTTGTCCTCCGCAGATACCTTGTCATAGACCTTTTGGGCTAATATATCGTGTGAGAGTTCAATTTTCATTCGTCCAGTTCTCTAAATAAGCGGATGGAAGAAAAGTAGTCGATACAGAAATCAACATCTTCGGAAGAGATGTCTTTCTTTTTAAAGAGCTCCTGTTTGACGGCCTCTACCGTGGCAGAACGCTTAGTCGCATCATTGGTGACAAATTCGAAGAGTACGTCTAGGGGAACGGTCTTTTTATGCTCAGGCATTTGGTTTTCCAACTCCTTGAGTTGCTCATCCAAAAAGTCGGAAAGCACGTCCGTTAGTTCGCCCACTCTATCGACCAATGAAGGGGTAAATACCATATTGTCTCGATTTGCTTCTGGTACTTTTAAGTAAGTGGTGTACAAGCGATCGAGATATACTTGTAAATTGGTCAGATCAACCCCTGAACGTTTATGCCAGAGATTGTTAAGGATCTGATCGACTACTTTTTCCTCAGGCTCCAGCTCGATATGAAAGTGTTTGGTAGTGCCTGAAACAACGGCTTCTAAACTGGCCCGCTTCATGGATTCTACTCGAAAACGATTGTCAAAAAGGCTCGGAACTACTTTTTCAAAGTCTGATAGATAGGCAATATATTCCTCTCGCATGGAGAGGATAACGGTCAACTGTAAGTTGAGCTGTAAGAGTTCAGATAAGGTTTGGAAAAACTGTTGCTGCTCCTTTTTATCCCCTAAGATAAAAAGCTCTTCGAACTGGTCGAAGATCAGGTAAATGGGCTTATAGTAATCGTAAAATAAGGACTTGAGTGCTCTCCGGAGCGGAATATTAGCAGGAATTGGGGTTACCGCTTGCTCTCTGATGGCCTTTTCAAGCGATTGATTGAGGTTTTCGCCTCGGCGAATAAAAAGATCAAACCAATCGGTGTCCTGAAACTTATTGCTCAGGCCGCAATTAATCAGACTGGTCTTACCCGTGCCGGAAGCGCCATAGAGCATAATGAGATTGGTTTCAAAACTCAATTCATACAGTGCTTCTATCTCTTGCTCCCTCCCAAAAAAGAAGGCTTTATCCTCCTTTTGGTAGGCATCCAGAAACTTGAACGGACTACGGACAGTAGAAGTAGGCATAACAGCGTGACAGTAGCGGGTAGGGAGTAAAGATTAAGGGGTAGTGAAAAGTTGTAGTTGTTCGTTGAGTATCTCAGTGGGCTCTGACTCTGTTAGGAATAAATCCGAAGGATCAGGATGCTCTTTGTTGATATTATAGTTGACGCTCAGGTATTCATGCTGCCCCGCCTCCTGTCGATAATAGAGGCAGATATTGGGGATGGGCTTACCTGAGAAAGCATTTTTGTCAATGATAAAGGGAGAAAGGTTGAGGAAGTCCCCCATTTCCCGCAAGCTTTTGACTACCAATACTGAATGACTGTCAGTATAGATATGCTGGTCCTTTTCTCGAGAGCGTAAAAACTCTTTGTCAAAAGCATTGAGGATGCCAATATTCATTCTGAATAGTGCCTCCCTGTGCTTAGGCTTGAAGATATTGATGTCCTTGATGGTTACGAGGCGATACTTTGCCATGAAGGATACTCCTTTCAGGAAGGCGGTCAAACAAAACTCCGTTTCATTACAGAGCTGCTCCATCTCTTCGCTAGCGATCTCTTCATGATTGATCCGATTGCGAACACTTTCCAAAAACTCATAAGCCTCATAAGTATCGTCTTGCTGCTCTAGGCTATCAAATAATACTGAAAACTCCTCGATAAAAGGCGGTAGTTTGGCCGCTTGCAACAGTTTTCGAACTTTGTTGATGAGTTTGACGAAGTCAAAAGCATTAGAGGTCTCAGGCAATAGGGAAAAGGCCTGCTTAAACTCCTCGTCTAGATGCAGTTTGCCTGCTACTTTAGCATCCCAAAGCTGTGCTAAGAGGATATAGCAGATAAATTGACTGGTAATAACATAAGTATAAACCAACTGCTTTAGTCTCGGCAGTCTAGGCTTATTCATCATGTCGGCATTAGCGACCAAAATCCGCAACTGGGACCCAATCGGCCAAGGAAAGTTTTTGATGATTACCTCTGGATACTCGCGTGGGTCGCGTGGATCGCCAAATTCATCCTCCATCTCACCATAAAGCTTTTTATTGTACTGAGCCATAGCTTCGAGCACTCCGACGATGTATTGATTGACTTTGTAGCTTTGGCCGATGGACGCTCCAAAGCTAGCCGGAAGAGAGACTTTTTTATGATCGGGGAGTTTCCAATTGAGGACCTGAGTCGCTTCATCTTTTTCATCCACATACAAACCCCAAGGCATGGCTGCATCGGGATCGCTTTCTTCCTCAAAAATGAGACTGCGAAAAATTGCAATACCCTTATTGTCGCCGTATTTGGTCTCTAGATGGGCTTTCGCTTGATTAAAGGATTCCTGAATATTTGCCCCCGAATTTAAAGCCTGATAAAGCTGTACCGCAAAATCCTTGGCCATCGTATCCTGTACGGGCACAGAAGTCGCAATTACGGCTTTGACCCCCGCCTTGAGCAACAAAGCCACCTGCTTGCGGGTTGAGCAACCATTAAGGACCACCAACTGTAACTGAGATTGACTGCCCAAAAGTTGAGCGAGACCTGTCGCATTGGCAGCTTGATCTTCTAGTCGAAGCTGAGTGCCGTTTGCATGTCCACCATAATGAAAGATGTGAACTCTATCTCGGAAACGGTTAAAGTTGTGAAAAATATCGTCAATGCCGACACTTTGATCCCGATAGATTTCCAAATAGCCAGCGTCATGCCTCTTTTCTAAGGCTTTGTAAATATCGCGGGCTTCTTCATTAAGTAAATCCAGATGGGCGTCCTGGTCATTGGCAAAGGCGAGGAAAATTACCGGCTTGCCTTTCATATTTTCGTTTCAGGGGCTATTAACATTTCAAGATAGGAAAATATTTGAAAAGGGCCTTGCCGGTTTTTCGGTCTTAACTAGACAGGATTTCCTGTCTATCTCTTTGTTATTCATTTCTTTATTGAAGGTTGTTTGCTAAATTTGCCCCTCTGTTTTTTAATAAGTTTGGTACTATATGTTCAAAAATATCCGTCCTGTCTTGTGGGGGCTAGCACTTATACTTAGTGCAGGAGCCTGCAAAAGCACAAAAACTACCACAACTACCACCACTACGACTACGACTATTCCGGCTGACAATAGTCCCGCTCTGTTGAGCTTTGCACAAGGAAATGTAACTAAGGCTGAATTTGAGCGTGTTTACGCAAAAAATAATGGCGGTAAAGAGACCGCGGCAGCTCAGTCTGCTGAGGATTACCGCGAATACCTAGATCTATACATCAACTTCAAGCGTAAAGTCTTTGAAGCGGAAGCCATGGGTCTAGATACTACTCCCTCTTTCAAGCAAGAATTCGAAAGCTATCGCAAACAGCTTGTACAACCATATTTATCCGCCAAAGAGGTTGAAGACCAACTTGTAAAAGAGGCTTATGATCGCTCCGGTTTCCTCGTCAATGCTAGCCATATTTTGATCATGGCAGCGGAAGATGCCAGTCCAGAAGATACCTTAGCTGCTTATACCAAAGTACTGGGCCTCCGTGACTCCATCATGAATCACGGCAAGGACTTCGCAGATATGGCTGCGATGTATTCGCAAGATCCTTCTGCTAAACAAAATAGTGGAGCGCTAGGCTATTTTACGGCCTTTGATATGGTATATCCCTTCGAGAACGCTGCCTTTAATACGCCGGTAGGAGAAGTATCAGAGCCGCTTAGGACTCGCTTTGGTTACCACATCCTCAAAGTCAATGACAAAATCAGTAAGGATGGTACCAAGACCGTCGCTCACATCATCGTGAGGGTAGGGGACCGCTATTCGGCAAAAACCGAAGACCAAGCCGTCGAAATTATCAACGAGATCCATCAAAAACTTAAAAACGGAGAGGAGTTTGCCACGCTAGCGCAGCAATATTCTGACGACCCTAATTCTGCTAATAATGGGGGCGATCTTGGTTCTGGACGTTTGCTACCTGTTATGGAGGATTTGAAAAACAAAATGGGCGAAGGGGAATATTCTGAGCCCTTCCAAACTCGCTTTGGCTGGCATATCCTCAAAGTGACCGAGGTCGAGACCCGTCCTGCATTTGAAGATGCTAAAGTTGGGCTTAAGCAAAAGATTCAGCGTGATAGCCGAGCTCAAGTGAGTCGTACTGCCCTCATTGAACGCATTAAGAAGGAAAGCAACTTCAACGTCAATACTGCTAACTTTGAAACCTTCAAGGCCCAGCTCAATGAAACCTTCCCTAGAGGTTTGTGGCAAGCGGATACTGCCCAGCAGGCTGTCTATGATTTGCCTTTGCTCACCTTCGGTGGAACGCAAAGTCGTAGCATACAAGACTTCATTGATTTCTACAAAGAAACCCGTGCTCGTCGCCCTAAACTACAAGCCGCTCAGGCCGCTGATGACATACTTAATACCTTCTCTGAACAAGAACTCCTCGCCTACGAAGAATCGCAACTACCGCTAAAAAATCCAGATTTCCGCTACCTGCTACAGGAATATCGGGATGGCATCTTGCTCTTTACTCTGATGGAGCGCAAAGTTTGGAAAAGAGCCGTAGAAGACACCATTGGACTCAAAAATTATTACGAATCTCATCAAGATTCCTTCTATAAGGATGATATCATTGAAGTCAAAGAGTACATTGCTACGGAAGAGACAGTCCTCAAGCAAGTGGAAGAGTGGTTAGCCGCTGGTTGGGATGATATCAAAATCGATTCTGCAATGCGTGAAGGTTCTGCTTTGCAACTTCGTATTATCAGACAGACCTTTGAAAAAGGAGAAGATGGCTCGCAAGAAGCTTGGTTTAGCCTAGCCGAAGGAGACCGAACCGCTATCTACCGCGATGGTGAAACCTACCGCATTCTCGAGGTAGAAGCAAAGCGAGCTGCCGGAATTCAAGCGTTTGACAAGGTCAAATCTGAAGCCATCACTCGCTATCAAGACTATCTCGAAAAAGAGTGGTTAGCTGAACTGGCTAATAAATATCCAGTTGAAATTAAGGAAGATGTCTTTACAAACCTTTTTAAATAAGTCTCGCCTTATAAGGCAGATTATTTATTGTGCAGTGGGCCTACTTTTTGTCGGCTGCGCCGGTGATGGAAATAATTCAAAGTCTGATATCATCGTAAGATATCGACAGCACAATCTATCTCGGGCTGAGATCGACCAATTTGTGCCTGAAACAAGCACCGAAAAAGACAGCCTTCTGTTTGCCAATCGTTTTATCGATGAGTGGGTAAGAGGGCAAGCAGTATCCGAACATGCAAAAGCTCGCATCGAAGGCCTCAATGAAAAAATTGCTGCGCAAGTAAAAGAATACGAGCGGGACTTAATCAGGCATGCTTACTCCCAATACATAACCGAACAAAACGCTGCTGCACTCCGAATCAGCGAAGCAGAAATCCAAAACTTTTACGTTGATAATCCGGAAAAATTTATCAGCAATACCGAGTATTTCCAATTCTTTTTTGTGCGTACAAAAGAGTATTCCAACCAGCAAGTGGTACCGCTAATGCGCCGAAATGATGAAGAAAAACTCAATGAGTTGAGAGAATGGGTTCGACAAAATGCCGTTGAATATCGTCTTGATAGTTCATACGTAACCGAAAATGAACTAAATAGAGTGGGAGAAGGTTATTATTATGGCAATATCAAACGATCTTACAGCTCTACGGTATATCCTTACTCGCTTAAAATCGGGGAGGATACTTATTACAATTACTTTCGTTTGTTAAATACCATCAAGCCCGGTGATCGTTTGCCCCTAAGAATTTGCGCTCCGATGATCCGAAATATCCTCTACAATCAGAAAAAAAACAATCTACTCGACCGTGAGGAGGCTGCGCTCGTACAACAAGCTAGGTCCGCAAATAAGATCAAGCGATATGACCAATAGTCTTGATGCAACCTTTTTTGAGACAATCTCCACTTAAGGGAAAAAGCAAGCCATAACAATGACCTTTGAAGCCTTTTAGGGCCGGTTTTGCACCAATTCTATGCTTTCAAGACCTTCATTATGAAAAAATTAACATTTCTTTTTCTCTTTTGCCTGCTGGCAAATTTTGCCGGCGCTCAGACCCTCGATAGAATCGTGGCCATCATCGGTGAAGAGGTCATTCTCCAATCTGATGTTGAGAACCAGTACAACTACATGATGCTCAATGGGCAGAAAGATGATGGCACCTTGCGTTGTCAGGTCATGGAAAACCTAGTGGTCAACAAACTCCTACTCAACAAGGCGCAGCAAGATAGTATTGAAGTCTCCGAAGCGGAAGTTACGGCTGAGATCGACCGCAGGGTCGAATATATCCTCGCCCAGATGGATGGTAATGTGCGAGAATTTGAGCGCATCTATGGTAAGTCCGTGGCTGAGTTTAGAGAAGATATCTTTGAAGAAATTCGGAATGAGGTGCTTATCAATCGTCAACGTAATACGCTGCTACAAGAAGCGGAGATTACTCCGAGCGAAGTAAAAGCCTTTTATGAATCCCTCGATATTGATAGTGTAGGCCTACTGCCTGCCGAGGTCGAAGTCAACCACATCGTAGTGATCCCGCCACCTTCACAGGAAAGTATCGACAAAGCGATTGCCGATCTGACCTCCTATCGAGAGCAAGCTATCAATGGGACAGACTTCAACGAACTGGCCGCTAAACACTCTGATGAGCCAGGGGCTAGCCGCAGCCGAGGCTACCTAGGTGAATTTAGTCGCGGTTTGATGGTGCCAGAGTTTGAAGAGGTGGTCTATTCGATGCGAGTAGGGGAAATTTCGCAGCCTTTCCGCACAGAATTTGGTTATCATGTAGTCCTATTGCACGAACGTCGTGGGCAAATCCTACGCGCAAGCCACATTTTGAAGCGTTTGCGTCCCAGTTCAAATGGGGATTCTATTGCTATCGACTCGCTGCGTAAGATCGTTACCTTGATAGAAACTGATTCTCTCTCTTTTGAGCAGGCTGCTATCCGCTTTTCTTCTGATCGTCAGACCAAGCACTGCGGGGGGTGTATCACCAACCCACAGACGCAAGAGTTGCGCATCTCGATGGATATGTTGGATGCGGATATGTTTTTCAAAGTAGATGAAATGGAAGCCGGTGAGATTTCTGAACCTATGGAACTGACTATGGGCGACAACTCTCGCGCTTTTCATATTCTTTATCTTAAAAATAAGATTCCGCCCCACAAGCCAAATCTAAAGGACGACTATCAAAAAATCAGGGACTCGGCCCTACGCAATAAGCAGTATGAAGACTTTGAAAAGTGGCTAGAATCCGCTAAGAAAAATATCTATATTGATATCAAACCTACCGAGTGCTATAATGCCCTTAAAACCTGGGTCCAATAATGCAGAAATACAAGACTGAAGTAGAGGCCGCCGACGCGCTGGCCAGTAAATACAAAGAACTCAAAAAAGAAATTTCGAAAGTAATTATCGGTCAGGAGGAAGTCGTAGACAACCTCCTGATCGCGCTTTTTTGTAAAGGCCATACCCTTTTGGTAGGGGTACCAGGGCTCGCCAAAACCCTTTTGATCAGTACCATCGCCGAGGTCTTGCATCTCGAATTTAGCCGTATCCAGTTCACGCCCGACCTCATGCCCAGTGATATCGTAGGCACCGAGGTATTGGAAGTAGATGAAGAGACCGGCAAAAAGTTTTTCAAATTTATCAAGGGACCCATCTTTGCCAACATGCTTTTGGCGGATGAAATCAACCGTACTCCTCCCAAAACGCAGGCTGCTCTGCTCGAGGCCATGCAGGAAAAGCGCGTTACCATCGCGGGAGAAGTGCATCACCTTAGTCCTCCATTTTTCGTTTTGGCAACCCAAAACCCTATCGAGCAAGAAGGTACCTATCCACTTCCCGAAGCTCAGCTAGACCGCTTTATG
Source organism: Bacteroidota bacterium (assembly GCA_039024315.1). Classification (GTDB taxonomy): domain Bacteria; phylum Bacteroidota; class Bacteroidia; order J057; family J057; genus JBCAWW01. The sequence continues at coordinate 19,453 of JBCCQN010000133.1, forward strand.
TTCAACATCAAAGTGGATTATCCTAGTATGGCTGAGGAAGTGGAGATCGTCAAAGCCACTACTTCCAATAAGCAAGTAGAGTTAAATACTATCCTTACCGAAGAGGATATCATCTATTTTCAAGAGTTGGTCCGTAAGGTACCGGTGCCCGACAATGTTATCGAGTATGCCGTCCAACTGGTCAATCGTACGCGTATCAACACCCCGCATGCTACCGAAGAGATCAAAGAGCTGATCAGCTGGGGGGCAGGTCCCCGCGCTTCGCAATATTTGATCCTCGCTGCTAAGGCCAAAGCCTTGCTTAAAGGCAAGTATAGTCCCGATATCGAAGAGATCAATGAGGTCGCTATCCCTGTGCTACGCCATCGTATTGTGCCTAGCTTTACGGCAGAAGCCGAAGGAATTAGTGCCGATGATATTATTCGGAAGTTGTTGTAGGACGACTACCAATTAGGATACAAAAATCAGCTTTGCACTCAGAGGTAAAGCTGATTTTTTGCATTAGACTTTCTCGTTCCGCTGCGCGAACGCTTCCCAACAAAATCCCATCACCTTCCCAATCTCTCAGTTCTTCAAGTGACCAGACTTCAGTGGCATACCAATCTGCATAAAGCTGCATCTCTTGATCACCTGCTCGATAAAGATATATACGTTCGGCCCCAGCCAGCAACTCTTCCCGTTCATATACAAACTGCGAATTGCTCTCGGGGACTCGATAAAGATCCAGTAATTGACGCCCACCGGTAAATAAAAACAAGCCAGCCCATAGCCACAGCCAATGTTTGGAATGCTCGACGCTAAATATTATAAGACTGCTTACTGCTAAGGCCGCAAAGGGTAATATCGGTGTGATATACCAGACCAGTTTGCTTTGAGAAATAGTCAGCACCACTGATAGCGATATGGCGATAGAGAGCGATAGTAGGAAGATTCGATATTCATCCTTTTGCCACAAGAGGCGATCTAGTTTGTGCTCACGGCTTCGCCGAACGCTAAACAAAATCAAACTAGCATACATTAGATAATTCCAGAGATTGAACTTGATGTCAAGCGCCTCAAAAACAAATCCAGCGTTCCACGAAGTGGCCGCCCCCTCAACTCCTGTCTCCGTAAAGCGGGCAATCGTATCATAAAATAATAGCGTCTGCCAGCTATTATTGCCATCGTCTGGACTGTTAGCCTCAACTAAGATGATCCATGAAGCGATAATTGCCAATAAGCTGCCGATACCGACCCAAAAATAACTTTCGCTTAGGAGGGCGGCCAGCCTCCGGCGAAGGAGAAGATAAATCGCTGCACCTGGCAAGTAAAAAATGAAGGTAGGGCCCTTGCTATAAAAGGCTAGTCCCAAACAGATCGCTCCCCATAATAGCATTTTGCGTTCGCCGAAGTCGACCCAAGCCGAAAACGCATATAAAAAACCCATCAACCATAGCAAGAGCAAAGCATCTGTATCTCCGGTCCTGCCTACGTGATGACCGATAATGCCTTTGACGGTAAGCAAAACAGCACAAGTGATTGAGGCAAAAGTGCTGCCTCGATATCTGCGTACCCAAGCAAAAAAGATGGCAAAAAAAAGCACAATCGAGATCGCCGAATGCAAACGCAACGCCCAAGGATTGTGGCCTATCCACTGATAATTGAGCGCAATCAACCAATTGGCTAAAGGAGGTTTTGCGTTCCATTTGTCAGGCTGATTGGCAAAGTAAAAGTTGACATAATCGCCTTTGGCATTCATCCAATAGGCATTTTCGCCATAACGTGCTTCGTCCCAAGCAAAAACTCCTTTGTTGCCAAGCCAGGCAAAAGCCATTAGGGCTGTGATGAGTATCACTCCCCAATGGTAATAAGATTTTCGCTTTTTTGTAGAGACCATTTCGCGGCCTAATTAACGAAAAAGATTTTTGGTAATGTGATCTTAGGGGCTTGACAAGGATGTAGCCCTTCAACAAAAATAAAATGATCAGGAAATTTCTGCCGAATATTCATTATTGTGAGTTGAGCGGAATTTTTATTTTGCAATTGATATTCAATGAAATTTATCAAAATCATCTTTTGCCTAGGCTTGCTTGCTATTGGAAGTAAAGTGCAGGCACAACTAAAAATCGACCATTTGACCCTTGGGGTTAAAATAGGCTTTGGGTTAGGCAAATTTCAGCCTATTACGCCTGTATCCAGTGCTCAGTATCAGCGATTGGAGCTAGTAGGGCTCAATAATTATTTCGTGGATAGCCGGATCGCTGATTCAAAGTTTTTTATGCGCTATGAATTAGGCTTAGCAAAACCACCGGGGCCCTATGACTACATGTTGGATTTGGAAGCCTCTTTTAGTCCTCAGTTGTTTTGGCAACCCAAAGAGGATGGCTTGGTATTTGGAACCGGCTTACGCGCTGCCTTATTGCTCAGTATAGCTGGAGAGACCTCTATTTTTGTATACTCTCGCAGTGCTTATGATCTTTCTATCCCGCTACTAGTAGAAAAGCGTTTGAAGTTAGGAGGCAATGCCTCGTTTAATGTAGGTCTAATGACTGCGGCAAGCCTGACTCGTACGCTTGGGGATTGTTTGTGGTGGGAAAACCCGAATGGACTTGCCATCACACCTTGTCGAGGTCAATTAATCAGAGAAGGCTTGATCTATTTTGGCTTGCTTTATAAGCTAGGTTAGGCCGTAACTGCTATTTTTATGTAGCTTTGCTTCCCTATCAAACATATCCTAAATTACCAATCCTAGAAATTACCAAAAAGATGAAGCAATACACTACAATCGCACTACTACTGCTAAGCGTCTTCTTATGGAGCTGTGGTGGAGAGGCTGATAAACAAGCTGCTGCTGATGCGGCTGCCGCGGCCAAACCCCAAGAGCCGGCAGTACCCGATCTCCCTAAACGCAGTCTAAAACTCGAAAAAATCGGCCTCCAAAATCCCGAATCTGTCGCCAGTGACGGAGAGTTTTACTATGTCTCCAATCTGGGCCCAGAACTTAAACCTTTCCGCAAGGACCAAAATGGGTTTATCATGCAACTTGACTCTGCCGGTAAGGTGGTGAGAAAGCGCTTTGCCAGTGGTTTAGATGCCCCTAAAGGCATGGTTGTCGTCGGGAGAACGCTATATGTTACCGATATCGACAAGGTCAAAGCCTATAGCCTCGACACCCGCAAAAGAGTGGGTACGCTAGATATCAGCAAGGATTATGAAACGCCTTTCCTCAATGACATAGTGGTCAAAAATGAAAATGAGCTTTACGCTTCTTTGAC
>JBCCQN010000134.1:0-22113 GCA_039024315.1 Bacteroidota bacterium
AGCTTGGCTTTGGGACGAGCGTTCAGCAAGGCTGGAAAACCCAAAGGGGCTAAACTGAGAGCAGCGGTAGAGGTCTTGAGAAATTGGCGGCGTTTATACTGATTTGACATGGGGATAGGCTTTGTTTTCCCTATTTTATCGACTTCTGGCTACAAATCCCAATTCGAGAATTGCGATAATGGCCTAGTTCCAGAAAAAATGCTAGGGGAGCGTTCCCTGAAGGGATAAAAACCTAAATTTACAGCATGAAGGAATTAGCCGCCCAAATCCTCGCCATGCCTAAATTTGAGTTGCACGTCCACATGGAAGGTGCGACGGAGGCAGAAACCTTTTTCCGTCTCGCCCAGCGCAACAATATGCCTTTGCCTATTCCTGAGCAAGATTTGGCGAGTTGGCAGAAGTATTTTGAGTTTCAAAACTTCCCCCACTTTATTGAGGTTTATGTGAGCGCGGTTTCTCTGCTGCGTTCGGCAGAAGATTATGCCTTTCTAATCGAGGAGTTTTATCGTCATCAAGCGGCCCAAAACATCGTGTATACCGAGGCTTTCCTCAGTGCGACCTACTTAGTAGATAAATTTGATCAAGAGGAGATTTTAGAAGCGATCGCTCGCGGCATGGAAGCTGGCAAGCGCAAATATGGCGGTGAAATTCGATTCATTCCGGACATTGCACGCCAAGAGCCCGAATCACAAAGAGATGTCCTGGAGCTGGTCAAAAAAGGCTACGATCAGGGACTTTTTCTGGGTTTAGGATTAGGAGGATTAGAAATAGGCTTCCCGCCGGAGATGTTTGATGAAGTTTATTGTGAGGCCCGAGAGCATGGGATGAAAGTGGTGGCGCATGCCGGAGAAGGCGTTGGTCCGGAGAGTATTTGGGGAGCCTTGAATAGCCTGCAAGCAGAACGCATCGGTCATGGTGTGCGCTCTATCGAAGATGATAAACTCCTCGCTCATCTCGCCGAAAAACAAATCCCAATTGAAGTCTCTCCTACCAGTAATTATTGCCTCGGCATCGTCAAGCCTGAGGAACATCATCCGATCCGAAAAATGGTTGATGCCGGCCTCAATTGTAATATCAATTCAGATGATCCGGCTATGTTTTCGACTAGTTTGACGGGTGAATATCTCCTTTTAGCAGAGCAAGGCTTTAGTTGGGTAGAATTGCAGCAACTCAACCGCAATGCTTTGGAGAGCTCTTTCATGACGGAAGGCCAAAAGCGTAGCTATCGCCAATTACTCAGCCAACATCAAAATCACTAAGCTATGCGCGTCGTCATCCAAAGAGTTCAGCACAGTAAGGTCGTGGTCGAAGGGGAAACCGTAGGGCAAATCGGAGCGGGACTGATGGTCTTGTTGGGGGTAACCCATGATGATACCGAAGCAGATATCAATTGGCTGGTCAAGAAGATCACCAAGATGCGCATTTTCAATGATGATGCAGGCAAAATGAATCTTTCGGTCGAAGACGTAGGCGGTGATATTTTGGTGATTTCCCAGTTTACCCTTTATGCCAATGCTCGCAAAGGTAATCGTCCATCCTACATTCGTTCTGCGCCACCCGATGTCTCGATTCCGCTATATGAGCAATTTGTTAAGACACTCAGATCTCAGTTTAGCGGTCAGGTCGAAACCGGCGAATTTGGCGCGATGATGGAGGTCAGCCTGCTCAATGACGGCCCCGTGACCATTATCCTCGATAGCAAGGAAATTGGCTAGCCTCAAGCCATATTTTCCCCTAAGCATTGGGCTAGTATTACGCCTGCTCTATGGCCTGTGGCTGGGACCGGATCTATTTGCCAACGATGCCATCTATTATGTGGAAGAAGCCCAATTGCTGCTAGAAAGTGGGCAAACGAGTCTCTATTGGCCGCCGGCCTTGATTTATTTATTGGCAGGCTGGGGCTGGTTTTGGGGCTTGAGCTGGGGGAGCTGTATGGTTTTCATGCTGCTTTGGTATATAGCTTTTGATGTGCTTTTGCGGAAGGCTGATCATGGCCTATGGCCAAGCTATTTGTTTGCTTTATATCCGGTCTTTATTCATCATTCGGTATCGCCCTTGACGCAATTGCCGGTGGCGGTTTGTTTGATGGCTGTTTATCTACTTGGTCGACGCAAGGCGAGTGGCTGGCTTTCGGGCTTGCTCTTGGGTTTAGGTGTGTTGCTGCGAGCCGGTACGGCCAGTGTGTTGCCAGCTGTCTTGCTGCGCAGAACGCCATCTCAAATGCTAAGCATTGGTTTAGGACTGATCTTAGTCGTGGGAGCTTGGTTAGGGATCGCTGCTGCGCAGAACGATAAGTTCGTGCCGGTCAATACAGCGAATGCCTATAACTTCTACCTCGGCAATAATCCCTGGACGCCTGATTATAAATCCTATTGGCTGGGTTCACATGACGAAAGCCAAAATCCAGCCTTTGCGGGCTTTTATGCGGAGCGAGATTCGATCTTCGCCTTAGCGCCTAGCGCAGAGGGACAAGCGTTCCGCGACTTAGCGGTAAAATACATCAAAAGCGAACCGACACGCTTTGTCTACCGCCTCTGGCAACGCTTTAAACTCTTTTGGGCCTTTGATACTTTTACGGCCGCTACGGTCCAAGAGAGATCTCCTGCCTTGGCTTGGGGGATTCAACTCTGGGAGATGATTTGTTATGGCCTGATTTGGGGCTGGTTGTTTTTGGGTTGGTGGAATCAATCGGCGCAAAATTTTGCGCCGCTACTATGGCCGATTTGCTATATGCTTCCCTATTTGCTAGCCTTTTCGCACCCTACATATCATTTGCCTTTGTTGCCCTTGATGGTGTTGATGTTGCCACGCTTCGCGGGACGAGAGAGTCTGCGACTTTTGCCTAAAAAAATCACTTGGCGGCAAACTATTTGGGGGCTTTGCCTCTTATTTTGGTGTTACATACAAATCGAATGGGCTTGGTCCCTCCTGTCTTAAGTACTTAGACAAAAGCATCCCGAAAGCTTTCGGGAGTATTTAGACCGAGGGAAATAGATATATCTGGCTCAGTGAGGCCCTTTTTCTCTATACTAAATACTTTCTACTCAGTACTTAATACTATGACTATCACGCAAGCACAAGAGACCGTTGATCAGTGGATCAAAGATTTTGGAGTGCGCTACTTTTCCGAGTTGACCAATCTCGCCATCTTGATGGAAGAGGTGGGCGAAGTCAGCCGTATCATGTCTCGTACTTATGGCGATCAATCCTTCAAAAAGTCTGACGAAAAAGTTGACCTCGCCGACGAGATGGCAGACGTATTATTTGTGCTGATCTGCTTGGCTAACCAAACCGGTATCGACCTACAAGACGCCCTAGAGAAGAATCTTGCCAAGAAAACCAAGCGAGATGCTACTCGACATAAGGAAAATAAGAAGCTGCAGTAGCTACTATTTCTCCAAAGCTGCCAGCAAACGACTCATGATATAGTAAGTCCGTCCCTGCCCATAGCCGGGTCCGTAAGCACTAGAGGTCAGGGCGATCACCATATTTTCGCTAGGGATTATGATTAGATGATTACCGCCATTACCGGAGGCAAAGAGATAGTCAAACTCGCGCTGACCGAAGCGGCGTGTGGACTTATACCAGAGCATACCGTAGGAATCGGCAATATTGAAGTAGTTTGATATTTCAAATGCTTTATGATTGATCAAGCGATTGATATAGCTGGCTTCGATGAGTTGTTGACCTTGCCACTTCCCTTGATTGGTGATGAGTAGCCCTAGTTTGGCAAAATCGAGCGCGCCGAGATATAAGTTACCGGCCCCGCCTGTTTGATTGGCTTCGTTGGTGTACCAGTAAACTTGCTTGATGTCTAAGGGATCAAATAACTTCTTCTGTGCATAATCTCTCAGACTCATACCTGAAGCCTCTTCAATTGCCAATCCGATCAGCACGGCGTGTATATCAGCATAAACAAACTTTTTCCCCGGCGCTCTTTTTCGAGGTACATTGAGCAAATATTCCTTCCAATCATTCATTCCCATCCACTTTCCAGCGTGGCCGAGGGTACGATTGTTGTCTGAGTCTGCGTCCAGCCCAGAAGCCATATCAAGCAAATGTCGGAGGGTGATATTTCGGTAGTTTTCGTCGATTTGAGCGTTCTCCGAAGCGAAAAGATCATAAACATTCTGATCTAAATCCTTGATCAGCCCTTCCTTAATGGCAACGCCCAAAAGCAGGGCGGTGATACTTTTACCTGCGGAACGAATGTCGTGGATGGTTTGGCGCCAATATGTATGGTAATACTCCTCCAAAACGATTTGATTATCCTTGAGCACGACGAGACCTCTGAAGTCCTTACGCTTGGCATTGCGTAGGTCTTTGAGCAAGCGATTGATGGAATCCTGATTAAAACCGGCTTCTTCCAGAGACATAGCAGGTAGGTCCGATTGGGTAGCATTAGAAGCAGAAGGGAAATAAGACAGTCCGCTAAAACAGATGAGGGCTAAGATTAGGCCAATGGGAATGAGGGCTTTCATAGTATAAGTACTGTTAGTGGGGCTGAAAAATTGTGTGGAGATTGGGTTGTGAGTTACTGCTGCGCAGAACGCTTATCTCTAGGGACAATCGTTCCGCGCAGCGGTAAATAAAAAACAGACATGCCTAATTAGCAGAATTCAAGCCCATCCGATTGCCTTCAGAATCAAGGAAGAGCGCAAAAAATCCATTGCCGTCGGCATGAGCGGTTTTTCGAGTAGGACTTCTCCTCCATTTTGGGCAACGCGATCGAGTATGGGTTGAAGATCGTCGCCCGCATTGAGATAAACCGTGATCCCCTCAGTAGAGGGTTGATAGCCTTCGCCTTGGACGATGGTAGCGGTAACGGCTTGATTTTCGTAGGGTAAAACCCCCATTTTCATTTCGCCGAGATCATAAAATTCGATCTTGAGATCGAGAACCGCTTGATAAAAGTCTATAGCTCGAGAAATATCACTCGCAGGAATTTCGAAGATGGAGAGATAGCTATTGGGAATTATTATCTCTTCAGCAGGAGCTGATGCGGTGGTTTCAGTGGGCTGGGCGGGTTTGCAAGCGATAAGGCCAATAACTAATAGGCCCATCAAAATGTGGAGTGTAGTGTTCTTCATGTGATTTGATATGATTTAGGCTAATAAATTCGGCAGAAGTGCTAGGCTAATCCCATCCTTTATTCATCCCGTAATGCCATCACTGGATTAGCATTCGCGGCGCGGAAGGCATGCAACATTACCGTGGTCAATGCAATGCCCATCACTACCCCTGAAGCTAATAAAAATATCAATGGGCTAAGGGTTACGGGTTCGGCAAAGCTTTGTAGCCAGTCCATCATGAAGAGGCCTGAAACCAACCAGCCCAAGGGCAGGGCTAATAGTATCAATTGTACAAACTCCCTAGCCATGGTACGGGCAATGAGGACATCTGTAGCTCCCAGCACTTTGCGGATACCGATTTCTTTGGTGCGTTGTTCGGCCGTATAGGCTGAAAGAGCAAAAAGTCCTAAGCAAGCGATGATTAAGGCTAGGCAAGAAAAGTAGGCTACCAGCGAGGTCAACTGATCTTCGCGTTCGTAGAGTTTGTCGATTTTGCTGTCGAGAAAGAAATAGTCAAAGGGATGGTTAGGCACGATTTGTTCCCAATGGGAACGTAGATAAGCAATAGACTTACGCACCGTCCTCTCGTCCCTACCCGAAATCCTGACGGCGATATAGCGTCCGTAGAAGTATTGAGCACGCTGGGTGTTGGCAATGTCCAGCACAAAGGGCTGAATCGAATCTCTCACCGATACGAAGTGGAAGTTTTCCAGCACGCCCTTGATGCGTTCTTCACCGCGATAAGTAGAAAATGATTTGCCAATGGCCTCATTGGGGCACCAGCCCATTTGATCAATAAACTCACGATTAACCAAGACCGAACGAGTAGGATCATCGCTATCGGCATACGAAAAATCCCTTCCGGCGATCAATCGCAGATCAAAGGTCTCGACAAAATCGCGATCCACCAGCAGAGAAGGATAGAAGACCATGACGGTATCCCTGCCTTGGCGGTAGAAGTATTCATGGATGTTGTGGTGCACTCCCAGTACTTCGTTCATCATGGTGGTGCTTTCGATGCCTGGGCGAGAACACATCTTGCGACGATATTCTTCCAGTTTATCATAACCCATAAACAATTTGGTGGGGATCACCACGATTTGGTCCTTTTGGAAGCCCAAATCCGCGTCTCGCATGTATTTGTACTGCTGCCAGATAGTCAAGGTCGAGATCACGAGGATCAAGGAGATGATAAACTGCGTCAGCACCAAGCCTTTGCGAAAAAGTCGATCTCCCAAGCGTAAGCGCATTCTGCCTTTGATCACACTTACAGGCTGGAAAGAAGACAAATAAAAGGCTGGATATAATCCTGAAACCAATCCGACTAGTAGAGAAACGCCCAAAAGCCCAGACAAAAAGCCCGGCTTGAGCAAATCCGCTTGCGTAAAGTCTTTACCCGCTACCGAATCAAAGAATGGTAACAACAAACTCGCCATCAAGAGTGAGAAAAAAGCGCCTACCAAACTTACAAGAATGGACTCTCCTAAAAATTGTCTGATCAACTGCCCCTGAAAGGCACCGATCACCTTACGTAAGCCAACTTCTCTAGCCCGATGGGTAGAGCGAGCGGTCGCCAGATTCATAAAGTTGATACAAGCAATCAATAAGATCAGCACTCCGATCAAACTAAAGAGATAGAGATTGGAGCGATTGCTATTGGGTTCAATCTCGTAATCGAGATGAGAGTCGAGGTGAATGCTGGCAATAGACTGAATCGTATGAGTAACCTGATTTTTGAGCCATGTCGGATAGTGCGCCTGCACAAAATCGGGAAAGGCAGCCTCTAGGCTTTCTGGTTCTACTCCCTCTCGCATGAGGAGATAGGTCCATGCCGGATTCCACTGCCAATTGTTCCATAGGTTTTTTCGTGGCACATAATAGATTCTCTCCAAGGTAAGCATGGAGATCAAAGCCCGAGGATGCATATGGCTTTGCTCTCGCACTTCCTTCATGAGCCCGGTTACCATGAGATCAGTCTTGTCCTCAAAGCGGACAGTCTTGCCGATGGCCTGCTGGGCATCTCCAAACAGTTCTGCGGCGAGTTTTTCTGTCAGAACGATGGTGCCGGTGTCTTTGAGCACCTCGGCCTTGTGGCCGTTTACCAGTTCAAAGTCAAAGACCTCAAATACGTTGGAGTCAACGAAAAACACCTCCTCGACTAGCTTCTTTTTGTGCTCTGTAGCAAGCGTATGCTTTTCGAGCTGCATGTCAAAAAAGCGAACTACCTGTTCTACATACTGAGGGTGTTCATTGACGATGGTTGGTCCAACGGGGAAGGGATTGCTAGAAGATATTTCGCCTTGACCGTCAAGATCGATTTTTTCTATTAGGCGATAGATGCGGTCTGATTTGCTATGAAAGCGATCATAACTCATCTCGTCGATCAGGTACAAGCTGATCAACATAAAACAAGCCAGTCCGGTGGACAAGCCCAGCAAGTTGAGCAGAGAATACCGTCGATTGCGGAGAAGGTTTCTCCAAGCAATCAAGATGTAGTTACGAAGCATATACAAGCCTTTTCCACTTACAAAATAGCACCAAAGCATTAAATATGCGATATGCCCTATTTATTTGGCAACCTTAGCGTCCTTCCGCAAGCTTCGCCATAAGCGTTTCAAACTTACGTCTCATTGCTCCTGCACTACAACTATAGCGATTGGCAAGCATAGAGAAAGCGAGCTGTTTGCCATTGCTAGTGGTAACATAGCCAGTGTAGCCGCGAGCCCCTGAAATATAGCCACTCTTGGCGCGAAGTTTACCTTCAGCAGCGGTACCTCGAAGCATAGATTTAAGCGAACCACTGCGACCCGCTAGGGGTAAGGAGGATTCTAAGGCGATCCCATAAGGCTTGCGAGCGGCGAGATAAAGGATTTTGGCCATTTGGCGCGTTGACATACCGTTGCTCGGAGAGAGACCACTACCATCCATGATATTCATACCCTTGGTGTTGACGCCTTGCTCCCGCCAGTATGCTTCCATCCAAGAAGCCGCTTGAGCCGTGCTAGCGCCTTTTTGGCGTTCTACGGCGGCTCTGAGTAGCAAAGCTTCCGCATAGAGATTGATACTCTCCATATTGGTTTGCTTGACGATATCCCGCAGTGGTGGCGACTCGTGGGTATAGATCAATTTGCGAGCAGTCTTTTTGTAGAGTCCTAGATTTTGGAGTTGGCGCATACTGATGGGAGCCTGCGTAACTTTTACGCCGCATTTTTTGAGTTCCTCGGAGAGGTGATAGGCACAATACCAAGCCGGATCAGGGATCGCCCCCTTGATCGAGAATACAGAGCGATTGGGAGGGATGCTGCCCCGCAAATAAGTCTCGTAGGTATAAGGTGCGCCGTAGATATAAGCATTATCGCCAGAGCCGCGCGCGATCACTTCGTTATGAAAAATCATATTGGGCATGGCTGGCTCGGTGCGCAAAATTTCAGTGCGTGAGCCTGTCGCCCGAGACTTGAAATCGAGGCGATAAAAATTTTCATGAATATTTAAGCCGCTTGGCCCTGCACCATAGTAATTACTGATGTCGTCCCAGGTCCAATTGTCGGGCACCATTTGACTGCCAAAAAAGCTAGCGTCGGCGATCACACTGCCTTCGATGCTGGTGATACCGGCAACTTTGACTTGCTCCGCTAGATTGATCATGAGTTGGGCTAGTTGGTATTTGGCATCAAAACGATGGCTTCCCAGACTCGGATCTCCTTCGCCTTTGATGTAAAGATTTCCCTTTAAGCGCCCATTTTCAATTGTACCGTCATGCTGTAGTAGGGTCTGAAAACGAAAATCTGCCCCTAAAACCGCCATCGCGGTTGCGGTTGTGACGGCTTTCATAGTCGAAGCTGTCGCCAAACTTTTATCTCCATTATGCGACAAAAGATATTTCCCACTGGCCATATCAATGACGCTGATACTCCAAGTGCCAGAACGTAATTCTGGGTCCTTATCGAGTGTATTGACCGCATTTTGGAGTTGTGGGAGACTTTGAGCACCTGCGGTGAACGCGAGACTCAAAGCAAAGAATGAGAATAAAAATCGAAACATAAGGGCCGTAATCGTTTTAGTGCGAGCACAAATATAACAGCAAAGAGGATATGGATTGTCAATAGATGCTAACATGCAGCCTCTAGGTGTAAGTTTTTGGATTAGAGTCATTTTCAATGAAGGATAAAAAACCGGAATATCGTAATATCCCCTGCATGGCGTATTGTCGCAAAAAACCACAGTCATCAAGAGACTCAATACCCGAACAATAGAAAGTGGATATGCGGCTAACGGATTTTTACAAACTTGTACTTGAATTATTTAATGGAGGCGTTGCAGCAGCTGCCAAGAAAATGCAGCAAATCAATCTTGCAAGATCCTCCAATCAACAGATTACTCCTCAATTACTATGGCACTTTTGGGCCATATTGGCTATGATGGCAGTCAACTTTTTCGTGATGGTACATTTACCACAATGGACTGAAATTTTGTCGAACTTCGATCAAAAGCAAGCCACCGCTGCCAATATACAATGGTCCCCCGAAGTATGGGAATCAAAACAGGTTCCGCTTCTAAATAGCCAAGCAACGACCAACTACCCTGTTCAAAAAATAGTAGATGTCGAACCTGTACCGATCAATCTTCATCAGGTACGCCATCGCATCAATATCCCTTCAGCCTTGAGAGGATTAAACACTACCGCCCGTGTCAAATTGCGTGTCTTGGTAGATGAAAAAGGAGATTACGTTCGGCATCGCCAGCCTCAACACCTCTATCCCGAGCTAGCCCAAGCCGTAAACGAACAAGCTGCAAAACTTAGTTTTTTACCCGCTTTGCGGAACGGTAAGCCAGTCCCATACTGGGTGGAAATCCGTTTTGTTTTCGAACTGTAGTCCTGATATTTAGATAATTAGGCACTGATGCTTAGGCATCGGTGCTTTTTTTATGGAATCTAGCCATCTGTAGCATCTTATGACAAAACGAAGTCATGGTGCAGATAATCATTCAGTTGCTCCGGCAGGGCTGGCAACCTTTGCGTGAGCTTTGGGAAGAGGGGGGCGTAGAGGAAGTGGTATTTGCTAATCGCAATAAAGCCTATGGCGCCTATGTCTTGCGTCGTAATGAGGGTTGGTATCTCCTCACTGCCTTGAGTATTGTGGTAGGGGGACTCTTGAGCGTAGGCTGGATTTCTACCAAAATAAAAACGGCTGGGGCAGAGGCTGAATATGAATATAGAACCATAGTACTCTCTTGCGGCTTTGATGATGCGGTTTTGCCGCCACCCCCTCCGCTACCCCAACGACATTATTGTTCCTTTTGGCAAATGCCCACTCCTGCTCCTTTAGCAGAAGTCCTGACTGAGAGACCGGTCATTGGACTGGGGCAGGTTCCGATATCTGAAATTGACTCTAAGCTCGATACTCTTCTCTATGCTGCAGTTTTGGACACTCCTGATCATCCGCTTGAAATTGAAGCACTCGCAGCTCCCCAAGATTGGCTGATTCCAGAGATAGAAGAAACGGAAGCCGATATTCCAGATATCATACGGGAGGAGATGCCAGATATAGGCTCCTTTGTAATCGTGCCTGATGAGCCTAAACCTTTAAACTTGTCGGAGATCATAAAGCTGGTCAAAATCCCGCAAGTTGCTAGAGATGCGGGCCTTTCTGGGCCGGTGGTCTTTCGCGTTTTGATTGGTAAAGACGGGTATTACAAACGACATAAAGTAATTAATGGCCATCCTATTCTTGCCAAGGCCTTCGAAGAACATCTACCCCTTTTACGTTGCGAGCCCGCGATGGAAGGAGATAAGCCAGTTGCTTATTGGATCAATATTCCCTTCACGATTTGTTTCCTTGAATAATCCGTCCTCACATGTTTACCCTTATCCAAATCCTACTCTACGGTTGGCCGTCCCGAGAGGAGCGTTCCGCGAATAGCGAGAACTACGAAGCCCTCTATGTGCATCGAAACAAAGCTTATGGTGCCTATGCACTAAGGTGTAATCATGCTTGCTATTTGATGACAGCATTGGGAGTGGTGCTGGGGGGGATGCTCAGCCTTGGCTGGGGGATGACTTATGTGGTACAGAAAAAGGCAGCGCCAGCCGAGCGAGCAAGAAAAGAAAGCATCGTTCAATTACGATTAATAGCACCTCCCTCATGGGGTCTTTGTGATGTCCCGCCTCCTCCTCCTATTATCATGTGTCAGACCAGCCTTCCCGATGAATTACGCATTCCGATCCCTACGCCTCTTGCAGAAATGAAAGGCAGTACGATTCCTCGTTTTGTATTTGATGAAAGGCAAATTCCTGCAACAATGCCTCTCCCAGAGATTGATGAGTTCGTTCCGTGTGAAACGGAACCTAAAGTACTCAATATGAAAGAGGTCATCTCAAAGCATTCTTACCCTAGTTCCTGTCGGTACATCCACTATGAGGGAAGTACAATTATAAGAGTTTTGGTGAGCGAAAAAGGCGAATATTTGGACTACAGAATTATTACAGAAGTACATCCGATTCTGGCAAATCATTGGTCCTCAGTTGTTAAGGATCTCGCGTTTTCGCCAGCAGAGGCGCAGGGAGAAAAAATAGCTTTTTGGATCAACATACCCTTTAACGTCAAACTACTCAACTAATGCATCACCTAAGTCAGTATTTCAAGCTCCACTTCGTGGAACGATCATATGAATCCCATCAATATGAGATACATCTCTGGTTGCTTTTTCTCCCTCTAGGGGCCCTGAGTGGTTTAGGCTGGATGGGTAATAGTATGCCAATAAAAGCAGAGAAAGGCAGGTATGAAAGCCAAAATTTGCTGATGCCAGCAGATACCGATACGGTGAAAGTATTTTTTCAAGACCTAGATTTTGAGATGCCGGGAGGGAATGTAGGATTTATAGAGGGGTGTAGCTGCTTTGATAATCCCTATGAGAGCAAAAAAGCATGGATACTCGATCCCTACATTCCAGAACCCATGAATCTGGACAAGGTACTAGCTCAAGTAGCCTATCCTCAGGAGCTCAAAGTTTGCGAGCATATCAGCCTTAAGATCCTGATCGATCGAGATGGGCAATATATCCGGCATAAGGCCATCAAAGGAGATTCTTTAGTCATAGCGACCTTAGAGCCCTATCTCTCACAGCTCAAGTTTCTCCCCAATCCGCTTGGCTTTGATGCTTCGCCTCGCTGGGTAGAGCTAGCCTTTCGTTTGCCGTTTACAGCACGAACTTCCCTCTCAGATATCAATACTTTTCTCTATTGTGATAGCGAGCCCAAAGTGCTCAATATATCTGTTGCCATTAACAAGCATCCTTTCCCTTTGATTTTGGAAGATGCTGGTATCGAAGGGAGTACCATGATTAGGGTCTTAGTAAGTGAAGAAGGGGACTATTTGGACCATCAAGTCATTCTTTCAGTTCATCCAATCTTGGCTAAATACTGGTCCCAAGTAGTCAAGGAGCTCGTGTTTTCACCCGCTCAACACCAAGGCAAAAACATTGCTTTTTGGGTCAATATCCCTTTCAATTACCGTCTGCTATACTAATTTCTATGTACCTCTCAAGTCGTATTTATACCCAAAAGCAAGGAGATAAGCGTGTCGCGGATAGCGATAATTATAATAGCCGCTGCGCGGAACGCTTCTCTCAAGCAAAGAATACTCACTTGCTCATGTTGGCTATGGTGATGGGCGCTTTGCTGAGTCTCGGTTGGCTTTCGGATAGTGGTCCAAAGGGAGAAAAATTGAGTAGTAAAGGCCTTCACGTCATCATGCAAGCCGATAGCGATACGCTCGCTTTAAGCATGCCTCCGATTGATTTTGACCTTCTGTTTCCCTACGAAGGAGAGGGAGATGTCCTAGAAATTATCTGTGAATGTCCGCCCTATTCAAGAACTTCTTGGATTACACCTCCTTACTGGCCCAAACCCTTGAATTATGATGCAGTCAAGGCGCAGATCGCCTATCCTCCTATGCTGCAAGAGGCAGGAATATATGATTGGGTCATTTTTCAAGTACTTGTCGACCCCGCAGGTAACTATCTCGCGCATGAAGCCAAAGAGGGACATTTGCTCGCCCTAAGCGAAATCGAACAGTACCTGCCTCAGCTAGAGTTTAGCCCCAATCCGATGAGCTTTGATGTCTCCCCGCTCTGGGTGGATGTCTATTTCTATTTCAAGCCTTCCTCAGAACTTAACCCAAGCCCCTAGCCATGTTTACCCTGATCCAGATTTTGCTTTATGGATGGCCGTCTCGAGAGGAGCGTTCCGCGGCCAGCGAAAACCAAGAAATCCTCTTTGCCAATCGCAATAAGGCTTATGGCGCTTATCAACTCCGCAATGCCGAGCCTTGGTATCTGATGGTAGCTATGGGTTTGGTGCTGGGAGTGGGAGGGACTTTGCTATTGGCATATTTGTGGTGGGCGCCGGTGAAACAGGCGGAGGCACTGCTAGATAAAATTTATATTCCCTTTTGTCCTGCTGTGCCTCCTTCTCCACCTCTTCCCCCTGATGCGCCTTCGCCGAACGCTTATCCTCATCGTAAGGGAGAGGGTGAAGTCAAAATGCTTGAATTTCACTTTCAACCTCCTAAACCAAGCTCCAAGGTTCCAGAATATGGTTGGGGAATCGGGTATGCCCAAGGCGATGATTTTGATGGTTGGTTGCTGCCAGATTTGCCGGGAGAGGATGAAGAGATACCAGAGGTAGTGCGGACTTTGGGAGGGGAGTGGATTCCTGATTTTATCGCTTGCGGTTTTGCGAATGAAGATCCCCGCCCAATCAATCTAGCGGAGCTTAAATCGCAAATCCCAATCCTGCAAATGGATTATCCGACTAAGCCTTATTTACTGTCTGTGAAAATCGACAAAAGGGGCGAATATGTGGCTCATAGATGGGTCTCGGAAGTGCCTCCTTATATCAGCGAGCAGATTGATCCTTATTTGGTTAAGCTGCGCTATACGCCCAAGATTCAAGGGATGCGCCCTCAGTATGCTGAATTTTTGATTTCCGTGGAGATTCCCGATTTGGTGTTGGATTGGGTGAGGGCTTTGCCCTAGGGGAGATTGGTCGGCACAAGGCAATGGCGATTCATTGCGTCGCAAAATTTTGCGACGCTACGCTTGCTTCCATCGGATGGGATTGAGTTGGATATATTCGCTGATTTGATGATAGGCCTTTTGATCCCTGACGATATGATCATAAAATTTTCTTTGCCAGGCGAAGGGAATTTCATTCTTGGTGGCGTATGATTTTACGCCTGCTTTGTATCCACGAATGACCGCTCCGAGGCTCTGTGATTGCGGGCCAAATTGATTTGGCTGCCATTCTAATCTTTCTTTTCGTTTAAAGCTCAAGAGCCCGTGTACGTGATTGGGCATTATGACAAATTCCCCTAATGATACAAAGGGATATTTTTCTGGAATCTTTAACCAATATTGATAGGCAATTTTCCCAATTTCAGTTGGCTGGAGGTATTCCCGTAACGGCGCAAAATTTTGCGCCGCGGTATCTATAAAATCGGGATCATGTTTACTCTTATTCCCAGCGATAATCTTACCAAAAAAATGCTCCTTTTGATAACTACAGATAGTTACAAAATACACCGCATTCTGGCGGTAATCCCAGCCATTTAGTCTCGTAGTACTGCTGCGATATTTACCTTTTTGAAAATTACCCATCCCCCAACCTAAGCAATCCCCCTCCCACAGGCCAGAACTTTTAAGTAAGCGGTAAAAAGAGCCAATTTTTTTATGGAATCGAGGAAAAATGCAGTCTTATAAGCAAAAGCATGCTCGATGGGCTAGTGGCGCCACAGCTATTTATTGTACACAAAACATTAGTTCCATGAGTAAAAAAACATCAGTTATTTATGCTGATCTGACGGACATGGTGTTCGAGGATCGGGAACGTAATTATGGGGCCTACGACCTTCGTCGGCGCTACCAACGTAATGTCCTGCTTGGACTGGGGATTACCAGTGCTTTGGTGATCGCTTTTGCCTTTTCGGGTACGCTATCTAGCGCCGCGGCGCCGGATGATGGCCTAAACAAAACCATCGTTGAGTTTACGGATGTCGAGCTGCCACTACCGCCGGTAGATCCTCCGGTGGATGTGCCGCCGCCTCCACCCCCACCACCACCTGCTCCAAAGGTCAGGACCTTGGAGTTTTTACCGCCAGATCCTGCGCCTGCAGACGAAGCCGACAAGAAGGCCACCATGCATGCGGTGGATTCTCTCAAGTTGATCAAAGTCTTTGGTACTTCTGATCAGGAGGGAGAAGTCTTGGACGATCTGCCTTTTGATTTTAGCTCGGGTGATGGAGAAGAGGTACCTGAGTTTATTCAAGAAATTATGCCTGAGGCGGATAAATTTGTAGTTGCAGACGAAGAGCCTAAACCCATCAATATGTCGGAAGTCAGTAAGGCAATTACCTATCCTCAATTGATGCGTGATGCCGGCGTAGAAGGGATGGTGGTACTCAGAGTTTTGGTGGATAAATCGGGGGCTTACAAAAAACATATTGTAGTCAATAGCCCACATCCAATGTTAAGCGAAGAAGTGGAGTCTCATATCAATAAACTCAAGTTTACCCCTGCCATTCAAGGTAATAAGCCGATCTATTTTTGGGTAAATATTCCCTTCAATTTTAAGACAATTAACTAAGAAAGCTTTCGTTCGCAAAACGAGAATATGCTAAATATAGCGTATTCTCGTTTTTTATAATTGAACATTGTGCGTAGTTTTCAGCTCCTGAAAATTCTCATGAACGCACGTTCCCGAAAAGCGCTCGTTTTTTTATTTGCATCTAATATTATCTCTGGCTTCGCTCAAGGGATCACGATGCTTTCTATTCCTTGGTCAATGATTGCGTTGCCCGGAGGGAGGTTTATAAACCCTATCATGGTTTCCTTGGTGACCTTGGCCTCTTTGTTTTGGGGACTGTACGCTGGTACCCTCATCGACCGCTACAATCGTAAACACGTATTTTTGGTGATGAATGGGATCGACTTTTTGATCCTATGTTTGATTGCGCTGGTAGGCTATTTTTTTGGCGTTGGTTTTTGGCTGCTGGGATTCACCTTTATGGTCACGATCTTTACCTACAACGTCCACTTTCCTAATCTTTATGCCTTTGTGCAGGAGCTATTTGATCCCAAATATTATGCGCGAGTCAATAGTGCGATTGAGATACAAGGGCAGTTTACCAACTTCCTAGGGATGATGGTGGGGGGACTATTGTTGGATGGAACCGCCGGATTGAGTTGGTGGCCAGATGTATTGCATTTCGAAGCTTGGACTTTGCCTCAAATATTTTTGATGGATGGCTTTACCTATTTGGTCGCCTTCGCGCTGATTAGTCAAATTCCTTATGAGCGTAAACGAAAAATCACCATTGATACGGGAACACTTAGGCAGCGATTGTCTCAAGGCTTTCAATATTTAAAAGAAAATAAGCCGCTATTTATTTTTGGCGTTAGTTCCCATGTGATCTTCTTTTCTTTGATGGTACTGATCCAAGTAGTTGCGCCAGTTTATGTGGCCGAATACCTTTTTGAATCAGCCAGTGTGCTCGCCTTCTTTAAAGGATTTTATGCCATCGGTGCTATCGCGGCCGGTCTCCTTGGGCTTTCAATGTTTGTGCGAAGGAACAATCTGATTGGCGAAATTATTGTCCTGTTGTCCTCCGCGGGATTACTGTTTTTGGTATTGAGTTTGACCCGTTCGGTAACGGTTACTTGGATCGCAGGCATCGTTTTAGGGGTCTGTAATGCAGGTGCTCGCATATTGCGAATCACATATATCGTCCGCATTGTACCTAATCGAGTCGTGGGAAGGGTGAACTCCATCTTTGCGGTAATCAACGTCTTGATGCGAGTGATTTTTGCTGGGCTGATGGCCATACCCTTTTTCTCCAATGAAGGCAATGGTGAGAACATCATTTACGGCATGGTTATCCTTTCCATGGTAATGTTAGTAGCGGCTGGGCTACTGATTTTCAACTTTGATCGTTTTAATCAAGAGGCTGCAGTAGGAGAGTAAGTTGCAAATTACAATTTGTGTTTTCCTGCTCTTGCCTATAGCTTGATGGCTAAGCATACTCTTGGGCTAAGGATTCGCATTTTGCTAACAGACCCCAATTGACCTCTTCACTAGGTACTCGTACTTATAAGCAGAAGCTCAGTCTTCGGCTGAGACTAAAAAGGGAATAGCTATTTTTACTTGAAAGAGTAGAAAGCTCGTAAGCCTAGACTATACTTTCAGGCCGACCTGAATCAGTCCCCTACTGAAATTCGGAGACGAGACTGGCCAGATCGAAACGTAGAGCAAAAATCGTATTTGTGTTAATGCGATGGAAAGGATTAATTGTTGGGACCCAGTGTGTATTAAGGCTACGCTAGAGAATGATTAAGGTCATTAAAATTTTAGTGAAATCAGTAATTATATCCCATGGTCAGAGTATTGTTTGTATGTCTAGGTAATATTTGTCGTTCGCCCATGGCGGAAGGCTTATTTCTACACTATATAAAGGAAGCAGGCCTCCAAGACAAAATCAGAGTCGATAGTGCAGGCACTGGTGGCTGGCATGTTGGGGAGCGGCCCGATGCTCGGATGCAAGCCACTGCAAAACGCCATAATATACATTTGCCTTCTAGGGCACGTAAAACAAGAATCGAAGATTTTTTAGAATTTGACTACATCCTAGCCATGGATGATAGCAATTTAGATGACCTAAAGCAGCTGGCTGAAAGCAGCGCCAATCCGCAGGCTCAGCTCTTTAAAATGCGCTATTTTGATGACGAAGCGCCCAATACAGATGTCCCAGACCCCTATTGGGGGGGAGATCAAGGCTTCGAATATGTATATCAGATGCTTGATCGCTCTACCCAGAAATTACTCGCTCACATTCGAGGGGAAAAAGACATATAAAAAAAAGCGCTACTCGGAAGTAGCGCTTTTTTTAGACTATTGATCAAATCGAATTAACGATATCCTTTTAGTTTAGCGTAGGCTTCAGCACGAGTATCTTCGACTCCGCCTGCTTCTTCTAGTATCGTCTGTACGCCAAACTGGAGGCGAGAACTTCCTGAAGTTGTTTCGTTCTGACGAAGATTATTTAGGGTTACTTCGTCTGCTTCAGCAGCTTCTGTAATGCCGGTTACTTGGAGGATATAAACTCCGTTCTTGCCTTCGATTGGTACACTGGTCTCACCTTGAGCCATACCCATCGCACGACCCAATACGTATGGATCACTTGAGAGAGGATTACTACCAGAACCAGGGATGGTTTCAAAAGATACATCATTGGCAGTCGAAACATAAGCCCCTGCGCCATAAGCATCCTTCATAGCGTTTAGGTCTTGTCCAGCCACAGCCTGTAATTTGTTGACGATCATATCGGCCTTCTTTTCGTTGCGTACAAGTGGAGCCACGCTTTCTCTCACTTCTTCAACGGATTTGAGCCCCTCATTTTTGCGAGAGCTTACCTGAGCATAAACATAATTGTTAGCTACGGCAAATACTTCCGAAGACTGTGAGCCTACCTCTGCTCCTAAAGCCCACAATACAATGTCTCTGCCACCGCCGTCAAGACCAGCAACTTCATTAGTAGTAGGGGTCAAAGCGCCGCTTTCCAAAACAATTACGTTAGCTTCTTGACCAGCTTGGTTGATATCACCTTTGGTTTGAGCTAGGCCTGCAAATTGATTAGCTTCTTGATAAATACGTTTCTTGGTAGCATCGCTCGCGCGAATCACACGCTCTACCTGAGCGATGTCATAGGTCTTTGTCGCGATATCTTCGACATAAACAATGTGAAATACATTATTGCTTTCGATCGGTCCAATTACTTGGCCTCTGCTTGCGCCTTTAAGCGCTTCATCAAAGTCTTCGCCATACTGACCTGGGCGGTACCATCCGATATTACTACCCGCGTTTTCTAGCCTTGCGGCTTCAAAATCAGCTTTGGCCGCACTGGCTACAGTGGCGGCTTTGCTTTTTGCCTCGGCTGTGGCGGCATCGTCCCCACCACTAGGGCGGATCTGAATAGCTTTGATTTTATAAGAAGGCGTTTCTGCCGTTTCAGAACCTACGATCTTATACAACTTAAAGAAACCGTCTTCCTGTACTGGTCCAATGAGCGACTTATCGGCTTTGCCTAAGACTGAATCTTGGATCGTAATCGGCAGATTATTCATAGCACGATAGTCGGGCGATGTATAAGGAAGACTAGACTTATTACTAGTAAAGTTTGAGTCCGTTTCCGTCTTCTGGAAATTGGAGGCATACTTCATTAAGCGCTCAATGGTGGCAGCGGTGTCTTCCGGACTGGGATTTACCACGAAACGAGCGTAGCGAATATAAGTCTCCGCATTTTGCTCATACTGCTTTGGATGAGCGCTGATATAAGAACTGATCTCAGCGTCGCTTACCGGAACCGTTGAGTCAGGTACTTGGGTATAATTTACTGCGAGAAAGCTCAGGTTGACCTTACGGTTTTGATCGCGGTGCTTGCGCTTGGCACTTTCCTGAGAACCTACGTAAGCAGACTTGACCATATTGGCCAACTTTTCTTGCCCACGGGTGCGAGCCAAGTAGGTCTCAAAAGCTTTTAGCTGAGGACGAGCGTTAGGATCGTTGACCAAAAGCTTAAGCTGCTGCTGAATTTGATCAGGCGTCATGCCTGGAAAATTTTGCGCTACCAGTGGAGCTTGGTTTTCGCCGGCAAACATATCGAAAAGCTCATCATCAGATACGCTAAGTCCGATCTCGTCAAACTCATTGGCGTAAAGAATCTCGCTTACGATATCTGTCCAAGCACGATCGCGAAACTCATTGCGTTGTTTTTCACCTTGAACTGGATTGTTGCCGACCCAGTCTTGAACGCGATCCTCATAAGCACTATAGGTAATACTCTTGCCAGCTACGGTACCTACAGATGGAGGTCCACCGATGATGCGGCTAAGACCTGTAAAAAGGTCTGTCAAAATAAAACCCAACAAAGCGATTGCAATTACAATCACGATCAACGCCATATTTTGGCGTATCATTCTCAATGCAGACATATATAGTCAGAATTTCAATTCAAAAAATAGCCCTGCAAAGTTCGCTTATTCCACTCAATATTCAAAGCCACAAAGCAAGATGTTGCAGGACTCACGGACATTAGTCGCCTGATAGCCAAACAACTTACAAAACAAAGCCGTAAATTTGCCCTGTGGAAAAAGTGAAGTTGAAAAAGAGACGCGAAGTTGTCCTCAAAAGGAACCAAGCTGACCCCTTGCCGATCATGGAGCAATTCTATACGCTTCAAGGGGAAGCTTATTGGTCCGGAACCCCTGCCTACTTCATCCGTTTGGCGGGTTGTGACGTGGGTTGCGTATGGTGTGATGTCAAAGAATCCTGGGATCCACACGAAGAGCAATATCTCTCCGTTTCGCAAATCGTGGAGCAAGCCTTGCAATCAGGCACCGAGCGTGTAGTTATCACTGGTGGTGAACCTACCGTCTATGATTTGGCCAAATTGACCCGAGCGTTGCGCGAAGCGGGTCTAAAAGTACATATGGAAACCGCTGGTCCTCATCCTCTCACCGGGGAATTTGATTGGATCTGCTTTTCACCCAAGAAATTTCTCCCCCCCAAAGATGAATACTACCAGCGGGCCCATGAGCTCAAAGTAGTGATCTACAATCCGCATGATTTGCAATGGGCCGAGCAACATGCCAGCCGCTGCGCGGAACACGTCCAATTATTTTTACAACCGGAGTGGTCTCGTCGTGATCGCTTCACGGCTGAACTAGTCCAATACGTAAAGGACAATCCCAAATGGCGCCTAAGTCTGCAAACCCATAAGTATATCGACATCCCGTAGCGACGCAATATTTTGCGTCGCAGGATCAGTCAGATCGTTATCGGCAAAGCCTGTCCCTACCAAACCTTTACCGTACGTTTGGCTTGGATAATATCGCCCTCTCGGCTCAGCAATTGATAGGTATAGGTCCCCTTCGGATATTGCGAACGATGGTTTTTGAGGTTGAAATCGGCGGGTCCCACTTGTATCACATGCGCCAGACGACCATCCAACATAAATAGGTGAATCTCTGCAACGGTCTTGGGATCTTCTCGTAAATGCGTCCAATCAATATTGAGTTTTCCCATCTTAGAAGGCTGTGATTGAGTGGCTTGATTAAGCGTTCCCGGCAGGGAATAAAAAAATACCTCCTGATATCCTGCACTTTGAGGATTCAGGTCCATCACGCAAAGTTTTGCGCCGTCCAACATCGACCAGATAAAATCTCCATTAGGGCCAGAGGGAACAAAGGCAGTACCAGGCAAATGGAATATGATTTCCCCAATTTCATTCATCACGTAATAATCTTTTTGCAAGTGACGGCTGCCGTCTTCGGCCACAAAGTCTCGTTTGTAAACGATAATAAATTCTATCGTTTGCGGATCGCGATCAAATAGATTTTCCGATATCGCACTGACATATTTATTGAGTGTATTGGGCGGATCGGCTGGTAGAACTAGCCTGCGAAATACTTTGCCATTCTCTTCGAGAATGTTGATTTGCTGCTGCTCAAGTAATGAAAGATCGAGGTACTTCTTGCCCGCATGAGGGAGCTCAATAAGGCTGAGTTTGCGACTGTGTTGGTTTTCAGGAGAAGGGTCAAGAAGGATTTGGGCGTCGAGAGTTGGCACCGAAAAAAACATAGCTGCGCAGAGGCACGCAATTAATTTTTGCATGTCAATTGTGTTTTAGGGTTGTAAAAAGGGTGGTGCTGTTTTTATATACCGTGATTGTGTATAAAGGTTACTGCTTCGCAGAACGATTATCCCACCCAGCCCGAGGCTAGAGATAAGCGTTCTGCGAAGCAGTAAAAACCAAAAGACTAGCGCAAAATCATCACCTTATTGCTTTGCAACACCGCTCCCTCTTGGTTGAGAAGCTGATACATATAGACTCCGGATGGATATAAATTCGTTTTTCGCACCAGCTTTTGTTGATTGGGGGCCACTTCAATCTGCTCTAAGAGACGGCCATTGGGACTGAAAACGCGTACC
>JBCCQN010000135.1:0-21902 GCA_039024315.1 Bacteroidota bacterium
ACTGGACCTTTTCATTGGCCCCTTCCCCAATCCCCTTGACAAAATCGTAGCCCCAATCCTTCATGGGAGCCTGACTGATGGCCCAAAGGATCGAATTATTCCAATCCTCTATTGCGGTGCTTGAGGAAAGTGCCTGAATTTTGGGCTGCACATAAGAGTATATCTCGTGGGCCAGCTCTGGTTGATGCTGGCTGATGGTCGGTAAGCTCCAAAATATCTGATCGCGAAAGGCTTGGTCAAAGTCTTGTGCTTTAATCAATTCCCAAGCCTGACGCAAAACCTGAGTTCTCGCTTCTGGGATCAATGCAATATGCTCTACCACCGCGGCTCGACCAATAGAGCGAGCCATAAGATATCCATATTGGTCTAATCCCTCGATTAAGCGTTCTGCGCTAGCAGGCCCAAAAGCAAAATCCTCCTCTTTAGCTCCGCGTAAAAACTCGACAAGGATCATCGCCTGCCTGAAGGAATCAGACTCTAAGGCAATTAGTTCGCTGAGTACGCTACACAAAAGCTGCCCACTCCTCTCAGAATCGATAGATTTAAAGAGTGGTTTGAAGACCCTGCCACCGATCTTCACTGTTTTTGCTGGTGCATTAGCCAAATGAACTAGCATATCCTTTAGACTTTGATCTCCCTTCTCATTTAGTCCTAATTGGTAGTAAGTCTTGGCCATATTTACCAAAAGGCTGGGTTGAATCGGATCATAAAAATGGGCGTAGATGGCCGCTGCCTGCTCGAGAAGATCAGTTTTTTGCTCTTTTTGATAGAGCTTTTGTAGTAGCTGCAAATAAGATTCATTAGTCTTGACGCGATAGATATGGGTATCCCCCATTTTGGGTATGAATCCCAAAACACCCGCCAAAAACACCCTAGCTTCTGCTACTTTATCATAATCTAGGCAATGCTCTGCAAGTTGGAGGTAGGGATATATTTGAGAGTAGGGATCGTCAATGTATTGATGCTCTTCCCTAAGGAGAAGTTTTGCAAAAGCCTCGGGGAGGCTACGAATCCAAGCAAAGTAAACTGCTAACTTATCTGCCTTTGTGTAAGCCTTGGCTACTTCCTTAAAGTACTCAAAAGAGAGCCAACCAAATGGCTCATCACCAAGATCTTGTAGTGTTTGCGCTAATGGCTCAAAATATTTATTGATTAGTTGCTCATTGGGAGCATTTTGGACCAGAAGGGCCAGTGGGCGTGGGTCATGGGAATAGACTTGAAAAGGCGTTTGCCCCAATTCTTGGGCTTCCTCCCATGCCTGTTCATCGTCAAACTGTCGATAAACCGCAAGCAGGGTCTTGAGCAAGATAAGCTTAGCCCTATTCTTGATATTGTGGGAATCTATGCCTTCGAGATGGTTTCTGATTTCCTGAAGCAGTTTTTTGCCGTGTTGTGGGTTAGAGATGCTGCGCAGAACGCTCAGTTTAGCTTCCATCAAGTGTTCGCGGCTGACATCCTGATCAAGTTGCTTGAATTTTGGTAGTACTTTTTCGGATTTAACGAGTAAGCCCCAAGCGACATTGGGTTTCAAGTTGTCAACGGCAAGTAAACTCAGGTCTCGGTACCCAGCGGAGGGAGTGGTGGCATAAGTCAAATCAGGAAGGAGTGGGTAGGCTAGCTTGATGAGATTAGCCAAAGGCTCCAGCTTTTCTTGTTCCCAAAAAACAGTTTGGGCTCTTTGCACTACCCGATAGGCATTTTCTGGGGTTTTAATCTTTGGGATCAACCCCATGACGAGGCTTTCGTCTTCATATTCGAGCGCGTCTATAGCTAGTTTTTCTTGACCGTCTGCATCAAGGGCCTCAAATATGGTGGGTAATTCTTGTGAACGGAAACGGTTGAGCGCATCAAGGACAGTAGGTTTTTCGACAAAAATATTAGGCTCTTGAGTCTCGGCTTTCCTACCAAGCAGTAAGGCGATGGCTCTGAGAACTACACTAATAGCTTTGATAATAAGGGTAATGATGGGCATGGGGAGGAGCGTATTAGTTTGTGTTTGGCAAAAGTGCATTCATTTTAGTTGATGCCGCTAATAGCGTTAAACTTAGGAAGTAGGTTGAAATATTGCATTAAAACCCGAAATATTCTAAACCCAATAAAAAACTGCGAGCAGAAATACTTCTACTCGCAGCTCGCATGACAGCTAACAAAAAGATTTATTCTTTACGCCATTTGAAGACTTCTTTATGCTCTCCATGACTGACTTCGAGTAAGTACAAACCACGCGCAATACCTGCGGTAGATATGCTCACGGTATTTTGCGCCCTAAAGTCTGCTTGTTGTTTAGCGAGTACTTTACCCTCTAAGCTAAAGAGGGTGATCTCAAGTTCGGCGAAGCCGGCATAATCGTAATCAATAAACAACAAGTCTTTGGTTGGATTGGGATATAGCTTGATCGCCTGGCCAGCTAACTGATTACCAATTGAAGTCCGGAAGGGCAATGTAAAGGATTCACTGAGGGTAGCACAGTCGTTGGTATTTTTTACGCTCACTTGGACTAGACCTGAATTTTGGGCAAGATCATAAAAGTCCGCATAAACCAAAACCGAATCACTAGCATTGGGGATGCTATCTAGGCTACCACCTGCTAGGACAAAATACCATTGGTAAGAACCGGATTCTCCGCTTGCGATCAGACTGTCATTGGAATAGGCGATACTGGGGGCAGCAGGATTGGTACTAATGTCTATTTGAGTAGTACTGGTATCTGCGTCCGTACCGCCGGTAACGATCAACTGTACCGCTTGAGGGCCCGCTTGGCCATAAGTGACTGTATGAGGACCGGCGGTGTTGGCGGTCTGAGGTGTGGCATTAGGGCCAAAATCCCAAGCATAGGTGTCAATGTCGCCACTTGAGGTATCTTGAAATACGATTTGGCGTTCCTCGCAGAGGGGACTAGTAATCTCAAAGCCAGCCGAAGGAGGTACCGGGGGCGCTACGCTTGGATTGATGGTCAAACTTTGTAGGTAGGAAAAATCTCCCGAGGTAGAGTTATTACCATCTGCGGAGATCCCCACTACATAAAATTGCACCGGACCTACATCGGTAGGGGGCGCAGTCCATTCATAAGTCCAGCTATTGACCGAACCAGAGGAAGCTTTATGGCCAATATACTGCCGTTGATTGCCCTGCACATTGCCCACTTGGAGTGAAGTAGTAGTGGTATTAAGGGCGGTGAAATCACCCGCTTTTAAATTATTACCGTCGAGAGCAGTGGTAGTAAAGCCAAAGCGTCCGTTGGGAAAGCTACTGTCATCAATCTCATAGGTCAATGTATAAGTCTGACCGGGAATATAATCTGAAGGAAGATTGAAATTGATAGTGGCGGGACCATTATTGACATTACCACTGTGACAACCCGCGCAGGAGGATTCATTGGGCGCTCCAGTACGCAAAATAGGTGCTTGATTAATTTTCATCACTCCCGCGGTGGCGGTTAGCCCCACAAAGCAGAGGAGGGCAAGAAGTTGAGGTTTGTTCATAGCAAAGGGAATTATTAGTAGTTGGTTACCAAAAGATGATACACCTGTACAAACTATTAACCCCAACTAATCATGTGCCAAAAGGTTGGAGGCGGTAAAAAAGAAACTGAAACGGGAAATGCTTTGTCCGAAGCAGGATATATAGACCAATTGACCTCAGCGACTCTTTTGCGTCCCAAGCTATAAATGCTATTTTCGTGAGTATGAAAGCAAAGTTCAACGAGGAAATGCTCTCCGCCTACACCTTTAAAGGCGAGGCCCTTCGCCTTGGCGGCGCCATGATCGAGGGAGAAACCCAAACTGGAACCTGGATCAACATACCCCTAGAAACCCTCAATCGCCATGGTTTGATTGCGGGCGCAACCGGCACGGGTAAAACCAAGACCCTGCAAATATTGGCTGAGCAGATGGCCAATCATGGGATTCCGACCCTTCTTATGGACATCAAAGGCGACTTATCTGGTATTGCCGTGGCTAGTGATGGGCACCCAAAGATTGATGAACGCCATCGTGACATTGGCTTTGCTTTTGAAGCGGCAGGCTCAACGGTTGAACTACTTTCTCTTTCTGATGAACCGGGTGTCAAATTGAGAGCGACAGTTACCGAGTTTGGCCCCGTGCTTTTCTCAAAAATTCTCAATCTCACCGATGTACAATCTACGGTAGTAGCAGTGGTGTTTAAATATTGTGATGATAATAAATTGCCGCTGATTGACCTCAAGGATTTCAAGAGTACCCTCAACTTCTTGGTTAATGAAGGGAAAGAGGAGATCCAGAAAGAATACGGTCGTATTTCGACGGCTTCTGTGGGGGCGATTTTGCGCAAACTCATTGCCCTTGAGGCTCAAGGATCGGAACGTTTTTTTGGTGAGCCTTCCTTTGAGGTCGATGATCTCTGTCGCATTGACGAAAACGGCAAAGGGGTCGTTTCGATCCTTCGCCTGACGGACCTTCAGGATCGCCCACAATTGTTTTCGACCTTTATGATGAGTCTGCTGGCAGAAGTTTACGCTACGTTTCCCGAACGTGGAGACGCCGATCGCCCAGAGCTCTGCATTTTCATCGACGAGGCCCACCTGATTTTTGATGAGGCTTCTGACGAACTGCTCAATCAAATCGAAACGATCATCAAATTGATCCGCTCCAAAGGAGTGGGCATATTCTTCTGCACCCAAAATCCGGCTGATGTGCCGGACGATGTCTTGGGGCAATTGGGACTCAAAATACAGCATGCGCTACGCGCATTTACGGCTAAAGATCGCAAAGCGATCAAACTCGCCGCGCAAAACTTCCCTGAGACCGACTACTATGAGGTAGAAGAGCTGCTGACTTCTCTGGGGATTGGTGAAGCACTGGTAACGGTACTCAATGAGAAGGGCATACCAACGCCCCTAGCCCATACGATGTTGCGGGCTCCTCAGTCCCGTATGGATGTCTTGACCGATGCAGAGATCAAGGAGATCATCAAGGCTTCGCCAATGATCAAAAAGTACAACAAGGAGGTTGATCGCGATAGCGCTTATGAACTATTGACAGAACGGATCAAAGAAGCTGAGCAAGAGGAGCATCAGGCCAAAATGAAAGCTGAGCGCGAGAAGGCGCGCAAAGTCCGAAAGACCAGCACTTCTTCTCGTTCGCGCAAGCGTAAAGCAGAACCCAGCTTCATCGAAGAAATCTCAAAAAACACTATGGTCCGCCAAGTCGGTCGTACCGTTGCAAGGGAGTTGACACGTGGACTATTGGGTGTTTTGGGGATCAAGAAGCGTAGTTAGGGATCCTGACACATTGGCCGTAGCTTGGTCAAAGCTTGATAAAGCGAGCTCGGAAAAGCTGCGTTTCAGTCTCGATAAGTAGTAGATAAGAACCTTCGGCTACGTCTGCTAGCGGTACGATCACCTTATCGTTTGCGCCTAATTGCAGAGAAACCCGCTTGACAATACGACCGGACAAATCCAAAATCTTAATTTCTCGCTTGCCAAAGGCAAGAGCGCTTGGGATCTCACAGGCTAGTTGTTCATAGGCTGGATTAGGGCTTATACGTAGGCCTTGTGTTTCTTTTTCTAGAGCAGAAAGGACGCTCTTGGGGGACTCCGCCTGATTGAGGTCTAAAGCCGTACTGGAACTCACTTCACTATGATAAAGGACAATTCTGTCGATTGCATGCCCAAAAGACCGGCCCGCCACTTCGAGCGTATAAATCCCCACGGAATCAAAGCGTGCATAGATACTATGAGGATCATGATCACTGGTTGAAGTATTCCAAGTCCAATTGTTGAGTACATTTTGATAAACCTTGAACCAGCCTAACTTACCAGCACCAGCGGGATTAGGACTTTGCCCACTACCGTGAGGATAAACGGTACTATTGGGCTTTTGGGCGTAAAAATTAGAGGCATCAGGCATCCGCAACCAGCTATCATTATGATCGGTATTGCTAGTACCAGCGGTAATACGGCTACGCCATTGCAAGCGGTAAGTTCCAGTTTTGTTGATTTGCAGCTTGAATACAAGGCGAGAATGCCCTGGATCATTATAGAGATTAGAGCCTTCATAGCGCAGGTAACTCGAACCCGTGTAGCCTCCAACACTAGAATCTTGCTGCCAACTACCAAATTCTGGGGCAGAAGTGCTTTCTATCACCACCAGTCCATTTTGTTCTTCGAAAATATAGGGTTCTTGGGCAAAAATTTGTCCCCACAGGCACAGGACAAACAGAAGGAGTAGGGATGATTTCATCAAAAGTAATTTAGGTACAGGAATAAACGAGATGCATTTAAGGTACACAATCCTTCGGTTCAAAGGGCACTATTATCCCTAGACAAAACCTCATCAAAGGCAATCTAGACGATTTTAGCTTTAAGATTAGACTTTCTTCTGGGGAGAATCCACTGGCTGAAGTTAGGCAACAGTTATGAAAAATCTCGCCTCGTACCGGAGGCTTTTGTTGATGATCATGATTTCCCAGTAGATCGGATTAGGATTTACATATTGAGTAGGGCTGCCCCATTCTGGTATTCTGAAACTTATTAGGTCATGCTCAAGCCCTAGCAAGATTGACTGCTGTTCCTCATAAACAATTTCTGTAACTAAGCCACTAGAATTTTTACCTTCCTTTTTCTTTGTACCACCTACATCCCAAGATTCTTGGATGTTGCGAAAATACACCTCCGAATATTGCCCTTCCCGAAGAAGACGTTCGTTGAAAACCTGAAACCTAAGTTGGCTGCCTAGGCGGTACGGAACAGTCTCTCCTAATTTAAGGTAGCTTTTACCAAATCGATTTGCTTGGCGCAATAGCTTCATGGCACCAAATAATCTTGACAAAAGTAAGCTTGCCATCAATACGTCAAAAAAATAGAGCAGGTAGATCATCTCTGCCGCATCTTTTCCTAAAGGTATGAGGTGAAAAGTGTACAAAAATGACCCTATAAAGATACTAGCAATGACAATATTGAGGATCAGTTTTCGACCTTTCCGATAAGGATCAAAAACCAAAGGCTTTTTGGGCCGAACTCGATCAAGCAAATAGGGGGAGATAAAGAACCAGCCAGCGCTCGCAAATATCCCAACCATGATGAATAATACCTCCGGCGGTAGATCAGAAGCCAAGTCTGCTGGAGAAAGCACCAAAGCGGTCAACCCCATCCCCAATGCCATTAGCATGAGGAGGAAACCGAGAAAGTAACTCGGCTTTTTAGCCAAATAAGTGGTGCTTACTTGATAAGCGATATCGCGTTTTATTGCATTCAATGTATCGTCAATTGGGGACCGTTTGATAAATGAGTGCAATGATAAGCCTAAGGTTGGGAATAATAAATACTATTATCAGAGCAAGCACGTTATTGATACACTTGGCTGAAATATTCGCAGCCATGGCTGATTTTCCCTAATCACCGACACTTCACTACTACTGACCTTAAAGGTAGCCTCGGATGCATTTGGAGCATCTACTATACCTCTAACAGTCAGTTATGAAAAGACATATTTGGAAAAGAAAAGGGATTGCCCATCCCCAGCCACAGACAATCGGGGACTTATTGAAAGCGGTTTCGGCCGGCCAAATCCAGCATTTTGGCCCACTAAGCCTGATCCCATTGCTAGCCAAGCAGACACCCACCCATCGAGTGATCGCGCCCTTGGCGAGTTTGCGTTGGGAAAGCGCCCCGCAATTGAGTCTCAAAAACGATTCACCTTTCCCCGCCATCTTGCCCATGCAATTGGGCTATTTGGAATATGGACTGCCGAGTCAGTCTCTCTGTGAAACCACCGTTCTGGGACCTGAAAGTGAGCGATCTATCAACAATGCCGCCTCCCTCAGCCCTCCGGACGCCAGTTGGAATTTGATGCTGCCCGACCAACTAATCGCGATGCCTCATATGTTGCGTCATGCTTTGTGGGCCTCCTGCGGAGAACGCTCAGTCGAAAAAATTTGGCCAGCGATTATTGCCTTGCAAAACCAGCTGGGCTGGGAAAATGGCAGCGTTACGCCCTCGCAAAAACGCATCTGTGCTGAGCGCATCATCTTGATTCGCCAAGCTTTTGTCCTCCAGCCTCAGCAGATTGGTTATTTGCTTTTGTGGGAAGGCAAAGCGATTGCGCTAGAAATGGGACCTACCGGCGAATGGTGGAGCGAATGGTTTCCGCGACTTTGCGATAATAGCATTGCTCCCTTGACCTTTGGGCAAGATTTTCAGTTGCCCAAATTACAGCCGCGTCCCAGACAAATCCTCAGTCAAGAGCTAGCCGCCAAGGAAAATAAAGCCTTGGAACGATTGCGTAAGCAAAAAGCCGAGAGATTACTCATTCACCTCCATAGTGAATCACTGCCAGCTCGCTGGCGTTATCACACCCAAGCGCTGCACGTTTTTGATATCACAGAGGCCGCTTTGATCGGGCAGGTGATTATGACGGACCAAGCTTGTACTTATGCCTCCTTATTTGCTCCAGGCATCTTGCAAATAAGCAAGGAGTAAAAAGTATTAAGTACAAAGTATTCAGTACAGAGAAAAAAGATCTCGCGGAATCATAAAGCCCATAATCTTAGGTCTTAATACTGAATACTATTATCTACCTACTTAAATCCTAAGGTCTTGCCTTCAATCCATAGCCCCTCTCTGTATTTTCACTGCTGCGCAGAACGCTTAATCAAGCATTAAAGGTTTCATTCCTCCCCCTCAATCCCCCTACAAAGTGGTTCGGGAGGAAAAACGCCAAAAGCCCTCAAATAAAAAAAGCGTCTCCCGCCAAAACGAGAGACGCTTCTATCTTTTGGATCAGGCTTAGAAACTTTGATTAATCGCTTCTACCTTCGTGATCTCAGGGGCTGCTCGGAAGATTACCTGCTCAATTCCTGCTTTCATGGTCATATTGCTCATGCTACAAGACTCACAAGCTCCCAAAAGCTCTAGTTCAACGACGCCATCTTCACGAATGTTGTGTACTCGCACATCGCCGCCATCGGATTGGAGATAGTCTCGGATAGAATCCAAGGCCGTTTCCACTCGGGTCTTTAAATCTTCACTAATCTTGACTTGCATATCCGTAAAATAACAAAATTAAGAGGATCTAATCAATTAAAAAGGACTCATTTCTACTTGAGTCGTAGGGGGTTGAGTAGCATTACGAATGGCCACTTGTTGGGCCAAGGCCTTGGCCAATTCTATAAAGGATCCACTCAACATCCCGTCCTCATATAAGGTTACGGGTTTTCCAGCATCAGCGTTTTCGACTATTCCCTGACGCATGGGCAACTGGGCCAGTAAGGGTACGCCTACACTATCGGCAAGCATCTGCCCACCCCCACTACCAAAAATCGGATAACGTTTATCTGGAGCATCGTCTGGAATAAACCAAGACATGTTTTCTACCACGCCTAAGATGGGCACTTTTAGTTGTGGTAGCTTAAACATTTCGGCTCCTTTACGCGCGTCCGCCACCGCCACTTTTTGCGGGGTGGTGATCACAATAGCACCAGTAACGGGCAAAGCTTGCACCAAAGTAAGGTGAATATCCCCTGTACCAGGAGGCAAATCGACTAATAGATAATCAAGCTCTCCCCAATTGGTATCAAAAATAAGCTGCTGCAAGGCCTTAGAAGCCATCGGTCCCCGCCAAACAACCGCTTGGTTGGGTCTCATCAATACACCAATAGACATTAGCTTCACCCCATGCCGCTCAAAGGGTACGAGTAAGTCTTTTTCTCCCACTTTCTGGAGCGTAGGCCGTTCCCCTTCAAAGCCAAACAAGATCGGTACACTAGGACCGTAAATATCAGCGTCAACTAAGCCCACCTTAGCCCCCGTTTGGGCCAAAGCTACCGCCATATTGGCGGCAATGGTAGATTTGCCTACTCCGCCCTTGCCAGAGGAAATCGCAATGATATTTTTGACCAGCGGGAGGGTTTTATTGTTTTGATCGGCAGTAACCTGAGCCGTCATATTTGCTGTTACTTCCGCCTCTGGATCAACCATCAGCTTGATCGCATTGATACACGCGCTTTGGATAGCGTCCTTCATAGGACATGCTGGTGTAGTCAATACTACCGAAAAGCTGACTTTCTTGCCTTCTATCTCGATATCCTTGACCATACCAAGGGTTACGAGGTCCTTTTTCAGATCGGGATCATCCACATGACTAAGGGCAGCTAGCACTTTTTCACGGGTGATTTTTCCATCCTTGTTTTTCTTAAACAGCATATTTCAAAATTACGCCTCTTCACAAGGCTTTGCAAGGAAAACCCATGGCTATCCAGATTGTTTGCTTGCGTCGCGAACGGATTTCAAAAAGCGGCTAGGATGCGTGCCACCGGTCCCTATCACAGCCTGATTTTTGGCAGGGGCGATGATATATTCGGCCATAATCTTGAGATGTTCATTGCGAAAGGCTACGATGGCTTCGATACAATCCCGTCTCGCAGCAGCTAAGCGAGCGTCTTGCTGACAAAATTGCGGGAGAGGAGATTCGCGCTCTAGCATTTCGACAAAGCGGGCATGGGGCCGAGGCATATAATCTCGCATTTTGACAAGAAACGCTCGGGCTCCACTGGGAGGCTTGAGCACTCCTAGGGCAGCATCCAAACTTTGTAAGATTGAGCTTTGAGCCGCACTACCGCCATGGAAGTCTTGGGGACTTTGATCCCCCGTCCCTTGCATTACCAAGCCGTTGAAGGAACTTAGGTAGGGTCTGATATGATTGTAAAAAAAGTCAGGCCTGCAGTCTCTTCGCATCAGTTCAAAGGCTTGAACCATAGTCTTGACCGCGGCTTGTATGGCAGTGAGGCAGCTTAAGACCAGATCTACCGCTTCCTGTTGGGCGGCAATTATCCCTTCCACAATAGCCCTTATCGCTTGTGCGGCTTGTACCTCCATCCATACCGTAACCAGCATAAAAGCGGCCTCATCCTTACCTCCAACTAGTGCTTGAGACACGCTAAGGTTTTCGTATTTGAGTCCCTGTTCGGGAACGTTCAAATACCAATTGTGCAAAACATAACTAGGATGTGCAATGACCGGAGGGCGTGCTAATCGAGCAGCCATTTGAGACCAAGGACGTGCAAGGATCGGCGGTACGAGCAGGCTCTTATTTTCTACGAGATAGGCATGACCGATAAAAGCCAGCATTTGCAGGGCTTTTTCTTCCTGAGCGGGGCTATTGAGTGCCTCGAGTCTAAGCTCCGGCAGGGTCTTTAAGGCTTGCGTGATTTCCCTCTTAGCGATGAGATGAGGGAGACCTGCGCTAAGATTTTCCCATGCTGGGAACGCTCCATCGAGATTGCGTAAAGGCTCCTGCTTAGGTAAAAAGCCGCGTTCGGGGCTAATTTGAAACTCTTGATAAAGTTGCTCGGGGGAGGAGAAGCGTTCCATGAAATGGTAAAAAAATAAAGAGAAAACCGGTAGCTAAGAGAAGTCAAGCGCACTAAGCATGAGTCTCAATATACGCTTTGATAAAGCTTACTGCATACTGGACCTGCTCGAGGTGAGCCCGAAAATGTACGATAGCCAGTCTAAGATAGTACTTCCCCTCAATCGAAGTCGTCGAGAGAAAGACCCTCCCACTACGCTGGATTGCTTTGGCCATCGCCTGATTAAAATCGTTGGGCGAAGCCTGCTCAGGTAGGTAACGAAAAAGCAAAACCGTCAGCTGCGGTTCTAGGGGGATCTCAAGCCCCTCAATCTGACTCAGTTGCTCATAAGCCCAAAGAGTTAAGAGGCGTTTTTCTTGCAGCGCAGCTCGAAAAGGGGCCAAGCCAAAGAGTTTGAGTGGCAGCCACATCCGCAGACCGCGAAAGTGCTTGCTCAATTCGGGCGAGAGCTGGGCGGGCGAATATTCAGTTGGGTCTTCGATATAGTCCTGCAAATAGGCTCCTGAACCACGGTTGGCCTCGATCATATGCTGACGGTCTTTGATGATGATCATGCCCGTGCCCAAGGCAATAAAAAGGCTTTTGTGGGGATCAATTACCACTGAGTCTGCTCTCCCAAGCCCTTTAAATAAATCTTTGTGTGCAGGATCGAGGGCAAAATAACCGCCATAAGCACCATCGACGTGAAACCAAAGGTCATATTCATCAGCCATGTCGGCTAGTTCATCAATAGGATCGACGGCTCCTACATCAGTAGTACCCAGCGAGGCGATAAGCAAAAAGGGATGGTTGCCCGCTTCAATGTCTTCCTCTATCATCTGTTGGAGGGCTAAAGGCTGCATACGAAACTGAGCATCTAGGGGTACCTCCCGCATGATGGCTTCTCCTAAGCCCGCTACCCGTAAGGCTTTGATAGCAGCATGATGAGTCTGGCTACTCATATAGACCACGGTATTTTCGATCTCTCTGGCTTTGATCTGCTTCGCAGAACGCGCAGTGTGAATCCCTATGAGCGTCGCATAAGAGCCCCCAGAGGTGAGATTGCCAGCAATCTGATCGGGATCAAACCCCAATAACTCAGCGGTCCAGCGGATCAATTGGTTTTCCATCCTTACAGCCCCAGGAGAGCCATAAAATACCCCAGCATAATGATTGCCCACCGCCGCTAGATAGTCTCCAAGCGCCGAAGGATATACCCCTCCACCAGGAATATAGGCCAAATAGCCACCCGAGGCGGGCTTGAGACCGATTTGCTGGATGTTTTGGCTAATGAGAGGCAGCACTTCCTCAAGCGGACTCG
Organism: Bacteroidota bacterium; assembly: GCA_039024315.1. Classification (GTDB taxonomy): domain Bacteria; phylum Bacteroidota; class Bacteroidia; order J057; family J057; genus JBCAWW01. The sequence goes on from JBCCQN010000135.1 coordinate 12,644, forward strand.
CTGCTTCGGTAGGCGGGTGCTGTAAAATGGCTTTGGCGGGTTGCTCTAAAAATACGGCAGGAGCGGCTTCGTCTAGGCTGTTTAAAAAAGCTTCTCCATTATCAATTACTGCTGCAGCCCACGCTTGCCTTTGTTCGCTAGTAGGATCGAGCTGTTTGGCCACAGATTCAAGGATTTTGAGCTGGGCGATTAAGTCAGGGTTCATAAACTGCGATGGAAGGGGTAAATGGGTGAAGGCTTGCTCTTCGGAAGCTTCATGTGAGTACTTTCGAACCTAAAAACTACCAAAATGTTGGTGATTTTCTATTAGTGAGGCAGATCCTTTCTGGGGCCTTAGTTCGCACTTTTTTCTCAAAACAGCGCGCTATTTTGAGAAAAAAGTACTACTTATCATTTTAACTCTTCCCACTCCTAAGCTAAATAAACCCTTCCCCTTTAGCCATCAATCTTTCTTTCCATCACTCAATATGTATCAAAGGCATCACTTTGGCCTGAGCATTATGAGTAGCTTTGATCAGGTACATACCTTGAGGCAAATCGTTCAGTGAAACTGGTAAGATAAAGTTACCCGCTGGCACCATATGGTCGTAGAGATTGGCGATCACACGCCCATTCATATCAAGCATTTGCACCTTCAACTCCCCCGGACTATCCAACTCAAAATCTACCTGAGCACGCTCTCGAGCGGGATTGGGATAGACTTTGGCTTTGAGAGGCGCAATTTCTTTTTCGATTGGGAGAGGGTCAGTAGATACATTTGAAAGGGGTACCCAGCCTGTATTATTGTTGTCATGTACCTCTGTGATTTGATTATTGGGGTCTATGACGATGTAGAGATTCTTAGTGATATCAAATCCATTGGGCACCTTCCAATCAAATTCAATAAAAGTGCGATTGCGAGCTTTGAAGGTATCAGTTACTGTTAAGGTGGATTGCCCATTGATATCCACCAGCAATTGCCCACCTGCTTGAGGATTGCCGAGGTAAAACTGAAATTCTACTGGACCAACATAATCCACGAGACTGTAGTTTTGAATGAAAGCCCGCAGACGCATCGTATCTCCATCGCCAATATTGGCTGTTTCAATAAAGAGCGATTTACAGAGTCTCGCTTTGTCTGCCGAGGCAGGGCCAACGTCTTTGCCTTTGGCTTCATCATACTTCCAAGGGAGGATTAAGCTGAGGTCAGGCTGTGAGTAGTTTTGCTCCCAAAAGTTGGTGCTAATCACCGAGGAGTCAATATCCACTGCGTACTCTAGGGTCATCGCCCCATTTGCACTCCAGATTACCTGTGGGATAATGGTATAAGGTGCATCGCGGGTCATGCTCACTTGTTGCATTTCACTAGAAAAGGAGACAGCATCTCTCGCCTGACTGCTGTGGGTTTGCAATTCGCTGGCATTATAAGTTCCCGTAGCCTCTAAGCCAACGCCATAGTAAGAAGCTCCCGCATTGACTTCTAAGCCAAAGTTTTGAGTAGTAGAGGCAGAGGAACTACTGAAAGCAGAGTAGGTCATCGTAAAGACAAAGCCATTGGCGCTTTGATCAATCAATCGCCCTACCGTACCGTTTGAAAAACCATTTTGGATAGAATTATTTTGGCGACCGGCCAAGGCATCAAAGTTAGCGGAAGGTGGATAAGAAAGTAGGTTACCAGGCTCATGCGAAGTACGCATGGCATAAGCTCCGTCTGCCTTAGAAGGCAACCAAGTGAATAAGGGAACTCCCAAACGTACCATCGCTAGTACATTGCCGACTCTTTGCCCGTTGCGGAAGACCGGATATTCATACATATCATAGGTCTGCAGGGTTCCATAGACGGCATCATCATCTACAGCAGTGGTAGAGACTTTTACTTCGAAGCTCTCCGTGCCACTCGCACTATTTGAAAATTGCTCCCCATAGCTACCCGTAATAGAAGCCTTGAGGCCCACGCCACCAACATTACCCGCTGCAGATAGCGTACTACTCAGGCCCCAATCTGAAGTCATGGTAGTTTCTAGGGTGGTATCTATGCTATTCTCAGTAGCATAGGTTGATTTAAACATTTTGCAATCAAGGCCAAAGGTGCCGTTGGCGTAGCAGTTAAAAAGATCAATGGTATCATTGCCGATGATGTCGAAGTGGTAGGGAGGACTATTGTTGACCACAAGTGGTCGGAAGATTTGCTTTTCAAAACTTCGTGGCTGTTGCAGGCGAAAGCGTCCCCCTCTGATAGCACCAAAAGTAGCAGCAAAATGATAATCATTAGAGGAACCAGCGTAGGCCTTGCTTTGCAAATCGTTTTGCGCTTTTAGATTGATGGTACCTAGAGAATTATCAACCTCAAAGATGCTCGTACGGAGAAAATGTTGAGGATTACCAGAATTCCCATCATCATTAGTGGTAACCATCAAAATATCCTTTTGCAGATCCCAATCCACATCACCGATAGAGATATAATTACTTGCGTCCACCAGCTGATAAAAATTATCCGGAACTTGCCCAGCAGAGCCTTGCGCCTGGGGCACTAGATTAGGGCTGGTGTAGGAATAAACTCTAAAGGAAGCGTTAAAAGCTGCGACAAACTCTTCTACTTGATCATTGTTGAGATCACCAGAAGTCAAGGCTATGGCCGTTCTAGCACCGTTTTGCTCATCATCAACGATATATTCATTACCGATTGTAATCTGAGTGAGGCCATTGGGAGCAGGCCCTGTTGCTTCGATCATAAGCAGACGCTTGCTCATCACCGGCGTACTGCTTACGTCATTATAAGCAAAGGCTAATACTAGATCCTCCCTACTTAGATCATTGACATCATACCTACCAGAACTCAGCGCTATATTTTCCCAATTAGCAGTAGTTGGTATCGCAACCACAGAATTTTTGGTTTTGGGAGTGATCGTCCAACCAAATAGATTGGCCGTAGGTGTAATTTCAAATAACTGTATGTAAATACTTCTTTGACCGTTTAATTCCTCGATGGTCGCAATCCCAATATCATCATTTCCGTTGCCATCAAAGTCTCCTACCGTGAGATCAAAGGCTTCATAAGCAGAATTCCCATCAGGAAAAAAGGAGCCAACATTTTGCTGAACGATGCTACTGGAAGGACTACCAGAGCTCGCATTTACGGAACGAATCTCAAGGATAAAATCCCCTGTTGCGTTGCGGTACATCGCCACAATTTCCTCTTTGCGGTCTTTATTGAAGTCGGCCTTGTCCCACTTAAGTACGGGATCTCGATCAGGTGCATTGGTGCCATTGGGCCAAGCAAATAGTCCACTAGCATCTTGCTTGTTAGCAGTTACAGTAAGATCAGTCTCAGAGATCGTAGGATAGTTTAACCTGACCCAAGTTGCAGTACGAAACTTTTGTTGCTGGGCCAAAACCACTTCATCGAAACCATCGCCATCATAGTCTAAGCTCAAGACATTGAGAAACTTTTCATCATAAGTCTTAACCGTATCGAGCCGTATAGTTTCGTCTTCTACGATAGGTTGATTGCTAGCATCGATATCATAATGCCCAAGCGTAAGCCGAGTGCTAGAGTCATTGCCACTCAAACTATTGGTATGGAAGATGATAAATTCTTGTCCTTCGACAGAACCATTGATGTTGGCCAAAGGGCCATCTAAGACCACTTGTCCGTAGCTCAATAAGCTAAGACAAAGCAAGCTGAGGATTGAGAAATAATACTTCATAATGTGAGGCTATTAAGGCGTCGAGCGCATTTATGTGAATCTGAACTCAAGTTAGCCTTAGCCTCTAGGCGGCAACATCCCATGAAAGGGGGAGGAAAGGGGGGAATGATGAATTTTGAAGGCTGAATAACGATAATAGAAGGGGAAACGCCCAATTCCGGGCTTCGAAATTGGGCGTTCGTTATTCATAATTCTGCCTTCCTTCAGCCGATCTCTCCGCGTAGCTTCTTCGCCACCACTTCGGATTTGCTGTTGACGTGCAGCTTTTTGTAGATGTTTTTGATATGGGTGCGCACCGTCTCGATCCCGATGCTATAGCGATCTGCAATCAGTTTATAACTCAAGCCATCGACCAAACCTTCGACGATTTGGTTTTCCTTGGGTGTGAGGGGACTTTGGTTGGTTTTCTTGGCGGGTTGGAAGTAATCTACCACCTTACGCGCCACCTGTGGCGACATGGCGGAGCCCCCAGACTGTACGGATTCGACTGCGGCTTTGATTTTGGGCAGGGGAGTACCTTTTACAAGATAACCAACGGCGCCAGCACATAAGGCTTGAAAAATATGTCGGCTGTCCTCATGCAAGGTCAGCATGATAATATCCGTATCAGGCAGGATGGCTTTGATCTTTTTGATGCCCTCTATGCCCGTAATGCCCGGCAGATTGATATCAAGCAGAAGAACCTCCATTTTGTGCTCGTGCAGTTCTACTTCTGTCAAAAAGTCTTCTACTGATTCGGAAGCTAAAATCACTTCAAAACCCAGTTGATGACCGAAGAAGGCCCTAAGCACATCTCGGCTGTCCTGATGATCTTCGATTATTCCCAGTCGTATCATAGCGGCAAAGTATCAAATTTGTTTTTGCATTGCCCTCCCATAAATGAGGGATAAGCGTTCTGCGCAGCAGGATATCCTGAATGGACGTATGCAATACGCCCCTAGCAATGCTCAATTGTAGCGGCCTATTGCATAGGCCGCAGAGAGATAAACGTTCTGCGCTCCCTATAGCTATCGGGAGTAATCTAACACCAATTAGGTCAAAGTGGTCCCACTCACCAGCATCGAAAAGCCACTACCCTGCTGCAATTGTAGATTAGCGCCAATCTGCTTGGCCCGCATTTCCATATTCTTGAGGCCTTGACCGAGCGTCTTGGGTGTTTTGAGTTGGGTCTCGCTGCGCGGAACGCTTGGACTTTGGTTTTGTACCTCGAGCGACCATTGATCCTTGCGTTGATGAAGACTGATTTTTACTTCATCTTGGGGCGCATGTTTGACGATATTGTTGATCGCTTCTTTGAAGATCAAGTAGAGATTTTGCCGCACATCTGGCGACATCGCCTGCTCCAAATCCCAGCCGTCTACCTGAAAGTCCCACTTTATCTCCAAAGGATTGAGCAGCTCAAAAGCCAACTCTTTCATACGGTCTACTAAGCCACCCAATTGGTCATAGCGGCTGTCAATGGACCAAATCACATCTCGCATGGTGGCGATAGCAGTTTGACTATTATCGATGATTTTGTCGCGATAGCTATCCACATTGGTGCCCTCGCTGTATTGCATCATCTGCGCTTGCATGGATATCCCTGTCAGCAAACTGCCCATCTCGTCGTGTAGATCACTAGCGATTTGAGTACGCAGATTACCCAATTTGATCTCCCGTTTTTGACGGGCATTGACCGATTGAAACAACAGCAAGCCAGCTCCGATCAAGCCAATCAAAACGGCTCCTAATATCCAAGCATTGGTACGAAAGCGCTCATTCTCTTTTTCCTTTTTCAGGGCCAGGATCTCAGCTTCCCGCTTTTCGGTTTCGTACTCAGCATTTAGCTCTTGAATGATTTGGGTGCGCTCGGTAGAAAAGATGCTATCCTTGGCTCGGGCATGTAGCTGTAAATATTCCAGACTTTTTTGGTAGTCCCCCGCCTCGGCATAGTTACGGGAGAGATGATTGGCATTGGGCAACACATTGCTCCATTCTCCATCCTTAAGCGACTGGTCTATCGTGATCTTCAAATATTTAATCGTGGAGTCCCGCTCTCCTAATACTTCATATGCATTCCATTTGGCGTCAGGAATCCAAAATTGGTGAGCGGTATCCTCATTTTTCATGGCAGTGAGCTCGTCAATAAGCGCAAGCACCTCCTCATCTTTGCCAAGGATTTTCAAGACTTTAAGCAGACCATGCAAGCTAGACTCCATCATCTCAAGGTGCCCTACTTCAAGATTCCATTCGTAGGCTTTGCGGAAGTAGTAGAGTGCAGAGTCGGCATTGAGAAGCGAATAATGCGCTGCTCCCAAATAGCCCAAGGTGTAGCCAATGTCTATACGCGAATCTTTGGCCAATTCGAGCGCGTAGCACTGCCTAAAATAATCCAATGCCTTTTCCCTTTCCTGCAACTCAAAAAAGAGCATCCCAATATTGCCGACGATATGACTTTTATGGTTTTTGGGAGCCCAGTCTAGTGCCTTATAAAAGCTATTGGTACTCTCAGTGTATTCTCCCGATTCTTTTTGGATGAGGCCGAGACTATTGAGGCTCTCAGAGTAACCCAAACTGTCCTTTAGTGCAAAAAAAGAATCCCGACCTCGCTCACAGTATAGGCGGGAAGAATCCACCACTCCCAGATGGTGGAAAGTCATGCCCATATAGATATCGTTATTGGCGATTTCGTCGGCTTCGCCATGTTGCTTGAGTAGGCTTGCCGCTTCGCGGAACGCTTTTAATGCTTTGGAATAACGGCCAAATAGGTCGTAGATGATGGCAAGATTGCTAAGGCTAAGGCCAAGTTGGTGATCATTTTCTAGCTCACGCGAGAGGTTGACCGCTTCTTGAGCGGCTTCTCTGGCAGCTTCAAAGGAATCATTTTCCAGGGCTTCACTAAGCGCACGCAAAGATTCTATGCGTTCCACGCCAGTGGACTGCTCTACTACCTGACGCAAAGAATCTACTGGATCTCCCCAACAAAGGCAGGGCAGCAGCAAAAGAAAAAGGGCTAAGGTTTTTCCCGCTGAATGCATAATGATAAAAAGTTGAGACGATACGTTCGCCACAGGCGGCTACCACATCAGGGAAAGCCCAATCTCAAGGGGTGCAATCCGAGGATTGACATAGCCGGCAGGATGCACAGAGGCATCGCTAAACGTATCAAAAACATCTGATAATCGGTAGGAAGCATAAAGCGCTGCCCATTTATAGCCTAGACGTGCGTAGGCCCCATATCTTACTCTTTGGAAATCACCCTCTTGCTCTAGGCCACTATCTTTAAGGACGCGCGTGCGAACCCCTGTTTCACGCTCAGTGAGGTACTGGGCCGATAATACATAGCCCGCATAAGCACCCACCTCTGCAAAAACCAAGGGGTCATTGTCCTCATCCTTGGTAATATTCCAATACAAGCCAACCGGTAGTTCAATTAGACCAATGCGATGTTTTTCAGAAACCAAAGGTTCGCTTTCATTTAGCGAAGTAGGGAAGGTTTTACTACTACTCTGAGCGTAGTCATAAACCGTCCAGGCGTAGCCAGGCGTAAGGCGAAGCCCCAAAGTATTGCTCCCAAAAGGGATCATAAAGCCCGCTCCAATAAAGTAGGTTCCAGAACTCGTACCTGCTACTGGCACAGTGTCTTGCTCAGCCTTAAAAGTATTGGTTTGGTACATAAAACCCCGATTAAACACGAGTCCAAAAGTACGCGGAGGGTCTGAAGGTAAGTTTATAGAATCAGTTTCTACGGTCGTTACTGTTTCGGCGCTATCAGCGGGTATTTCCTGCGCGAGCAGGCTACTACCAAGTAAGGCTACAAACAGTATGTGCAGAAATAGGTTTTTCATATTGCGTATTATTGCATCAAAGGTAATCAAACTCAATGAATCGATTTAATATAAGAGTGTACGGAATCTATCTAAAGGATGGTCAGCTCCTCGTCACTGACGAAATTCGTTTTGGCATGAAGATGACCAAACTGCCGGGAGGAGGCCTTGAGTTTGGTGAAGGACTAGCCGCCGCCCTCAAGCGCGAGTGGCAGGAAGAGATGAATCTAGAGATAGAAGTAGGCGATGTCTTTTACGTCAATCCTTTCCTCCAGATATCTGCCTTTAAACAAACGGATGAAGTGCTCTGTCATTATTTTTGGGTCAAGCCTTTAGCGCCTTTTAATGTACCTATTACCGACAAGGCCTTTGACTTTGAGACGGATGAGGACGATCAGCAGCGTTTTCGTTGGATACCTCTAGACCAACTGACAGAGGAGTCTTTTACCTTCCCGATTGATCGGTCCATGGTGCCAAAATTGAAGGCGCATTTATTAGATAAAAATTTACAATTTTGAGGGCGTGGATGTTGGAGTGGCAAGATTTTGCGACTCTAATAAATTATCCTGATTGACCTTCAAGCTTCTCTATGTCTTCCTTTTGGCGTTCGGTAACAACACTTATCTCAGGCAATCTCTTGTCTCAGGCGATCAGTGTGCTGGGCTTGATCGTCTTGGCGCGACTTTATTTGCCTGACGCCTACGGAGTTTTTGGCTTTTTCATCGCCAGCGTTGCAGTCATGGTGGTGATCGTAAACGGAGGTTACGAGATGGCGGTGATGTTGCCCCGCGCTGCGGAACGCGCCCATCAATTAGTCCTACTAAGCTGTCGAATAGCCATCGGCTTGGGTCTGATCTTAAGCCTAGTTTTTCTGCTTTTCGGAGATGCCTTTATCTCTTGGGGCCAAGTCGAGGAAATGGGTTATTGGTACTTTATGATCCCACTGAGCATACTGCTAGAAGGTCTGGCCCAACCACTGCAGATGGCACTCAACCGCCAGCAGCAATATCGCCTGATGTCGATCAGCAAAGTTGTGCGTTCTGCTCTGACAGTAGGCCTAAGCATGGCCATGGGCTGGCAGTTTAGCGATTTCAAAGGCCTGATTGCAGGCTATGTCTTGGGGCAATTGGGTTATATGCTGCTTTCTTATTGGGGATATAGGCGTTCGGCGCAGCCGATAACCCTCAAAGACCTATGGACGGTACAGGCCAGTGCCGCCAAAGAATTTAAAGACTTCCCCATCTATGGTATCTTGAGTGGTTGGCTCTACACCGCTGCCAAGCATTTGCCCTTCTTTTTTCTCCCTCGCTTTTTTGATGCCTCCGTCAACGGTCAGTTTACCAAAGCAGAGCGAGTGCTCAATTTGCCGCCTGTATTGGTGAGTATGCCTGTAGGAAGAGTCTTTTATCGGGAAGCCACCCGAGTAGCCCAAGAAGAGCCAGAAGCGCTGGCCGGACTCACCAAACGCACCTTCTGGCAATTGGCCGGTTTAGGTTTACCCGTATTGATTGTCATTATGCTCTGGGGCCCGCAGATTTTTGGCCTAGTCCTAGGCGAAGTATGGACCGAAGCCGGGGAATATGCCCGCTGGCTTATGCCTTGGCTATACCTTACTTTCATTGCCTCTCCCCTCTCCTATCTGATCGACATCAAGCGTAAGCTCAAAGAGTTTCTTTGGTATAATATCTTCCAGTTTGTGGTCCGACTTGCCGCCCTGCTCTACGGAGGCTGGTACCTTACTCCTATCGAGACCATGCAAATATTCGG
>JBCCQN010000136.1:0-21640 GCA_039024315.1 Bacteroidota bacterium
AAGGCCGCGTTCTCGCAGAGGAAACCACGAAAAGACCGCCCTAGACATACCGGGAAAAGCACCCGCCTCTCCTGCCCCAAATAGCAGTCGTATTATCAACAAACTACCGTAGCTAAAAGCGGCTCCGGTAAAGGCCGTCAACAGGGACCAAAAGCTCACGATGCTGGCCAATACTTTGCGCGGCCCATAACGATCACTCATACTACCCGCTGGGACTTGACATAAGGCATAGCCTAAGGCAAATACCGATAGTACCCAGCCCATCTGTTTGTCATTAAGGTCTAGGCTGCCCGCAATGGGTTCTTTGGCCACTGAGATACAGACTCTATCTATGTAAAGGAGGAGAGCCAGTAAAAACATGCCTCCTCCCACCAAAGCGCGAGTGGGGATTAGTTTAGTAGTCATGGGCGAGTTTTCAATTTTTGCATGACCAGACTTAGGCTATCAGTCTGACCTACATTGCCGGGGAAAATAATCAAGGGCAAATCGGGAAAAAGGCTCTCAGGGCCCGCCTGCCATACAGGGACTCCCGGTAATATTTGCCCCATCACTTTAGCGGCTTTTATTTGCAGGCTCTTAGTGGCAATATCACTAGAGGTGATCCCACCTTTGCTGATCAGATAGCGCGGAGGACGGCTCAATTGGCCGACTATCTGGCTTATGAAAGTAGAAATCTTGGCCCCAAGGTCTAAGCCTTCATCTTGCTCATCCTTGGCAATAAAGTCGCGGCTGGTGTAGAGCACCACGTCTTGTCCCGCTTGCAAATGATCATCAATTTCCTGACTCAGCTGATTGACTTTAGGCACTATGTCAGCTTCAGCCAATAATTTGGGGACTTCAATCTCTATAAATTGAGCCGTAATACTTGCACGCAAATGAGCTAATTGCTGAGTCGTTTTGGGTACATATGATCCTACTACGACCAAGCCTCCTTGCTTCTTGTGGGCCTCCGCTAATATTTCTTGCCCAAGCCAAGGCTTTGGTGCCTGATTTTGTAAAGCAGCTACAAAAGAGGCAGCTGTTCGGCAGATTACGGCTTGCTGAGAACGAAACAAGGCCAAGGCAAATTTTTGTAAGTCTTGGTAACAAAGGGCGTTGACAATAACTACTTGCCCGCTTCGACATTGGTCTAGTTTGGCGATCAATTTTTCCTCATTCGCAGTTCTCAATTCCTCGATTGAGAAGGAAACCACCTCTTCAGAGACCACCTTAGCTGCGGTTTTCTCTTCTATCCAAGCCGCTAGCTGCGAATGCTCAAAACCAAAGTAATGGTCCCTACCATAAGCGGTTTGCGCTGCCGGAATTAAGCGTTCCGCCTCGCGGACATAATGCACATCCTCAATAGTGTAACGGCCCCCCTCAAAAAAAGCTGGAATGATGATAGTTAAGCTTTTGGCATCACCCAAGCCTTCCAAAAGCGCATCCACCTCCGCGGGATAATGCCCTCTTAGCGTACTATCACTACGGCTAATCAACATGCATTGCTTGCCCGTAATTTGCTGCGCCTTTTTTATGTTTTGACCGATGGTATAGGCCAAATCCTTAGCTTTATTTTCCGTTAGGCTCCTTGAATTGGTGAGTATAAAAAAGAGCGAGCTGCCGCGCTCCAATTCAGCTATTATGCTCTTTAAGTCCCAATCAGTTAAAACAGAAACGCCATGCACAGTTTGCGAACCAGTAGGATCATCGTCCAGTACAATAATCACATCCGTTTTTGCTTGTATCGCTTGTGTCAGGCCAGACATAGGTGTCCGTACTTGCTCGAGACTTTCGGCAAGTTCTTTTGGCAAATCAGCGATTAAACGTATGGGTAACTCCATTAGGTCGGCATTTCAAGGGCTAGCACACGACAAGGAGCGCCGTCTCCACCTCGTATTTTGAGGGGTAGAGCGATCATCCAGACTAAGTCGGATCTAATCTGATCGAGATTACACAAACCCTCCACGATTTTGATCTTAGCCCCCAATAAAATTTGGTGAATCAGCGTCACTTCGGCTAAATTATTGACATCCGCCACTGAAGGAGGCTCCACTCCTAACATATTGATCTTTCTGTTCCCCAACCAGTGGGCGAGTTCCTCAGAGATCCGCGGCAATTCATGCCGGTATTTTTCCTGTCCTAAGTACTGGCTCCAATTGGTACGGATGATCAGGCTGTCTCCTGCTTGTATTTTCTCTGCGAGAACGCCTAGGTCCGAGACTCCGATGAGCTGCTTGGGTTGGACAGAACTTAAGCTCAGCACCCAAGCCCGCCCCATCAAACTGTTAGGATCGTACTGATCAATCGTAGTTTCTAGCCCAAAATGCAAGGGCGCATCCATATGCGTACCCGCGTGAGAGTAGATCTCTAGATAATCAGCGTTCCATCCATCGGTTTCAAGCCTTCGGGCTGGTCGGGATTGATATCCGCTTATAGATTGATCATAGGCTAAGGTGAGGTCAATCACCGAGCCCGTAGTAGCAGTCAACATAAGTCCTTTTCTATGCAGTTTGTAGCAGGTGGTCTAGAATCAATTTTCCGAGTTCTTGGCTGGAGGCATTTCCTCCCAAGTCAACGGTTAGACGGCCACTTGCCGTAGCTGCATCTACTGCTGCCATGATTTGTTGGGCCGCTTTGGTTTCCCCTAAATGCTCAAGCATGATGGCCCCAGACCAAATTTGTCCCACTGGATTGGCAATACCTTGGCCAGCAATATCGGGAGCGGAGCCATGAATTGGTTCAAACATACTAGGATAGTCTTTTTCGGGATTGATATTACCACTGCCACCCAAGCCCAAACTCCCCATGATAGCACCACCCAGATCGCTCAGAATATCGCCAATCATATTAGTGGTTACAATCACATCAAAGCCTTCGGGTTTCAGCACAAAGTTTGCCGAAGCCGCATCTACATACATTTTGCGGTAGTCTACATCCGGAAACTCCTGAGCTACCTTTTCGATGACATAATCCCAGTAAGCAAGTGTATGTATCAGCGTATTGGATTTGGTAACATTGGTTACATGCTTACGACGGGTTTGGGCCAGACGAAAAGCATAGCGAGCGATCTGCTCTATGCCTTGACGGGTAAAGACATTGGTTTCAGTAGCCAGGCCATGAGGCTCATCTGGATAGAAAATCTTTCCATTCTGGACAAACTCTCCTTCATTGTTTTCTCGTACTACCACAAAATCAAAGTCTCCAACTGCCTTACCGCTGAGCGGACTATCAACTCCAGGAAACATCCGGACAGGACGATAATTGGCGTATTGACGAAAATGGTTGCGAACCTTAAATGTGTAAAGCATTGCAGGTAAAGTATCATCTACTTCTGGATGTCCCACCGCCCCAAAAAAGATTGCGTCAAATTTACTTAACTGATCTAGACCATCTTCGGGCATAAAAGCACCCGTTTGGAGATAATGCTCCGCCCCCCACGGGAAATGTGAAGCTTCCACTGCAAAGTGATTTGCCTTTGCGGCTGTTTCGATTATCTCCCAAGCGATGGGCATAATTTCTTTACCAACGCCATCTCCTGGTACCACCGCAATTTGATAGGTATTCATGAGCAATTTTATTCTTTCTATTGATGCTTAATATGAAAGATACTTATAGTCAGCTTAACCACAAGCATTTTTCCTCCAATTCGAAACAAACTAAGGAAATCAGCCGAAGGGGACTACCTCCTAGACTTCTAGACTAGGAGATAAAGACAATTGTGGTACAGATTTACCCAAACGATTCAGCCATCAATTTTCGAAAGAATCTAAATTGTTGTTCACTACTACAAGTCTCGAAGCTCATGCTAAAAAATCATTCCTTTTTCCTATTACTTAACTGGATTTTTATGAGTCTGCCTCTGATTTCAGTGGGGCAACTCGACAAAGCTATCATTGACGCTAGCGTTGTATTTACGGGGGAAAATGACCTCATCGCGGTGGAAGCAGAACACTTTTATAAGCAGACTGCCAAGGAGGTCAGAGCTTGGTATAGACATAGTGCTCAGGAATCTCCCCACGCAGGACTCGATACAGATCCTCAGCATCTCGCGGGGGCGAGCAACCACGCCTACCTTGAAATCTTACCTGATACCCGTACCACTCACGATGATCCAATAAAAGCTGGACTAAACTTCATGAACGAGGCTGGCAAAATGGCCGTCCTTCACTACAAGGTGCAGATCAAAACAGCCGGAAGATATTATGTTTGGGTGCGGACCTTTTCGACAGGCTCAGAGGACAATGGCCTTCATGTAGGTATTGATGGAACTTGGCCCGAACACGGTCAACGCATGCAGTGGACCACCAAACATCGGTGGTACTGGGCCAATAAGCAACGCACTAAGGAAGTACATGTGGGCGTCCCCATGGAAATATATCTGGACATTGCCGAAGCGGGCGAACATGAGATCATGTTTAGTATGCGGGAGGATGGCTTTGAGTTTGATAAATTCATTTTAGTCCGAGACAAAGACTTCAGGCCTAAGCAAGACCAAGGGCCAGCACCTAGCTTATATGCGGGTTCCTCTCTGCCTGTTTTTTCGCCTTCGCCGAACGCTCATTCTTCCATTATTGACGGCCCCGATGGGAGCGGTAAAATCGAAATAAAAGGAGAATTACAACAATGGCACAAAGTAAGCCTCGTTTTAGATGGGCCCTTTGCGAGAGAAGATGACGATGATCCCAACCCCTTTACAGATTATCGCATGGACGTACGCTTTACCCATGAATCTGGCAGTCCTAGCTACAAGGTAGCAGGCTATTTTGCCGCTGACGGCAATGGGGCTGAAAGTTCCGCGATAGCGGGAACCAAATGGATCGCCCATCTTTCGCCAGATAAAGCTGGCCGCTGGGATTATGAAGTATCGTTCCACGCAGGGGAAAACATCGCTATCCTAGAGGTGCCATGGGCGGAAGCACTAGCACCATACCACGGAATCAAAGGCAGCTTTGCTATCCAAGAATCTGACAAATCAGGACGAGATTTCCGCGCTCATGGGAGACTTACCTACGTTGGTAAACGATACTTACAATTTGCAGGCAGCGGAGAATATTTTTTCAAAGCGGGAGCGGATGCGCCAGAGACATTTTTAGCCTACGATCAATTTGATGGCACCTACACGGCCAAAATGCCCCTCAAAACTTGGGAGCCCCACCTACAAGATTGGCAAGATGGTGATCCTTTGTGGCAAAAAGACAAGGGTAAGACTATCATTGGTGCACTCAACTATTTAGCGGCAAAAGAGGTCAATGCCTTTTCTTTTTTGACCTACAATGCTGGTGGAGACGGAGATAATGTTTGGCCCTTCGTGCAACGCGAGGACAAATATCACTATGATTGCTCCAAGCTAGCTCAATGGCAGATTGTGTTTGATCACGCCCAAAAACTAGGACTCCATTGTCATTTCAAGCTGCAAGAAACGGAGAATGACGACAATCGTCGCAAAGGTATGGACCGAGTGATCCCCTCTCTCGATGGTGGGAAATTAGGACCGCAGAGACGCTTGTATTATCGTGAGATGATTGCCCGTTTTGGCTATTTGCTGGCTTTAAACTGGAACATTGGTGAAGAGAGTACTCACACTACCGAGGAGCAACAGCAAATTGCGAGCTTCTTTACCGAAAACGATCCCTATCAGCATAATTTGGTCCTACACACCTATCCCAATCAGCAAGAAAAGGTGTACACTCCATTATTGGGAGATGCCTCCACCTTGACCGGAGCGTCTTTACAAAATCAGTGGAATGCCGCCCATCGCTGGACGCTCCATTGGGTAGAAGCTTCTGCCAAAGCAGGCCGTCAATGGGTGGTAGCCAATGATGAACAGGGCTCAGCAGGCTTAGGGACTCCTCCAGATCCTGATTATCCGAGTTTTGATGCGTCTTCTATCGACTACGATCTGCATGATATCCGTAAGCAAACTCTTTGGGGCAACCTTATGGCGGGTGGAGCCGGCGTTGAGTACTATTTTGGTTATAAACTACCTGAAAACGATCTTTTTTGTGAGGATTACCGTAGCCGAGACCAAAGCTGGGATTATGCGGCTCACGCTATTCGATTTTTTAATGAATCGGGCCTAGCGTTCCATGAAATGGCCAACCAAAATGCACTAATCGGAAATCCTGAAAACAAGAAGGATGCCTATTGCCTAGCGAAAGAAAACGAAGTCTACCTAGTCTATCTTGCTTACACAGAGGAAGTTGCTTTAGATTTGAGCCAAACCAAAGGTACCTTTGAGCTGCAATGGTTCAACCCTAGGACGGGGGAAATATGGCCAAAGAGTCGTACTGTAAAAGGGGGTAAAAGCGTGAGATTACGTCCCCCTACTGAAAGAGGAGAAGACTGGCTCGCAATCCTAAAAAGGCAGTAATTACTTCCTTTTGGACCGCATCGCCTTCATTTTTTTGATGGAATCGTCTTTTAGAAAGGCCTGATACTGAGGATCGTCCGCAGCATAGATCGCGACTTTGCCTTCGGCATTACTGTGTACGCCCCAGCCATATCGCTTGCTTAGAGGAGCAGCGCGAAAACAAGGCTGACCTTTGGAAAAATATTTCTGCCGTTCGGCTTCCCAATCAGTCTTATGAAAGCCTTTGCGAGTGGCAAAAACAGCGAACAATACCTCGTCCGAAGTGTATTCATAGGGATGATTATAAACCATATCAAAAAGGTAGTTGGCTACTGACTTTTTATTTCCCCGAAGCGGAGGCACCTCCCCTATTTTTGTGGGGCAATCCTCGGCGATTTCGATAAAGGTGTTGTAATAATTAGTAGAGTGCATGCTGATCTTTTGAGACAAGATAATCGCAGTTTTGACAACTCCTACTAAAAGGGCTTCGCAAAGTTAGTCTCCTTTATACTGAACC
The DNA here is from genome assembly GCA_039024315.1 of Bacteroidota bacterium. Classification (GTDB taxonomy): domain Bacteria; phylum Bacteroidota; class Bacteroidia; order J057; family J057; genus JBCAWW01. The sequence goes on from JBCCQN010000136.1 coordinate 6,846, forward strand.
TCCTCATCTGCCAAACCGAAACACAATGAGGCTCTTTTTAGGCCAAAAATACGCCCATTTTTTGCCTCATAGTTGGCGAATAGATCGCCATTTTTTCGAAAGGCTCTTTGCTGTCCTTCTTCTCGCCCCATATTGAGCTGAAGTTCTTTAAATAACTCGCCAGTGGGATACCATTTCCGCTGCAGGCCATGGGCTTTGCCCTGAAAATAATTGAGCTGGGAAATGAGTAAGTGATCAGCTGAAGAAGCCCACATATTCTTTTCGCCATGGAGTTTTCCCAAATGATAGTGAGATTGAAATTTGAGGTGTCCATCAGGATACCAAACCAAAGATATTTGATGCTTTTTGCCTTCAAAGAGGCCAAATTTTTGCTTTAAACGCCCATCGGGATAGCGGCTAATTGCGTAGCCAGAATAACATTGTCCGTCTAGGGTCCACATAGAAATCTTATTGTCGTAGAGCAAGTCTGAGACATCCACCGTTTGGGATGGAATCTCTATCGTTAAGGAGCTTGCAGGCTTCGCTTTCATATTTCCAGTTTTCACTTGGCTAGCACAGCCCCCAAGTGTCAACATTAAAACCAGCCCTAGGATCAACTTTATCAGGTTCATCTTTAAAAATCTGAGGGAAACAGCCTGCCGAAAGCAGGCTGTTTCTATAAAACTCTATGCAGAAAACTTACTATTGGATTGCGTTGGGGGTACCTTGGAGATCGACTCCAAACAAGAGGATATAATTACCGATATAGTACTCGTTGACGATATGGTAGTGGTAGAAGGATTCTCCGTTGCTATGCTCAGTAGGCCCAACATGCCCTCCTGAGGCGTCTAAATCAGTAGGATAATCACCAGCAGCATTGTCTCTGCGGCCATAAAGCAAAAAGCTATCCTGCATAATCCCCACTAGCTTTTCATCATCATGGGAGATCATAGTATTTTCGGCAACATCTGAAGACTCCAAGTGATAATGATAACCTGTTGGTCCCATGTGCCCGCCAGCATAATCAAAACCGGAGGCTACGGTTTCGGAAAGTGAGATATTGGGCCCTTCTTCATCATTGAAGATAGGGGCTCCTGTTACGGCAATACCGATCGCTCCCAAACCAGTATCTGAGGTACTGGCGGCTTTTTGAGGAGAGGCGGGCACTGTTACGGTATAGCTACCTTCTCTGATCGTACCGGGAGACATTTGGCTAGCATTTGCTACCACGGGGTCTATGTATAAGCTATTACCGGTTTCCCAATAGGGTGAAGTATGATTGGGCACACCCGTAGAAACAATGGTAATCTCGTCTCCATCAAAAGAAACACTTACCGCATTTTCGTTGAACTCCTCAAAAGCAGCAATAGGGGTGCTGCCAGTGGTCGAGCTACCGCCATCATCGGTATCAGTATTATCAGCGACATAACCATCTGGTTGTTCACATGCGCTTTGGCGAATGGCGGGATTACCTAAACCATCGCCGTCAGCATCTTCATACCAAGTGGTTTCGGTACATGGATTATCGCCTTCTTTGCAAGCCGTTATTGTCGTAGTGAACGCGAGCAAAAGCAAGGCGGGGATAATTAGTCTTTTCATAGATAACTTATTGTTATTGTAGTTATCTCTTAGAGACTATTGGAAAAGAAATCTTGCGCTAGAGGGAAAATTATTTTAAGCATATTGGGATTTAGCCCAAGTCTATTGCGGATTAAGCTAGCGCTTTAAAACTGATTATGAGGGAGTTGTGCTCCATTACTAAAGGCTTAATAAAAGCGCCCAATCAATAGTCTTTCATAACGCGATCCAATTCTCGTTTGGTATCGCGTTCTTTGATCGAATTACGCTTATCATAGTTCTTTTTTCCCTGCGCCGCGGCAATATCCATCTTGGCATAATTGCGCTTATTGAAGTAGAGCTTTAGAGGCACGATGGTAAAACCTTTGACTTCGGTGGCTTTGATCAGCTTTTTGATCTCACGCTTGGAAAGGAGGAGTTTGCGAAGGCGTTTGGGATCATGATTGTTGTAGGAGCCGTTTTCATACTCATTGATCGTCATGTCTTTGATGAAGACCTCTCCATTTTCAATAAAACAATAGGCCTCTTGCAGACTGGCATTGCCGGCTCTGAGAGATTTGACCTCAGTGCCTTTCAATACAATTCCTGCGGAGAACACATCCTCCAGCTTATATTCGTAGCGGGCTTTGCGGTTTTGAATAACCGTAGTATTTCTGCCTTTTTCTGCCATAGAGTGTTTCTTTACGCCTGCTCGTCTCGCAGGGTTGCAAGATAGGCATCAAATCGGGCTTTTTTGATGATTTTTTGTCCGGTTTTCCCCTTAGCGATTAAGCGTTCCGCGACGCGGGCCTCAAAAGCACAGTCCACCACTCGACCTTTGAGTCCTAAAAAGCGAGCAATAATTTCCACCTCATCCCCCAAAACGGCTGGGCCAATATGCTCAATCGAAACCTGAGTTCCGATCCCTTCTTCCCCTGCCTCCAACATATCTAATACAAACAATCGCCCCGCCCATTCGGCGTGCTTACAAAGATAAAAAGTGCTGTAAACCGGATGTACCTCACCAGCGTCAAAGCGGGCAAACATTTCCTCGCTTACTCGCACTTTAAAGACCTTCTGATCACCGATTTGAAAGGGATTTTTCATTATTCGACCAATACGCGGATATTTCTAGCGGCATTGCCTCCGATGAGAATACGCTGGCCGTCGATTTCCAATTGACAGGATTGATCATAAGCCAACTTTTCGACCACTTTGATTCTTTGGTGGAGTGCAAGGCCGATGCTGTCCAAATACTGCAAAAAGTCAGGATCTGAGTCGCTTACGCCTACTACCTCAACCCATTTGGGAGGAGAGACCTCGGTGAGTAGCTGGGTATTGCGCTTGACAATTTCACCTGCTGCATTGGGGATGGGATCACCATGAGGATCAAAACGCGGAAAGTTCAAAAACTCATCAATCCGGTTGATCAGCTCGGGTGAATTGACGTGCTCTAATTGTTCGGCTACTTCGTGTACATTGTCCCAAGTAAACCCTAGGGTCTCTACTAGAAAAAGCTCCCACAAGCGGTGTTTACGAATGATTTGCAGCGCGATTTTGCGGCCAGCTTCTGTCAGTTTAACCCCTTTATAACTTTCATGAGTCAGCATCTGATCTGCTTGCAGCTTTTTGACCATGTCAGTAACGGAGGCAGGACTGGTACCTAAATGTTTGGCGATGGTATTATTGGATACATTTTCGCCCTCGGGAGAATAGTGAAGAATAGCCTTCAGATAGTTTTCCTTCGTCTCGCTCTGTCGCTTCATGCCGCTAAAATCGGAATAATCGTTTATAAAAAAAACGTTGGATCATTTAACCAACACGCCTGTTAAGCGTTCATTGATAATAGGGCAAAGTTGTAAGACTTTGTCCTTATATATAAAAAAACTCCTTTAGAGGGAAAGATAAAGCATAGGTTTACGTTTTATAAGTAACTTATGGATTCAGCACACCGAGCCCCAAAGCCCGCAAACCGATGAAACTACCCTTTACGCTATTTTCTGTATCACTCCTCATAATCGCTGCTATACTTGTCTGGCAATCAACTACTGCAGATACTCCTATCGTTGAAGAGGTGGTCTATACCCCACAGCCGGGCAATAGTAATTTACGTTTTATTGAAAACAAAGGTCAGTGGGCGGATCCGGTCCAATACAAGGTGAGATTGAATGGAGGGAGTATCTATCTAGAAGAAAACGGGCTAACCTATGCCTTCCATAACACCCCTCTTGGCCATGGCCTAGAGGCGAATAAAGCTTTTGGTGGTCTGGCCAAAGTCCAGTCCCATGCGCTGAAAGTACGTTTTCCCGGGGCCAATCCAAGTCCTAGCCTGATCACAGGCTTGCCTTACAAAACTTATCACAATTATTTCTTTGGCAATGACTCCAGTAAATGGGCCGGCGGAGTAAAGCTTTATGGACTGATTACTTATGACGAATTGTATCAGGGTATTGACCTGCGACTTTATGGCTATGGAGATGCCTTGAAGTATGACTTTATTGTTGCACCTGGTGCTGATCCCGAGCATATCAAAGTAGCGTATAAGGGGGCGGACAAGCTCAGACTCAAGAAAGGCAATTTAGAGGTAGTAACCTCTGTACGTAGCTTTACCGAAGAAAAACCTTATGTCTATCAGATCATTGATGGTAAAAAAGTGGTCGTCGAATGTGATTATAAATTAAAAGGCAATGTCTTAAGCTATCACTTTCCTAATGGGTACGATACTAAGGAAGAGCTGATTATCGACCCGACTTTGATATTTTCCACCTACTCTGGTTCCTCAGCTGACAATTGGGGCTTTACGGCTACTTATGACGACGATGGCAATGCCTATGCCGGCGGTATCGAATGGGTTTCAGGTGATGGGTATCCTACTACTTTTGGTGCTTTTCAAGCTAGTACCAATGGTGGAGAAAGGGAAGTAACCATTTCAAAATTTGATCCAACAGGGGCGCAATTATTGTATGCCACCTATATTGGGGGCCTGGAAGCGGATCAGCCCCACAGTTTGATTGTCAATAGCAACAATCAATTGGTGGTGATGGGTCGCACCGATTCGCCCAACTTTCCAGTCGTAGGCGGCTCCTTTGATACAGGCTTCAATGGAGGCTTTGATATGTTTGTCTCACTTTTTAGCGAAGACGGCACCACCTTGATTGCTTCGACTTTTTTAGGTGGTAATGGCGACGATGGCGTCAATGAGGATGCAAGCTTCGCGCAAGGGGTTACCACTAAATATAACTATGGAGATGATGCCCGTGGTGAGGTCATCGTAGATGATCAGGACAACATTTATGTCACGGGCCCTACTCGTTCTGGTAACTTTCCTGTTTCGCCCGGTGCCTTACAAACAGCTTATAATGGCGGCCTTGATGGTACCATCACCAAATTTAACGCTAATCTAAATGTTCGGATTTGGTCAACTTATTATGGGGGTAGTAGTGATGATGCCTCTTATACCCTCAAGCTAGACGATCAAAACAATGTGTTTTTTGCGGGCGGCTCCAATAGTGTGGATCTGCCGATGGCAGGAGGCGGCCTTAGTACCAACAATGCCGGCGGTAGAACGGATGGATTTGTGGGGAAGCTATCTAGCAATGGCGCCAATCTGTTAGCCAGTACCTATTTGGGTACGCCTTTTTATGATCAAGTTTATTTGCTAGAACTGGATGATGACTATGAAGTTTATGTCGCAGGGCAAACCACGGGAACTTGGCCTATCGTAGATCCAATGGTGGGTCCTATATACAGAAATGCCAACTCACGCCAATTTATCTCCAAGCTCGATAATAACCTCAGTACCTTTATCTATTCCACCACCTTTGGTTCTTCGGGTGCTACCTTCCCCAATATTTCGCCTACCGCCTTTTTGGTTGACCGCTGCGAAAATGTCTATGTAACAGGCTGGGGAGGAGCGACTAACTATAATGGTACCACTAGCGGCATGCCGCTACAAGCCCCTTTTCAGAGCGGTACAGATGGCAATGACATCTACATGATTGTATTCAACAAAGATGCTCAGGTATTGCTTTTTAGTTCTTATTTAGGAGGCAATGGTCCAGCTTCTGCTTTTACGGGTGAGCATGTGGATGGCGGTACTTGCCGGTTTGACAAAGAAGGTATTATCTATCATGCCGTCTGCGCGCAATGTGGCAATCCGGGCGTAGCTTTTCCCACAACCCCTAATGTTTACAGCCCCAATAGCGGCTATCCCTCCAATTGTAATCTGGCCATCTTCAAAATGGACCTTGATCTAGCCGGAGTGGAAGCAGAATTTCTTACCCGAGACCAGTTTGGCAATGTAGTAAGTCAATCAACGGGTTGTGCGCCTTTTACGGTAAACTTTGACAACCAATCCGTCACCACCAATCCAGCTACCACCACCTACGAATGGGACTTTGGCGACGCTGGTGCGACTTCTACCCAATCCAACCCCACTCATACCTACCAAAATCCTGGAACCTATGAGGTGCAAATGATCATTATAGATCCAACCAGTTGTAACCAGCGAGATACCGCCTATGGCTCGATTGTCGTATTCCCGCCGCCATTAGTAGAAGCGGGACCTGACCAAATCGTTTGCGAAGGAGATACCGTACAACTGACTTCCATATTACCTGCAGTTGGTTATAGCTGGAGCCCATCAAATCTGCTCCTCACTTCAGATACTCTAGCCAATCCAGTAGGGGTAGTTTTTCAAAATACCACCTTTACCTTGACTGTAACTGATTCTAATGGCTGTGAAGCAAGCGATCAGACGGTCATCACGGTGGACAATACATTTGCCGTCGATGCTGGTTTAGACTCGCTGATATGCAGAGGGGGAAGCGTTAGCCTAGGCGCCACTTCTAACGGAGGCCTCAGTTACAACTGGTTTACCAATGCCAATGTATCCATCAATAATGCCAATACCGCCAATCCCACGGCCAATAATATTGACACTACTACGGTTTTTTATGTCCTCTCCGAGAACGCTTTGGGCTGTGAAGCAATAGACTCGGTTACCATTACCGTATTTGAGGTCTTTACGCTTGAAGATACCTTTGTTTGTGATGGTAATAGTGTGGTACTGAGCTCTCAGGGAGGGGTGAGTTTTGTTTGGACGCCCAATGATGGCAGCTTAGATGATCCCAATATTTCTTCCCCTACGGCGAGCCCTGTTACCACCACCACTTATACGGTAACGGCGACTAGTGCAGAAGGCTGTATTAGCACCAAAAGCGTCGAAGTGGCCGTCAGAGATAATCCGGTGGCACAGATCGCCAATATTGATCCGATTTGTATTGGAGATAGTAGGCAGTTTCAAGCTAGCGGAGGCACTAACTATAGCTGGGACCCCCTCAGTGATCTTGACAATCCCGCGGTTTCTGATCCCATTGCCACCCCTAATCAAACTACTACCTATACGGTTACTGTAACTGATGATTTTGGTTGCAGTGATCAGGAGAGCATTACCCTGACGGTCAACCCTTTGCCAGACATCATGGCCATGGCAGAGGCAGATACCATTTGTGAAGGGGAGCAAGTACAGCTATTGGCCAGTGGTGCGCTTACCTATTCTTGGAGTTTACCAGACCAGCTTTCCAATCCTAATATTCCTGACCCCATTGCTACTCCCATCACCCGCAATACTACTTATCTCGTCACGGGTACCGATGTCAATGGTTGTACCAATACCACTGGCGTCGAGGTCGTAACTATCGAACGCCCAATTACCGAAATTACAGGAGACAACTTCCTCTGTCTTGGCGGAGAAATTGAGCTAACGGCTTCAGGAGGAGATTACCACGTTTGGAGTACGGGAGATACCGCTAATATGATTAGCCTCACGCCTACCAATACGGTCACGATTGAGGCGACTGCTTATACTGGCGGATGCGCCGGAACTACAGCATCAATCACGGTAGACGTTCGCTTTGAGTTTCCGGAAGCGGCTTTCACTTTCGATCCAACCCAAGGCTGGGCTCCTCAAACGGTTAACTTCACCAACCAATCCACGGGAGCAAGCACCTATATTTGGGACTTTGGCTGGGGCTTGGGCAGTAATGATGAGAATCCGACTCACATATACCCATCCGCTGGGGAATACGACATTAGGCTCATTGCCTTCTCCGAACAGGAGTGTCCCGACACTGCTTTTGCCAGTATACTCATCGAAAACGTTACCCTCCACGTGCCTTCTGGTTTTACGCCTAATGGCGACGATTACAATGAGAATTTCATCGTTGGCTATTATGGTATTCGTAGTCTAAATGTTGAAATCTACTCTCGCTGGGGGATGAAAATCTACGAATCCAATAATCCAGACTTTGCTTGGGATGGGACCTATGATGGTACACCCGTTCCCGAAGGAGTTTATGTCTACAAAATTACCGGCATAGGCGAAAACAATCTATCTTATACAAGGAGCGGCACAGTAACCTTGATTCGCTAATATTATGCGCTTTTTGTTATTCTTTTTATTGCCCAGCCTTCTGCTGTTAGTAGGCTGCCCTGATCCTAACACCAATGTTGAAAGCAATTGGCCTCCAGAATTGGAAGGCTGGGATATAGCAGAGTTATCCGTTCTGCCAGCAGGAATTCAAAATGAAATCACCTTTTTTGATATCAATGACGGTATCGTTTTCGGGCAAGGGATTTGGTTTTCCGATGACGGAGGCCGTTTCTGGACTGAGCGTTCTCCGCAGGAGGGAATAATAGTAGACGCTATCTCCTTTGAAAATTATCAAGAGGGCATTATTAGCTACCACACTGGCAATGGATCAGATGAACCCTTTGCTGTCTATATAGCCCAAACTAGCGACGCTGGTGAGAGTTGGAATATTGGGCTAGTATTGGATTTCGACATTCCGGTAAGTGATTTATACTTTATCGATGGTTTTGATGGCTTCGCCATAGTACAAGGGCTGCCCAATGAATTTTACCGCAGCTTAGATGGCGGTGGTAGTTGGGAATTGGTAGAGGGAGTTGAGCCTAAAAGTGCCTCCTTTGCCGGAAGAGCCGATAATCAAAGTATTCAATTTATTGACGAACAAAGAGGTTTTGTCTTGGCAGCAGATGGCAACCGTTGGTATGAAACCCAAGATGGCGGGGAAAGTTGGACTTCAGCACCCATAGGAGCCTTTTCGCCGAGGTCCTATCAATTTTTGAGTGAGGACAGTGTGTATTTCCTAGCAGAACGCTTATACCTTAGTACCGATGGAGGTACTACTGCTGAGCTTTTATCACAGGACATCTTTGATAGTTTTCTGGCTTTGCCGAACGCTAGTGTCATGGCTATGCGCTTCAAAAGATTTGATGGCAGCAATCCTGCACAATCGCTCAATTTTTTTACCTTGAGCTTTCGGGAAACGGGCAGTACAGCCTGGCAAGAAAGTCAAGAGGTAGTCAACTACTATTTTGAAGCATTTGTCACTACTGGTCCGACCCAAATATTGGGCTTGGCCATCGACGAACAAACGGCTGAGCGAAGACTCTACCGTTTGCAAAAATAAATGTTCTACTCGCGCCTACTACTAGCTACACTACTTTTTATTGCCGCTTGCCAAAGCAGTCCACCTGATTGGATGAATGAGCAGGTATTTGCCATCAATAAACTGGCTCCTAGAGCCCACTTTTGGGCTTTTGAAAGCATCGAACTAGCCAAAATAGGCAATCCAGAAGCTTCACAATTTATTCAAAAACTCAATGGGGATTGGCAGTTCAGATTAGTACAAAAACCAGCTGATACCATCCCCAATTTTCATCAAAAAAACTTTTCAGAGGTTTGGGGAACGATCCCTGTACCTGCTAATTGGGAGTTAGAGGGGCATGATGTCCCCCATTATTTGGATGAAGAATATCCCTTTCCGGCAAATCCCCCTTTTATACCAGATGATTATAATCCTGTGGGCGCTTATCGCCACACTTTTAGCGTTCCGCGCAGCTGGGCTGACAAAGAAATCATCCTCAAATTTGGTGCCGTCAAATCTGCCTTTTACCTCTGGGTCAACGGCCAAAAGGTAGGCTATAGTCAAGGTTCTAAATTACCCGCAGAATTTCGAATCACGGATTATGTGCAGGAAGGAGAAAATTTGCTTGCCCTTCAGGTTTTCCGTTGGAGCGATGGTAGTTATTTAGAAGGTCAAGACTTTTGGCGCATTAGCGGGATTGAACGCGATGTGTTTTTGTATGCTATCCCCAAAGTTTCGATTTGGGATTATGAGATCAAGGCTCATTGGGATCCTAAAACCCAAAAGGCAACGATTGATCCCGTCATTTGGTTGGAAAATTTCGATCACGATTTGGATTCTCTTTATAATCTAAGGCTAAACGTGATCAATGGAGACACCAGCTTTCATATTCATTACACTAAATTTATCCAGCTTGAAGGGCAAGAGCCCATAAAAAAGTATCGTCTCGGAGAAATCGAAATCCTGATGACCAAAGCTTGGTCTGCTGAATCTCCTAAGCTGTATGATTTTTGGCTCGTCTTTCAAGATGCTGAGGGAAACGTTCTGCAAAGCATAAAACAAAAAATAGGCTTTCGAGATGTGAGGATAGAGGACGGTAATCTCAAAGTCAATGGACAAGTGATTCGGGTAAAAGGAGTCAATCGCCATGAGCATGATCCCCTCAAGGGGCATGTAATGGATGAGGCATCTATGATTAAGGACATTGAGTTGATGAAACGTAATAACATTAATGCAGTGCGTACCGCCCACTACCCTAACCATCCTCGCTTTTATGAGCTTTGTGATCAGTATGGCCTCTATGTAGTGGACGAAGCCAATATTGAATCCCACGGCCTCAGAATCGATGATCCAGACCTTACCCTCGGTAATCGCCCTAATTGGGAGGCAGCGCATATGGATCGTCTCCAAAGAATGCTAGAGCGCGACAAAAACCATCCTTCCATCATCACTTGGTCTCTAGGCAACGAAGCAGGCTTTGGCGTCAACTTTAAGTCCCTCTACACTTGGGCCAAGGAGCGTGATCCAAGTCGCCCAGTACAATATGAGATGGCCCAAAACACGGCTTTCTCTGATATTCAAGCCCCCATGTATCATTACCCTGATCGGATCGCCCAATATGGAGACACGGCGATTCAAAAACCCCTCATCCTTTGTGAATACGCGCATGCCATGGGGAATAGCGTAGGCAATTTTCAGGATTATTGGGATACCATCAACAAATACAAAGCCTTGCAAGGCGGATTTATTTGGGATTGGGTCGATCAAGGCCTACGCAAACATACTGAGGCGGGGGAACCCTACTGGGCCTATGGCGGTGATTTTGAGCATGGTACCGTCGAAAATGACTCTAATTTTTGTATCAATGGGTTGGTGGCCGCCGATCGCAGACCGCACCCTCACCTCATGGAAGTCCAAAAGGTCTATCAGCCAGTTCAGTTTACTGTCGATGAAGAAATGCACTTTGGTCAAGAGATGATTTTACCTACGGTTTGGATAGAAAATCAGTTTGATTTCCGTAATCTAGAAGGGCTTTACCTCAATTGGCAATTGATCAGCGAAGGGCAAATCATAGCCCAAAAAGTACAGCCAGCCCCTAATCTTGCTCCGCATAAAAGTATCGAACTCAGCCCGCCACTTGCCTTTTTCAAGCCTAAGAAAGCGCAGGAATACTTTCTCAATGTCAGCCTGACCCAAAGCCAAGCTCGCAATGGAGTGCCAGCAGCTAGTACGATCGCCAGAGAACAGTTTTTAGTTAAGCATCCTTTAGCTAAGTCTCTCCGCCTCGCGGAACGCTTGCCTCGTTTAAGCCTAAAGGCTATTCAAGCCTACCCAACTGATACGAGTCTAGTCTATCGCTCGGATAAATTTCTAGTGGTGATCTCCCGTAAAACAGGCTTAATTAGTCGCTATGAATATCAGGATCAGCCGTATTTAAAGGAGCCCATCAGACCCGATTTTTGGCGTGCCCCTACGGACAATGATCTGGGTTATGCCATGCCGGTCAAGATGGGCTATTGGCACTTTGTCCATCAAAAGCTCGCCCTCAAGGAAGTCCAAATCAAAGAAGAAGCCCGAGAAAAAGTACACCTAATCAGTAAGTTTGACTTACCGGATCAAGGAGGCACTCTTGAAATCGAATATGAAATTTTGGTTGATGGATGGATCAAAGTTTCCTATCATTTAGCGGCCAATGCTCAACTTCCTCAGCCCCCACGGGTAGGAATGCAAACCGCGCTCATCGAAGGCTTTGATTTTTTTAAGTGGTTTGGACGTGGACCTCACGAAAACTATTGGGATCGCAAAACTTCGGCTTTTGTTAATGTTTATTCCGCTGCTGTCTGGGATCTTTATCACCCTTACGTAAGGCCACAGGAGTTTGGTAATTTATCAGATGTTCGTTGGTGTGTTCTCACCAATCAAGGGGGCAAAGGTCTCTTTGTAGGCAGTGAAGGTTTGCTCAACACCAGAGCTATGCACTTTGTCAATGCGGACATAGATGTTTACGGCACTGGCAGTCCTAACTGGCACCCTACGGATATCAGAAAACGACCTCTCACTACGCTGAACATTGATTATCTACAAATGGGACTAGGCGGCGATAACAGTTGGCGCGCTATGCCTCATCCCGAATATCGGATCAATCTTGATCAAGGCCCCTTGCACTATACTTTTTGTTTCAAAGGCTTTGATACGCAAAAGACGGCTCCCTTTACCCTTTACAAACAACTCCCCTAATGCAAGCATTTTGCCCCGATTTAGCTACAGCCGAAACGCTTTTATCTGAATATGGCTCTCCGCTTTATGTTTATGATGCCGAGAATATGTTAGCCCAACTAGCCTCTTTTCGGCAGGCTTTTAGTGGTTTACCGATTAAGGTGCATTATGCCGCCAAAGCCCTCAGTAATCTCAACGTCTTGGCAGTTTTTCAAAAGGCGGGAACGGGTTTGGATACAGTATCGCTTGCAGAAGTAGAGATGGGATTGATGGTAGGCTTTGAGCCTCAGGATATTGTCTTCACCCCCAATTGTGTAGATTTCTCTGAGATAGCGAGCGCGGTGGGTAAGGGAGTTCGTATCAATATCGAAAATCTCTCCAATCTAGCCGCCTTCGGCGAACGCTACGGCTCTACTTACCCCTGCTGCATCCGTTTACACCCAGATATCCAAGCCAGTAAGCAAACCGAAAAAATCGCCGCTTGGCATCGTCAATCTAAGTTTGGCATTGCGCGTACCCAAATTGCTACCGTCCACGAGTTACGGCAGCAGTTCCAGCTCCAGATTGAAGGGATCCACCTTCATTCTAGTTCCAAGATCATGAATCCAGAGGTTTTTAGAGAGGGTGTAAAAACTGTGATGGATTTGGCGATGGCTTTTCCAGACCTACGTTATTTAGACTTTGGCGGGGGTATCAGAGTCAATTACAGAGAGGAGGAAGCTCCGATCGATTTAGCGTTACTGGGAGCGGAGATGAGGCCTTTGTATGCCGACTTCGTCGAACGCTACGGTCGAGAGTTGGAAATCTGGTTTGAGCCAGGACGCTATTTGGTAGGGCCAGCGGGAGTCCTCCTTTGTCAGGTCGTTTTGAGCAAAAACAATGGCCACATCGATATCCTTGGCTTGGACACAGGCTTCAACCATTTGATCAGACCCATGATGTACGACGCCTATCACCAGATCGTCAATCTTTCGCGTTCGGCGCAGCCGTCTCATAAATATAATATCGTCGGTAACATTTGCGAAATCGACAACTTCGCCGTCCAGCGGACAATGCCTCAATCTGAAAAAGGAGACATTATGGCCATCCTCCACGCAGGCGCTTACGGATTTAGCATGGCTTCCCAATACAATAGCCGCTACAGACCGGCAGAGGTCATAATAACCCAAAACAAAGCGCGACTTATCCGTAAAAGAGAGGTATATGCGGATTTGCTACATCACCAAGTTTGGGACCAAAGCCCATAGTCAGATGTAATTGATCACAAACAAAACTCATTGTAAGCGACGCATATTTTAAGTACTTTTGCGGCGAAATCGATTACAAATTTCGCCAGAGAACTGACGCTTCCAGCGAAAATTCGCCCAAACCCTAACCGAGATGACAGTGGAAATCAAAGATACCCCTCTTAGCACCAGTTTTTCTTTCACCGCCGACACTGCCTTAGCCGACTACCGCATGATGTATCAGAGCAGGCAAGCTAGTCTTATCGGTCGAAAGGAAGTTTTGACAGGTAAAGCTAAGTTTGGCATCTTTGGTGGCGGTAAAGAATTACCCCAGATCGCCATGGCCAAAGCTTTTCGCAATGGCGACATCCGCTCGGGTTATTATCGAGATCAAACCTTTGCCTTCGCTTCTGGCATTGCTGATATCAAGCAGTTTTTTGCCCAACTCTATGCCAACCCCAATTTGGATTTAGAGCCTCATTCAGGGGGGCGGCAGATGAACAGTCACTTTGCCAGTCGTCATTTTGATGAGGACGGCAATTGGCTCAAACTGACCGATATCCCCCAAAGTTCTGCTGACGGTTCGCCCACGGCTTCGCAAATGCCCCGACTGGTGGGATTGGCTCAGGCCTCCAAGATATATCGCCAAGTACCGCAGGCGGACCCAGAGCAAAATTTCTCCCGCAATGGAGAAGAAATTGCCTTTGGCACAATTGGCAACGCGAGCTGTGCTGAAGGACACTTTTGGGAAACCCTCAATGCTATCGGGGTCCTCCAAGCGCCCATGATTATCTCTATTTGGGATGATGAATATGGCATCTCTGTTTCCAATGAGTATCAGCTTACCTCAGATCTCAGTGAGATGGTTTCTGGCTTCCAACGCACCAAGGACCGTAGAGGATTTGATATTTATCGCGTCAAGGGCTGGGACTACGAAGCCTTGGTAGAGACCTACCAAAAAGCGGCAGCAACGGCCCGAGAGCATCATATTCCGGCCATCATCCACGTTGTAGAAGTTACCCAACCTCAGGGACACTCTACCTCCGGCAGCCATGAAAGGTACAAAAGTAAAGAGCGCCTAGAGTGGGAAAAGCAACATGACTGCTTGCTCAAAATGCGTGAATACGTCTTGGAAAAAGGCTACGCTAGCGAACAGGAATTATTGGATTGGGAAAAGGAAGACCGCAAACTTGTACGTCGCCTCAAAAATGAAGCTTGGGCCGAATACCAAGCCCCGATCAAGCAAAAGATCCAGGAATTGATCAACATGATTGCTGACATCGCAGCTATTTCGGCGCAAAAGGAAAAGCTCGAGACCATTGCTTTGCAACTACGCAAAATTTTAGAACCAGCCCGTAGAGAAGCG
>JBCCQN010000137.1:0-21592 GCA_039024315.1 Bacteroidota bacterium
ATAGCCATCGTTCGATTACGCCTTATAAGATGCTAAGCCTTAAAAAAGTAGGTGTATGAATATTCGTCCCCAAGACCTTGCTCGTCTGGGATATGAACAATTAGATGAACTAGATCATACCGAACTGATTCCATTTGTCCAGGAAAATCTGGCCAGACGCAACTTTTGGAGCCTATTTTATTGGACAATCAATGTCTTGGGCTTCCTGGGGATCATTTTGCTATTTTGGAAAGCTATCGCCTGGGAAGACATGAGTTTTTGGTCAGGCCTAAAGTATACTGCTTTTGGCGTAAGCGCTTCCCTTTTGTTGATCCCCCTGCATGAAGCGATCCATGCTTTGGCTTATAAAATCGTTGGAGCTAAGAAAACTTCTTATGATGCCAACTGGCGTCAGTTTTACTTCATGGCGATAGCGGATAAGTTTGTAGCCAATCGTCGGGAGTTTCAGGTCGTAGCCTTAGCACCCTTTGTGGTGATCAGCACGGCCCTTTTGACACCCGCTATATTTTTGTCCTTGCCTTGGCAGTTTGGCTTGGGTGCGTTGGTATTGACGCATGCCTCCTTTTGTGCGGGCGACTTCGGCTTGTTGAGCTATTTCGCTTTTCGGCGTCATTATGAGGTAGTGACCTATGACGACAAAGCCAATAAGATATCCTTCTTTTTTGGTAAGCGTTCGGCGGAGCCTAAAGAAGAAGAGATAGCCCAAGACTGGACATAGTGATCTCCTTTCCTAATCGCTTGTCATCAAACTCCAGGATCAGTCCTAACTGATTCGCAGTCTCAAAATTGACCAAAGGGTCCTGCTCAAAATGCTGCAAAAAAGCATGCTGAGCGTTCTCCGCAGGAAGCAAAAAAGTCGCCTTAGTCAAACGCCTGACGCCATTGTGGTGCTCTCTGGGTTCGTCTGGTCGGGGAAGTGCATTGCGAAAGGGCAAGCGAAAAGTCCAAGGTAGTTGCGGCGCATCCAAATGCGGCAAAGTAGCGATCGGCCAACCCTCAGGAAAATAGTCCGGTTGATAGAAATCGCTCTTTACAAAGACGGGATCGCTGCTCTTGGCGTTTTTTAGGCAAAGGCCGTAGGGAGATTGGCCATTTTGAGCGTGCTGCGATCGTTGCCCTAGTTGTTGGACCGCCGCTGTCGCGGAACGCTCAATCTCAGCTTTGTCATGCACCCACAAGAGTTCGAGAAAAAAGTTGTCGAAGTAAAACTTACGATTGCGCGTTCCCTGACCAGGGTGCACCCGACTGCTGCCCTCCCAAAAGCCCGCTTCGACCAACTGATCCGCCTCGCGGCCTTCCTGATCTGAGAAGATGAAAATGTGATCTATTTCCACGGTATCTATGATTTAGGAATTAACGATCATCAAGACTATGCCGCAAGCTACCAACAAAAAGGCTGCCCCTATGATCTTGCCTGCTGTAGGACCATTTTTGGTCAGCGCATGGGTAAAAAGGCCCAATAAACCGCCTAATCCAGCAAAAAGCCCACTGTAAAGGGATTGGTTCATATCTCCATCCGGTGCAAAGCTCTGCCCCAGATTCATCAACATACTGGCGGGAATGGCGATCAAGATGATCATCCAAATTTGATTACGATCGAGTTCTTGTTTTTCACTCATGTTTTTTTGCTTCTACTAGCCAAGATAGGCTTATCCTATTCGACACGCCAGACCTTAAAATCCTGATAGCGGGCGCTACGGGTATACATATGGCGTAAGCCTATGCGACCTTCTTCATAAGTTGGAAATGCCGATACATCCCAGCTGCAAACTAAACTATCTGAGGGAGTGGATTTGTTTTGAATGTGCATCTCAATTTGGCCCTCATATTTGCAGACTTGTACATGGTAGATGACATCCTTTCGAAAGAGTCCGGTCTCAAAATGATCTTCTGCAATATCGGTGCCTTTGAGTCGCTTCAGCTCAGGATTGTAGCGTCTTAATCGGATGTAATCGCGCTCAGCGGTCGATGTCGCATAGCTAATGTGGTAGGTTCGCATATTGTGGAAATAGGTTTTCATGTGCGGTACCACTCGTTTATCGTTCCAAAGTGCGATATCGCTTGGGTAGTCCTCGCTACCTTCGCCAGTGGCGTGAAAGTAGAGGATATTGACGTAGCGGGTGGCCGTATCGGTGCGGGTGTAGTCGTATTCGATGCAGATATCCCCCTCAAAAGTCTGCTGGGTCCAGAGCACGGTATGGCAGGTGTCATTTTGGGCTTCGGGACCGGCGATCAATTCCATGCCCTGCTCGCTATTGATGACTTGGGAGCGCTGCCCATCCAGCATCCAATTGGCTTGCCAGTCTTGGGTGCCATCGTCTTCAAATAGGAGTTGGGTTTTGCGGTAGGGAAGGTCTGATTGCTGAGGTACGCTTTGGCAGCCTAAGCCAAAGATCAAGCAGTAAAAGACGAGGGAGTAGGGAGGAGTTTTCATGATGCTTACCAAATTCGAAAGGCTAAAAGGCCCAAGGCTACCATCAACAGCAGGGAGAGTAATTGGATTTTAAAACGCCATTTTTGCTTGGTGACTAAACGATTTTCCTCGTAGGCTTCTATCGAATTGCTCCAAGCAATAAAGGCATCCGCGATTGGGAGTTTGCCCGCTAGATAGCTTTTCTTGCCTTTGAGGGTCATGCCCAAGCCAAAGGTCTCGATGCTGTTTCTCAGCCCAATCGCCACAGCGGATTCCCCATAAAGTCCCATGGTTCTTTGCCCAACTAGTGAAGCCGCACCCCCTATTCCCCAAATCACGGGTCCCGAGTCAATGTCTCCATTATGATCGACCCCTTTGGCATGCTCTCGAATGCCTGGCAAAAAAAGGCGATAGTCTAAAAAGTTTGCCTTATAAATCTCGAACTGATTGCGTGCAAACTCCTCGTCAATTTCAATCAAAAAATTTAAAATAAGGCTCTGCGAATTACCTCTTGCCGCTTCTCTGACGCTTGCGGTCTTCCATTCGACTGAATGGGGGATTAGGCCGAGAGAGTCAGGCTTTTGCTTGACTTGCTCTAGCCAAGCTTTAATTTCTTCCTCAAAAATACCTGCTCCCATTTTCGATCCTAAAGAAACCGAAGCCATGCCTACTACCATATCAGCTGGCCAACATGATCTGCTGTAAGATTCTAAGTAGGGACTTTGTTGATTCCCTAGGGCCGATATGATGGCTTCGCAGTTTTCGAAAAACTGCACTATTTCACTGGAATCGCGTTCTGTCGGCTCAAGGAGTTCTAGCTTTCTCCCTAACAAATAATTGCTCCAGCCTAGATAAAAAATGCCATAGGCAGGATCTAGATTAGGATTGAAGACGCGTTTACCCTCTGCAGAGCCTATTTCGCTCAGTGCCCAATTTATTTCGGTAAAGGCCTCCTGATATAATTCACTTTCTAGGGGTAGGTCTTTGGGTATTTCGGCCCAGCTCAAGCCATAGAGTGCATTCATAAAGACAAAGCCCTCAGGGTAGAGTCCCTGCATCTCCTTGCCCGCGCCATCATGCATCTTTTCTTTGAGATGCCTTAGTTGGTAGATAAGGTCCTGATTGAGGCGACAATTGTCGAAGGTCTTATACTTGGGGCGATAAAAAAGGCTCAGATTGAAAGTGATAATTCCCACTAAAAAAGCAATTAGGGAAATGCTCAATATTCGCCTCAGGATCTTCATACTGCCTTAATTAGCCATAATCTCCTTGACTATCACCTTCGAATCAGTTGTGATCGTTCCCAAAATGCCGCCTAGCTTATAGTTGTCAAAGCCGATAAAGTACAGGCCTTTATGCTCGCCTTCGGCAACAGGACTCTTGGGATATTGATGGCGATCCAAGAGCTTTTCTGCATTGGCTACGAACTCCTCGATGCGCGCTTTATAACCTGTGGCGAGGATGATGCTATCAATCGCCTGCTCCTGACCATCGACAAATTGGATACTTTGAGCCTTGAAGTGATCAATATTAGGACGGACTTTGATTTTACCTTCCTTAATCTGTTTGACCGTACCCAGATCAATCACGGGTGTCTTACCCGTTTCCCGTAATTGCTGGGCTGGATGCACCTTGGAGAGAGGCACTCCATGCTTGGTCAGATTGCCGATGACGATCTTCCGAATTTGCGTACCTAACCAGTCCCCAAAACCAAAAGGTAGCTTATCGAGCTTTTTGGCGGTGAGTTGGACGGGATTGCCCATCACGTCACGGGGCACGATAGTGATAGGACTACGTACAGAAAGATAAGTTTCTACTCCTGCCTCGGCTAAATCCAGAGCGATTTCTGCCCCAGTATTGCCCATACCGATGACCAAGACCTTTTTGCCCTGATAAGGCTTAGGGTTGCGGTAATCGCGGCTGTGGGTGATATCTCCCGCGAAGTCTTCTTGGCCTTTGAAGCTAGGTACATGTGGGATACGGTTGACGCCCGTAGCAAAGATTACATTAGGGCTAAGATAATTATTGCCACTTTTGGTATGGACCTCCCAGCCTTGCTCGCTTTTTTGGACTTGCTTTACGGCTTCGCCGAACATTGGGACGATGTCAAAGTGCTTGGCATAATCCTCATAATAGCGGATCAGATCTTCCCGAGGCACATAAAGCGGATAATCCTCCGCAAAGGGCAAATGCGGTAAATGCGAAAGCTGCTTAACCGTATGCAGACAGAGGCGGTCGTAGTGATTATGCCATGACCAAGCGATCTTTTCGGATTGCTCGAGGATAGTGAAATCTTGACCTGCTTTGCGCAGTCGTCCGGCGACCGCCAATCCCGCTGGGCCAGCGCCGATGATGAGGTTAGGAGTAGTAATTGCTTCCATACCTCATCAATTTAGCTAATCAGACGCGAGTCTTCAATAGATTGGCCAAAGATCGCCCAATCATCGGGCCGGACTCTTTGAAGTAACCACCTGATGGTACCATCAAAATGGGGGTAGCGTTCTGCGCAGCAGCCTCCCAAACCAAAGCATCTCGCTCTAAGATGGCCTGCTCACTCACATTCAAACCGCCCAAAGCATCGCCAAAATAGATGTCTGTACCAGCATTGTAAATGATGAGGTCAGGCTTTGCTTCTGGGATGGCTTTTTTTAGCCCTTGGCGAACGCTTGTCAAGTAGGCATCATCGCCGGTACCATTGGGCACAGGGTAATCAAAATCGATATACTTTTTGACGGCAGTGTCATTTGGGTAGATGTCTTTGTTATAGACATCCATCATAAAAAAGTGGGGCTCGTCGCGCAGTACGGACTCGATGCCATTGCCTTGGTGGGCGTCCAAATCTATGACTAGGACTTTGAGTTCAGGGCGCGTTTTCCAAAGCTTGAGGATGGCAATTGGGATATCGGCAAAATAGCAAAAGCCTTCCCCCATGCTGCCCTTGGCATGGTGATAGCCGCCCGAAAAATTAACCGCCCAGCCATGTTCCAAGGCTTGTTTGGCGCCTTCAATGGTGCCTTGGACCGCATAGCGCATCGGTAGTAAGAGGTGCTTTTTGAGCAAAGAAGCGGGTAGCGAGCCAAGAATGCCCATTTCTGCCACTTGGGCGATCACACTGGCTTCCTCCAATCGATTGAGATAGATAGGATTATGCGCCAACAGTAAGTCTTCATGATTGACGGCATCAAATTTGATGAATTGAGCTGCATCCAAGTTTAAAATAGACTTCAAGGTTTTATAGGCCTTGCCGTATTTAGCAGTGTCAAAAGGATGAAGTTTTTCGAGGCCCATCAGGCCAATGTTATATTCTGATCGGTAGATCAAGGGTAGGCTAGGAGATAAACTCATGATAATGCTTATTGGTGCCGAAACTTTCCGTTTTTCCAATTAAATTGGGAAGGAGAAGCTTCGCTAGGGGAAAATTATTGTGTATTAGTCAAACTACTCAAAGCATAATTGCATGCGGAAATACTACCTGCTCATTTCCTTTTTGCTGCTTTTGACCCATGCATGGGGGCAAGAAGTTAAGACCTATTATGAGAACGGGAATTTGAAGTCTTCGGTTCCAATAAATGATGATGGACTTTTCTCTGGGGAAGGACATACTTTTTATCAGTCTGGCGAAATGGCCATGAAAACCCATTATGATAAGGGGCTAAGGCAGGGTACGGAGCGAGAGTATTATCCCGATGGTAAGATACTCGGGGAGTGTACCTACGTCAACGACAAGCGGCAAGGCTGGTATCTTGGTTACTATCAAAACGGGAAACCCAAGTTTAAACAGGCTTGGGAAAATGATAGGAAATCCGGTCCAATGTGGGTGTATTACACCAGCGGAGAGCTACGCATGTTTGCCATGATGCAAGCTGATACTATGGTTTTTGCCCAGCATTTTGATGAGGAGGGGCACCTACGCAATGAGATCATCAAAGAGTTTGGACGTCCAATAGATACGACCCATTTGGGTACGCCTGTAATTGAGTTTGCCAATAAAAATCAGCGTCTGAACAGTGATATTTTCAATCCGGTACGGGTGTATATTCCCGGATTGCCTACTTCCTATTTGAGTTTTTTCAGCCCGCACGGCAAGATCGTAGAAAATGAAGACGAAAAATTTCCGCTCGCTTTTATTCCTCGTAGAGGCGAAGACCAATTTGTACTCTATCTCCGCATCAAAACCCATCCGGATGCTTTACCCATCAAATTACAGAGCATGAGGCTGGAAGTGAATTAGGGAATTATGAATGTCCAATTTCGAACTTTGGGCGATCCCTTCATCATTGAACCTTCGATATTTTAGATTCAGAATTAAAAAAAATGGGGCTAGTGGTTACGCCGCCGATCACTTGATCCACTTAGGGGTGAATTGTGTAAATCCATGACCCCTAATCGAATGCAAAAATCAATTTCTTTCCTGCTGTTTTTGACTTTGCTCATCAGTCAGGCCTCGCTGAACGCCCAAAATAGTATCTCGGGCCAGTTGTTTGTCGATCTCAATGGCGATGGCCTCGCCAATGATCCTCCCGCTCTCGGCAATATCCTCGAAAATATAGAAATCCAACTCTTAGACACCAATGGAGTGGTTGTTGACTTTCGTTTGACGGATTTGGCCGGTACTTATCTGTTCCAGAACGTTCCGGCTCAGCCTTACCAACTGCATATCCCAATTCCTCCGGCTGGCCATTTTTTCAGTCCTCCCGGCGGTGATTTTGTGTTTGATCCCATCCCTCGCAAGACCGACTTTTTTCCAGTTCTGGCCATCAATCCTCCCTTAGTTTTTGACGGGGGAATCGTTCCGGGGAACCCGATAGAAATCCAAGGCTATGTGTGGCAGGATATCAACAACAATGGTATCCAAGATATTGGAGAGTTGCCTTTTGAGGATTTTGAACTCAAGCTGGAAGCGCCAGGTTTGGTGTCAGAAATCATCCAGACCGACAATAATGGAAACTATCGCTTTCCCTATTTACCGCCAGGGCCGGACTACGATTTGCGTGGCTTGCTGCCAGATGTGGGGGGCTTGTTTGCGCCTCAAGATCAGGGCATGGACGATAACGTAGACTCTGATTTTGATTTGGCGGGCCAATTGGTCATCCCCACCAATCCTTACCCAGGACCGGTCTTAGTATTTGACCTTGGCTTTAAAAAATCAGTCAAAGTAAAGGTTACCACCATCTTGAGCGGAGCAGTACGCCCTAATGGTGAAATGGGCACTGAGCTTAATGATAATGGCCTACTCCCGATCGGAGAGCCCTATACTGGCTTGGGTTATGGGGTAGATAACCCAGGCATCAATTTGTTGCCGGCCAATGTGCCAGATGCAGTAGACTGGGTGACAGTGGAGCTACGTGATAAAAATGATTCCACTGTGGTCGTAGCGAGTAAATCTGCTATTGTACGCAAAGATGGCTGTGTGGTAGACGCCACTACCGGTCAAGCGCTTTGCTTTGAGAATATGAAAAACGACAGCTATTTCGTCGCGGTGCGGCATCGCAATCATCTCGATGTGATGACCCAAAGCCCTGTCTTTTTGGACGATCAGCCTTTTGACGTCGACTTCACAGACCCTAATACGCAAACCGTAGGCATAGGCGATCAAAATCCATTGGCTAATGGAAAATTAGGACTCTGGGGCGGTGATGCCAATGGAGACAACGAAATCAAATATAGCGGTGCTAATCGCGATCCACAGGCTGTGCTGATCATCATTGGTAGTGGTGATCCTACGCTGCAGACTACTCCGGGCTATTATCTCGAAGACACCAATTTAGATGGCATCAGCAAGTATAGCGGGGCTGATCGTGATCCTCAGGTCATACTCGAGAGCGTAGGGGGTGTTGACCCAACGCTAATTCGAGTCTCAAGCTTGCCTAATTGATGGCCTCCCCGTTTTTCCATTTCCCTATTTCTGTAAAAACAAATCCATGCGAATCATATATATATTTTTCCTCAGTTTGCTCCCTGCGGTATTACTAGCTCAACCTAATGTAAATCTTTGTATCGAAAACACGGGTTCTGCGCTAGAAGTCAAAATTCAGCCTGATGCTGCCTTTAGTGGCTTTGTGGCTAATCTGCAGTTTACGATCCAAGCAGATGATCCGACAGTTACCTTTGGCCTGCCTACGGGCATTCAAGCTTATATTCCGATGGCTAAGGCAGGTAGTGAGACCGCTTTTGCTGGCAATACCTATCAAAAGTTTGCCGGCTTTGGTACCCTCCCCTTGAGTAGTTTTGGCAGTGCTTGGGCTACGGCTGAGGTGATTACGCTTTTTAGCATTCTGCCTTCGGATTTGACCGCCAATTTTAGTATCGCGGTTGATACTTGGGCTACGGATAACAATGGTGAATACTATATCGAATTAGACGCGCTGGATAAAACAGGTAGCGTTTCCGTTTGTAGTAGCACTTTGCCGGTAGAGGGACTGGCTTTAAGCGCCAAAGCTATGGCGCTCAACGTCGTGCAACTGAATTGGCAGAGCTTGAGTGAGTCGGGTAGTGATTATTACCAAGTCGAAAAAAGTAAGGATCACGGCGCTTTTGAGGTATTGGCGCGTGTGGAGGCGGTAGGTTACAGCCAGCAACCGAGCTTTTACCAGTTTCAAGACCGGAGCGAGATGGGCTTGTACAATCAGTACCGCATCCGTCAAGTTGATCAAAATGCTGCCTTTGTGCATTCCAATATCCAGACGATAAGCTGGGATCAGGATTTGGTGGGTTCTTTGTTTCCTAACCCCTGCGGGGAACGCTGCTATTTGAAGCTACGTTTGCTCAAACCTGCTCAGCTCGAACTGAAAGTTTATGACTCATTGGGCCAAATGGTGCTTAGAGACAAGCGTTCTGCGCAGCAGGGAAACCAAAACATAGCCCTCGAAACCAACAAGCTGGCTGCAGGGGTCTATACCCTTATCCTCCTCATCGATGGTAAGAGACAATCTAGTCAAAGGCTAATCGTCCTTTAGCACCTCAATGACAGTTGTTGGCTATTACAACATTTTATAATAGGCTAGCTTTTCATCCCAGCGGTATTTGGGACGAAAGCTGCCTATTTTTTCTTTGATCAATTCGACTTCATCCGGCTTGAGATGTTGGATAGAAATGATCACGGCGGCTTTGTTTTCCCAATCCTTGATCGGTGGAGGGGCTTGTTCGCCCCATTCTAAGCGTAGATAAGTATCATGCTCTTTTAGCTCTTTGAATTCGTCCCATTCATAAATGGCTTTGCGCTTGCCATCGCGACGATATTCAAACTGCTTTTTGTTGATTTTGATGAGGTGTTTGCCGTGCCACTTTTTGAAGCGATAAGCTGACAAAAAATCGTCAAGATTCTTCAATCGTCCCAAAAATCCGGCGAGCCTTAAGATTCGACTTATCGCAAAAATTGACATTATGATGAGAATCGGTATCCACCATCCTAGTTTGTGGAGGCTATATTGATAGTCTGCAGCAAGAAAAACGCCAATAGAAGCCAATAAGATAAATACTTGTGCCCCAAAGCGGCGCTGATAGCGGCGTAAGGTATGCTTATAGTCGACCTGGTAAAGATCGTCTAATTCATCCTTTTTGATTTTGAACCGAATACTAATATCAGACACAAGAGCAGGACTATGCCGAAAAGTCTTTGCCGGTCGATATTATGCTAGTGTATGTTCCTACGTACGAGATTACTCTTATTAAGTTAAAGCATACAATTCATCCAGACAAATACAGCGATTCCTAATATTTGAATATATTGACCTTTTGATAGCCTAAAATGCCATATGTCATTACAAGACAGCAATCTTGAACTCTGTGTTAATTATCTCTCTGAAGGAAAGTGTATTTTGTTTTTGGGGCCTCAGTTTGCCATCGACCAAGAAGAGGCCAAAGTTCATGAAAAGATCAGGACTCACCTACAATCTTCCTCCTTTAAGGAAAAACTAGATTTTCATTACGACAATCTTTACATTTTTAATCAACCCAAGCCTCGTACCGGGGATAAAATGCGGCTCCACATCGAGCTAAAAAAACAGTATCAACAGGCAGAGCCACATCAAGTTTATGATAAGCTAGCGGAAATCCCCTTTAGTGCAATCATCTCCTGCTCTGCAGATGGTTTTCTCAAGGATGCTTACGAGCGCAAAAAGAAGCCGCTGCATTTCTGTTACTTCTCTCGCAAAGGCGGCACTTCAGAGGAACCGGCGCAGCCAGATATGCCCATTTTGTACAATATTTTTGGTTACATCAGGGACGAGGACTCGCTAATCACGACTTACGAGAGCTTTTTTCGTTTTATCATCTCAGTCATGGGAGAGGAGCAACAGATGCCCTTGGAGTTACGCAATCGCATTGTAGAGGCGAAGATATTTGTGTTTATGGGCTTCGACTTTTCGCGTTGGTACATACCACTCTTGGTGCATAAACTCAATAGCTTCAAAGGGGAAGAAAGTGAAACTACCGGCTTGGTGGATAAAGGCAATGTATTTGATGACAAGGCCGCTAGTTTTTACCCCATTGAAATGCTTGTCGTAGAAGAGGAGTCGATTGATACCATTGAGGCCTTGCATACCCGCTTGCAGTCGCCCGAATTTCAAGCCCAGGCGACAATAGTGCCCAAAACTGATCCGCTCAAAGCCGTCAAGACTTTATTGACGCAGGACAAATTGGAAGATGCCGTCATACTACTGAAAAGTGTATATGAGCAATATCAGGTGGAAGATGATTCGGTCATCCTACTAGAAGCAAGGTTAAACGGCTATAAAGAGAAGCAGACCAAAGGGACGATTTCTCTAGCGGACGGTGCCGTCGAAAAAGCGAAAATCATCCAGACAGTCCTTGATATCATCAAAGAATTAGCGGAGGAAATTGCGGCATGAGTAAAATTACACGCTATCCAGGTATTGCCCCTTTTTCGCGGGCTTACAAAGATGTCTTTTTTGGGCGTAGCAAAGATGTTGAAGCACTTTACAAAAGCCTTAATGTCAATGACTTTGTGGTTTTACACGGTAAGTCTGGTATGGGTAAGTCCTCCTTGCTCAATGCGGGGCTGATTCCGATCATTGAAAAACGGAACCAGTTTTTTATCCTTTTTATCCGCTTTGGTAGCTACAACCCTCATTATCCAGAAAACCTAAACGCCATTTTTCGAGAGAAGATAAGGGCGGCTCTGGCAGCAGAAACCACCTTTCTCGATGAGATAGTAGATAGCAGTACGCAAACTAGCCCTACGCTATGGCAATATGTCAAGCAGCTGCAGTGGGAAAAGCAGGCAGAAAAAGGGATTCTGATCATTTTGGATCAATTTGAAGAAATCTTTACCTATCCTTCCGAGCAAGTAGAAGAGTTTCGCGAAGCGTATAGCGAGATTATCTTTAATCGGATGCCCGAGGGCTTTCGTACTCGTCTTTACGAAAAAGTAGAGGCCAATCCGGAGCTACTTGATCAGCATCAGCAAAAATTGGCCTTTTTGGATTATCCGCCGACGCTCAAATTCTTGATGGGGATTCGCTCGGATCGGCTTAGTTTTTTGGATCGACTTTCCCCCAGCATCCCCAATATTCTCAAAAACACTTACGAAGTAAAGCCTTTGCGGCTCCAACAAGCACGAGAGGCAATCGTCAAGCCTGCGGGCTATGCCGGAGATGGTTTTTTGTCGCCGATTTTTGCCTATGATCCTGACTTTTTGGAAATCATCCTAAGTTATCTCTCTCGCGACTACAGTCGTGAGATTGAGCCCTTTTTGCTGCAGATTATTTGCCAGCACATAGAGTCTTGGGTGATTGGGCAAAAAGCTAATGGTCTAGTCGTGAAGCAAGCGGATATCGGGGAGCTTGATACCGTCGCGCGCAGCTATTATATCAGCGTGATCCAAGGGCAAGATCTTGAAACGGAGGCGAAGCGCTTTGATCCTCATGAGGAAATTCTAGCACGTTACCTGATCGAAAACCAATTGATCGACAGCATCAATCACAATCGGATCAGTCTTGACAAATCCATCGTAGAACAGCAAGGTTTTCCAGATGATATGCTGAGCAAATTGGTCAATGCGCGCATCATCCGGCAAGAGCCCAATACGGTTAGTGGCTTGAGCTATGAACTCAGCCATGATACTTTGTTGGACCCAGTGCTACAATCGGCCCAAATCATGGGCAATCTCGAAGCGATCGTCGAAAGCTATTATCGAGACAAGGTGGATAAATATGAGCAAAAGTGGTTGGAGACGCACTTCCTTACCAAGGAAGGTTATGCCCAGTCCTATCTCCGAACGGAACTCAGCGATCAAAGCCATACCGATGACTTGATCGAAGATCGTATCCTAAGGCAGGATATTCAGGATCGCCTGTTACTTTTTCCTATGTTTTTAAAGCCTGCCAACAAAATCCGCTCTGAGCGGAGCGAAGAAGCGGCGCAGACTAGACGTAAGCGCTTGATTTTGATAGGCATAGGCTTGACGGTACTATTTGCAGGGCTAAGCATAGCCACTAGCAGTTTTTATAATCTTATGCAAGAGGCACAAACTCAGCAAATGAGAGCAGACTCTGCTACAAAAGCCGCCGTTGAGCTGAGACTAATCGCAGAGAGAGAAAGTGCAAGAGCACAAGACTCGGCAAAATCGGCCAAAGAGCAAAGACAAATCGCCATCACTCAGCGGTTACGAGCGGAAGGCCAAAGTAGATTAGCCGAGGAAAGAAGAATAGAAGCGGAGAAGGAAAGGAAGATTGCCTTAATTGCGGCGAGGAAAGCAGAAGATGAAGCAGAAGCAGCACAAAAGGCTCGAATAGAAGCCAGTATGGAACGTGATTTAGCAGATTCACTCAGGAAAGTTGCCGAAGAGCAATTAGCAGCCCTCCAACAAAAAGATGACTTTATTGCCGAGCAGTATTTGACCTATATCGAAGACCTCCGCTATGAAAATCCAACCTTAGCCCTGCGCATAGCGGAATATGCCCTTTCCAAGGTGCTGAGTGATACCATTTATCGCACGCTAATTGAGTTGGCGACTGATCCTGAATCGCGTTTTTATCAAACACAGCTCCCCCCCTCTGCTAGATTTGTGCCTGGTGCAGAGAAACTAGCCGTAATCGGCCAAGACAATAATAGTATAGATATCCTCAATTACCGAGGCGACCGATTGCAAAGTTTTTATTTAGATACTCAAGCACCTATTTCTTCCTTTTCCGTTTCTAATAACGGAAATCATGTCTTTGTTACGGATCAAGAGGGAAATTTTTTATTGAGTTCCTTAGACCAAGGATTTATTGCTAATGGGAATGTTAATAGCCTGGGTGAGGACTTGTTCTACTGCAATGGAGTATTTGCCCCAGACCCAAATCGAGAGATTATACTGGTTTATACCTCCTCTGATAAGGTGGGGCCCCAGTTATTGGACTTTTCGGGCGAAAAAATCATTGATTTTCGAATTCCCTCTGGTGAGGTAGTTGTTGGAGGTTTTTTTCACCCTACCAACAATTCTCTTTACTTTTTTAATAAAACTGGGTTGCTCAGCAATTGGATGTTAATTGGAAAGAGGAAAAAAGAAATTGACTTTGGCGAAACAGAGGAGATTTTAAACGTCTCCCTTTCACCGGACGGCAAATATTTACTCACTGAAGCAGAATTTACTGCTCGACTGTGTGATCTCAATGGTAAAACCTTGACTACTTTTGAAGGGGCCTACAATGCAATATTTACGCCCGACTCTAAGTACTTGATTACGACTGAAGAAGATGCCCGTTATGCTACTCTGTGGGACTTAGAGGGAAATGAGATCAGATGGTTTGATACTGAAGAAGTGGCTTTAAGTTGTGCCTTTTCTCCGGATGGGCAATATGTGATGGTTCATTGTGTGGGAGGGGAATCTCTGCTATTTACTGTAGAAGGTGCGAAATTAGCTCGTTTTCAGACTGATCCTTATCTTCAGAGTGGGAGTACTTTCTCCAAAGATAGCGATTACATCCTAATTGATAATAGTGAAAGCACTCAATTATATCCCTTTGCAGTAGGCCCTAAACGTCTAAATATATTGGCTGCTAGAGATCAGCTATACGCTCAAATGAATGCTCGCGGCCAAGTACAAACTGGTGGAGGTCGTCAGCCCCAAGTCGCTCAGCAAGGAGATCCCTTTGGTAATCCTGGTAATCCCCAAAATCAACAGAAAAGCTATAAAGAGTTTGAGATACCAGAAGTTATACAGCTTTGGCTCGATTCTGATGAAATCGCCATAGCTACCGAGGCCCAGATAAAACGCTATAACCTCAATCCTTAAGCCATGCTTTCTATCCCTTTCCGTCTGCTCGATCTTCCTACTGTCAAAGTTTGGCAGCAAGATGCGCATGGCTTTTTGCTCCAAAAGAAGGTGGAGCAAGCGGTAGAGGAAAGACGCAGTTATCTGGGTTTGCATGCGATTTCGCTAGTCCTAAATGGTCAGCAGATCATCAAAGACGAAGCCGGAGGCTATCTAAATATCAAGGAGGGTGAATTGGGCATTATGGCGAAAGGCATCTACACCATTAGTGATTTATTGCCTGAAAACGGCCCCTTTGAAAGCATCTTATTTTTCTTTGATCAAAGCCGTTTAGACCAGCATATCAACTATGAGAGTGGGGGAGGAGAGGCTGCCGCGGCTTTTTTTCATCAGGCTTTTTCCCCTTCGGTGAACGTTTTTGTCGAGGCTTTGCGGCAGACTTTACCTACTATGCCGGCCTTGCCGAACGCTTATATGAGCCTTAAACTGCAGGAACTACTCTTACTCTTGCAGCAAGATCCTCAAGCCCAGCAATTTTTACAGGGGATACGCGCTCGCAGCCCCCAACAAAATCTTCGTGCTCTGCTCGAAGAGCACTACGACAAATCCCTGCGCGTAGAGGATTATGCCTATCTCAGTGGCCGAAGCATCTCCAGCTTCCGCCGCGATTTCCAGCGTTTATTTGAGACCACCCCCCAAAAGTGGCTGATCGAAAAACGCCTTAGCAAGGCTCATGATCTCTTACAGGAAGCACAGTTGTCCGTCAGAGAAGTCGCCGAAGCCGTAGGCTATGAGCAGGTTTCTCATTTTATCAAAGCTTTTAAAGCTCGCTACGCTCAGACGCCAGGAGAAGTCCTGACGCAAAAACACCACGCCTGAAGCAAATTTGCTATTGAGCGAGAAAACCCAAGGCTATTTTGGGTTATGCTTGTGATAGATTCTTATCACTACTTCGCAGAACGCTAGACTCTGGCGGCGTATGCAATACGCCGCTACATGAAAGCGAATGTAGGGGCGTATTGCATACGCCCATTGTTCTATCGAAACCTAATCTCAAAAATCATCTAACAATGAAAAATATCACCTTCATCGGCCTCGGCATCATGGGCGAAAACATGGCCACCAATCTCCTCCAAGCGGAGGATATCTCCCTCACCGTTTGGAATCGCTCCCCTGAGCCAGTAGAACGACTCGTTGCGCGAGGCGCTAAAAAAGCCAAAGACCTCATCACGGCCGTAGCCAATGCGGATATCGTATTCACGATGTTGAGTACTCCGGCCGTAGTGGAGGAGCTCGCCTTTGAGGAAGGTGGATTTTTGGATCATATGTCTCCTGAAACCCTCTGGGTAGATTGCACTACGGTCGATCCTGCCTCGTCTCGGCGTTCTGCGAAGCAGGCCCTAGCAAGAAATATCCGCTTCTTAGATGCTCCTGTCGCTGGCTCCAAACCCCAAGCAGCCAAAGCTTTATTGGTGTTTTATTTGGGCGGAGAGGCGGCAAATGTTACCGAAATCGAACCCTATACCAGCGTGATGGGGCAAAAAGCCATGCATCTCGGGGCGCACGGCATGGGCAGCTCTCTCAAAATGCTCGTCAATGGCCTGCTCGCCCAATCTATGTTGGCTTTTGCTGAGACCGTACTTTTAGGCGAAAAAATGGGTCTGGATCGAGAGATGCTGCTCAATGTGCTCCCTCAGTTACCAGTTACTGCGCCAGTCACCCAATTCAAAACGGACAATATCCGCAATGATCAATATCCGGTCATGTTCCCGCTCGAATGGATGCAAAAGGACCTCCAACTGGCGAGTCAGGCCGCCTACGAAGTGGAGCAACCGCTATTCCTGATCAACCTAGCCAAGGAGGTCTACAGTCAAGCCAAATTGAGTGGCTATGCGAGGGAAGATTTTAGTGCGATTTATGCTTGGTTGGCGAAGCGTAGCTAAGGCTTTTCAAATTTGTGTGTTTACCGCTTCGCGGAACGCTCAGTCTCGTTGTTAAGGATCGATTCCTCCCCCTGAATCCCCCTCCGAAGGGGAAAAACCTTCGGTTTGTAATACCATTGAGGGGGAGGAATAAACGCTGCCACAACAAAAAAAAATGGTGTACGGCAAAAGCCATACACCAAGCATTAGAATAAAAAAGGTGGTAACAAGCGAAGCGTGCACATGGTGCTCTAACCACTGAGCTACAGGCCCAATTAACAGACTGGGTGGACCTGGCGGGATTCGAACCCGCGACCTCCCGAATGAAAGTCGAAGTATCACATTTCTACGACACACCTTTTGGGTAGTGTACTAAGTACACTGGCATGTATCAAAAGAAGGAGCAATGGGCGAATAGTGCACGGGTTTCGGATTAAGCGAAGTATCACTATCCTACGGCATCCCTCATAAGATGGCAAAAAGGCAGCTTGTGGCTTACTCTGAGGATAACTAGACCCCCAGCTTTAATCGAAGTATCACAAGCTTACGGCACATCTTTTTCTTTAGTGTTTGAGACTTTTTCCCAAGCCACCGGGTTTATTTCAAAGAAGACGGTAACAAATCGAACTGTGTATCTATTCTGATGCTCTAACCTCCCGAAAGCTTTCGGGAGAGCTACCTGTGAGCCTGGCTCACAGAGCGGGCTTCGAACCCGCGACCTTCAGGTTACCACGAAGTATCACAATTCTACGACACGTCTATTTCATGATTGTGCTGTTTTTTTTAGTATTAAGTAGGTAGTAGTTAGTATTAAGCCCTTGGCTATCTGATCCATCTTTGTACTTAATACTTACTACTTCGTACTAAAAAGGAAGACGGCAAATAGACGAACTGTGCTTTTATCACTAACCAGCAGCGCTAGCTAGTGGCGAGACTCGAACTCGCGCGCCCTAAGGCTTACCAACGAAGTATCACAATTCTACGGCACGTCTTTATCATCACTGTCTTTTTGTTTGGGGCGGCTCAAAACACCGCCCCTTTGTCAAAAATCTATCTGCGCGATCAAATCGAGGGCATTTTTGCCTTGTTCGATCGCATCAAGGACTTCAAATACTTTATCTGACCAACCGGCGATCGAAGCGACGTCATCTCGTTCCATGCTGATTGGGCTTTTACCGTAACCACGCAAATCGAAGAGATATAAACGTGCGCCTGGCGCTAATTTTTTGTAGGCCTGCCATGATTTTTTAAGGCTGTTACCTACGCCATGGCTGCTCCACATCTGGAGGTCAGTAAACATCATGACCTTATCCATCACGATACGCTTACGAAGCAAATCGTCGATTACTTTATGACCATTGGTTGCATAACCTACACGACCTTCGATTTTCTTAAGTCGTGCCACATTAGACAAGACTGAGCTAGTCGGAAATTGGAATGCTTCCCAACGATCACCAAAGATACCAGTAATGACTGCCTTAGAACGAGCGCGCAAAAGCATGCTCAAAAGCAAACCAATATCATAGGCTTGAATCTTGCTTCGTGGGCTGATGGGACCAAACATAGAGCCTGATACGTCAGCCGCTAAGCAGACTTTGGTATCTAAATCGAAACCTTTAAGGTTTTCGACACTCACCAAAGCGGCTTTTTCAAGTGGTCGCAAGAAGTATGAGGCATGCACATGCTTCATGGCTTCCAACTCTAAGTAAGCCGACAAGAATCGAAACGGTAACTGACGCGAACGTCTTACTTCCTCCGGATTCTTCAATCGCTTAGCCACGATCTTCAAGTAATCGGTGCGGACATCTGCTTGCAATATGTTTCGCAAGTTTCTCAACAAGGCCATATAGCCAAGTCGACCGCTATCGATAAGCTCTTGCCATTTGTTGCGAACGGCAGCTTTCTTTTGACGCTCATTCTTGAAAGTTTGCTGACCCAAACGGCTCAACTCAACCTCCCAAGTATAAGGGACAGCGAGTTCGTCAGAGACGATCTTGTTAAACAAAATCTGCTCGGCTTCGCTCTCAGGCTTTGGGTGCGTCAAAAACAAGGCGTCTTTAAGGCTTACCTCAGTTTTTCGATTATACTTCGCAAATTGGTACTCGTCAAACTTATGGAAAGCAGCCGCGATACCTTTTTGCAATTGCTTTGACAATCGCGCCAATTTCTTCTGGCCGTTTCGGCCATTCGCTAATTGGTAGTAAGCCAAAAGCTCGGTGATTTCGTCCGCTCGCTGGATAACTCGCTTGGTCAATCGATAGACTAAGTCATCACCAGACCAAACTTTGGCCAACTCGACGGTTAAGACCAATGGGATCGAACGCAAATGCATCTTTTCGCGAGCATAGATCGCAAGCTGAGCGATGAACTCTGGGTCAACCTTATTGATCAAGCCACGGATACGAGCCACACGATTAGCCTCCCCTTCGTAAAAGCTCTTAGATAGAGTCGAAGTAACGACTGCAGTGTAGAGCTCCATTTCGGGTGTCATTTTCCAGGCTTCTGCACCTTCGTGGTTGATGGTTTTGTTTTTGCCTTTAAGGATTTTATTGAATCGCATGATCGTAATTATTAAGTGTGTAACTGATCAACACTTCAAAGTTGAGGGCTAAGTGCGCAGTCTTTTTGCGTAGTTGAATTTTTTTTCATTTTTTTTGGAAAAATTTTTCATGCCAGCCAATCGAAACGCCTTAATCCGCTACAAAACCATTGATAATTGCCTCAGAAACCGCTTTCGTAAGTGGACCTTGGATGATTTGATAGATGCTTGCTCAGATGCACTCTATGAATATGAAGGCATCGACAAGGGAGTGAGTCGACGCACAGTGCAAATGGATATCCAAATGATGCGCTCTGAAAAGCTCGGCTACAACGCACCCATCGTGGTGGTGGAGAAGAAATATTATACCTACGAGGACCCAGATTACTCTATCACCAATATTCCGTTGACTGAGCAGGATCTTAATAAGCTCACCGAGGTGGTTGACATTCTGCGGCAGTTCAAAGGCTTTGCGCACTTTCAGGAGTTGAGTGGGATGGTGCAGCGACTTGAGGATAAAATCTACACAAGCAAGGCTAAGACCAACGCCATCATTCACCTTGATAAAAATGAATCCCTGCGAGGATTGCAGTATCTCGAACCGATCTACCAAGCCATATTGCAAAAAGAATCCCTCAAGCTGAGCTATCAATCCTTCCGCCGCCGAGCACCGGATACCTTTGTCTTTTGGGCCTATATGCTCAAAGAGTATCGCAATCGCTGGTATATCCTCGGTACCAAGGAGGGCAACAATAATCTCATGAATTTGGCTTTGGACCGTTTGGAAGGGGTTGAGCGTTCAGCGAATAGCTATAAAGAATATGAAGGACCCGATCTGAGCAACTACTTTGATCCTGTAATAGGCGTAACCGTCAATGAAGGACAGGCTCCTGAGACGGTGCGTTTGTTTGTAACGCATAGCATGGCGCCCTATCTCATCACCAAGCCTTTGCATCATAGCCAGAAGGTAATGGATAGGAGTTCGCAAGGCGTAACGCTTCAACTCAAAGTGCAGCGCAACTTCGAGCTCGAAAAGGAAATTCTCAGTCTCAGTCCCTTTGTTAAGGTCCTAGAACCCGATGGCCTCAGGCGCAAAATCTACCAACGCCTACGGCATGGCTTGGACTATTATGAAAGCGACTTAAGCGCTGAGCAATTGCCTAAGGTGATCCGCCGCTTTGCCGGCAAAGGCTATGCACATCACAAACTCTTTCTCCTCAAAGAGGTGGAGGAGATCAAAAAACGCATCTTGCATCATTTCCAAAAGCAAGGCCGGCATACAGGTAACAAGTCGCGGACGATTCCCCATCTACTCGGAGCGGTACCTGATTTACTAGATCTATTTCTAAATGACAATCTCGCTGAATTACTGGCTCATTTGCTACCCGATACAGAATTACTAGCGGCTCATTACAGCGAGGAGCCTGAGGGCGGGATTACAGATTGGCAGGTTGACCATCTTTCTTTTCCCTCACTCGGGAACGCTCTGCCCGAGCAGACTGTGCTGGTGCGTCTCTTTCTCTACAATGACAATCATCGCAAAAGACCCTTTTTGGCAGTTCCCGGCTCTCAGCACGAGGGGCAAAGAGAGGAAGGCATGAGCCCAGCAGAAATTCAAAAGCGCGCTCAATCCATCGAAGCGCAGGCGGGAGATATTTTCCTCAGCCATCCCTTGTTGATTACGCGTTCGCCGAAGGCGCGGGCCGGAAGAAAGGCCGGAGTTGTCTACTTGGTATTTGGTTCTGGTACCTGAGTCAGCGCATTTGCACTCAGCACCCATGAACTGTAAATTGTCTTTTAAGTATTAAGACAATTGTATTTAGTACAAAGACAAAAGCGTGGTGAATGTAGAATCTACAGCCTGTCTAACTACTAAATACTTTCTACTAACTACTATCCCTATGCTACGCTATCTCATTCCTGCTATTGTATTGCTTTTGGCCGCTTGCACGACACCGCCACCCCCGCCGACGGCGGTAGGCCCTTTGCCTACCCAAGCTCAACAAGATTGGCATGATCTGCAATACTATATGTTCGTGCATTTTAATATGAACACCTATAGCAATATGGAGTGGGGGACAGGGGGCGAGTCTCCAGAGATGTCCAATCCCTCTGATCTAGATCCGCAGCAGTGGGCGCGTATTGCCAAGGCCGCTGGGATGAAAGGGATTATCCTCACCGCCAAGCACCATGATGGATTTTGTCTTTGGCCTTCGGCTTATACCGAACATAGCGTAAAAAATAGTCCTTGGAAAAACGGCCAGGGAGATGTCGTACGTGAGCTAGCCGATGCTTGTCTGCAGCATGGCCTCAAAATGGGCCTTTATCTCTCGCCTTGGGATCGCAATCATGCCGAATATGGTCGTCCTGCTTATATCGAGTACTTCCACAATCAGCTGCGCGAATTGCTGACTAATTACGGAGAAGTATTTGAAGTTTGGTTTGACGGTGCCAATGGAGGGACAGGCTATTATGGGGGCGCAAATGAGGAGCGCAAAGTG
>JBCCQN010000138.1:0-21589 GCA_039024315.1 Bacteroidota bacterium
CGTCCCGAAAGCTTTCGCATTCGCGTCAAGCTAAGGGATTATTCAGCGAAAAAGTGGTAAAAAATCATGTTCTGATGGTGTCATGCCCACCCCTGGCCCCTCCCAAGAGGGGAAATTCGCAAGCGAATCGATAGATTCTTCTCCTGCTGGGAGGGGCTAGGGGTGGGTTTGGAGCCGTATGATCCTTCTTGGGATGCAAGAAAACGTGGTTAACACCATTAGCTTGACGCCTATGCGAAAGCTTTCGGGAATAAACCTCCTCCTAATCGCCAAAACTCACGCCTATGCCGCGAGCTGCGTGGAGGATATAATTGTCCTGATCGACGAAGTTGTAATCAGTCGTTGCTTCGATGAGAGATACATCAATGATGGTGTTGTTGCGGAAGGCGGCCATGCGACCAAATTTACCCTCTAGTACCATTTCAAAGGCTTTGACACCATATTGAGTAGCGAGGATACGATCAAAAGCTGTGGGCGTACCGCCTCTTTGCAAGTGGCCCAAAACGGTAACCCGCATATTGGCATCACAGCCAACGGCCTTAAGTTCTTCTACCAACCTATAGCCGCAACCACCCAGTCGCTTGTGGCCGTAGCCTAGCTCGCCAGTATCTGTTGCTACTACCGATCCCCCCTTGGGAGCGGCCCCTTCAGAGATGACGATATTGACAAAACCGCGTCGCTGCTGAAAGCGAGAATTGATACGGTCTAGGACCTTGTTGATATCATATGGCACTTCCGGTATCAGGCAAATCTCCGCTCCACCCGCCATGGCAGTATGCAAGGCAATCCAGCCTGCATCGCGACCCATAACCTCCATGATGATGACGCGACTGTGGCTTTCGGCAGTAGTTACTAGCTTGTCAAAACTCTCCGTAGCGACTTGTACGGCCGTTTGGAAGCCAAAAGTGTAGTCCGTGGCCGAAAGATCATTGTCAATGGTTTTAGGTACCCCGACGATGTTGACACCCTTTTCAAAAAGCTTTTGGGAGATCTTTTGGGAGCCATCACCGCCGATGCTGACTACTGCATCAAAGCCCATGTCTTGGATGATCTGCACCAAGCGGTCTGAATGATCTTCTAGTCTCCAGCTGCCATCCTCTTTTTGAACGGGCCAATTAAATGGGTCTCCTTTATTGGTAGTGCCGATGATGGTGCCTCCTTTGACATGGATGCCCCCTACGGCGCGATCGTCTAGTCGCACCACTTCTTGGGGATCTAGCATCAGGCCTGTAAAGGCTTCAATACTACCGTAGACTTCCCAGTCGCCTTCTTGGTGAGCGCGTTTGACAACTGCCCGGATGACTGCATTGAGGCCCGGACAATCCCCACCTCCGGTGCAGATTAAGAGTTTTTTCATGTATTTATTCTTCCAATAATCTTTCCAAAATTTTCACGGCGGCTTCCGGGATGACTGTACCCGGACCAAATACCGCTCCGACCCCTGCTTTGTAGAGGAAATCATAATCCTGCTGGGGAATTACACCGCCGGCTACAACCATAATGTCTCCTCTATCTAGCTTTTCGAGCTCGGCGATAAGCTGTGGCATTAGGGTTTTATGTCCTGCGGCTAGGCTTGAGACTCCCACAATGTGCACATCATTTTCAACCGCTTGTAAGGCTACCTCCGAAGGTATCTGAAATAAGGGGCCAATGTCCACATCAAAGCCTAAATCAGCAAAGCTGGTAGCGATTACTTTGGCCCCACGGTCATGTCCGTCTTGGCCCATTTTAGCAACCATGATGCGTGGGCGACGGCCCTCTACTTCGGCAAATTCATCGGTGAGTTGACGAGCTTTTTCTATAGCGGGAGTGGACATGGATTCTTGGATATATACGCCTGAAATGGCTCTAATGTGCGGTTGGTAACGGCCAAAGGATTTTTCCATAGCGTCAGAAATCTCCCCGAGCGAGGCTCTTTGACGAGCTGCTTCTACGGCCAAGGCAAGCAGATTGCCTTCTCCAGAGGCTGCGGCCTCGCTAATGGCTTGCAAGGCGGCTTGGGCCGCTTCTTCGTTTCGTCCCGCTTTTACGCGTTGGAGGCGTTCTATTTGTGAAATGCGTACCGCATCATTGTCTACTTCGCGGATTTCGAAGTCTGATTGTGTCTCGGTTTGGAAGCGGTTGACGCCTACTATGGTTTCTTTGCCAGAATCGATGCGCGCCTGGCGGCGAGTAGCGGCTTCTTCGATGCGCATCTTAGGGATGCCCGCCTCGATGGCCTTGGCCATGCCACCATAAGACTCCACCTCTTCGATCAAAGCCCAAGCTTTATGGACTAGTTCGTGGGTTAAGCGTTCTACGTAGTAGCTCCCCGCCCAAGGATCAACCGCCTTGGTGATATGGGTCTCATCTTGTAAATAAAGCTGGGTATTACGCGCGATACGAGCCGAAAAATCAGTGGGGAGGGCGATGGCTTCATCGAATGAATTGGTATGCAAAGACTGGGTATGACCAAAAGCGGCCGCCAATGCTTCTACACAAGTGCGTGCTACATTATTCATCGGGTCCTGCTCGGTGAGACTCCATCCAGAGGTCTGACAGTGGGTCCTCAATGAGAGGGATTTTGGATTTTTGGGATTGTATTGCTTGACGATTTTGGCCCAAAGGAGACGACCAGCCCGCATCTTGGCGATCTCCATAAAGAAGTTCATGCCGATAGCCCAGAAAAAGGAAAGACGTGGGGCAAAAGCATCAATGTCCAAGCCCGCTGCGATACCCTGTCGTAAATACTCCCAACCATCGGCTAGGGTATAAGCTAGCTCTAAGTCCGCGGTCGCCCCTGCTTCCTGCATATGATAACCCGAAATGGAGATCGAGTTGAAGCGAGGCATATGCCGAGAGGTATACCCAAATATATCGCCGATAATCCGCATGGAGGGCAGGGGAGGGTAGATATATGTATTGCGGACCATGAATTCCTTGAGAATGTCATTTTGGATGGTACCGCTCAACTTTTCGGGACTAACGCCTTGTTCCTCCGCTGCTACTATATAAAAGGCCATAATGGGTATCACCGCCCCATTCATGGTCATAGAGACCGACATTTGGTCCAAAGGGATTTGGTCAAAGAGGATTTTCATATCCTCAACTGTATCGATCGCTACCCCTGCCTTACCGACATCGCCTTCTACTCTAGGATGATCAGAATCATAGCCACGGTGGGTAGCCAAGTCAAAAGCAACGGACAAACCCTTCTGACCCGCAGCTAGATTGCGACGATAAAAGGCGTTGGATTCCTCCGCGGTGGAGAAGCCTGCATATTGACGGATGGTCCAAGGCCTGACCGCATACATACTGCTATACGGTCCTCTGAGATAGGGAGGAATGCCGGCGGCAAAGCCTAGGTGCTCTAAACCTTCTAGGTCTGAGGCGTCATATTGAGGCTTAATATGAATGCTTTCGGCGCTTTGGAAGCCCGGCTCCTGTTTTTGAGGATCTGGACTCTTTTCTTGAGCGGGACGAAAGTTGATATCTTTATAATTGGGACGCATGATGGATTCTTAGGAGGTGAAGGGGAGGCAAATCTCTTCGAGGAACGCTAGTACCGGCATGCCTGCATAGAGATAGTGATCGGCATTGAGCTTTTCGATACCCTCTGGCTTGCCCGCAATAAGGATTTTAGCTTTAGGGAGTTGCTGACGAGCTTGAGCGACTAGTTCGTCGCCTTTTTCAAAGTAGTCTTGATCAGCTGCGCAGAATGTTAGGAAGTCTGCGACGGTATGGTCGCTAAGACTTTCTGCGCTTGTTTCTGCAAACTCAAATCCAGCGCTAGCTAATAGATTGCGGGCAAATTGGAGACGAGCATTGCGCATCTTAATGTCTCCAAAAGTGCAGAGTAAGACTTTGGGTTTAGCCCCATTTTGAGCGCTCCACTGATCTATGCGACTGCGCAGTTGCTCAAAGCTTGCTGCTGCGCTGGGCAATTGATTGTTTTGGGCCAAGCGCTCGTTAGGATCGGCATAGCGATTGATCCCTACTATCCCTTGCTTGCCTTTAGCGATAAACTCCTGCTGTAGGCTACGATAGGCATCTATTTGTTTGCGTACATAGCCAGTCTTTAAAGCCACATAAAAGCCGCCTGCGCCTTCAATTTCTTGGAAAAGTTGCCAAGCCTCTCGGGCTAGTTGTTCGGTGAGTTCTTCGAAGAAGTAGCTCCCTCCTGCAGGATCTAGTACCTGATCCAAATAACTTTCATGCGCTAGCAAGTGATGAATATTTCGCGCTAAGCGATTGGACCGTCGCGAAGGGGCTGCGACTGATAAGTCGTAATCTCTGATGATCAAGGCATCAGTGCCCCCCATCACGGTGGAAATCGACTGGGTAGTCGCGCGTAGCAAATTGTTACTGACGTCATACTGCGTCTGAGACCAACGCGTTGTGCGACTGAGCACAAAGGGCGAAAGTAAGGCCTCATCTTCGATCCCAAAAGCGGCCACAGCTTTGTGGAATAAGATTCTAAAGGCGCGTAGTTTAGCGGTTTCGAGATAAAAATTATTACCTACCGCAAAGGTCAAGGCCATATTTTGAAGCAATGATTCCAGCGAATGCCCCTTTTTCCCTAACCAATCGAGATATTCCACTACAGTCGCCAAAGCAAAGGCAAGCTCTTGAGTAATGCTTCCTCCTTGCTCTTGGACATAGCCCATGTCAATCCCCAGAGCTCTGAACCAAGCTAGTTCGCTAAGATTTTTGAGTCCTCCTTCTGCGTCTATCCAGTCGCTCGCGTCTGGAAGCTGATCGTTCGCGGCCGCGGAACCAATAGGATCGTTGCGGAGCGTACCTGTCAGCAGCTTTTTAGAAACCCCTTGACTGGCAGCTTGCAGGATTAGTTCTGTGGCCGTAAGGATCGGCTTCTCCGCCAAACTGAGGTGTAAGGCACTTTGCGACAGGTCAATCGCGGCCATAAGACTAGACTCCAAAGCGTTCCCGACGAGGGAAAAAGCCCCAACCTCGGCCTCTCTCGCTTCTACTATTCTCGATACTGCTTCGGGATCGTGAGTATAAATTTCTTGCACGGCCTGCCAAGCGGCGCCATCCTTTTTAAAAATGCCTCCACGTCTAAAGGGAGCTTCCCCCACTGCTTGATTGATATGCTCGTGGATGGGAGCAATGTCCTCAGAGGTGTAGAAGGGGGCAAAATCAAGCCCTGGTTCTGGCTTCCATTGCAGCTTAGAGACAGGCTTACCTTTCAGGTCTTGCTGGACTTTGGCGAGCCAATCTGCCTTGCTAGTGGGAGCGAAGTCTTGGAAAAGTTTTTTATCGGGGGGAGTCATCGATTAGGAAATACTTTATCTCTAAAACTGATTGACTATCAGCGGTTAGAAAAGTTCGTCAATTTACTGACAAAAGATTCGAACGATTTGCGTAAATTTACGTTGAAATTTGTAGAGTGTAATAAAGACAAATCGCAAATGCAAGAAGTCGTAACCTGTCCAGTTAAGCTAAGCGAAAGCGCAGCCAAGGAGTTAACGAGGCTGATGGCCGAAACGCAAGTGGGGGAAGGAAAAGCGCTAAGAGTAGGCGTGAAAGGTGGCGGATGCTCGGGCCTTACCTACATATTAGATTTTGATGAGCCTAATGAGCTCGATGAAGAATACATCGTAAGAGGAGTAAAAGTCTTGGTTGATCCACGGCATGCTCTTTATCTACATGGTATGGAAGTAGATTTTGAAAATGGTCTCAATGATAGAGGTTTCATTTTTAACAACCCTAATGCTTCTAGTACCTGTGGCTGCGGAACTTCTTTCGCGACTTAAATGATCTGGCCTTTTGGGCTATGAGGATAAGCGTTCCGCGATGGAGCGGCCTCACAAAAAAATAACATACAGATAAAGAACCCGAAACGGTAGCATGAGGCTCGGTTTCGGGTTTTGTGTATTTTCGGACCTAAGAAAAAAACAATGGCAATAAAGCATTTGATATTTGACTGTGACGGGGTACTGATTGATAGCGAAATCCTTGCCACTCGCATCATTTTGGAGGAATTAAAAGCCTTTGATTTTGAGATGGAGGAATTGGCTTATTCAGAACGCTTTTCTGGCTTTTTGACTAAGGACATCTTACAAATGCTCAAGACCGATTATGGTTTGCCGTTACCTGATGATTTTCAGCAGACATTGCATGGGCAGATGGATAAAGCTTTTGAGACCATATTGGAGCCTGTGCCAGGTATGCCTGAGCTAATCTCTAGTTTGCCTTTGCCCAAAAATGTAGTATCGAATGGACGCGGAGAACATGTAGTACGTGCCCTTAAGCTAACGGGCCTGACCTCTTACTTTGGGGAGGAAATTTTTAGCGTTGACCGAGTAGAGAATCCCAAACCTCACCCTGATTTGTATCTATTAGCCTTACAAACTACAGGTCGAGAGGCCGATGATGTAATTGTGGTAGAAGATAGTAGCGCGGGAGTACAGGCTGCTAAGGCAGCAGGTTTGACGGTTATCGGCTTTGCGGGAGCGAGCCATGTGGGGGCTGGACATGGAGAAAAATTGACCGCTCTAGGAGCTAATTTCATAGCCAATGATGCGCAAGAATTAAGGCAACATTTCGAGCATCTTTTATAATTCGCTGGTGGCAGAAGCGGGTTCTTCTTCCTCCTCTTTTTCTTCTTCAGGAGTATCTTTTTGACGAGCTTCTTTGACGGCATCAGCTAGGTCTAGATAGCTGTCAAAGTAGTCTTTGTCCCCTTCGGGGAACTCAACCACAAAGATCCCCAGATCGCCTTTTAGGTTAAGCTCCAACTGACTGAGGCAGCGAATTACTTCCTTGCGTACCTTCATATTGGGATCTTTTTCCTTATCTCGGATCATACAGCGGATCTGCTTGTAGAGGTCTAGCAAGACCATTTTGGTCCGAGAGCTTACCAAAATGGCGTTTTCATACTCCCATTCGAGCATGTCTTCATACAAACGCTTGAGATTCTTGCTGCTTATACCTTCTACCCGGATAAGGTTTTGGTAGGTCGAAATGATGCGATATAGCTGTGGATAACGTTCTAGACGCTTTTCTAATATTTGAGGGGTGTAGGCGAGCTTGTTTTCTTGCTTGAGCTTATTGAGTTCTATTTCTGTCTCTCGACGACTTGCCCGCACCGAAAAAAAAACAGAAAGTCCCACTCCAAGTAAGGAGATAACAGCAGCAATCGATTCTTCCATTTTAGTACGTTTTCTTAATAGGCTGATAGTCAAGTTACAGAATAATATTTAGCCAATAAAATGGCCTTGAGTTTGTTTATTCAAGACACATTCAATAAATTCAATACAGCAAGTGATCCTTGCATTCGGAATTGAATTTTTGATTTACTACTACTGCGTTTTTTATTCTATTGCTACGTATGAGTATTACCGATCCTGAGCTACTTAGGGTCGGAATCTCATTTTTTAGACACTACTACTACTAAGCTATGGAGCTTAACCAACGTCTCAGGTCGTTGGACATTTTGCGTGGATTGACGATTGCGGGCATGATCATTGTCAACGATCCAGGATCTTGGGCATATGTCTTCCCTCCCCTCCGGCATGCCGACTGGCATGGTATTACTCCCACTGACCTTGTTTTCCCATTTTTCTTATTCATAGTCGGGGTTTCTGTCGTACTTGCCTACAGCAAAAGGCTCCAGTCTCATAAAAGTCACGGGCCTCACATCCGAAAGCTCTTTATTCGCGCGGCCATGATCTTTGGTATGGGGCTTTATTTGGCTGTTGGTAGTAAAGAGTTTGGCACTAAAGTCTTTCATGTCATTGTGGGCATATTGATTTTGATCGGCTTTTCGGATCTGCAGGATACCAAAGTCAATAATGTGAGAAAAGCGATTACCGCTGGAGCTGCGGGTATCGGTTTGATTGTGTTGATGTTTTCGCTGCCAGACTTCAACCCAGCTAATTTTAGGATTCCAGGCGTTTTACAGCGTATTGCTATTGTATTTTTGCTTTGTGCTTTATTGTTTCTTAAAACCAAGTGGCGAACCCAAGCGATAATAGGAGCCGTGCTAGTGGTCGGCTATTGGTTGCTGATGGCCTTGGTGCCAGTACCGATTGATGAGGTAGTAGCAGGGGCCTTGAGCAGTGGTGAGGTTCTAAGCAGCGCTGGTATGATTAAGGTTGAAGGGATCAGCGCTATTTCAGATCGGTTTATTGCTGCTAATTTGGAGCCTGGGGTCAATTTAGAAGCTTGGATAGATAGACATTTCGTTCCGGGACGGATATACCAAAAAACTTGGGACCCAGAAGGCTTATTGAGCACGCTGCCCTCAGTGGCAACGGGCATCTGCGGTATGATGGCTGGGCATATCCTGCTAGCCACTAATAAGAAAGAAGTGAAGGCCAATCATCTCTTTGTGATGGGATTTTGCTTTTTGCTCATCGGTAATGTTTGGGATTGGTTTTTTCCCTTCAATAAAAATCTGTGGTCCAGCTCCTTTGTGATGTACACAGCCGGACTGAGTACCCTGACGCTTGCCGCACTTTACTGGTGGGTAGATGTCAGAGAAAA
Organism: Bacteroidota bacterium; assembly: GCA_039024315.1. Lineage (GTDB taxonomy): Bacteria > Bacteroidota > Bacteroidia > J057 > J057 > JBCAWW01. The sequence continues at coordinate 8,491 of JBCCQN010000138.1, forward strand.
GGGAGCGAAGAATCCATTGTTTATGATGGGGCAGGTATTTGGGGCAAATGCTATCACGGCTTATGTGTTGCATAGCCTCTTTGCACGTATCTACAGCCCAGTTCAAAAGGGCTTTATGGATACTCTGATGGGATGGGGCCTGATGCCAGAGCTGGCTTCCCTCCTTTTTGCTATCGATTATATGCTGTTTATCTACCTGATTGTATGGTTGATGTACCGAAGAAAGATATTTTTAAAATGGTAAAATCTAGTCTATAGTTCTTTATTGAAATTCCTTAAATCAGGCGACAAACTCAATAAACTATTGATTTGTCGCTTTTTTATGGTCTAAAAATCGCGAAAAGTGTGTTTTGGGACTGGACAATGACCCTGTAGATTTGCAGCATACCAAAGTCTCAAAAGTGATGAAGAAAATTTTAACTCCTTTATTTTGCCTTTTACTCGCAATTGGCAGTATTCAAAATCTACACGCACAACTAGGTCCAGACACAGTCACTGTAGAAACTGGGCACTTTGTAAAGTTTGATGTCAGAGGAAATGATCCTGCATCCTCTCTTACTTGGCCATTATGTGATGGGGGTTGGCAATCACCGGGGTTTATGAGTAACGCCGGTGGTTCTTGGGTGATCATGCCTGATGACTCCATCCGCTATCTGCCTCCTCATGGTTTTGTCGGTGATGATTGGTTCTTGTATGCTATTTGCAATCCCAGCACTGGCTACCAAATTGACACCGGCCGTGTAAGGATTTTTGTTACAGCCACCGACAGTGTCTGGCCAGGAGATGCTAATAGCGATGGGGTAGCCAATAATCAAGACCTATTACAGTTAGGCTTAGGCTTCTTTTATGTAGGTTCGGCGCGTGATAGCGTCTCCAATACTTGGGAAGCCAAGTCTTCAACTGACTATTTCTGGCCTGATTTCCCTTCTGGGCTCAATTACAAACATCTGGATTGTAATGGTGATAGCCTAATCGAATGGTCCGATACTGTTGCCATCAACCAAAACTACGGTTTGATTCATCAACGTCCCGATGGTACTGAGAAAACTGGCCCTTTGCTCTATCTAGAATTTTTAGAAGACACGCTGCTTGTTGGAGATACTGCTACCATCATCGTCAATCTAGGTACTGACACCCTGCCAGCGAGCAATCTTCATGGCATCGCTTTTACGGCTGGTTATGACACCAGCTTAGTAGATGCCAATAGCGTCCACGTCAACTATGACAATTCTTGGATCGCCACCGCAGGCTTAGATTTATTGACCTTGAACAAAAATTTCCCCCTAAACGGCAAGCTAGATATGGCGCTTAGTCGCATCAATCAGCAAAACGTTACGGGCTTTGGTGAGATTGCGCGCATCAAGGTGATCATGATCGATGACCTTACCGCCAAGGCCGACCTCGCCGAAATGCTCAAATTTGAGCTTAGTAATGTATTTGCTATCAGCGCAGATGAGAGTTCCTTAGACTTTGCTACCCAAGGAGATAGTGTTGTCCTCTTTCAGGAAGATACTACCAGCTCTACCGCCATCCGGCCCGATTGGTATCAGCAGGTGGTCGTCTATCCCAATCCAGTAAACGAACAACTGCAAGTACGCTTGCAAGGCTTAGAAGCTAGCGCTCTGCGCATATTAGACGGGCAAGGACGTATTGTATTGTCCCAAAAGGTCCGCTTTAGAGAAAAGAACCTCCGCATGCCTGATCTAGCCGCTGGTATGTATCTACTCCAAATAGAAACCAACCAAGGTTTATACAATCAAAAGCTAATCGTCCAATAAGTACGGTTTTGATTCACAGAGGCGATCCACCTGCATAGGTGGATCGCATTTTTGGTCTATTAAAGTAGCTGAAAAACGTACAATCGTTCCACGAAGTGGGGATAGTAAAAAAAAATCAGTCTAAACTATTGCCGGATTGTATTTTGGGACTTTAAGGTTTCAATCTAGTTTGCTTTCATAATGATAAGGCTTATGAAAACTCAAACTGTAATGAATCTCCGCTTTTCTTTTTTGACACTGTTGCTCGCCCTATTGCTGAGTTTAGACTCCGGCAGCCTTTTTGCGCAAACGACTAATTGGTTTACTGGTTTTGGCAACGCTTCGCGCAACGATCAGGTCAGCCAAATGACCAATGACCCTTGGGGCAACGTATATGTAAATGGGGTGTTTAGAGACAACACCAATTTTATCAACCTCAATCTCAACAATCCCATTGAGAAGGGGTATATCGGTCGCCTTCAGGATGACGGTAATTTTGCTTGGGTCAATGAAGTTGACTCTATCCGTTATGCCAACGCGATGGCGGCCGATGGTTTTGGCAATATCTATCTCGCTGGTTATGGGATTGATTTTACCTACAGACGACAAATACTGGTTCAACTAGACTCCAGTGGTAATTATGTAGGCTCTCGGAGAATAGAAGGTTGCGAAATATATGATGTCGAAGTGGATGCAAACGGAGATATCTTTATTACGGGTAACATGGGAGATCATCTCATCGTCGATGGTGATACTGTACTCACCAATCCAGTGCCCACCAATAACGTACTTGTCTCTGGTTTTATCCTAAAGTACGATCCCGCCAATAATGTGGCAGCTTGGGGAGAGGTAGCTTATACCAATGCGGGCGCGACGGGATTTGTTGCTGGTGCTCGTCTAGCTGTTGATGGGGGCGGAAACGTCTTTATGACTGGTAGGTTTCATAGCGATTCTCTACGATTAGGCGGAACCGCTACAGGCTACATGCTACTTCCCCAAACTTGGCAAGCCAATAGTTTCCTCGCAAGATTTGATGCTAGTGGGAGTATCCAATGGGTGGAGACCAGTGTCTTTGCAGACTTTGGAGAGATTGCCGCTGACGCAAATGGCAACCTTTATTGCTCTGGGAGTGCTCAAGGTTATAATACCAATGGGGTGGTTTATTTTATGGACACCACTTATAGTGTACCCACTAATCTTTTCCAACCTTTTATCGCCAAGGTAGACGCTAATGGGCAACGTATTGGCTTTCACAACGAGCAGGCTGTACCTTCCATTGGAGCCAAGAGAATTGCCCTCAATACTGCCGGAGAGCCCATCATCGGTAATCAGTTTTATGGTAATATCACCATTATGGGCACCGCTTTACAATCTCCCAATATACAGTCCTCTTACCTGCAAAAGTTCAGTACAGATCTCACGCCCCAGTGGGTTAAATTTTGCGAAGGGGTGAATAATCCATCTAATCCTCCCTATGGTGTCCAAATCAACGGCTTAGGGATTGATCTCTATGGCAACTACTATTTTGGCGGTGGCTACCAAGGTCAGGCCAACTTAGATAACCTTACGATTACTAGCCTTTCTACCGATCCAAACGACTCTCTCGATAGCTGGGTAGGTCATATCTATGATCAGGCTTTTACGCTACCTACCGATAGTGTATGGCCGGGCGATACTGACTATGATGGCGTCGCCAATAATGTAGACCTATTACCGATTGGCTTGGCTTATGGTACAGTAGGCCTCAATCGGCCGAACGCTTCCCTCGCTTGGCAGGGCCAGCCTGCTCCTAATTGGTTCCAGTCCTTACCAGCAGGTGCTAACTACAAACACATAGACACCGATGGTGATGGTATCATCGGGGACAGTGATACCCTCGCGATCTCTCAGAACTACGGCCAAATGCACCTTCGTGGTACGGAAGGCGACACCGGCATACCGATTTATTTATCGTTTACTGAGGATACGATTTTTGCGGGCGATACCGCGACCTTGCTGATCAATTTGGGGCAAGATACCATGCCAGCCAACAATATCTACGGCCTTGCCTTTAGTATCAGTTATGACTCTAGTCTGGTAGATCCCACTAGCTTTCAAGTCGATTATGACCAATCGTGGTTAGGCTCATTGGGCAGTAATATGCTCAAGCTCGAAAAAAACTTTCCCGACAATGAGCAATTAGATATGGCTCTCACTCGCCTCGATCAGCAAAACCAGTCCGGCTTTGGAGAGATTGCTCGTATCCGCTTGATCATGGTAGATGACCTTACGGCAAAGGCTGATTTGGCCGAGGCATTGGCCATGGATATCGGTAATATTTACGCCATTAGTGCCGACGGCTCGACAGTTGATCTCGTCGGACAAGGGGATAGCACCATTGTCTTCCAAGAAGATACCACTAGTTCCACTGCTATTCAGCCAGATTGGTATCAGCAAATACAGCTCTATCCCAATCCGACAGCCGACGACATCCAGATCAGTCTAGATGGTCTGACGGCCCAATCCCTAGCGCTCTATGATCTTGAAGGGCGCTTACTAAAAACTACCGATGTTGCATTCCGTCAGCAAAAGCTCTCGCTCACAAACTTGCCTGCCGGAGTATATACCCTACGTCTCCAGACAGACAAAGGCTGGTACCAAGAGCGCATTATGAAAAAATAAGTCCAGTCCCTACAACTTTTGGTATTGTGCCTCATCTTCTTCATCACTTTTGAGGTACAGCGCGGCCCGCACTAAGGTGGGCCGCTTTTGCGTTTGGTCAGGCTGATTGAGACAAGCGTTCCGTGCAGCGGTAAGTAACTAGTACAGAATAGCAAGTGTCCCGAAAGCTTTCGAGAGTATTAAGTACAGAGAAAAAGGTCTCTGTGAACCATATAGCCCAGTTTTCCGAAGTCTATATACTGGATACTAATGTCTAAGTACTTAACACTGAATACTTTTGTCTAAGTACTCTCCACTCAAAACTTTTATACTTCTGTTTATATTTTGTGATACTCTCCGCGTACCTATAAGGGTAACAATTCAAAAACAATGAAAATCACCATTTTAAGTCTCATCAGCCTAGCGACGGGTTTTTTGTGGTGGACTTTCCCTCCGGGAACGCCCAGTCAAACGCTCGAATCAGAAGCAGAACCCTTAGTGATCCGCAGCTCAGGTGAAGGTTTTGCCTTGGTCGAGCTTTTTACCTCGCAAGGCTGTTCTAGTTGCCCTCCCGCCGACCGTCTTTTGCGTGATCTCCTTTTGGATACTGAGCAAAAAGATGTCTATGCCCTTTCCTTTCACGTGGATTATTGGAACTATTTGGGCTGGCAGGATCCTTATAGCGATGTCGCATTTTCCCAACGCCAGCGAGAATATGCCCAAAAGTTTCACTCTAGTCGCGTTTACACGCCCCAAATGATTGTCAACGGAACACAAGAATTCGTCGGCTCAGATCGGACTAGAGCTGCCATCGCCATAGAAAAAGCCTTGGCCAAACAAAACGATGCTTTCATTGCACTCAAGTGGTATCCCCAAAGCCAAAAACTTCGCTATGAAGTACAAGGAACTAAGGAAGCCAGCGTGCTACGGATCGCTTTGGTCGAAAAGAAAATAGAAAATAGCGTTCCCCGCGGGGAAAACCGAGGTCGAAAACTCAGCCATGTGCAAGTAGTCCGCCAATATGAAAGTATTGCGCTGGAAAGAGATGCCGTTGGCGATCTTAGTTTTAAGATCCCTAAAGAGTTGGATGCTAGTCAATTAGAAATAGTCGCCTATGTCCAAAATCAAGACTCATGGATGGTCACTGGCGCTACCAAAGTAGAATTGTAAATTCGGTTTTTGATTGTGGGTTCGGCAGCAATGCTGGACCTATTCTTGTTGCATACTCCGCCAGATCATATCAGACATCCAACGGATTTCGGGGAGATTGTCTGTATTGCTGAGGATAATCAAAGCTTGCCTGTCTGAGGGTGATAGCCGTATATGGCTAGTGTGATGTACACTGCCTTCTTTGAAGAAGTAAGGCTTAGTACCCAAGTCCTTGACCTGCCAACCATAGCCAACGGCTCGTTCGCTGTCTAGGCTAAAGTGGGGTTGTAAGCATAAATCCACCGCATCGCTGAAAGGATGAAAGGGCGCTAGCATTATATCGGCCCACTTTCTCATATCGCTCAAATTGCTGTAGAGCGTTTGACTCCCCTGATACTCTCCAAACTGATAGTGAGGTAAGGGCCGCGAGATCATATCCCAAGCTGGACTCACCTGATCGGCCAGTGATTGGGTGAGGTGGATTAAGTCTCGAGTACTATTCATCTCGTTGGGCACGAGGATTTCGCTTCTCAGCAAATCATAATAATCTTGATTGTTGATTAGCTCTAAGATATGGGCTAAGATGACCATATTAAGGGAGGATTGCAGATAGGCTTCCCCCGGTGGATTGATGAGGCTTTGGCCATTGATCAGTTCGTATAAATTTGCTTCACTAAAAGCCGGAAAATAGCCTGCTTGGCCTAATCTTTGGCGATCTCCGCCCAGATCAATCTCCCCCAATGGCATGCCTGAAGTATGGCTGGCCAATTCGTCCATAGTGATTTCTTTGGTGAAAAAACCCAATAATGGACCGGGCCAACGCTCGCCAAGGGTATCGCTAAATGCTAGTTTCGCTCTCAAAACTTGATCCGCCAACAAGGTAGCGGTAAAGGTCTCGCTGATTTCGCCAATGGCGTATAAAGTGCTATCGTCGGGCCCGCGAAATCCATTGGGATCGCTCAGACCAAAGTGATAGGATGCCCATTTGCCTTCGTCAAAGACCGCAAATGATAAGGCATGTTGGGTACCGATCCCAGTAGTGCCAGCGGCTAGGTGCCTGATTTCTTCTTCGACGCTTAGCGCCACAATTTCATCTTGCGGTTGGCAGGCTATTAGTAGGCCAAGAACAAAAAGAAAAGTGAATCTGGTTTTCATGCTGAGAGCTTAAAGCTTAAAGTTCCATTCCAATGCGACTCGAGTCCCCAAGAGAGGTTCGATCGTACCACCGTCCTCATAATTATCGTTCAAAGAACTGGCCAGGCTAGCTGTGAGTAAAATTTCATAGGTGCGTTTTGCTGCTTTGAGTTCTACCCCTATACCTGCTCCCCAAGCGAGACGGTTACTTGCGACTAAGGCCGTAGGCTGGGTAGAACCATAATATTGATCTCCGCTCAATAGCCAAGCGGGATGAATGCGTGTCATAAATAGGGGACGGACGATCGCTTTCTTGCCAATGGGTTTAGCAGGGATCAGGACCGAAAAAGGCAGCCCGAGATAAGCAAAATTATGGCTAAAATGCGGCCTGCGTTGCTGAGTAAGCGTAAATGCCGCACCCAATCTGAATCTTACCCAAGCTTGTACCGGAAGGTCCACAAAAAAGCCCAATTGCGGACTGGGACCTAATTGAAAGAGTCGAAAGCTAGGCGCATAGCCAGTGGCACCAATGGAAAGACTTCCGCCAAATTCCGGTTTCAACTGAGCGTTCCCCGCTAGGGTGAAACACAAAAATAAGGCCGTCCAAAATACTCTTGCTCTCATAACTAACGGTAATTCAAGGCTTGTAAGCCAATCAGTTGATGCCGGCGATCTGAAGGCCCGCGGAAGTAAACCAGCACGGTATAGTAGTTTTCGTCTTCTCCGGGATCGCCTTCTAAAGTGCTTTCGTCCAGCGCTCTTTGGCGTGGATTGTCGAGCACGTAGAGATAGTCGTAAACCCCTTGCTTCAAAGAAACGCTGCCTTCATAGCGATCCGTTGCCTCGTTGAAATTCATTTTGAAGCGTTCCTGTAAACGCCAGTCTGAAAACTGCCCAAAGAGGTAAACATCGCTGCTGTCAAAGGGAAAATCTACGTCTAAGCTGAAGTGGTTGCTTACATAATCAGCCTGATAGGCCGGTGCTTCCCATTCGTTGACCGCTACAAAGTAACCGCCATTGAGATCGGGATATTGAATGAGGAAGTTGGAGCGTTTGACTTCGTCAGAACGCGAAAAAAACTGCCAAGAGGCTTCTTCTTCCTCGACGTTGCGGGTGGTCCGACCATAAAGACGGGTGCTGCGAGTATCTAAATGTCTGAATTCGCCACCGCCCTTAAAGGCCAAGGCTAGGTTGACACGATATTCAAAGCGTTCCTCCCTGATAAAGCGCGGGCGTAGAACCTGAAAAGCATTGTCCCAACGAAAGTTTTGCAGTACCTCTACGATCAAATCCTGAGTCGGACTAATGAGTTGCAAACCACTCACCGAAAGATCAAAACGCAGTTCGTTGAGGAGGCTGCGCTCCAGATTAGGGTCGAGCATATAATTGTTGGTGACCACGGCTTTGCGATCCGCGACGACAAACCTTTTGGTGAGGACTAGGTCATTTTCGTCTCCATTGCGAAAGACTTTGAGGAGGTAGTTACCGCTTTCGCGGAACGCTTCCCCTTCTCTTGGGAAATAGTGAGCGTAGTGGATATAATTGACCTTGGTAAACTCTGAACGACGAAACTGAGTGATCTCTTGCCGCGAATATCCGTCATAAAATTCGATTGGCAAGACTAGGGTCGGTTTCCAATTCCAATCGCAAGCCACGATGTCTATCCAATAGCGCTCTTCTGGCAAGGCGGGATCTACGAGTTCGTCGAAGGCAAGGCTTAGGATACTCCTATCACCGAGATAGACGACAGGATAGGACAGTTGGTCGTTGCCACGATAGAGTTGGACAGTACGGATGCTGTCCTCATAGACAAAATCCTCGTAGCGGATCTGCTTTTGGTTTTCTGCTTCGGCCTCGCTACCAGCCGTTGGGAGACCGGTACAGCCTAGGCTTAGGACCATGGCGCCAAATATTAGTTTTCGGATCATTGATTGCTCACATTACGCACTTCATAAAGTCCCCAATCAGGGTCAAATTCGAGATTCTTCTCGCTTAGTTTTTTTTCTGTGATGCTCTGCCATTCGGTGGTCGGTTGTAGCCTTAGGGTTTCGCCATACATACTGATATCGATTGGCATGTTAAAGTTAGCTTCATTTGCCACCCAACGATAGGACAAAGTTGATCGCCTTTTTTTACGCTCTATCTTGTACTCTAGGATGGGATTGCCCACATGGTTGAGGTATTCTGCAAAGAATGCGCTGTAATCCTCTCCCAACTTCCAAGAGACGAAATCAATAATGGTTTTGGAATCGACAATGCTATGGCGATAGTCTTCGCACATTTGTTTGAGCATCGCAAACCAGCGTTCATCGTCTCCGACGATATTGCGTAGGGTGTGGAGCATCCAAGAACCTTTGTAATACATATCTGCATCGGGCCAATCTTCAAAATTGACATCCTTGACACCTTGAATGGGCATTTTGTTGCCGATGAGCGGGCGCTGAGTATTGAGGTAGGCGATCATTTGCTCTTGGCCGTGGAAGTGCTCTACATAAATGGCCTCCATATAAGTTGTAAAAGCCTCATGAACCCACATATCGGCATGATCCGCTACGCTGATACTATTGCCAAACCACTCGTGTCCCGATTCGTGGATGATGATAAAGTCAAAGTCAAAGGCGTTGTTTTTATAATTGTTGCCATAGGCGATCCCGCTCTGATGCTCCATGCCCCAGTAGCTGGTTTCCACTAAAGCGTAGCCATCAGACCAGAAGGGATACTCGCCAAAATACTTTTCGAAGCATTCGAGCATGCCCTTGACCTGTTTAAAATGCGCTACAGCAGCTTCTTTATTGTCTTTGAGGACATAGTACTTGAGCTCGTGATAGCCGCTAGTGTTTTTATAAACATCGGTAAACTTGACGTAATCACCGATTTGTAGGCTGAGATTATAGCTATTGATGGGGTTGCCGACAAAATAAACCCATTTGGTAAACTCTCCCGGAAGGTCTTCGGTGCGACGCAGGTTGCCGTTGGAAACCACATAGGCGCCTCTAGGATAGATGACCGAAAATTGGAGGGAGTCAGGCTCATCAGAGAGATGGTCTTTGAGGGGCCACCAAGAGCTAGCGCCAAAACCTTCGCAGGCGACATTGACCCAATCATTGCCATTGGGATCTTTTTCCCAAACAAAGCCCCCATCCCAAGGAGGACGCTTGGCTACGGAGGGAGCCCCAGCGTAAAGTACCTCTATCATTTGCTTACTGCCCTTGAGGATGCGTTCCGGGAAGCGGACAAAAACCGCATTGAACTCACGGCTAAACGCTAGTTTTTGCCCCTGCCAAGTGATCTCTGCAATCTCCATATTGGCAAATAGATCTAGCTGCAATTCGCGAAAGTCTTCTACGGCAAGGAAGTGGATCTTATTGCTACCCGCGATCCTGCGCAACTTGGCGTCAACTTTGATCTCGAGATCATAATAGTGTACATCAAAGCAAGTGCGCTCTGGGCGGAGCATACCTCGCAAGGTATCGGCTCGGCTAAAGCGATGCTGAGTCTGAGCGTTCAGCGAAGCGGTGAGTAAAAAAATAACAAGGGTCAGCAGACTGCGATTCATGAGATATTGGGTTTGAAAGCGCAAATTACACAATAGTAGAGAGAGAAATTAAGTACAGAGTAGAAAGTATCCCGAAAGCTTTCGGAGTATTCAGTACCGAGAAAAGGTCTATGTGAACCATATAGCCCAGTTTTCCGAAGTCTATATACTGGATACTAATGTCCAAGTACTGAATACTATGGTCTAGGTACTTAAACTGCCGGTAGATCAGAGGGGACTTTTTGAGAAAATTGCTCAAAGAGACTTCGCTCGGGTATAAATCTGCTTAATCTGGCTCTCCCTTACCGATCGCTTTTTTTATTGCCTCAATTAAGGCAGCTTTCGGTATGAGTGATCAAAAGCATAACATTAGGCGGCGCAAAGCCCTCAAAACCCTTTCTATGGGAGCCCTAGGCTTAGCTACTGCTCCTCAGATTATGGCCTCCTGTAATAGTGCAGATGATAAAAAGTTAGGTGTCGCTCTAGTCGGGTTAGGCAATTACAGTAACATTATGTTGGGGCCAGCGCTGCGCGCAACGCAAAATTGCCGCCTGAGCGCTTTGGTAACGGGCACCCCCGCAAAAGCCCAAAAGTGGGCCGCGGATTATAATATTCCCTCAAAGAATATCTACAACTATGATAATTTTGATGAGATCGCTCAAAATCCGGATATCGATATCGTTTATGTGGTATTGCCCAATTTTATGCATGCAGAGTACAGCATTCGGGCGCTCAAGGCGGGAAAACATGTGATCTGCGAAAAACCGATGGCGATGAATGCAGAGGAGTGTCGTCAAATGATCAAAGCCAGTCAAGAAAATGATCGCTTATTGTCGGTGGGTTATCGCCTGCACTATGAGTTGCACCATCAGCGGATCATGGACTTAGCCGTAGCGAAACCTTTTGGCCCGATCAATTTTGTAGAGGCTGGACTAGCGTATCATATGCCAGACCCGACGATTTGGCGCTTGCAAAAGGAACTTGGTGGGGGAGGGGCTGTCATGGATTTGGGGGTGTATTTGATCCAAGGCTGTTTGTATGCCGTTGGGGAGGAGCCCATTGCGGTTAGCGCGCGTGGCTTTGTCAATGACACTAGCAGATTTAAAGACATCTACGAGACGATGACTTGGCAATTTGAATTCCCTTCGGGAACGATCAGCAATTGTACGACGAGCTATTCTTCATATGTTGATCGCCTGCACGTGAGTTGTTATCAAAATTGGTATGGTCTAAGGCCGAGTTTCAACGGCAGAGGGACCCAAGGCTATCTACGCAATGAGCCCATGGGCTTGAAACAAGTCAATCAGCAGGCTGCTCATATGGATGATTTTGCCAACAGTATCTTGAATAATCAGGCGGTAAAAGCTAGCGGAGCATTGGGTTTGAGAGATATGGTTTTGGTAGATGCGATTAAGCGTTCCGCGGACAGCGGAGGAAAAAGACTTGAACTCTAGCAATTTTAATTTGCCTGTCATGACTTCCTCCCCCTTAAGGCAAAAGCAGCATCTTGCGCAAATTATCGCCTTTTGATAGGCTCATGATCCCAGCATGTTAGAGCCGTGATACTATTTAGCGGACAAAATGAAGGGAATTTTTGTTTCATTGTAGTGCTTTTCCATTTGTACAGCACTAGATGAGATTCTCATATACCCCATACCTTGTATGTTTTTGGTTTTTACTAGCATTGTGCTCCCAGAATCTCCAAGCTCAATTACTCCCTTATTTTTATTCTTACGATCAGGATAGTCTCGTGCAAGCGGTCTCCGATGCCCGAAGTCCAGCGAGTAGGCTCAAGGCAGCTTGCATGGCGGCTTTGCATTGTCTGCGTTTGGAGGAATGCCAATTAGAGGAAAGTGATCAACTTTTACGGCAAGCTCGAGCTCAAAGCGAGTATGTGGCGGACTCTATTCTCCCTTGGCTCAAGGTAAGCGAGGCCTATCGAGGATATCATTTAGCGGATCTCAGCGATGGCGAAAAACGAGATAGCGTTTTAGCAATGTTTGAATTTGCCTTTGCGGAGGCGGCAAAATTTCAAAACACAGCCGTCTTTCGCTGGGCGATGTATGGCCTGCGCTTTATTCATATCGATCAAGATATGGTAGAGGCAGATATTGGTGTCTTGCAAAAGTACAGCGCGCCCTTTGCTGATTGGAATCCAGTACCCGTACTGGACCAGATGCATGTTTTTTATGATATGGGGATCGGCTATAGCGAAATTGCTCTCCTGAGTAAATCTGAGGCTGCTTTTCAAAAAGCCTATCAATTGGGCTATGATGCTGAAGATCTCCATACTCACTATTTCGCCCTAAAGGCCTTAGTGGAGTATAGTACCTTAGCTGAGGACCAGGCTTTGATGCAAAAGGCGATAAAAGAAATTGAAAAGATCCTAGAAACAGAGTTAGACAAGCAATTGCGTTGGGAATACACCGCTTATTTGGCTAAGCTTTGTGCGTATGCAGGCCAAGCGGTTGAAGCTAAAGCTTATTGGGCGCTTACTCGAGCATTGCGAAAAGAGGTGGAGTATCCCGATCTGGCGTATGCACAAATTATCGAAAGCATTTTTGATGCGGAAATCCTCAATAAATTGGGCGAATATGCGCAGTCAGAATTTCTGCTTACCCAAGCCTTGGCCAAGATCGATACGAGCACTTTTTTGGCCCAACGCATAAGGCTTTATGAGTATCTGATGGAAGCCCAAGCACAGCAAGGAAAGTATCGTGCCCAATCTGAAAACTTTCAAATCTTCAATCGACTGCAAAAGCAAAGGGCTGAACTGCAGTTGCAACAGAAAATCCTCAATTCCGAACGAGAGTACAAAGCTCAAATTAGATTGCAGCAAATCGCTCGTTTAGAGCAGGAAAAGGAGCTTTTGGCCCGCCAAAGA
>JBCCQN010000139.1:0-21558 GCA_039024315.1 Bacteroidota bacterium
CAATTCAATCGCCGCAGTAAGCCCTGTTGGACCTGCACCTACAATCAGCACTTTCATGGTTTTGGACTCTTAGTTAGATCTGAAAATGACTTATTGGTCATAAAATGACTCAAGGTTCATTGATTGACCTTTGAGTCTACTAATGCGCGGATATCTCATCTTGAATATCATCTTGTGGTGATTGTAGATCGATCTCAACTATTTGGCTGGTTGGTGGCCGTTGCTGTGTTAAATTCACGGGATTAAGATCTAAGCTTTGAATTGTTGGTGGCTATAGATCTATTTCTACGGGTGTGCTTGGTTGGAGGTTCGGGTCATCTGGTTTGGTTGAAGTTTCGCTGCCTTTGCTCGCGCTAAAAATGACCCAAAGTAGGATGGGTAAACTGATCAGGATCAGCCAGCGTAGTAGTCCATTCATAGATTTTGAGTACTAAGACGAAAGTAGATAGCAAGAAGGCAGATAAAGGCAATGAGCTCGCAATGCGGTACTATCTACTTTCCATCAATTACTTAAGATACGGGAATTTGAGTGCTTTTAAAAAGAGCGTAGTTTGGGACCGGTACCGCTTTTTAGCATTATTGAAGGGCTGATTTATTGAATTTTTGAATAAAAAAAAGACACTTTATGCATTCTCTAATTCAACAATTCAACAATTCAACAATTCAACAATTCAACAATTCAACAATTCAACAATTCAACAATTCAACAATTCAAATCCAGATACTCACATTGGTACCTTGGCCTTCGACTGATTGTAATTCAAGGCTACCTTGGTGCATACGGACTATTTGCCTTGAGAGGCTAAGTCCGATGCCAGAACCATTTTCTTTGGTGGTGAAGAAAGGGACAAAAATCTCTTCCATTTTATCTGCAGGGATTCCCGGCCCATTATCGACTACTTGTAAACAGAGTCGATTTTCAGCATCGCTAAAGGCCTTGAGTTGGATCTTTCCTTCTGTTGTTTCTTCTAGCGCATCAATGGCGTTTTTGATCAGATTGATGAGGACTTGTTCTAAGAGGTGGGGATCGCCGCTAAAGCCTAGTTTATCGCCTCGTATTTCCTTTTCGAGGGTGATGAGACCTTTGTCTAGGGCGGGCTGCATGAGGGTTACGACTTCGTCGAACAATTCGTCGACCACAATTTCTTGAAAATGTGGGGGAGGAATTCTGGTGAGCGTACGATAGGTTTCTGTAAAACTAAGTAACCCCTCGCTGCGTCGCTCTATAACCGCTATAGACTTACGGAGCTTATCGAGATTGTTGCTTTTGAGCTCTTCTTTGCCTTCGAGTAGCTTTTGGATGGTCGCACTCAGCGAACTGATAGGGGCAACTGAATTCATGATCTCATGAGTGAGGATGCGAATTAGTTTCTGCCAAGCGTTCAACTCCTGCGCTTCCAGTTCGGTTTGGATGTTTTGAAAGGAGATTAAACGTACGGCTTCTCCTTGCATGACAATCTCCGCGCATTGGATAGAGAGGTGGAGCAGTTTGTTTTGGAGATTAATCTTGAGTAGTTCGCGTTGTCCATTGGCTAAGTCTTTTACTAGGTCCCATAGCTTTTCGTCGATCTTTTGCAGGCTATCAAATTTGACGAGATAGGACTTGTGTAATAGCTTTTGTAGGGCCTGATTCATTAATATGACTTCTCCCTCACTATTGACACAGAGGATACCGATGTCAATATGCTTGACCAAAGTCTGCAAAAACTGATGGTTGGCCTCTTTTTCGGCGCGTACATCTAGAAATTTTTGATTGACTGCATTAAAGCCGTCATAGAGTTCAGCGAAGCTGCCTCCCTTAGCCTGAGGGCTCGGGTTAAGGGTAAAGTCGTTGTATTTAACAGCGCTAAAGAAGCGCGCGAGATCGCGATTGGTTTTCTCAACGTAGCGGATCAAGGCAAAAATACTATAACCTAGGCCGAGGGCGATCAACCCAGTGAGATAATACTGCTCCGCTTGCCAACTTAGCAGGATAAGGCTGAGCAAAATCAGCAGTAAGCCTACCCAAAGCAACACACGTAATCGGAAATTCTTTAGCATTAGAGTCCGTATTTTTCCATCCGACGATAGAGGGTAGCGCGCGTAAGGCCAAGTTCTTCGGCCGCGCGAGATATATTACCTGCATGTTTGGTCATCACTTTGCGGATGGCCCAGCGCTCAATCTCCTCGAGATTATAAGTATCTAGGCTCGCCTGATCCAAACTATGTTCATCTCCTGATTGTAGGATAAAATCTGTCATCAACAGCTGGGGGCCTTCACTCAAGATCACCGCCCGCTCTATGGCGTGGCGAAGTTCTCTGATATTACCTGGCCAATTGTAGCGCTGCAGCTGTTGTAAGGTCTCTTTGCTTATCTGTAGCTCTGTTTTTTGGTATTTACGCTTGAAGATATCAAGAAAGTAGTTGACCAATAAGGGTATATCGGATAAGCGTTCTCGCAGAGGAGGAAGATGAATTTCCACGGTATTGATGCGATAGAGCAAGTCTTGCCTAAAGCGTTTTTCTTTGACCATTTCGGTCAATGGCATATTAGTAGCGCAAACGAGGCGGATGTCCACGGAGATCATTTCGTGAGAACCGACTCGGTTGATCATACGGTTTTGTAGAGCCGAGAGCAGCTTTGCTTGCAAAGGCATGGCGAGATTGCCGATTTCGTCAAGGAAAAGCGTTCCGCCGGAGGCGACCTCAAAACGACCCATCCTATTCTCGCGAGCGTCGGTAAAGGCTCCTTTTTTATGACCAAAGAGCTCTGATTCAAATAAGGTTTCGGGGATGGCACCAAGATCGACCTTGACGAAGCTAGATTGCTGACGAGCGGATTGTTGGTGAATGGCTCGTGCGACTAACTCTTTGCCAGTACCATTTTCACCGAGTATGAGCACATTGGCGTCAGTGAGGGCAACTTTTTCAATCAATCGAAAGACCTGCTGCATGCCTGGCGACTGCCCAATCATCTCATGTGAAGGCTGATTGCTGACTTGGATTAGAGTTCTCTGCTTGTCCTCTAGCTTGGCGATGGCCTTTTTGGATTGGCTGAGTTGGAAGGCAGATAATATGGTCGCTAACAGCTTTTCATTGCGCCAAGGTTTTTCTATAAAATCTACCGCTCCTCTCTTTACGGCATCCACTGCCGTTGCCACATCCGCATAGGCAGTCATCATGATCACACTCGCTTGAGGCGCAAGCTCGCGAATTTTACTCAACCATTTTAGGCCAGCCTCTCCACTGGTCTCTCCCTTCTTAAAATTCATGTCAAGCATGATGAGGTCATAAGACTGGGCTTCAAGTCTAGTGGGTAGTTGAGTGGGACGGGATTCGGTGTCAACGGTCTCAAAATAGATGGACAAAAACATTTGCAAACTGAGCAGGATGTCTTCTTCATCATCGACGATCAGGATATTGCCTTGTTCCATAATTGCTTACTAGGTGACCGAATTTATACAATCTGCTGTTCACTTCTAAACAAAATGTTGCTTCATTTTTGAACGCTTGGGGGCTAAGTGTTTATAAGCCAGTGCTTTATGCTTTGTGGCACAAAGATTCGAATCATTATGGCATACAGCCAATTAAAAAAGAAACATTATGGGAATGGATGAACGAATAGAAAAGAAGAAATGGTCGGTCAAAAGGATCGGTTGGATTTCCGTTTTAGCAATCACTGCTGCGGTATTTCTCACGGCGATCTATCGTGATACCGGCAAGTCTCGCCTCAATGTGGAGAAAGCGCGTCTTTTAACTGATACCATCGAAACTGCCGTCTTTAAGGAGTTTATTACCATCTTCGGGACCGTCGAGCCTAAAAAGACGGTTTATCTCGATGCGATTGAAAGCGGTAAGATCGAAGAAATATTTGTTGAGGATGGCGCGATGGTCGAGCGAGGCCAAGCCATCATGCGGCTGACGAACTTGGACCTACAGCTAGAAGTACTCAATCAGGAAGCACAAATCGTTGATCAGATCAACACCATCCGCTATCAGGGGATTGTGCAGGAGCAACAGAGTTTATCGTTGCGCGAACAAGCGCTAGACGTCACTTTTCGTATCGATTTGCTCTCTAAGCGCACGGAGCGTAACCGCTTACTCTATCAAGATAGCATCATCCCGCAAGTAGAGTACGAAGAGACCCAAGACGAATACGAGCATCTGCTGCGCCGCAGAGAGTTGCTCAATATGACGATCAAGAAGGATTCTCTCTCGCAGGTATTACAAACCAAGCAGATGGAAACCTCAGTAGACCTCATGCGGAGGAACCTTGAATTTGCGAAAAACAGTCTTGACAATTTGGTGATCAAAGCTCCCATCAACGGCCAACTTTCGGCCTTTGATTCGGAGATTGGTGAACTGATCAGTCAGGGTAATCGCGTGGCGCAGATTGATGTGTTGGAAGACTATAAGATTCGGGCGCGAGTAGATGAATTTTACATCTCTCGCATCTTCCCCAATCAGCAAGGTTCCTTTACGCTAGACGACAAAGACTATCAATTACGCATTAAAAAAATCTATCCAGATGTACAAAATGGAGCATTTGAAGTCGATTTGGTATTTGTGGGCGATCGTCCTGAAAACATTAAGCGTGGGCAGACGATCTCGCTTAAGCTATCTCTCAGCGATGATACGCAGGCAATGCTGATCGCTAAAGGCGGATTTTTCCAAAGTACAGGTGGCAATTGGGTGTACGTCTTAGGTGCTGATGGCATCGCGAGAAGACGAGAAATCCGCTTGGGCCGCCAAAATCCGAATCATTTCGAGGTGTTAGAAGGGCTTTCCAATGGGGAAACGGTCATCATCTCTAGCTACGATACTTATGGCGAGAAAGAAGAACTCGTCCTGCAATAATCATCTCAAACCAGACAACAAAATAATAGCATGATACAGACTAAAGCACTTACCAAAGTCTATCGCACTGACGAGGTCAAAACTACCGCCCTCAACCAGATTGATATCGAAATCAAAAAAGGAGAATTTGTCTCCATTATGGGGCCCTCAGGTTGTGGCAAATCGACCCTGCTCAACATCTTAGGTATGATTGATTCGCCTACTAGTGGTGAGCACCACTTTCTCGACTATGAGGTTTCCGGTTTCTCCGAACGCCAGCGCTCAAAAGTTCGCAAAGAGAACATAGGTTTTATCTTTCAGAGCTTCAATTTGATTGATGAATTGAGTGTCTTCGAAAATGTTGAATTGCCCCTAATCTATACCAAAGTGGGGGCCAAAGAACGCAAAGAGCGAGTAGAAGCCCAGCTCGAAAAACTAGGGATGATGCATCGTGCTAAGCACTTTCCCCAACAACTTTCGGGTGGGCAGCAACAGAGAGTGGCTGTGGCTCGGGCGGTAATCAATAACCCGCCATTGATCCTCGCGGATGAGCCGACGGGTAATCTTGATAGTGCTAGCGGTAATGATGTAATGAAGACCTTGGTCCAACTCAACGATGCGGGGGCTACCATTATCATGGTTACGCACTCCCAGTACTGTGCAGAGTTTGGTGACCGTATCATACGCCTATTGGACGGACAGGTAGTAACCGAAAATGCCGTCAGCAAACAAATGCTTTAATCTTTTGAAACACCACCCTTAAAACCTGATACCATGTGGAGAATGCAATTATTACTAAGCCTACGCCAACTCTTGAAATACAAAGGGACAAGTCTGATCAAATTATCAGGCTTGGTGTTAGGTATGAGTGCTTTCGTCTTAATGTGGGAGTATGTGGCCTTTGAGAGAGGTTTTAATCAAATGTTCCCCAAGGTAGAGCAAAGCTATCGCTTATTTTCCCAAGATAATTCTGATGGCTATTTGATTGCTACCGGACATGGCGCTGCTTTGGCAGAACAATTTCCTCAAATCGAGAGCTACACGACGATTGTTCAAGGCATCGGGAATGGGGTATTTTCTACGAAGGACAAAAAGGTAGTCGTTCGCCAGCAAAATACGGCCTTTGTTGATCACGCTTTTTTGGACCTTTTTGACCTACAGTTAAGTTATGGGCTGTTGGATCTCAGCCGTCCTAAGACCATGGCCATCTCCGAAAAAGTCGCTTTCAAATATTTTGGTGAGCAGGATGCCGTCGGCCAGCAATTGCAGATTGACAATCAATTCGGACAAACGTTCTACGAAGTAGTAGCCGTCTATAAAGAGATGCCAGAAAATACAGATTTTCGCTATGATGTGCTCTTTGCCAATGCTACACTTCAGATCCCAGAATTGCGAGCTAATAACGATTGGGCCGATCCTCGTCAGTTTACTTACGACAACGCCTTTATCTTTTTTGAGTTGGCAGAAGGGGTAGATATCCCGCAATTAGAAGCGCAGTTCAACGCTTGGACGGCGACATCATTAGCTGAAGCCAAAAAGGATCTCAAATTACAAGCCCTTAGCGATGTACACCTTGGGCGTTCATTGAATGATAACTATCCTACTTTGGGAGACAGGAGTTGGGTGTTATTTTTGACTATTGCTGCCTTTTTGCTCCTTGCTATCGCTTGGGTCAACTATATCAATCTCTCCACTGCCCAAGCTAGTGAACGAGCCAGAGAGGTAGGAATTCATAAAGTACTAGGAGCAGAGCGTCGTCAGTTGATCACCCAATATTTAGCTGAGACTGCCATTTTAACCAGTCTCTCGATACTGTTAGCCTTAGTATTGGTGCCCTTGTTGCAACCTTTGTTCAATAGCTTATTGGATTTGCCTTTGGGACTATCAGTTTTTGAAGGAACGATCTATCCTTATCTAGGCCTATTGGTTGCTATCTTGGGGGCGGTTCTTTCTGGCGGTTATGTAGCGCTAGTCTTGACGAGCTTTAAGCCAGTCAAAATACTGCAAGGACGCTTCAAAATGTCTCGTCGTAGCCTTTGGCTAAGAAAGGGCTTAGTGATTGGCCAGTTTACGATCGCCATTGCCTTTATTGCCAGCACGCTTATCCTTTTCCAACAGCTTGAATTCTTGCAGGACAAAGACCTAGGCGTTGCGCTAGAGCAAAGAATCGCCATCAAAGGCCCTTTTGTCAAAGGAGATGATTTTACTAAGCGGCAACAAAGCTTCCGAGAAGAAGTGCAGAAGCTCAGCTTTGTTAATTCTTTTACTGGCTCAGCCGCCATACCGGGGGAGTACTATAATTTCTCTTCCACAGATCTTAGGCGAACTGCAGAGGAACCAGGACAGAACGAAGAAGGATATGGGTTCATCTTTATAGACGAAAACTACTTTGACTCCTTCGAAATCAACCTTCTCGCGGGACGCCCCTACAAAGCCCAAGAAGCCATAAGTGGCTGGGCGGCCAATAAAGTAATCCTCAACGAGGCGGCGAGAAAGCAGTTAGGTTTTGCTACTAACGAGGCAGCTGTAGGCGCAATGCTTACTTCCTTCGATGAGCAGCGTGAAGTAATCGGGGTTGTAGAAAATTACCATCATCTTTCCCTTCGCTACGAAGTCGGTGCCATGGCGTTCTTACCCAGTCGAAATAGTGGCTTTTACACCATTAAGACTAGCTCGGAGGATCTTAGTCATAAGCTCACAACGCTAGAAGGCATTTATCAGAAAATTTTCCCTGGCAATCCCTTTCAATACGAATTCATGGATGAGAACTTTGGTCGTCTTTATGCAGAGGAGCAGCGTTCTGGCCGTTTGTTTTTTGCCTCGGCTAGCCTAACGATTCTTATCTCTGCCCTTGGCTTACTGGGCCTTGTGGCCTTTGTCGCACGCCAACGCACCAAAGAAATCGGTATCCGCAAAGTCTTAGGTGCCAGCGTGAGTTCTATCGTCAACCTACTTTTCAAAGGCTTTTTGCCCCTAATCATCATTGCCCTATTGATCTCTATCCCCATCGCTTGGTGGCTAATGTCCCAATGGCTACAAAACTTTGCCTATCAGGTAGATATCAAATGGTGGTTTTTTGCCCTCTCAGGCCTTCTCGCCATAATGATCGCCTTTATCACCGTCAGTATCCAGAGCCTACAGGTGGCTTTGGCCAATCCCATCGAAAGTTTAAGAAACGAATAAAATAGACAGACCATGATCCGAAACTATTTCAAAATCGCTTGGAGAAATCTCCTCAAGAATCGTGGATTTTCTCTTATCAATATCGCCGGCCTCGGCATCGGTATTGCTGCCTGTATCCTCATTGGGATCTATGTCAATCATGAGTCAAGCTATGACAAAGACATTCCCAAGTCTGATAATCTCTATCGCTTGATTGGGGTCTTCGCTCAAGATGGGCGGATTCAAAGAGGAGTGCATTTCTCTGCCAATATGGGTTCGACATTAGCGGCTGATTTTCCTGAGGTAGCGACTGCTGGACGACTCATGGACAACCCCCTTTTTCCGAGGGCTGGTAGTAATGAAATTCGGATAGAAGGACAATTGATGCAGATGCATGAGGAAGGTTTTACTTATGCCGACCAGACGATCTTAGACATGCTAGCTAGGCCTTTTGTCAGTGGTGATCCCAAGACTGCGCTCAGTGAACCCAATACCATCGTCATCTCTGAGCGTAAAGCTAAAAAGCTTTTTGGCAGTGTAGATGCAGTGGGCAAAACCCTCTTTTTCAATGGCGAAGATGATATCCCCTACAAAGTAAGTGGAGTCATGGAAAACTTTCCAACCAATTCTCACTTGGAGGAATACGATTATCTGATTAGCCTCAGTGAGGTCGAATTTGGCCCCGGTGAACAAACCAGATGGTTGCAAAACAACTATTTTACCTATTTGGAAATCGATAATAGTGCCGATATCCCATCTCTAGAGGAAAAGTTTACGGATCATATCCTCGACAATTATATGATTCCAGCTATGGTGGAGGCGCAGATGGCCATGTCAGAATCTATCAAGGACCAATTACGTCTCGAATTACAGCCAATCACCGATATTCACTTACACTCTGCTGAAATTTTTGATACTAAAATCAGAGGCGACATTCGTTTTGTCTGGTTGTTTGCTGCCGTGGCCCTATTTATCCTTTTGATCGCCTGTATCAACTTTGTCAATCTCTCTACGGCTAAATCAGCCAATAGAGCCAAGGAAGTAGGATTACGCAAAGTGGTAGGATCGAAGCGAGAAAGTCTGATCCTGCAGTTTTTGACGGAATCTGCCTTGATGTCTATGCTCGCTTTTGTGCTCGGTTTGGGTCTCGCAGCCGTCAGCCTGCCCTATTTCAATCTTATTGCTGGAGTCGAGTTAAGCATTCCGTGGACCAGTTGGTGGTTTATGCCTACTATCCTGATTTCGGCGGTTCTTGTAGGCATCATAGCAGGTGTTTACCCAGCTTTTTATCTCTCTGGTTTTCGTCCGATCGATGTCCTTAAAGGAGAGGTTCGCAGAGGCAGTAAATCCTCTACCCTTAGAGGAGGATTGGTCGTTTTTCAGTTTGCGATTGCCATCGTTTTAATCGTCAGTACGCTGACTGTCTACCAGCAGATGGACTTTATCCTCAACTCAAAAGTGGGCTTTGAAAAAGAGCAAGTAGTACAGATTTACGGTACTAATATGCTCGGGGAAAAAGTACCTGCCTTCAAAGCTGAATTAGAAAAATTAAGTGGGGTCAGTAGCGTGAGTGTTAGTGATTACCTACCTATTGATGGTACCAAACGCAATGGTAATACCTTTAACAATGAAGGTCGAGAAAACCTAGATCCCGGTACTCCAGGCCAAGCTTGGCTAATCGATGAAGATTATATCGAAACCATGGGCATGAAGCTAGTGGCCGGTCGTAATTTTGAGCCAAGTCGTGGGAATGAAGGCCAAAAAGTCATCCTTAACCAAAAAATGGTGGAAGAGCTCCAACTCGAAAATCCAATCGGTAAAAATGTGTCCCGTTATGGCAATTTATATGAAGTGATCGGCATAGTAGAAGATTTTCATTTTCAAAGTATCAAACTGGAAATTAGTGGTTTAGCGATGTTTTATGATGTCAGTAACTCCATCATTTCTATCAAAGCCAAGACTACGGACATGCCTGCCTTATTGACTACCATCGAAGGTAAATGGCAAACATTTGCCCCTAATTTGGCTTTCCGTTACACCTTTATGGATGAGGAATATGCCGCGATGTATGACTATGTCAAGCGCATTGGCTCTCTCTTCACCAACTTTGCCTTCCTAGCCATTCTCATTGCTTGTTTGGGACTATTTACCCTTTCTGCTTTCATGGCCGAACAGAGAGGTAAAGAGATCAGCATCCGCAAGGTACTAGGTGCCAATGCCAGTACGATGGTGGGGCTGTTATCCAAGGATTTTCTCAAACCTGTGGTAGTCTCTTTATTGATCGCTTCGCCTTTGGCCTATTATGCTATGGATCAATGGTTACAAGACTTTGAATACAGTGTTGGCCTGCAGTGGTGGGTGTTTATACTCTCAGGGGTTATTGCCCTTACGATCGCCTTTTTGACCATCAGTGTGCAGTCTGTCAAGGCCGCGATTTCTAATCCTATTCACGCTTTGCGGAACGAATAATCGTAGGACCATGATTAAGCATTATTTCAAAATCGCCATCCGCAATCTTTGGCGCTACAAAAGCCATACAGCCCTCAATATGAGTGGTTTAGTAGTGAGTCTGACTTGTAGCCTGCTAATATTCATGTGGGTACAAGATGAATACAGCATCAATCGATTTGCAAATTCGGACGAACAGATCTATCAAGTCTTTCGCAGTTTCCCCAACGAAAAGGGTGAAATCATGACCCGCTGGGCTTGTCCTTTTCCAGTCAGCGATGCCTTAATGGCTGAATACCCAGAAATCTCAGCCGCCACTTCTTATCGAGAAGTAGGAGACCAAAGCTTTGTCAAAGATGATCAGACACATATCTTCCAAGGTACTATGGCCCATTTCTCGCTTTTTGAAGTCTTTGGCTTTGAGTTGTTGGAGGGAAGCACGCTAGAGGCAGACAAGAAATTGAAGGGGATTTATATTTCGGCCAGCTTCGCGGAACGCTTCTTCGGAGCAGACTGGCAAGGCAGAGTTTTAGGCGAAAGTCTCAATACTGAAGGCCAGCATCTAGAGGTGTTGGGGGTCTTTGCTGATGTGCCTACTAATGCAACCTTGGCGTTCGATTTTGTGACCAATATCCGCGACTTCGCCGAACGCAACCCTCGGTGGAGCCGCTGGGGCTCGAGCGCCTTTGCTACCTACGTCAAGCTTGCGCCAAAGGCAGGTGCCGAGCAGCTTGCCCCCAAGATCAAAGACTTAGTCGCTCGCAATGGAGGGGCAGATAATCTCTCGCTGCTTATGCAGGACTTTTCGGATACTTATCTCTATGGCAATTTCAAAGATGGGCAAGTGGCTGGCGGACGCATCACTTATGTTCGGATCTTTTTCTTTGCGGCGCTATTCTTAGTGCTCATGGCTTGTATCAATTTTATCAATCTGACTACCGCCCATGCTAGCCGCCGTGCCGCTGAAGTTGGCATCCGCAAGGTGATAGGAGCAAACCGGAGTTCTCTGTTGGGACAGTTTCTGTTAGAGGTAGGGATAGTTTGTGCCTTATCGCTTGGCCTAGCCCTGATGCTCACCCACCAATTGCTACCCTACGCCAATGATCTCTTGGCTAAATCCCTGAGCCTAGATTTGATGGATGGGACATTCTGGAGCTTATTGGCGGGCATAAGCCTCATTGTGTTGCTCTTGGCTGGCGTTTATCCGTCCTTGATGCTATCCTCCTTTTCTATCGTCAACGTACTCAAAAATCGCTTGAGTAATCGGCTTAGTAGTGCCAACCTTCGCCGTGCCTTGGTGGTCGTACAGTTTGTACTATCAGGTTTGCTGATGACCTCAGCTGTCATCGTCCAACAGCAAATCTCCTACATCAAAAATAAGGACCTAGGATTTGACCGTGAGCAGGTTATTCAACTAGAGTTACCCGCTGAAATCAGCGAGCATAGCGATCGCTTCAAAGCCCAACTACTTGCCAGTCCCTATTTAGAAAGCGTGAGCGGTGTCTTACAAGCCCCGATTGGCGTAGGACGGGCAACCGATGATCTCGAGTGGCCTGGCAAAGATCCCGAATCAGATATTCGCATTCACTTCTTGACTGCTGACAAGGATTTTGATGATGTCTTCAAAATAAGAATGGCAGCAGGTGTTTTTCATCAAAAAGATAGTGCTTCTCAAGATCTGGAGGAACTAGTCATCAACCAAGCCGCCGCTGCGGTAATGAATCTAGAGGAGCCGGTAGGTACGCGGGTAAGCATGAACGACCAAGCCATGGTAATCGTGGGAATAATGGAGGATTTTCATACCAATTCCTTTCACGAAGACATCAAGCCCTTGATGATTTTCAACGAGCCCCACAATGCCGAAGAGTTTGCCATTCGCTACCAAGCCGATCAAACCCAGGCAGCTGTAGCGCATATCAAGTCTACCTATGCTGCCTTCAATGTAGAGGACCCCATGCAGTATCGCTTCTTGGATGACCACTACAATCATATGTACCAATCCGAGCTTTTGATTGGCAAGCTAGCTAACTTTTTTGCTACCATTGCCTTGTTTATCTCCTGCCTCGGTTTACTAGGACTCGTCTCTTTTTTAGCCAAGCAAAAGACCAAAGAGATCGGCATCCGCAAGGTGCTAGGCGCTTCTGTCGGCAATATCGTGGCCTTACTTTCCCAAGACTTTTTACGCCTAGTAATGATCGCCTTTGTGATCGCTACTCCGCTGACAATCTATTTCATGCAAGCTTGGTTAGATGATTTTGCCTTCCATATTGACCTCAGTTGGTCTACTTTCCTTTGGGTTGGCCTAGGCGCAGTACTGTTTGCTTTCCTTACGGTGAGCTTTCAAAGTGTGCGCGCGGCTATGGCCAATCCTGTTAACAGCTTAAGAAACGAATAGTATGAACCTCATAGAACTAAAAGATATCGCCTATTATCACCGCCAAGGTCTGCAAAAGTCTTGGGTGCTGCGCAAGATCAACCTAGATGTGCAAGCCGGTGAATTTGTTACCATCATGGGACCAAGTGGGGCGGGTAAAACGACCCTACTCAATATCATAGGCCTGCTCGACAGCCCCATGGGCGGAACCTATACGTTCCTCGGAGAGGGCCTAGAAAAACTCAAAGAAAAGCAACGCCAAGCGATGCATAAGGAGCATATGGGCTTTGTCTTCCAAGCCTATCACTTGATCGATGAACTGACGGTATATGAAAATATCGAAACCCCACTTATCTACCGCGGTATCAAGGGCAAGGAACGTAAGAGTATGGTTGCCAATATTTTGGATCGCTTCAATATCGTGGCCAAAAAGGATCTTTTTCCTAGTCAACTATCTGGCGGCCAACAACAATTGGTGGGGGTAGCACGCGCGGTGATTACCAAGCCCAAAGTCTTACTAGCAGATGAGCCTACGGGTAATCTCCATAGCAAGCAAGGCGACCAAATCATGCAACTCTTTCAGGAGCTTAATGAAGAAGGCGTTACCATCATTCAGGTGACGCATTCCGAAAAAAACGCTCAATACGGCAGCCGTTTGATTGAACTAGAAGACGGCTTTATTCGCAAAGATGAATCCATTAAACCCATGAGTAGCCATGCATAGTTTCTGTAGATTTTTACTATTGTTGGGGATATTGGCTTGCAGCCGAACGTTTGCCCAGACGCCCAAGCTTTGGACCCTAGAGCAGTGTTTGATTACTGCCGTGCAGAACGCTCCCCTCGCTACCCAAGCTAAGCTGCAGCAGGAATTGGCCGATTGGGATCTTAAGTCAGCCAAAAGCCAAAGATTACCGACCATCAGCGCTAGCTCGGGTCTAGGAATGCAGCTAGGATACACGATTGACCCTACGACCAATACTTTTGACAATCAGCAGATTGGCTACAATGGGATCAATCTCAACGCAGAACTTACCCTCTTTGCTGGAGGGACTGTCAACAACAATATCAAGGCCCAAAAGCATCAGCAAGAAAGTGTTGTCTGGCAACAAAAAGAAGTGATCAATCAGCTCAAACTACGTGTTTTGGTGGCTTATATGAACGCCTTGCTAGGCGGTGAACAAGTCCGGCAGGCGGAGCTAGAGCAGGCTTCTCTCTTAGCTCAAGTTGACAATATCAAGCGTCAAATTGAGGCGGGGACACGTTCGGCGAATGAGCGCTTAGAACTCGAAATCCAAATCGCCCAAAACCGCCAGCTAATTGTACAAGCCCAGCAACAATACGATCTTGCCCAAGCCGAATTACGTTTTTTGTTAGTGCTAGATCAGGACGCACCACTCGAATTAGCGCCTTGGGAAGCGGTCGAGCAAGCCCCTTTACATCATCCTGGTGAGCGTTTACAAATCGCTCATTATCCTACTATCCAAGATCGCCAAGCTCAACTTAAGGCGGCGGAGTATCGGCTCAAAGCAAGTCGAGGAGGCTCGATGCCACAAATTACGCTCTTTGGTTCCCTGAACACCAATTACTCTTCGGTATCGCAAAAAGTGATTGGCTATGAGGCAGACAATAGCAGTGAAAACGTGAGTTTTATGGGTACTCAAGGAGAGCTTATCCGATTTAGCGAAAGTCCCATCTTTGCGCCCAATCCCTATTTCAACCAATTGCGAGAAAACTTTGGCCAACAGGTAGGGGTCTTCTTTTCTATTCCGATTTTCCAGCAAAGCCGCAATCATATCGCGACCCAGCGCTCTAAAGTTGATCTCTTGCAAGCTAGGGCCGCTCTGCAAAACGAACAGCAACAACTGAGCTTTACTGTCCAGCAAGCCTTAATCGCGCAGATGGCAGCGCTAGAAAACTTTGAAGCGGCAGAAAATACCGCCGCAGTCAATCAAAAACTGCTACAAAACAAGGAGCGTGAGTACAAACTTGGCAGCTGCAATGCGCTGGACTACTTCATCGTCCGTAATCGCAGCCTCAATGCTCAGAGACAGCTAATCGCAGCCCGCTATGACTACTACTATCGCACCAAAGTACTCGAGCTCTACGAGCGAGGAGAATTGTAGCTCCGTACTGTGAAAAAGGGCCTCTGGCTCAATGTTTTGTTATTCCTGACATATTCTACTAATTCTACAAAGTATTTAGACAGAAGCATTCAGTATCAAGACCTAGGGAAATTGAGTTTCTGGGTTCATTAAGACCATTTTGTCTGTACTGAATACTTTTTACTCTCTACTTTTTCTAAATCAGCAAGCACTATGTTAAGCACTTATCTAAAAACAGCATGGCGAAATATTATTAAACACAAAGCCTTTTCTCTGATCAACATTGTAGGGATGAGTATGGGCATGAGCTGTTTTGTATTGATTTCGCTTTATATCCAGTATGAAGTTAGTTTTGATACCCAGCATACCAAGGCGGATCGTATTTACCGTTTTGCTCAAACTCAGCCCGGTAACGTATTTCGCGGTACAGATCAATATGCGGTAGCACCTGCTACGATTGGGCCTGCTCTTGAAAAGAATTTTATCGAAGTAGAAAACACCACTACAGTCGCTCCCTTTCAGTTTCAGTTCGTGAAACAAAAGGAGATCTTTTCAGAGTTTGGCTTGTTTGCTGATACTTCTCTTTTCCAGGTATTTGATTATCCCTATTTAGCCGGTGATCCTGAGGCCGCTTTAAGGGATAAAGGCTCTATCATATTGAGTAAGTCCATGGCGGAGAAGTATTTTGGGACGCAAAACCCCTTAGGACAATCAATTGCGCTTAATAATGGTAAGAGTTTCGTCGTTCGAGCTCTCATTGAGGACTTGCCTCTTAATCAACACCTTCGTTTTAATTTTGTACTCTCGATTCAGAACTATGGTGAGTATGTCGAGGACTTGCAAAATGAACGATGGGCCAGTAATAACTATGCCTGTTACGTTTTGATGGCAGAAGGTGGCGACGTAGATGGCTTAGTTGAGAAAATGAAAATGTTTGACGATAAGTTGGAAGCGGCCTACGCAGGTTTGCCTTTTGTTTCCTCCTATTTTCTCGAACCACTCAAAGGCATTCATTTATATTCTCGCGTCAATTATGACTTTGACAATAGTGATATCACCTATGTTTATCTTTTACTTTTCATTGGTATCCTGATTTTGTCCTTGGCATTGATCAACTATGTCAATTTAGCTTCTGCTGAATTGGGGCAACGTACTAAAGAGATCGGCATGCGAAAAATCCTCGGCGCGGGGCGAAAGCAACTCGTAGAGCAATTTTTGGTAGAGACCGTTTTGATTTGCTCTATTAGCTTTGGTTTTGCCCTTGGTCTAGCCAATTTATTCCTGCCGACTTTTCGAGATTTGTTGGATATGCCGATTACTTTTTCTCTGGTGGGTAGTCCATTAGTGATTGGAGGACTATTAGGGTTAGTGGTTTTATTGATCCTAATATCTGGGCTATATCCTGCCATCGTTTCTACCTCTATTAAGCCCGTTAAAGCACTCAAGGGTAGTTGGTTTAAGCGCAGCAAAGAAGGCGGTTTTTTTAGAAATTTATTGCTGGTAGGACAGTTTGCAGCAGCCATTGGCCTTGCGATCAGTAGTGTGGTTGTCTATCAGCAATTACGCTATATGCAAGACAAAGAGGTGGGCTTTAATCGCGATCAGATTGTATATGTACCCTACCGCAATCAGGACATCGTAGAGAAAGCGAGTCGCCTGCAAAATGAACTAAGAAAAAGTACCGGTATTGCGGAGGTTTCAATATCCTCCAACTTGCCTATCAATATTACTAGCCAAGGTCTGGCCCAAGAATGGGAGGGTAACAATACTGGCGAGACTTTAAGGATATATCGGCTGAGGACAGATTATGATTTTATTGACCTTTTTGAAATAGAACTGATAGAGGGAAGAAACTTTTCTCCTGATCATCCTGCTGATTCTACCGATACTTATATCCTCAACGAAGCGGCTGTGAAAGCCTTAGGTTGGGATTCGGCAGTGGGCAAATCCTTCAAAGGTGGAACGGTGATTGGGGTAGTCAAAGACTTCCATTTTCAAACCTTAGATTTTAAAGTCGAGCCCTTATTCTTGACCTTTTATGACAAAGAGATCGCCTACTTTGCCGGAAACATTATCGTGAAAATGAATGCAAATGCTTCTGATCAGACGGTAGCACATATCAAAAAGGCAATTAGTCAATCTTTGCCCCAACTTTCTTTTGACCTGCGGTACATGGATGATATCTACAATCAGCAATACCAAGGTGAAAAGAAATTTGGAAAAGCCTTTCGCATTTTTACCATTTTAGCTTTGCTAATCGCCTGTATGGGGCTTTTAGGGCTGGTCTCTCATAGAGTATTGGCTCGTACCAAAGAAATCGGTATTCGTAAAGTTTTAGGCGCTAGTGCCTCGCAATTGGTGGCTATGATTTCGCGAGATTTTCTCTATCTAGTATTGGCTTCGGCGATTATTGCGATTCCGGTAAGCTGGTTTAGCATGCAATCCTGGTTAGAAGGATTTGCCTATAGAGTAGAGTTGCAATGGTGGATTTTTGTGCTGCCGAGCATAGCAGCCATAATCATTGCTTTTATTACTATTAGTGCGCAATCGCTCAAGGCTGCCCTTTCTAAGCCTATAGAAGCAATCCGAACCGAGTGAAATGGTTTCTAAATAGGCCTAATGCGATAAAAATCAAGCTAAGACTATCCTCAGGCAAAGACCGTGGAGATGAACCCAGCAACGGCAATGTGTTGGATTGTTTCTATCGACCTAAGCGCTTGTCTTTGTATGATAGAGCTGAGTGGTAAACTTAGGGGATAGACTAATAGCTAAATCACAAAAACAATTGTAGGGTTCAAAACCAATGAGCTAAAGCAGCTCTCAGGACCTTCTTTGCCTAGACCGAAGTCTAGTCGCTTCTTCCAAATAGATCAAAATCAAAATCACTATAAAGCTGAAAATCAAAATGCTCTCAACTATTATCAATAAGCTAACTACAGTTGCGCTCTTGCTGCTAACTTCTAATCAGCCTTTGGCTCCTAGTCCATCTAACTTCTCGCCTACATTTACAAAATCGAGAAAGACTACACATAAGATTGATCGAAAACAGGAGTACATTTTTGGCTATCTAGAAGTGCTAGAAAATAGAAGCAATCCGCGAGGATCCACAATCCAGATCCCAGTTTATATTTTCAAAAGTAGGAGCGAAAATCCCCCCAAAGACCCCATCATCTATACTGTTGGAGGGCCGGGAAACACCACCATGCCTTCGGCTCAGTACATGGACTACTATAAGTATCTAGATGACAGAGATTTTATTTTGATAGAACAAAGGGGTAATTATTATGCAAAACCACACTTAGATTGTCCTGAATGGGCTGAGGCTATGTACCAATCTAATCTTCCATCAGTTAGCGCTCAAGAAGTGGATTCTCTACTGAGGTCCGCGGCCCTTTCCTGTCGTGATAGATTGATACGCAGTGGGATTGATCTTGATGGCTATAATACCAACGAAATCGCCGCCGACATCAACGATCTCGTGGAGGTTTTAGAGATCGAATCTTACAACTTGCTCACGATCTCATATAGTACCAAGATTGCGCAGGTGCTTATGCGAGATTATCCTAGCCGAATTAGAAGTGTAGTCATGGACTCTCCTTTGCCCTTAGCGGCCAACTATGAGGAGGAAAGTGTTGATAATCTCATGTTAGCAGTGGAGAAATTACTGGCTGATTGCGAATCAGATGCAAACTGTACAGGCGCCTTTCCTGACCTTAAGCAACGCTTCTTCAAATATCTAGAACAAAAAACAAAAGACCCTCTCGTGGTGCAGGTAGAAAATCCTCAAAACGGTAAGACAGAGACCTTTTACCTTAAGGGCGCTGATCTGATCGCCGTATTTACCCTTGCATCAACCGCTGAGGTCGGTGATGTACCCTTTGAAATCAATAAGTTACTGAACAATGACTTAAGCTCAGTAAAAAAGCAATTGACCTATCTTTTTCAAGGACCCGATGGTGGGGCTGGAAAAGGGATGCGCCTTTCTGTTTGGTGTGCCGAAGAAACACCTTTCAATTCTACCGAAATGATCGCACAAACAAGGGTGAAATATCCACAGGTCAAAGGTATCGATCCCGTCGAATTTGACAAGGAGGTTTGTGAAATTTGGGGAGTGAAAAAAGTAGCTGACCGAGAAAATCAAGCTGTTACAAGTGACATCCCCGTTTTGCTAATCAATGGGGAGTACGATAGTGTAACCCCCATGAAATGGGCCCAAAGCATGATGCCTTACCTTGAAAATTCTTTTCACCTGGTATTTAGAGCTTGGAAGCATACGCCCACCACCTATTGGTCAGACCCTTGTGGGATGCAAGTCGCTCATGATTTTTTCAACGATCCTACTGTAAAGCCCTATCCTGATTGCTTTGCGCAAATTAATGAGCCTGAGTTCAAAACTGAGTAATATCCTTCTCTAAGCTTCCCTTTGGCTTTGTTGGCCAAAGGAGGCTTTGAGTTAAGTAGGTAAACAATAGTATTCAGCATTAAGACCTAGGAAAAGGGGCTTTATGATTCTGCGAGGTCTTTTTTCCCTGTACTGAATACTTTTTTCTAATTAAAGTTTTATTCCCTACAAAGGCAGAATTTTGGACCTTGTTTGATGAGGCTCTAACTTGTGGGCTTCTATGACCAATAACGATATTCTACGCCGCATTCGCTACATTTTTGACTTGTCTGACGACAAGATGATCAAACTCTTTGCCTTGGCCGATATGGAGGTGAGCCGTGCAGAAGTAAGCGACTGGCTTAAGCGAGATGATGACCCTGAGTCCGAAATTATTTTAGATCATGAGTTAGCTACCTTTCTCAACGGCTTTATTTCGGATCGCCGTGGCAAAAGAGAAGGACCTCAGCCCCCAGCCGAAAGACGGCTCAACAACAATCTGATCTTGCGTAAGCTAAAAATTGCCCTCAATCTCAAAAATGAGGACATGCTTGCTATTTTTGCCTTGGCTGGGAGAGAACTGAGTCCGCATGAGCTAAGTGCCTTTTTTCGCAAATACAATCATCCCAAATATCGCCCCTGCAAGGATCAATACCTACGTAACTTCTTGATTGGCATGCAAGAAAGATATAGACCCAACGTTTAGAGATTAATCAGTATTTTTAAGGAAAGTCTCCTCGATGCCTGTCTTGATCAGTCGTTTGTTTATTTTCACCCTGCTCTTCCTTTTGGCTGAGCGTTCCCTGCAAGGGCAAAACAACGACAAGCGACTCTTTATAGATAGTCTGGAAAACGCTCTCGAAACGCAAAAAGCGCTCAACGAAGGTAAGGTAGATTTACTCAATCGACTGGGATACGAATACTGGATTGTTGATCCTCGTAAATCTGAGGAGTACGGGGGGGAAGCTCTAGAAATCGCCAAAATTTTACCTTATCCGAGTGGTCAAGCCTTTGCCAATCGGGTGATAGGCGTTTCTCATTGGGTACGCGGTAATCTTGATTTAGCTTTTGGTTTTTTGATCGATGCCTCCGATTTGTACCTGTCCATTGGTGATTCACTAGGCTTAGCCAATAGCGTTCTCAATCTAGGTATGGCCTATGCCGACCAGCAAAACTTCAAAGTCGCAGAAAAAAAATATCAGGATGCCTTGAGCATTTTTAGTAAGCTGGAGGCGTCCTCGCGCGTGGCTACCACCTATACTAAGATCGCGGATTTGTCTATCCAAAAAGAGGATTATGAGGAGGCTTATCAGCAACTACAAAGGGCTTTGGCGATCCACAAACAAAACGAGTTTTTATATGGTATTGCCGAAGCCAATGGTAAGCTCGGCAAGGTTGCTTTGGCCCGGCAAGACTACAATGGCGCTATTTCCTATCTACTCCTAGCGGTAGAAGCAGGAGAAAAACGTAACGATCAAGTTGGCCAAGCAGATCATTTTCAAGCCATTGGCTTAGCCTATTTACGCAAAGGAAATTTGAATCAGGCTGAGGCCTATTTACAAGCTAGTATGGCGATTGCCGATTCCTTTAAGCTCAAAAAGATCCAGCGTGATGTTTATGCCACCTACAAAGAGTTGGCTACTGAGCGGGAAGATTTTAAGGAGGCTTACGGCTTCGCCGAACGCTACGTCAAGATCAAAGAGGAGCTTTTTAATGAGGAAAAATCCAATATCATCGCCAATATGGAGGCCAAGCAAGCCTACAAAGAAAAAGAGCGAGAACTGGAAATCGCTCAAAAAAATCTGGACCTCCTGATCCAGGAAAACAAAGCGGACAATCTCCTCAAGGTGAGTTTAATTTTGGGCTTGGTTGCCGTCATTGCTATTACTTGGGGACTCCTGCAACGTAAAAATCAACTACTCGAAAAAAATCAAGAAGATCTACAAGCCGCCGCTGATAAGACTTTAGCCTTAGAAGAAACCATCAAATCCAAAGAGCAAGAGCTGGTATCCTATACTTTCAACTTTGTTCAGAAAAATGAACTGATCACTTCCCTTAAGTCAGAGCTCCAAACCCTCAAATCAGACCTAGAACCTCGTAAGCGGGCCAAGCTTGATGCCCTCAATAAGCAAATCGACGCTGCTTTTCGCATCGACAAGGATTGGAGTGATTTTCGTAAGCATTTCGAAAGTGTCCATCCCAACCTTATCCAAGGGCTAAACCGCAAACATCCAGAGCTCACCAAAAACGAGTTCAAATTGATCGCCCTCCTTCGA
>JBCCQN010000140.1:0-21336 GCA_039024315.1 Bacteroidota bacterium
GCAGTGGAAGCAGATGAAGTTTACATCGTAGCTGGTCATAAAGGACAACCCGAAAAGGTGGAGAAATCGGGTCGTCCGCCCCGTAGAAGGCGTTTGAAAGGGCATCGTGGCCGTGGGACCTCGGCCTCTGAAAAACCGCCAGTCTTAGGATTGGTCCAGCGAGATGGCTCGCTGATTCTACGAGCTCTGGACAATGTCCAGCAAGCGACGATTCGTCCTGTGATTCTCCGCTCCGTCCAGCAGGGTAGCCTGATTTACACGGATGAATACAATATCTACGATCGGCTTGAACAATGGGGATTCCGACGCAAAAGTGTCTGCCATGCACAGGGCGAATACGCTAGGGATGAAGATGAGGATGGATTCTGCGAGGTCCATGTCAATACGCAAGAAGGAATCTGGTCCGTATTACGATCATGGTTGAGACCACACCGAGGAGTCTCCATGGATAAACTGCCGTTGTATTTAGGATTCTTTGAATTTGTTTTCAATACAAAGCGAAGAGGAAATGCCTTGATTCAACATCTTTTTGAAACCATTTTAGGCCCTGATTTGAGAAGAATGGAGCAATTTGCCTTATCCCCCGAATAGTATATAAGAGCGTATCAGATAACCAAATCAATATAGGAAATATGAGCAAAATTATTAGGCTAGATCTTAATTAACGTTCATGGTTATTATTCCAAGCGATATTTAGATAGCTCAGTCATACTTTTCATTGCCGCAAATTATTTTTTGGGGGGGGACAGAGCGGGTTTTTATTTTGATCTGTAGAATCGCAACATTCTGATTTAGAGCTTATATGGACTATCCTTAAAAGTTGAAATTTCATGTAGCTTCTTCTTTTAAACAAGAAGTAATTTCGTAAATCTAATTACTTCATTTACTTTCTACACCACAGTGGAACATCATCCAACAATTGGACCACAGTACCCCAAATATTATCTCAAAACATATTGAAAATGAGGTTAACAATATGCATTTCCATCATCATTTCGTTTTTTCATTGCCAAGCACAAAGTTCAATTTTCGATGAAAATTGCCAATTGATGGAAAAATATTTCGGAATGGCAGTTGATTTTTACGATATAAATGAAGATTCTAGTAAACTTTATTTTGAGAGAATTATTAATCTAGCTGAGTCAAAGAACCCATATTTAAAGGATGAAGACTATTATATATTATCTCTGCTCGCGATTTCCACGATTTATAATAATTTTGAGAAATGGGATAGCTCTCTATATTACTCCAATAAAGTGATTGATGAATTTGATAATCACTTGCATTCAGAGAACTTAATATATCTAGGTAAAAATAATCTCGCCTCAAATCAGTACAGAAAGGGTAATATAATTAGTGCAATTGAGTCTCTCAATTCATTAGAACAAGTAGGGGAAAATCTAGATAATGATGCTAAGGCAGCCATTTACCATAATCTGGGCTTTTTTTATAGTAAGGTAGGAGACTTAAATCTCGCAGAATCTTATTATGAAAAATCACTCTCTCAGTTACCTTTTTTAAATAGTGAGCTAGATAAAGCAGAGGTTTTTAAAAATCTAGGTTATTGTGCAGAACAACAAGAGAGATATCTCCAAGCAAAACGGCATTTTCAAAAATCAATTAATTATTACAAGAAAGTAAAATATTTACGGAGAATTGATCGTCGAGAGTTTGCCGATACGTACCTATCAATAGCCATGATTGAATCAAAATTGGGCAATAAGGATAGCATGTTATTTTATCTAAATATTGGTAACCAAGAATTTGACTTTCAAAAATATAATAAACTTGAAGACTGGATTCTTGGGAACTATTTTATTCATTGGGGAAGTTTTCTAGACTGTAATCAGACAAAGAAATTTTTCTTTGGTGAAATAGATAATTCCAAAATCCGTTTCGCAGATCGCCCCAATCACCCCAATCTTACAATTCGCTATCAGAAGTTAGCCCAAGCCTACTCTCTCTGCAATCAATACGATAGTGCCATGTATTACTTTCAGCATGCGCTTCGCTTCTCTGCGGAGGTGGATACCACTCAAAGCTACTTTTATCTCCCTTCCATCGAACAAGTGCGGTATCCGCACAATGTCGTCCCTGTCCTGATTGAACGAGGAAAAACGCTCAAAGCTTGGTATGATGCGGAAGGGGATATCGCGCGGCTCAGGGACGCCTATGAAAGCTATCTGTTAGCAACTCGACTCATCGATCGCCTGCGGAAGGGATTCCGTTCCGCAGGCTCTAAGTTGCTGCTTTCCGAGGATGCGATTCCAACCTATGAAGCGGCGATTCAACTTGCGTGGCAATTGTATCAATCTACTGGAGAGGAGAGTTATCGTGATCAGATCATCAGCTTAATGGAGCAAAACAAAGCATCCTTACTGCTAGAGCGATTGAAGGAAAGCGACATCAAAACGCAACTAGGGGTACCCGATAGTGTGTTGGAGGAGGAGCGGGAGCTACGTATTGATATTGCCTACTATCAAAAGTTACTTTATCAGCAGACGGAAGACGCAAATGAAAGTGATAGTAGTAAAATATCAGAATTACGCCAAAAGATATTCACTCGCGAGGAGTCATTGCGTCAGCTGCAAGACCTCTTGGCTGATAAATACCCTGAGTATCATCAACTCAAATATGCTGAGTCGGTAGCGGACCTAAACAGTATTCGCCATCAGCTATTGGGGAACGCAGAGCAAATGATCGAATACTTTTGGGGAGATAGTAACTTGATCGTTTTAGGGATCAGCGAGGCAGATATTAGTTACCATATGGTACCGATTGCCGAGCTTGAACCCAACTTACAGGCATTTCGGAGGATGTTGACAGATCGTAAAGCGGCCACTCAAAACGGTAATAACCCAGCAAGTGTCAAGGCCTATCAGCACTTAGCCTACCAGCTTTATCAACAATTGATCGAACCCGTCGTTCCCCGGAGGGAGCAAAATCAACATCTCCTGATCATCCCTGATGGACCATTAGCCCTGCTCCCCTTTGATCTTTTGGTAGCGAGTCAAGAGGACAAATCTTCCCATTTTCGTGCCCTAGATTATCTGTTTCGGCAGCATGATTTTTATTACGCTTACTCAGCTACACTGCTGATTGATCAACCTAAGAAACCTGAAGCAGAACAATTTTATGCTGGGTTTGCCCCTACTTATGGGGAAACAGATTTGTATGCCGAAGCCCGCGATTTTAGCCCTTTGGACTCGGGAGTAAGAGGTGGCTTTAGCCCTCTTTTGAACAATCAGCAAGAGGTTGAAAACATTGCGGCTCAATTTTCCGGTAGCTATTGGACGGGGAGTGAAGCCTCAGAAGCTCGCTTCAAAATGAGTGCAGACAAGTATCGAGTTTTGCATTTGGCCATGCATGCCTTTACCAATGATGATTCTCCTAATTTGAGCGGTTTGGTATTTAGTCCGACTTCGTCGAACGCTAAAAATGAATCCGAGGATGGGATTTTACATACCTACGAGATCTATGATTTGGATCTGAAAGCTGAGCTTGCGGTCTTGTCTGCGTGCAATACAGGGATTGGTAAGATTCAAAAGGGGGAAGGTGTCATGAGTCTGGCCCGCGCTTTTACCTATGCAGGCTGTCCTAGCCTTTTGATGAGTTTATGGCAAGCGGACGACGAAGCCACGAGAGGAATTATGGATTTATTTTTCGATAAAATGCAAGACGGAGTTACCAAATCTGAAGCATTACGGCAAGCCAAGCTAGCCTTCCTAAGCCAAACGGATCGCGCTCATCCACATTTTTGGGGCGCTTTCTTGGTAATTGGGCAAAATACTCCTCTGCAAGAGAAAAGTTACTGGCCTTGGCTTTTAGGGCTTGGGATATTGGTGCTGGGAGGCGTTTATGCTTACCCAAAACTAAAAAGAGTAGCTTAAGTACTTAGACTTTAGTATCGAGAACTAAGAATCAGGTAAATTGGCTAATATGGTTCATCAAGGCCATTTTCTCGGTACTGAATACTCTTTACTCTTCACATAATATTTTGGATTGGCCTTAGTTTATGACTACTCCTTCGGAGAACGCTTATTTAGGGCCTTGTATAAAGGCAAAATTGAGCGTTCCGCGCAGCGGTACTCCTAAAAAATGGCTACCCACTACGCTCCACTTAAAGCGGCAATAGGACCTGCATCCCCTTGACAAATAAATGCAGCCCAATAAAAAGGTTCTGGATATTGCCGCTTGATGGCTAATTGGGCCTCTCGCAATGATGCGGCTCGCCCTTTACCCGCTAAGAGATTTTTGTAGAAAGCTGCCATCAAGAGCTGGGTCTGTTGATCAGGAACCTTCCAAAGGCTGAGAATCCGCGTTCGGGCACCGGCCAAAGCAAAAGCCCTAGTCAGACCGAAAACCCCCTCACTCACCACAATATCGCCTAGAGCGGTTTCACAAGCCGATAAAACCACCAACTCAGTACCCTGTAATTTTAGACTCGCGGCCTCAATGCTGTTCAATATGCCGTCATCCTCTTGAGGGCCGAGATTTTGCTGCGTCAACCAAGTATTGGCTCCTGCTAAGGCCAAGCCAGAGCCTAAGCCTCCCTTGCCAATCTGATCCGGATTACTAAGGCGACTATGCTGCTGAGTGGGCTGACCTAGAAAAAATCCATGGGTAGCAAGATGGAGGATCAGCGGTGAGCTTAAGGACTTTAAGCTGGCTTCGGTAGCATCAGCCCCCATCAAAGGCTGTACTCCCAGTAACTTTCCAATCAGCTTTCCTTCAGGGACTGTGCCGGCTAAATGAGTAAAACGAACTTTTTGTTTGTATAGGCTTTCATCATTCTGAGAACGCTTCTCTCGCGATTTTCTATCGACTTGACGGTTAGAGCCTAAATCGTAATCTGGTGCAGCCATCACTACCGACGGATTTGAGGAGAAAGGACTCAACTGAGCTACTCTGACTAACTCTCTGGCACTGGTCAAATAACTAATTTGAAAATGATCAATCAATAATTTGTCCTGATAGGGTAGGGCTGCAAAGGGAAGTCGCGATAGCTCCCCATCGGTACTGATAAAAAGCTGTTTGCTATGAGACAGTATCTTTTCCAGAGGACCCAACAATAATGCGAATAATTCATTGCCTGCTTTGGAGGTAGGATTACCTCTCAATGGCTCAAAGATCAGGCTACGGTCCTCACTCCTGTGATCTCCCGTAATACTTAGCCGAAAATTTTTGATTGCCTGGTCGATCAAACTTGCGTCTCCAAGATCCCAAAAGTGGGTTTGGCCATTTCTATCTAGGCTCAATACCATATAATGAATAGGACCATTAAAGCCTCCTTCTGAAGGTTTTTGCGAGTGAAAGTCAAATTGCTGGTATTGGACAAATTCTAGATAGATCGTTTTTGGGGGTAGGGCTAATTGGGCGGCTTGCAAATCGAAAGATTGAAAACTGTGCAAGAGATCCTGCTTTAATTCATCTTTTAATAAAGCTTGTTCCAATTTCTGGGCGCTGATTTCCCACTGCATCATCTGCTCACGCAATGCATGCAGACTTTCTCCTCGCTCTGTTCCAGCAAGAGCCTTTTGGGCGATACGGACTCGTATTTGCTGGATCTGCTCCCATTTTTTTGCTTGTTTAGGGCTTTGGCGGTATTGCTTTTCTTGAAAAAGCAGGCTGTCGAGTCCCAAAGATTTTCTCCTGCCGATAAGATTAAGGATTTTTGCGGCTATCGCTTGATCGCCCACAAAATATCGAGCCGCTAAAGAAAGAAATCGCTCTACCGAAAGCATCATGCTGGAAACAAAACGATGGCGAATTTCTTCGGAGAGTTTGGTGAAAATATATTGGATTTGGTGATCATAAATATGTTCGGCCTGCTCAAAAAGCGCTACCGCCTTTCGGGGATCATTTTGATATACTCGGATAAAGGCGAGGTTTTGCAATATATCTGCTAAGGGGGCATACTGCTCTCCGCTCATAGTTTTGATATTGTTGTAAGCTTGCTCAAATAGGGGTTCTGCCTCATCATATCGTCCTTGCTGAAAAAGACATGCTCCCATCCCAAAGTGGCAATCTGAGATTTGACCTTTATACTGCTCGTTATCAAGCTTTTGGTAGATATTTAGGACTGTTTTATAGCCTTCAAAGGCCATCTCAAGCATCGCTGCTCCCGATTGGCGATAAAGCTCCGCAAGAGCAAATAAGGCAGCCGCATAATCAGGGTGCTGATCTCCTTTCGCTTCCAATTGAATCTTGACCATGCCCCTCAGTAGGAAGTCGGCTTGCTTTTGATCACCCATTTCAAGGTACATAGTCGTAAGCCCCCTTAAACCTCTGAGGTAGAGAGGATCTACTTCCTCATGCGGTTTCGGAATAGCGTTCAGCGCATGCTGGTAAAATGAAAAAGCCTCATCATACAGACGGATATATTGATAGCCGTCGGCGATGCACAATAGACTCTGAGCAAAATAATGGCTTTTGCCGGGCTTGAGCTTTTGTTTGCTCAACTCATAGGCCTGCATGGCTTCTTCTAGGCCTGCGTCAAAAAAACCTGCAGCATAATGATTTCTGGCGATATCTATTTTGGTTTTGACTTGAGCTTCGGTTTTCCTGCGTTTTCTACCAAACATAAATGGACTTAGGAGAAGTGGGAAGTACTTGATTATGAACGATCAAGCAGCCATAATATAACGAACTCTGCTGATCCACCCAATGCTGGGCATAAGGACAAATTATCCTCAAAATCGCTTTGTGAAATATAATTCTAGCAGGGCTTTAGTATCTTAATGCTAAAGGACAAATACTATTTACATGAACGAGATCTTTCGCGTTGAGAAACAGAATATATATCGAGTCGATACGACTCAGAGTGTTTTAGCACCATTGCAGGAGGGGGAGGTGCGCTTGGCCATCGATAAATACGCCTTTACCACCAATAATATCACCTATGCGGTCAG
Source organism: Bacteroidota bacterium (assembly GCA_039024315.1). Classification (GTDB taxonomy): domain Bacteria; phylum Bacteroidota; class Bacteroidia; order J057; family J057; genus JBCAWW01. The sequence goes on from JBCCQN010000140.1 coordinate 6,912, forward strand.
TGGCTTTAAACTAAAGTATTGGAACTTTTTCCCTGCTGAGGAACCCTATGGGATCATTCCGGTATGGGGCTATGCCAAGGTAGTAGCCTCTGAGCATGCAGAGATCAAAGTTGGTGAGCGTTATTATGGCTACTACCCCATGGCGACTCATTGTACGGTGATTCCACACAAAGTAAAGTCTTTTGGGTTTTCTGATAGCGCGGCTCACCGCCAAGAAATGGCTCCAGTTTACAACCAATATTTGAAGGTAGAGAATGAGGAAAACCAAGAGCAGGCAGTTGGTAATTTTACTCCTATCATTAAACCGCTTTTTGCTACCTCTTTTTTGATTTACCAGTTCCTGAAATCTCAGGCCTTCCTTGATGCAGAGCAGGTAATCATTACCAGTGCATCTTCTAAGACGAGCCTAGCTTTGGCTTTCAATTTGCGCCAACATAGTGCTCAAGATGGAAAGAAGATCGTAGGCCTTACCTCTGCGCGGAACGCTCAATTTGTGCAAGGCTCGGGCTATTATGATACTGTTTTAGCTTACGAAGATTATCAGTCCATTGACAGTGCCAAATCAGTAATCGTAGACATGAGTGGCAATCATAGTTTGTTGCAAAACTTATCTGATCAACTGGGCGAGCTCATCCAGCACATTGCTCTGGTGGGTCTCACCGATTGGAAGGCTGCCGGACGCTTTTCCAACATACCAAAGACCCAGTTTTTCTTCGCCCCTAACCACTTCAAGACTTTTTATCAGGAATATGGGGCCGAGCGCGCCAATCAAATGCTCAATGATGCGTTGGGAGGTTTTATTCATGATATGAAGGAGCTAACGGAGCTTGAGTTTGTGACGGATATGGAGACTTTAAGTAAGCTTTACTTGGAGATGGTTGATGGGAAAGTTGATCCTAGGAAGAGTTATTTGGTAAAGTTGGGATAGGGGCTGCTCCGCAGAATGCTAGCTGATAGTTACTTTAACATTATTGATCGGGCCAGTTCTGTGGTGAGGCTTTTTGAGAAATTAACATTATAGCAGTAACCAGCATTTCTTTTTCCGCTATATGAAAGAATAAATAGTATCCTGACTTTGGCAATCGTGCAGCCCTTAATTGCCCTTTTGGTGGATAACTCTCAGGCATAGACTCTAGCCTTCGTATAACAGATTCAATTTCAGACTCAAATTGCTGCAAACTTTTTTTAGCGTCCGAAAAGCGCTCAATTATGGATGCGTATTGGTCTGCTGCTTGGGGAGTAAAGATGACCTTATACATTAAGCTGACTTCCGCTTATTCCCTAAGGCCTTAACTTCTTCCCACGACAATCCAGATTCTTCAGCATTCTTGAAGGCTAAAAGGCTTTCTTCTGCTTTTTCCCACATCCATGCTGGAGGAGGAGTGCCCCCTTCTTCTATGAGTTCGGCATTTTTAGCCTTTTCTTGGGCTGAAGTCTCTATTTCTTTGGATAACCAAGTCGCGAGGGCAACTTTATCCAAGAAGGGTAGCAACTCAATATAGGCTTTTAGCTTTTCCATACACTTAATATACGGATTTGTGGGCAGTTTGGGTTAATATAGAGTTTTATACTCCCTGTAGTATATGGATTGGCATTACTTCCCAATACAAAACTTCGAAAAGATATTCCCTAGCACCTCATCAGTCGTAATCTCCCCTGTAATCTCGCCGATATAATGCAACACCCTCCGAATATCGATCGCCATTAAGTCTCCACTAATACCCATATCCATACCGTCTTGTACTTCTTCGAGGGCTTCGAGCGCTTGCTTGAGGGCATTCAAATGACGGACGTTGGAGATAAGGGTAGTTTGCTGCTGGGAGGCATTGAAACGCTGGACCAGCAAAATCATGCAATCTTTGACGGTAGGTAGGTTGAGTTTTTGTTTGGCTGAGATATCGACTCTGACGTAATCATTGCTAATGCTGCCTTCAGTGGCTTGGTGCCAAGCAATAGGGTCGGGCAGGAGGTCCGTTTTGTTGCTGATGAGTAAGACTTCAGTATTGGCAGGAAGGGCTAGGCTTTCCACATAGGCTTGGGCCTCGGCCGGAGATTCTGTGGTAACGTCGAAGACGTAAAGCACTAAGCTAGCGGCCTGAGCGAGGGCTAAGGCCCGATTCACGCCTTCGGCTTCGATAATATCTACGGTCTGACGCAGACCAGCAGTATCCATCAGGCGAAACTCTATACCCTCGATGATGATGCGATCCTCGATAACATCGCGGGTAGTACCGGCTATGTCGGAGACTATGGCGCGTTCTTCGTTGAGCAGGGCATTGAGAAGAGTGGATTTACCTGCATTGGGTTTGCCCATGATGACGGTAGGGACGCCTTTTTTGAGGGCGTTACCGAGGCGAAAGCTATCGATGAGGGCTTGGAGGTGCGTGCGGATGCGAACGATCATCTCTTGAAACTGCGTACGATCGGCAAATTCAACGTCCTCTTCGCCAAAGTCGAGTTCGAGTTCGATGAGAGAGGTGAAGTTGAGGAGTTGCTCGCGTAGAGTTTTGAGTTCGTCGGAGACACCACCCCTAAGCTGTTGCATCGCAATGCGATGGGCGCCTGCCGAATTAGAAGCTATCAAATCAGCGATGGCTTCGGCTTGGGCTAGGTCCATTGCGCCATTGAGGTAGGCGCGTTGAGTAAATTCGCCTGGCTCTGCCAAACGACAGCCCTGATCTACTAGCAATTGCAGGACTTCTCTTAGGATATAATCACTGCCGTGACAGGTGAGCTCTACAGTATCTTCTTTAGTAAAGGAGCGGGGGCCTTTGAATACCGCGGCGAGCACTTCATCCAATACTTCTTGCTCTTTCATGACGCGACCAAAGTGTACACTATTGGGTTGAGCGTTCGCGAGTGAGCGAGAAAAAACGCCATCGACTAGCTCTATTGCTTTGACTCCGGAAACGCGAATCAAACCTAAAGCCCCGCTACCCTGCGGAGTCGCTATCGCTACTATCGTGTCCTGCTGATGCATGGCGCAAGTTAGGCAAAATTGAGCGTTCCGCGCAGCGGTGAAATATGAAAAGGACATGCTAAAGCAGCTACAAAAAAAGGGATCCTATCAAAAGGTCCCTTCACTTTATTCCCTATGGATTTTAGTCCAATACTTCGATTTGTTCTTCTTTGTGGCCGAGATAACCTTGACCGTTTAGGCCTTCGACTGTGATCAAATAGGCCCCGTCTGTATCGGCCGTGTAAAACCGCAATTTGGCTTGACCCGTCGAATCGGTTTGAACCAACGGATTCCAGTAAAGCGTGGTCCGAAGATCTGGTAAGGCATGACTTTCCTGCTCGGTAGAATAATCTGGGGAGTAAAAAGTGCGTACCGCATGAAATCCTGGCCATTGGGTCTTAAGCACGCCCAATCTCTCGGTAGCATCTCCTCCGGGTACATAGCCATCTTTGGTATATACGGCTACTACACCTCCACCGCCACGCATACCATAGCCTGCCGCCTGAGCCCCTTTCAAAATATCAATGCGCTCAATCTGAGACATTTGGATTGCTTCTAAGACGGAGGCGTCCACAAAGGTACCATCCAAAATGTAGGCTGCTTCTACTATCCCGTTGAGGCCAATACCCCCTCGCATGGTAACAGAGTAAGCACCGATATTTCCCGATACTTGGACGCCGGGGGCTCGGCCTCGGATGGCGTCAAAAACATTAAAGTTAGGAGGGGCATCTTCCCCCATCAATCTATAACTCGGTTCGCGATAAAGGCCGCCATCGGTAAGGCTTTGTTGATGGTCTTCTTCGCGTTTACCCGTGATTTCGACCTCGTCGATGGAAATTACGTATTCGCCATCTCTGATTGCTTCAGCTTCTATCTGTCGCTCCATCTGGGAAATATATTCATCAGATTTTAGGGGATCGACTACCTCCATTTCAAAATAGGGATAGCGTTCTATTTTACGAGGAGGGATAGTATCCAAGGTCAGGCCAAAGTATTTGGCTTTGTTGCGTTTGGTACGTCCTTGGAGGATAAGTCTGGAAGTATCGGCAAAGCCTAGGCCCGCAAAGGCAAATTTACCTTCTGCATCCACTTCGCTGCTATAAGTATTGAATATATTGTCGATAGTGAGGCTGATAAGGGTACCCTCTGGCGCCTGTTTGTTGGTGGCAGTCACCGCACTACCCGTAATCATCAATCCCTGTTCGATTAGATAGGTCGGATCTTGGTATTCTCCTGCGATCACCGCTTCCCAATCGATTTTACGCCAACCTTGAGTTAATAGCAATAGGTCTAGGTGTTTGTCAATGGTAGCACTGCTGCCTGAAAAATAATAATTGGGTTCTTCGACAAAGCCTTGCAATTCACTAGCGAGTAGGTACTGGCTCATGATATTGCTGCGGTCTGGACTTTCCCAATAAGCCGCGATATCGGCAACGGAGACCGAAAACCAGCCTGCCACGGGATTTCCTTTTGGATCTTTAGCGCTTAATTGGACCTCGACGGCCTCTCGATTTTTGTAACGAGTCTTGTTGGTTTGCAGGTCTAATTTGAGAAAGTCTTTGCCACGGACATAAATGAGGCGCTCAGCGCGTAACTTGCCTTCAGGATCAAACAAACTCAGAGTCATGACACCCTCGGGGATTTTGTAGTTAGGGATAGAAACCTGATAGACTTGGCCTTTGAGTTTGGCTCTGACAAGTGATACGATTTGTCCCCTTACCTGAGCCAAGAGTACAAATTCAGCGTCCGCCAGATCCTGGGAAGCTTGGACATTGATTTCGTTGAACATAGCGCTGGCCTTGGCCTCCATCACATAGCCTTTTGTCTCGGCTTTGGGGAGTTTGACAACGATTTCCTCCTCCCATGCCTCTACTCTGACTTTAGCCGTATACTGATCATTCGCCTGGGGGGTAAAACTAAACACGCCCATCCCTTTGTATTCTGTCTGGAAGCTGCTGACTACTTTGCCATCTTTATCGAGGATTTCGCCTTCGGCGGAACGCCCTAGTCCATCGCTACCGACTACTTTGATCCCTACTTTGCTAGTTAGCCCACCTATAAGATGGCCGCCTTCAGGCAAAAATTGTACATCAGGAGTTTGTCTGACCCGCCAACGCGCAGGAGCGATTTCCTCTTTCTCCTTATTGAGTATTTGGATCGAAGTCTGGAAGGAAGTGCCAAAATTACGCATCCATTGGGTGTAAGCTCGGAGGTAGTAAGTACCTGGACTCAGATCTTTTGGAATGAGGATGTCCCCCGGAGCACCACCATCGGTTACATCAAGGGTATGACGGACGATGAGGGAGTCTTGGGCATTGATTAGCTCCACATAAGCAACCGAGCTGATAAAACTTGGCTGGTGTAGATAAGCATCGACCAAATATAGCTTGAGCCAAATTTGTTCTCCATGCAAATAGATATCTTTATCTAGCTGCATGTAGATCTTTTCCTCAGGATTTTCTTGCTGCTGCTTTTTGAGAGCGTCAGGCAAAATCTTTTGAATCGGTTCTTGTGCTTTAGTAGTTAGCATCCCTGCTAGTAGTGATAGCAGAAGAAGGAATGTGTTTCTCATGTAAAAGTTGTTTTGATAGATTAGCAATTTATAAAAAAGGTACCAAGGGAGAGGAGATAATTTTTTAGACTGCATTTCATGGGAAAATATTCCAAAGCAGTTGGAAATCACAAAGCCTGAAATAAAATTCCCCTTTTCGCAATATTGCCTTGTCTAAACAGAGCCGCCTCGGTACTCGATGGTTTAAAAGCGGTTTTTGGGTCTTGAGAAGTTAAGTACTGAGATAATGGTATTCAGTATTAAGACCTAGGAAAATAGCTTAACATGATTTAGTAAAGCCTTTTTTCTCTATACTGAGTACTTTCTACTCTCTACTTAATAGAAAGTATGGCAATCCCTTTCCATTGACGCCAATGCGAAAACCTTTGGTATCCTATTTGCCAAATCGCTAAACAAAAATACACAATCAGCATCCTTTTCCCGATCTGTGGGATCAGGCATTCACCCCAAAAGGGCTTCAAACTAAATCTCTTTGAGGCTGAAAACAAGCGTTCTGCGAAGCAGTAAGTCTAAGCTTGCCGCCAAAACTTAAGTACCAAGGCCAAGCAATACAGCCGCTAGCCCTGATGCTCTTCACGGAGAAGATCCATCACCGTTTTTACGGGATTGAAGGTAATAGGCGGAACTTCAATAAACACAGTATTCCAATCTGCCATGGAGCCGTTCCACAAGCCTGGTAGCTCCTGAGCTTTGAGTTCGCGGCCGTCTTTTGACTTATGGGCGATAAAACCAGTGCTTGGATCGCGAAAAGCCATCAAGTCAAAAGCATCACCTTTAAAGTCCTTCGTGGCGCATACCAAGTCAACAGGATTGAAGTGAGTCGCGGTCTGGACGATCTCTTGTTGGGCCGGATTTTCGGGATCGATTTGGGCACTCTCTGCGATCTGCAAGCTCAGGCTACCATCTGCCTGTTGTACCCAAAAAGGTCCTCCTCCCGGTTCTCCTTCATTTTTGACCATCCCACAAACTCGAATGGGACGATTGAGCTTGGCCTGTAAAAAGGCTTTGGTCTCATCAAGGCTCATCCCTTGAATATCGGCCGAAGTCCCGAGATGGGTTCCCATAAAATTGCGAATTTCCTCTATCATGGCAGGATCTGCATGGGCACCGAGGGCACGTAGATATTGGTGGATCATCATCTGATATTCGAGTAACACACCAGCCAGTGCCTTTTTGTAGCGATAGGTTTCCGCTTTTATATTATCGGGTACGACATTGTCGATATTTTTGATAAAGATGATATCGGCATCGATCTCATTGAGGTTGTCAAGTAGCGCGCCGTGACCACCGGGACGGAAAAGGATTTGGCCGTCCGCTTCGCGGAAAGCTGCGTTTTGCATATCCACCGCGATGGTATTGGTAGCCGTTTTTTGCTCCGAAAAGGAAATATCAAAAGTAAGCCCGAATTGAGCTTCGAGCTTGGCTTGGACTTGGGCGACCTGAGCTTCAAATTTAGCTTGGTGCTCGGGGCTGACGGTCAAATGAAGATATACGGTTCCGCCTTTGGTCCCTGCATAGTTTGCCCCTTCTACCAAGTGCTCCTCTAAGGGAGTGCGGGTATCGTTTTGGTAAGCATGAAATTCGAGTAAGCCCTTGGGCAGTGAGCCATAGTCTAGGCCACTATCAGTTAGCAAAGCTTTGAGGACACTACTGTAATCTTTAGCTGCAATGAGCGCATCTATTTTGCCACCTAGAGCTTCATTTAAAGAGTTGGCAAAGGCAAAATCATGGATGTTGGCAAAAAACTTTACAAGACCTTCATCCAATGGCTCATCAGGTGCATTCAGCGCAGCGAATAAAGCCTTGAACATACGGCTGGCTGCCCCAGAAGCTGGTACAAATTTGCACACTTTAAGAGCACTTAAGGCACTCTCATAATTGCGGATGTAACTCGCTACTTGCTCCTCACTTAGTTTGAGAATACCATCGCCAATAGTAGCCGCTTTTTTGATGTTGAGGAAGGGAAAACCGGCGCGGAAATTTTCAAGTTGAGTGTTGACCAGAGATTCTGGAATACCAAGGCTTTGGAATTGTTGTAGGTCCTTTTCGCTAAACATATATAGAGGAAATGAAATGTACTGGCGGCTAAAATAGTAGTCGATTTTCTAAGCCGCAAGAAGCCTCAAATAAAAATGTCTAAGCTGGAAATATTAGGTACTCAACGGGTACAAAATCGGTAAGCCAAACTTCGTTGGGCGTACAATAAAACGGGTGTCCGTCTTCAAACATTCGCCTTGCGTCAACCTCTAGGATCACCAGTTTGCCATGTCTGCTACCTACTTGAGATGCTGTTTCTAGGTCTTTTGACATATGGACATGATGACGGTTGCGTTTTTCTAGCCCTGTTTTGCTTATGCTCTCAAGGAAGCGTTCGGCAGTGCCGTGAAAAAGTAAAGTAGGAGGAGCCACTGGCGCATAATCCAAGGCTATTTTGACACTATGGCCTTGTTGGGCTCGGATCATTAGGCCATCCTCGCTATAACGATAGCGCTTTTTATTATTGTTGTCTACGATGAAGTCCAGTTGGTCGCGGTTGATCCTGGTGCCGTGCTTAGCAAGTTGTTGCAAAAGTTGCTCGACCTCTACCCAGCCCTGCTCATCGAGTTGGAGCCCTATCTTTTGGGGTTGATGCCTCAGCACGAGACTGATAAATTTACCTATTCTGCGTGCTTCTTTTTCTGATAATGTGTGTTTCATACACATATTTACGGAGGCCGCAATTTTTGGTTCAGAAAAAGTTTTGCTCCCCCGTCAAAGAAATGTCGTTGAACCTGAATCAGATCAAGAAAGTTCGTGATGATTACTGATAGCTCAATTATTGATTATCCTAAATTAGGGATTGCTTTATTGGTGTACACCGCTGCGCGGAACGCTTATCCTATTCACCACATTAGCACTTAAGGAAGCCTAAATTGAGCTTAGCTAAACTTAATAAATGGTATCAATTAAAAAGCCTAGGGATAAAAAGATCTAGCATGGCAATTGCTAGGCCTAAACAGATATCAACAGCTCTGTGGATAAGTCTTCTTTTTAGTCAAATCATAAGTCTTTAATCTTGTCATTCTCTTGCACATCAAAGCAGCTCATGCATAATAATTGGGCTGAATAAAGGGGAATTACGTGAAAATCGTGAGCTGTAGCGCAACTGTAAATCTTCCATCAGAAGATAAGCCAGATTACCTTCTTTGATTGTGCGGATTTTGCTTTCGCATTAGAAGCAAATGTCCGAACAATGACTCCAATTGGGCGTCCGCCCTATTTGGCCGTCCTAGGTCTGTTATAGGTTCGTACATATTGCTTCTGATTCACCGAATAAGAAGAAGTAATATGAGTATTTTCGACAAACGCCTTAGCTACAAACCCTTCGAGTATCCCGAGATTTTACAGTTTACTGAAGCTATTAATAAGTCTTTTTGGGTTCACTCCGAAGTAGATTTTACGGGGGATATTCAAGACTTTCATGCTCACCTAAGTGATAATGAAAAGGATGTGGTCAAGAAAAGCCTCCTCGCTATTGCCCAAATTGAGGTGGCAGTCAAGTCCTTTTGGGGGGACCTTTACCGCCATTTTCCTAAACCCGAGTTTAATGGGTTAGGTAGTACATTTGCAGAGTGTGAATTTCGCCATTCTGAAGCCTATTCTCGTCTTTTAGATGTCCTAGGCTACAATGGAGAGTTCGACAAATTGCTTGATACACCGGTGATCCGGAAGCGCATTGATTACTTATCAAATGCTTTGGAGCATACCAAATCAACGGACAAAAAGAAGTATGTTTTTTCTCTCATCTTATTTTCTATTCTGATAGAGAACGTTTCTCTCTTTAGTCAATTTGCTATCATCCTTTCTTTCACCCGCTTCAAAGGAGTGATGAAAAATATCAGCAATATCATCGCTTGGACTTCTGTTGATGAACAGGTTCATGCCAATGCCGGTATTTTTATTGTCAATAAAATTAGAGCAGAATTTCCTGATTTCTTTGATAGCGATACCATAGAGGATTTGCGAATCCTCATTGCAGATTCGATTCAGGTAGAAGCAGAAATCTTGGATTGGATTTTTGAAGGAGGGGAAATAGAACATGCCTCTAAGGCTAACCTACTCAACTTTATGAAATTTAGAGTTGACGATAGCTTAAACAAGATTGGCCTTGAAAAAATATTCTTTATTTCGGAGCACAACTATCAGCCGATGGTCTGGTTTGAGGAGGAAGTCTTTGCTAATAGTCTTGATGATTTCTTTGCTAAGCGCCCAGTAGAATATACTAAGCATGATAAAAGCATCACTGCTGACGATTTATTTTAAGCAAGTAAGCCCTCAAATTGATAGGGCTTGAGCGTTCGGCAAAGCCTGAAGGCTAAAAATAAAGTTCCTAATCCTGCTTCTCCAACTCGACAATACCGATATGCTAGCAGAAATTAAACACAAAATTGATAGCAAAACGAAGCCGATTGGTGCTTTGGGAAAACTAGAGGAAATCGCTACTCAGATTTGCTTGGTACAGAATACGCTTCATCCTCAATTGCAGAAGCCTACGATTCTAGTCTTTGCTTCTGATCATGGGATCGCCAAGAGTGGAGTTAGTGCCTATCCAAGTGAAGTTACAGCGCAAATGGTTCTAAACTTTTTGGGAGGGGGGGCTGCTATCAATGTTCTTTGCAGACAACATGCTATCTCCTTAAAAATTGTGGATGCTGGGGTCAACTTTGATTTCGCGAAAAATGAAAATTTGATCAATGCCAAGATTGCTAAGGGTACGCAAAACATCCTTTTTAATGAGGCAATGAGTATTGGTGAGCTAGATGAATGTTTTGAAAAAGCAAGCAACATTGTAGATAGCCTGGCTATTTCTGGTTGTAATGTAGTAGGCTTTGGGGAAATGGGGATTGGAAATACTTCCTCAGCAAGTTTGTTGATGAGTAGACTGTGTAATCTTCCGATCAAGCAATGCGTAGGACGAGGAACGGGTCTAGACAATACTCAACTTGCTCATAAATTAGCAATCCTCGAAAAAGTTCTTTTTCGCCATAAGGAGTCTAAAGCAGTAAAGGAAAACCTTGCAAGTTTAGGAGGATTTGAAATCGCCCAAATCTGTGGGGGAATGCTAGCTGCCTATGAAAGGAATATGCTTATCCTAGTGGACGGCTTTATCGCCTCTGTAGCTTATTTGTGTGCATACCAGTTAAACCCCAACGTTAAGGGTAATGCCATTTTTTGCCATCAAAGTGATGAGCAAGGTCATAAAACTATGCTAGAATATTTTGGAGGTACCCCAATCTTAAGTTTAGGGATGCGTCTAGGTGAAGGGAGCGGGTGCGCAGTAGCCTATCCCATAATAGAGAGTGCCGTTTGCTTTATGAATGAAATGTCCAGTTTTACCGAAGCTAGAGTAAGTGAGAAAAAATGAAAACAGAAATTAGGGTATTCTTTACTGCTTTGATGTTTTACACCCGAATTCCCTGTCCTAGTTGGGTAGATCACTCAGATGAATACATCAATAAAGCGACTCGTTATTTTCCACTGATCGGCTGGATTGTAGGGGGGACGATATCACTAATGATCTATTCCCTGCATTTTATTCTACCGAATTCAATCTGTATTATTTTGGCTTTGATGGTAGGCGTATTGCTGACGGGCGCCTTCCACGAAGATGGATTTGCTGACGTCTGTGATGGCTTTGGTGGTGGCTGGACAAAGGAACAGATTTTAAATATCATGAAGGATAGCCGCGTTGGGACCTATGCTGTGGTTGGATTACTGCTTCTGTTTCTTTTAAAGATCACAGTCCTTATGGAACTTCTAGGTTTAGACCTATTATTTGGACTGAAGGCAATTATTTTAGCACATGTTTTGAGTAGATGGAGCGCTGCGACGATTATCTTTACGCATACCTATTCTAGAGAAGATCAAAGCAGCAAAATAAAGCCCATTGCCAAAAAGCTCAGCCTTGCAAACTTACTTATTGGTGCACTTTGGTTGATCCCTATCTTTTTCTGGTTCCAGACGCCGTGGGTTTTACTCGTTTTGATTCCTGTTTATGGGATGAAAATTTACTTGGCTGGCTATTTTGATAAATGGATTGATGGCTACACAGGAGACTGCCTTGGCGCTACTCAGCAGATCAATGAAGTGTTAACCCTAATATTCTGTTTAGGCCTATGGAAATTTATTTAGTACGACATACCACGCCAAAGATTGAAAAGGGAATTTGCTACGGCCAATCAGATATTGAGCTAGACCAAACTCGTTTTGAAACGGAATTCAATGCCGTGAAAGAAAAATTACCAGCAAAACTAGAACAAGTGTATTCTAGTCCGCTGCTTCGCTGTCGTAAACTGGCTAAAAGGCTACAGGCCCCTACGGTGTTTGACCCTAGATTGATGGAATTGAACTTTGGAGCTTGGGAGACAAAAAAATGGGAGGCTATTGCCCCATCTGCTTTAAAAGTGTGGATGCAGGATTTTGTTGGAACAAAGGCAGGTGGAGGAGAATCCTACCATGATCTTCATAAGCGAACGCTTGCGTTTATTGATGAGCTATCCAGCCCGACTACTGAAGAAAATTGCATTGCAATCGTGACTCACGCTGGCAACATTAGGAGTTTTGTCAGCTATATCTTGGGTTTGCCTCTCGAAAACTCTTTTCGCCTTCAAATTGGATATGGGAATGTAATTAAGGTGAACTTGGGAATATTAGCACACGAGCACCAATTAACCCTGAATGTCTAATTCACAACCGAAACTGCCAAAAATTTTGAAGCAAAAACAAGAAAAGTCAAAGGCTAAAAAGCTACCAGCTAGAAAGGAAATGGTAGAAGGAGAGCATTACTACATCAATGAACAAGGGTATTGGGTGTTTACCGAAAAGTACCATTTGCTACGAGGCTATTGTTGTGAAAATGGTTGTAAACACTGTCCATACGGAAATACTAAATCGTTATGAATTAGGACTTTAGAAGAGAAAGCGAAGAAAAAACATTGCAATAGAAAATCTATCAATCAAAAATTTACTTTGGTCGCGATAAATGACCATCAAAAACCTACTGTAATACTTTAGTCAAAAGTCAAAAAATGAAAGTATTGGAAAGAAATGAGAGAATGTGGTGGTTTAACGAAGAAAGCCAAAACATGCTCAACCGCGGATATTTGCTGAAGGGAGAAACTGTAAAGACTGCTATCGAAAGGGTAGCTACTGCTGCAGCCAAACGCCTTTATAAGCCTGAGTTGATTGAACCTTTCATAGAATTGATTGAGAAAGGTTGGATGAGTCTAAGTTCCCCAATCTGGGCGAATATGGGTACTGAAAGAGGCCTTCCTATTTCATGCTTTAATGTGCATGTGCCAGATAATATAGAAGGCATCACCCATAAACTGGGGGAGGTAATAATGCAGACCAAAATCGGTGGGGGTACCTCTGGTTATTTTGGAGAACTACGTGAGAGAGGAAGTCCCGTAACAGACAATGGAAAAAGTAGTGGTGCAGTGAGTTTTATGAAACTCTTTGATACTGTCATGGATACCATCTCACAAGGAGGGGTGCGACGTGGAGCATTTGCGGCTTATCTGGATATCGATCATAATGATATCAAAGAGTTTCTGGAGATTAAGAATATTGGTAATCCAATTCAGAACCTGTTTTTCGGAGTATGTATCCCCGATTATTGGATGCAAGAAATGATTGACGGTGATGTAGAGAAAAGGGAAATATGGGCAAAAGTATTGGAAAGTCGCCAGCAAAAGGGCTTACCCTATTTATTTTTTACCGACAATGTCAATCGTACTAAGCCAGATGTCTATCTGGATAAAAACATGACAATACGTTCGAGTAATTTATGCTCTGAAATCGCTCTGCCATCCAGTTTTGATGAATCATTTATTTGTTGTTTATCCTCCATGAATCTGGAGTTGTATGATGAGTGGAAAGATACTGATGCTGTCCAAAGAGCTGTTTTCTTTCTCGATGCTGTTTTACAGGAATTCATCGAAAAGACCGAAGGAAATCATTTCTTGGCATCAGCAAATCGTTTTGCCAAAAGACATCGGGCCTTAGGTCTTGGTGTACTAGGTTGGCATTCCTATCTGCAAAAAAATATGATCCCCTTCGAGGGGCTAGCTGCCAAAGCACTAACCAACCAAATTTTTCAACAAATCAGCGTTCAAGCCCTAGAAGCCAGTAGGGAGTTGGCTAATATTTATGGGGAACCAGAGATACTGAAGGAATATGGAAGACGTAATACTACTTTGATGGCCATAGCGCCAACAACCTCATCTTCAGCTATTTTGGGACAAGCCTCCCCAGGCATCGAGCCTTTTAGTAGTAACTACTACAAAGCAGGCTTGTCAAAAGGTAATTTTATGAGAAAAAATAAATACCTACGCAAACTGCTTGTCGAAAAAGGTATGGACACAGAAGAAACTTGGCGCAACATTATGCTCAATCACGGAAGCGTACAGCATCTTGACGGATTGAGCGAGGAGGAAAAGCAAGTGTTTAAGACCTTCAAGGAAATTAGTCAGTTGGAAATTATCCAACAGGCATCGATTCGCCAAAAATTCATTGATCAAGCCCAAAGCCTAAACTTGAACATACCCCACAATCTTGCCATCAAAGAAGTCAATAAATTAATTATAGAAGCATGGAAACTGGGGGTGAAAACTTTGTACTACCAGCGAAGCCAAAGCGTCTCGAAAGAATTTATCGCAAATATTGTGAATTGTTCGAGTTGTGAAGCATAAAAAACGGGGCCACCAGCAAGAAATTTTTTCTATTCATGCTGGTGGTCCAAATTCTAGCGAAAATAGGCTCCATGAGTGGCTATACAGAACTCAATCTTAAACTATTCTTTTTTACTTCCTAGATTCGATTTTATCAACAATATATTGGCATAAATGGATTGA
>JBCCQN010000141.1:0-21267 GCA_039024315.1 Bacteroidota bacterium
CATACCTTTGGGATCCTGCAGATAGAGTACAGGATCTTTGCCCGAGCGAAATTGCACGCCCTGATGCACGGAGTGCAAGAAGCCATTGCCCCAAAGGCGTGAATAAAGCGGCTGCGCAAAAGGTCGGCCTGTGCCCCGTGAAAGCAAGACACAAAAAGTTGGCAGATTTTCATTGGTACTGCCCAATCCATAACTTAACCAAGAGCCTATACTGGGACGGCCCACTTGTTGAGAACCCGTCTGGAAGAAGGTAATCGCAGGATCGTGGTTAATCGCCTCAGTATGCATCGACTTGATGACGCAAAGTTCATCTGCAATTTGCGAGGTATAGGGTAAGAGCTCGCTCATCCATGCGCCACTCTCACCATGTTGTTTAAAACTAAATTTAGAAGGAGCCAGCGGGAAGCTACTTTGCCCCGATGTCATGCCGGTTAGCCTCTGGCCTTGCCGAATACTTTCTGGAAGGTCTTGACCGACCATTTTCTCCAAAAGTGGATTGTAGTCAAAGAGTTCAAACTGGGACGGTCCTCCACTTTGAAAAAGGTAGATCACCCGCTTAGCTTTAGGGGCAAAATGCAAAGCATCCATGATACCTTGGCTAAAATCAGGCCCTGATTGCATTTTGCTAGGATCAGCAAAGCAACCGGGCAAAATCGAAGCCAGGGCCATACCGCCAATCCCCAAGCTAGCTTTCGAGAGAAAATGACGGCGATTGATCGTGAGTAAATGTTCGTGTACGGGATCCATGGATTAGCTTTTTGAGACGACTTCGTCAAGGTTGAGGAGACTAGAAGCAAGTAGTGTATAAGCGGCTAGTTCCGCAGATGAGATATCTTGATCGATAGGATATTCGCCGATATTGAGGAGGGCATCGACTGACTCGGGTTCAGCTTCTAGCCGAGCTTGTTGGAGGGCCAAAAATTGTTGAAGTTTTTGAGATTCATCGGCATCAGGTTTGCGGGCAGTTAGCAGGCGAAAACCATACCCAATGCGCTCTTCGGCCATAGAGCCCCCCTCTTTGATCATCCGCACTGCGAGCAGGCGAGCTGCTTCTAGATAAGTAGGGTCATTAAGGAGAACAAGGGCTTGCAGAGGCGTACTGGTCGCTTGGCGTTTTACTTCACAGATGCCCCTGCGGGTCGCATCCATAGTGATCATATTGGGTGGCGGAATAGTCCGCTTCCAAAAGGTATATAAGGATCGACGATAGAGGCTAGCCGCCGAATCTTGCTTATAAGCGGCTAAACTTCCCCCGCCACCACCGGTGGTTTCTTCCCAAAGCCCCTCGGGCTGGTAGGGCTTGACACTAGGTCCGCCCACTTTATCTACTAATAAACCACTTGCAGCCAAGGCTTGATCTCTAATCATCTCCGCAGGCAGGCGATAACGAGGCCCTCGAGCCAATAGGAGATTTTCCGGATCTAGACGTTCGAGTTTAGGGGTGATCCGACTATCTTGGCGATAGGTGGCAGACATCAGCATGAGTTTGAGCATATGCTTGCTGTCCCAGCCAGATTCCTGAAACTCTACTGCCAGCCAATCCAATAACTCAGGGTGAGAAGGCAAGGCACCTTGATTGCCAAAGTCTTCTGGCGTTTTGACGATACCATTGCCAAAGAGCATCTGCCAATAGCGGTTTACCGTGACACGGGCCGTGATGGGATTGTCGGGATGGAAAAGCCATTTGGCCATGCCTAGGCGATTTTGCTCAAAGCTTTCGTCAAAGGCCATGATCTGTGCTGGTAGGGTCGGGCTGACCGAATCGCCATGCTGATCGTAGGCACCACGATTGAGGAGATAGGCCTGCCTAGGCGTTTCCATTTCCTCCATTATCATGAGTTCGAGGGTATCTTTTTCTAGCACTAGGCCTTTCATGTAAGCGACTTTTTCATCTAGCTCCGCTTTGCTCACCTTGATAAAAGGCAGCGGCGTAGCGCCATAGGCTCGGATCTTGCCATTTTCTGGCACATTGTTGAAGAAGGAGAAGAGTCCATAATACTCCTTCATACTCAAGGGATCGTACTTATGGTCATGGCAGCGAGCACATTGCATAGTGAGGCCCAAAAAGACTGTACCAAAAGTTTGTACTCGGTCGGCTACATATTCTACTCGGTATTCCTCTTCGATCACGCCCCCTTCTTGGGTGATCATATGATTGCGATTGAAACCAGTAGCGATCTTTTGCTCTAAACTGGGATCTGGCATCAAGTCTCCCGCCAACTGCCAAGTAGCAAATTTGTCGTAGGGCATATTGCTATTAAAAGCATGGATCACCCAATTGCGATAGGGCCACATGGTGCGCTCTAAGTCATCTTGATAACCATGAGAGTCTGCATATCTTGCCGCATCTAACCACAATGAGGCCATGCGTTCGCCGAAGGCGTCTGATGCCAAAAAGCGATCCACAGCCTTTTCATAAGCTTCTGGACTATCATCTGATAAAAAGGCATCCAAGTCAGCTGCGGTAGGAGGTAAGCCAGTCAAATCAAAGCTTAGCCTTCGCAACAAGCGTTCATTAGGCGCCATAGCGGAAGGTTTAAGCCCTTCTTGCTCTAGCCTTGCAAAGACAAAGTGGTCAATTTCGTTTTGGCTCCAATCCGGTTGTTTGGTCTCAGGAAGAGCTTGCTTTTCGGGAGGGATAAAAGCCCAATGTCGCTTCCATTCAGCACCTTGCTCGATCCATTTGGTGAGGATTTCGATTTCATGCTCCTTAAGCGTCAAGTTGGATTCTGGAGGAGGCATTACTAACTCAGGATCAGTAGTATGGATACGCTCTAGAATCAGGCTTTTATCAGGTTCACCGCGTACGATGGCGTAACGGTCTTGCTGTTCCCCTAGGGCGGTAAAAGCACCGATTTCAGTATCTAGCCTAAGACCGGCCTCGCGTTTATTTTCGTCTGGACCATGGCAGGCATAGCAACGATCCGAGAGGATAGGCCTCACGTGGAAATTGAAATCGATCTTATCAGGAATACTAGCGATCAATGCCTCGTCGGCATTTGGGGCTGGAGGAGAGCAGCTTATCAAAAATAATATTGTTAGCAGCAGCACTCCCCCAGCATAACGATGGGCGAAAGTTTGCATCCGATTCAGCGTAGTTAGTTTTATCTAACCTTCAAAATAGGGAATATTTAGCGGAACCGCTAGGCCTCTTACCATAAGGCATCTTGCAAATGTTCCCAATACGCTTCTGCGAGTTTATCCCCGTTAAAAATGGCAATTCCTTCTGCCCCGCCCTGCCGAGATTTCTGAACAGCCTTTTGCAGTTGAGCTGGTTTTTGAAGCGCTGGCATGTAGAGGCCTGTGTGCAGGCTAAAGCGATTGGCGATATCATTGACACCACTAGCCGTGGAACGCTTAATCCAATTGAGTCCCTCATTGTAAAAACTGTGATAAATCATCGGAAAAACTTTGTCCAAGCGCCAATCATCCCATGATTGGCGTACCAGCTTGCGGGCAAGATCAGGATAAGGAAAAACGGCGGCGGAGAGAATCTTGTTTTCAGCATGTACTTGATCTGAAATGGCGTTGACAATCCTTGTTACCTGATCATAACGATACTGCTTCCAAGCCTGATTTGTACTAGGGTCTTGCAATTCGAGCGGGTCTATACCTGTAATGGCTTTGAAATTGCTTCTACAGACTTCGCAATAGCAAAAATCGTAAGGGGGCAATTCTTCCTTTTGCACCAAACCATACTTATCCCATAACGCTCTGGGCAGTATCACATCACAATAGCGCACATAATCGAGGTGAACCCCATCTAATCCCTCTACTGTGAGTAAGCTAGCCACCTTTTGGTGTAAAAATTCAAGCGTTCCGGGACGGGAAGGGCACAACCAGCGATAATACCCCACGTAGGGCGGTGCCTCCAGCACGGACTTTCCTGCTCGACTGATGCTGTACAATTCTGGCTTCTCTGCCTGTAATTGCTTTTCCCCTGGCTGATTGAGGGTCCACATCCATGCGTGCACTTCTAGCGACTGAGCCTTGGCTAGGGGAATCACCTTCTGGAGTAAAGCTGGACCCGCATTGATCAAAATGCCTTTGAAGCCAGCTTGTTTTATGCGCACAAAAAGCGCCTTCCAGTCTTGAGCGGATTTTTCTTTGTTGCCATGTAGCCACACATAATGCTGTCCTCGAATCGAAGAGGTTTTATCAAGCAAAAGTAGATTTGAAGCTGCGGTAACGAGCCCTGCTTGACCTAGTTTTTTGAGTGCGTATCGTCTATTCATAGGGGTAGGAAGAATAGTTTGCCCTCCTGATTGATGATCCAACGCCCTTTTTTTTGAGCGGAGGGGATAGAGATTTCGTATTGATGTGGGCTAGCCTCAATTTTGAGTTTGAGATCAAGAGGAGCTTTAAGTGTTTTGAGCTCCTGAGCAAAATGGCCGTGCTTAAAACGATAATCTCTTTGTTGATAATATAGCTCCCAGAGTTGGGCTTTGCGGTCTTGGTCTACATCTTCGATGAACGCCACTGCTCCGGCTCCGGCTTCCTGAGTAGAGAATTGCAAGTAGCCCCACTTTTCAGGCATATGCATATTAATTTTGCCTTGGGGAGCCCAAACCCAATTGCTTTCAGGGAGAGCTTTAGCTGTTTGAGGGTCCTTCTTTTTTTCGTAGCGGCCTTGCCGAACGCTCCACTCCCACTGTACCCGCGAAAAATTGATGCGCCATTGCTCGCCCTCTCTCGGCACACGTTTGGGGGAAGCACACTCTAGCAGCGAACGCCATGGGAAAAAGATCTCTACCTGCCAATATTGATCGGTATCGCTGGGATCATTGAGGCTCCCGGCTAAATAAACCGCAGATTGTACTCCTTCGATGTCCCAAGCGGTGATCGCTGGTCCCCCGTCGCGATATGGCTTTGCCATCAACAGATCCCACTCAGTGCCAAGGGCATTGATTTCATATTCATAATAAAGATGACCATCGCCGTCTGGATCGATGAAAATTTCGAAGTCATTGTCCTTAAAGATTACCGATTCTCGTTCTGTCAAAGAAGCTTGCAGATGAGGTTCTTCTAGACGGGCGAGGAAATAGAGTCCAGCATCATCCCAAAGCATTTTGAGACGAGTATCAAGAGGGGCTTGTTTATCGGGATTGCCCTCGATGTCGATAAAACGCTCAGTCCAAGGGACTTGCTCCCAGACTGCTTCGCTTTTACCATCAATTTGTGGCGCACGAGGTGTCTGATGGCAGATGTAATATGGAGGGCTGAGGCTCAGAAGTCCGATAATAGTACAAAGAAAAGCGTTCATAGCAAGAAATATAAAGCTAGGCCACCGCCGATCAAAGCACCAGAAACCGTTGCCAGCAGATTAACCGAATCATTGGTAAGTATATCAGCCCGCTGTAGGGTAGCACCATAGACAGAATCTAGTAAGTTTCCGGCTATACCAGCCAGCAAAACAGGCAGAATCAACTGAGCGTTCCCGACTAGGGCCGCATAAACCAAGGCCACCAAAAGACTACCTCCTACTCCTAAGAGCGTACCTTCTAGGCTGATTACACCATCGAGGCCGCGTTTGCCCGGGCGCAAAGTCAAAATCTCTATATAACGTCGACCGTAAACATTGCCTAGTTCAGAAGAAAAGGTATCTCCCATCGCAGTGGCAAAACTCGCGGCCAAAGCGGTCAGCCAGAGGAGCGCATAATCAGGTAAGCACCACGCCCAAAAGCCACAGATGCCAGCGATGCCTCCATTTGAGAAAGCATGTCTAACAGAGCGTTTCCCTTCGTTTTCTTGGGCAAGTCCGAGAGCCTGCTTCGCAGCACGCTTATGGTGCGAGGCCCAAGTCCCCAAAACAAAAAAAAGCAGTAGCAGCGCCAAAGCCTCAAAGCCACCTCCCATAAAAATCCCCATCGCAATCAATCCTCCTACTAAACTGCCGAGCAAATCGATTTTAGCGGAAGCGAAGCTAAGGATTACGAAGAGGATTATCGTAGCCAAGCCCCAATACAAGAGCGGTGGCTCAACAAACTGCGGATTTTGCCATGTCAGGAAACCTAAATAGGCATTGAGCATGACCAATATAACGGCGATAGCCAGATGAGATGTCCGCATAGATTCAATTTGCGGCAAATCGGCTAGAATGCAAAACACCCATCCCAAGTGGGACGGGTGTAGCAGAAGCAAGTTCAATATCTTTGGAGAGAGGCGCTTAAAACAAGATGGTTTCACTCGCTTCAAATATTTAACGAAGGCAGAGGATAACTTAGTATTCCTTTTCTGATTTTTGTAACATTTATTAAGCCTTGCGTTATGGAATAGTGTAGCCAAGCTAATCTTTTGATTATGAAACACATAGTACTGATTTTAGTCCTCCTTACAAGTGGGCCCTTCAGCTTTGCCCTTGATGCGGTTGATGATCGCCTGATCGAACATGCGGAGGCCTACCAAAGTGAAGAGATTGTATTGGAGAAATTGGTGAACTATCTGATCAAAGCTTGTGATACAGAAACGGAAAAAGCCGAAATCATTTATTACTGGATTGCCCAAAACATCAGCTATAATGTAGACGGTTATCTCGATGGTAGCTACCAAACTGATACCCAAAACATCCTCCGTACCCGAGTCGGCGTCTGTGAGGATTATGCCGATCTCTACCGTGATATGGCCCGTTTGGCAGGGTTGGAGGCTTATGCGGTTCGAGGTTACGCCAAGGGCTTAGATGCAGAATCAGATATGGGTTTTCAAGCCATGAATCATGCTTGGAACATTGTCAAAGTCGGCGGTGAATATAAATTTTTGGACAGTTGTTGGGGCAGTGGTATTGTGATGCCAAATAAGGAGCTAGTCATTTATTACCCCAAAATGCAGCTACAATACATACTGACCCTACCTAGAGAGATGCTAGACACTCACCTACCCGCTGATCCCCTTTGGCAGCTTTCAAAGACCCCGATCGATATGCAGGCGTTCCTCGGAGAGGGCAATAAGACCTACCTCAATTGCTCTAGTAGCAATCCCTATCCCGTGGTCAAAAAACTTGCCGCTTTCAAGGAATTAAATGCTTATGGACAAGCAGTCGTCTCCTACACGCGCAGCTACAAATTTCATCCTACAGATGCCAACCTTGAATGCTTAATGTTGGCTTATCAGCATGCAGGCTATGAACTACTGCAAGGAGATTTTGATGCACAAAAGATCCATCGCGGTATTAGTTTTTATAAGCGTTCAGCGCAGCTGCTCCAGAAAATGGAAGTCAAGACCATAAGAGCTGAGCTACTAGTCGAGGACGCTCAACAAGCCATTGAATACGGCTATCATCGCTTAAGTACCAAGTTTTGAAAAAGATCGTAGTTAGCCTTTTCGGAGGCCTTGTATTATTTGCCACAGTAGCCTGCCAGCAAACCTCCAATGCGCAGGCGCAGAGCGAACCCAGCCAAACAGAAGTTAGCCCTAGCTTGGCCGAGATCATCGCCGAAAAACAACTTACAGGTAAAGCCCTTAGCTTTTACATCAATAAGGCGGAGTACTATCTGGAGGTACGCTTTGATAGCGTGAAGCTCAAGCGTTATCCAGTAGTTTTTGGCCCAGATCCTGTCAATGATAAACTACAGCAAGGCGATAGACGGACGCCAGAAGGAGAATTTAAAGTCAGAGATCATTATGATCATGCCCAATGGCGCTATTTTATTTGGATTGACTATCCGACGGAGGATTCTTGGCGCAAACATAATCAAGCCAAGGCTGCTGGAGAAATTGGGCAAGATGCCAGCATTGGAGGAGAGATTGGAATCCATGGGGTGCCTGAGGGGTATGATTACGCCATCGGCGAACGCATGAACTGGACCCTTGGCTGCATTTCCCTAACCAATAAGGATTTGGAAGAGCTGATCCCCATTGTGGAGACGGGAATGAAGATCACGATTGAATAAGAGCAGAAACGCCAAGGCAAGGCCAAAAAAGAAGCCCCAAGGCAAGGCCTTAGGGCTATATCGATGGCTGAATCTTATTCAGATTCAGGCTTCAAATCAAAGTTTTCAAGGAAATCCGTGGCATAAATACCAGAGCGGAATTTATCATCATACATCAACTGCTGATGAAATGGGATTGTCGTTTTGACTCCTTCTACGATAAATTCTTCCAGCGCGCGGGACATTTTGGAAATCGCATCTTCGCGGCTACTACCCGTTACGATCAGCTTACCGATCATGGAGTCATAGTAAGGCGGGATCACATAACCGGAAAATGCATGCGTATCTACACGTACTTTGAGACCACCTGGTTTATGGAAATACTGAATTTTGCCAGGACTAGGCCGGAAATCGTTGAAGACATCTTCGGCATTGATGCGCACCTCCATCGCATGGCGATTGGGCAGCATTTGATAGCCTTCGGTAAGTTTTTCACCAGCGGCTACGCGAATTTGATCCTTGATCAAGTCTACGTCATAGATTTCTTCCGTTACACAGTGCTCTACTTGGATACGAGTATTCATCTCCATGAAGTAGTAGTTGCCATGCTTATCGTAGAGAAACTCGACGGTACCTGCACCTTCGTAGTTAACAAAAGCAGCTGCTTTGATGGCAGAATCACCCATACGCTTGCGAATTTCAGGCGTAACAACCGGGGAAGGCGATTCCTCCACCAATTTTTGGTGGCGACGCTGGATGGTGCAATCACGTTCACCAAGGTGATAGACGTTGCCATGCTGATCAGCCATGACCTGAATCTCGACGTGGCGAGGTTCTTCCACAAACTTTTCGAGATAGAGGCCGTCGTTGCCGAAGGCAGCCCCAGACTCAGTGCGAGCCGAGTTCCAAGCATCTTCCATCTCACCAGGGCCAAACACCTTGCGCATCCCCTTGCCACCACCACCGGCGGTTGCTTTGAGTAGGACCGGATAACCAGCCTTATCAGCTTCTTCGAGCGCTTGCTCGAGAGAGGCCAATAAGCCATCAGAACCTGGCACTACCGGCACCCCAGCCTTGATCATCATTTCTTTGGCGGTCGCTTTGTCTCCCATAGAATTGATCACATCAGCTTTAGGACCGATAAACTTGATTCCATGGTCTTCACATAGTTGGGAAAACTCAGCGTTTTCGGCCAGAAAGCCATAACCGGGGTGAATGCCATCTACCCCCGTAATTTCAGCAGCAGAGATGATATTGGCCATATTGAGATAACTATCTCTACCAGAAGGAGGACCAATGCAAACTGCTTCGTCAGCGAAGCGTACGTGCAAACTATCTTTATCTGCGGTAGAAAAAACGGCTACGGTATGAATGCCCATTTCGCGAGCAGTCCTGATAACTCGTAGCGCGATCTCTCCGCGATTAGCAATGAGTATCTTTTTGAACATAAAAAAGTAGTTCGTAGAACAACTAACAATTATCCGTTCGGATCGATAAGGAAAAGTACTTGGTCATACTCAACGGGTTGAGCATTTTCGACCATGATTTTGACGATTTTACCAGACATCTCTGATTCAATTTCGTTGAAAAGCTTCATCGCTTCTACGATACAAACGACTTGGCCTTTTTCAATTTGATCACCCACTTTTACAAAAGCGTCAACATCTGGTCCAGAAGCCCGGTAGAAGGTTCCTATCATAGGTGATTTGAACTCTACGAGATTGCTTTTCTCTTCTTTTGGTTCTGGTTTAGGCGCAGGAGCGGCCTTTTCTTGGGGCGCTTCTTTGACAGCTGCTGGGGCAGCCGGGACAGGAGCGGCCATTGGCGCAGCCGCTACTGCTTGTTGAGTGGTGTAGATGACATTGCTTTCAGGAGATTTGCGGCGCATTTTGATTTTAAAATCTCCTTTTTCGATCTCAACCTCAGTGAGGTTAGTACGATTGACGAGCTTTAGTAGCTCCTGAATTTCCTTGAGTTCCATATAATGAAGGTTGGATAGCGGGGGAAAAGCGGGAATTACCCCTTTACACGTTCAACATAGGAGCGCGTAGTAGTATCGATTTTTATTTTGTCTCCTGTATTGATAAATAGGGGGACTCTGAGCTCAGCTCCTGATTCAATCTGAGCTGGTTTGAGTGTATTTGTAGCGGTATCGCCTTTAAGACCTGGTTCGGTATAAGTGATCTCACGGATGACAAACTTGGGCATTTCAACCTGCAAAGGCTGGTCGTCTTCGGTATTGAATAATACCTCACAATTTTCACCTTCTCCAAGTAAGTCAAGATGATCAATCATCACCTTATTGATATAGATTTGCTCGTAAGTCTCATTGTCCATGAATACTAGATTATCTCCTTCTGCATAGAGATACTGGAACACGCGACGCTCCACTCTAATATCATCGATTTTTGTACTAGTATTGAACGATTGCTCGATCACTTTGCCACTGGTAAGACTTTTCATCTTTACCCGCACAAAAGCACTACCGCGCCCCTGTTTTACGTGCTGAAACTCTACCACAGAGTAGATATCACCATTATACCTAAAACACAAGCCGTTACGAATATCGGAAGTACTTGCCATTGAATTTACGATTAATGTCCTTTAGCCTTGGCAAACACATTATGCCATAGGGGCTGCAAAATAACAAAATTCATGGAACAAATGCTTGGCCTATTTTTCCACCGAATTTGTAGATCAAGGATAAAAATAACTTTGTCGGATTTGATAGGGAAAGCTACTTAAGAAGGCGCTTTGATTGCTAGGAATATCAACCCGCCATAAGGAATCTCGATCATGGTAATACAATTGAGCGGTGATAAACTGAGTCGCAAAATCCGTAACCGGTACAATACCGGGCCGTGGCAAAAGATTTCCTCGCAGCTCCAAAGTACCCACCCACTCTCTTCCGGTTTCCTGCCGTCGATAAGGAGAATGTTCCAGCTTATTGAAGATCACCGGACCGTTTTCAACGATTACCTGCGGCCCAAAATCCCAGTTGTAGAGAAGGTTTTCGCCCCCAAACTGACTGATAAACTGAATCCGATTAAACAACTCCCATTTGATCACTTCACTTACCGGATGCGGCAATAACGTATTTTCTACGAGGCTGAGACTTTGCTCTTCCCAGACTTTCAGTCGAACACTATCCTCCAACAAATAGAAGTAAGGCTCCATATAGAACAAATGCTCCACCTTACCTGTCAAAGTATCGCGCACTTCTCGCCCATCTTCACGATTGATCCAAAGGATTTCTCGCCTATTGGTATCAATCGTCGCTAGGCGACTTGCCCCCCAAGCCAGTAAATGCGGACTAAAAGTAGCAAGCTGATAAGTATTGGTGAGGGATTCGTTCGGCAAGCCGAACGCTAAAATCCGCTGCTCACTAGCTATCGCTATGCCTAACTCCTCCCCCCAAAGTGCTATATCTGATACACTAGCAGTCGCTAAATTTAGATTCGTTTCGTATTGCCAAATGAGCTCATCAGTGGGTAATATCTTTAGGATAGTTTGCTCGGCGCTTTGATTATCTGCCACCAAAAAATAAGCCGCTATGGGTTCTGGAATAAAAGCCACATCATTATCAAACTCACAGCTAGCCAGCGGCCACAAAGCCAAAAGTATGGGCCAAAGGATCAATCTTTTCATGATAAGCGCACTCTAGGGTCCAACACTCTATACAACCAATCCGTCAAAATACTCACCACAACAAAGACAGCGCCAATGAAAATCGCACAACCCAATATGACCGGAAAATCCTTGGTATTAAGGGCATCGATAGTCAGTTTACCTATCCCTTGCCAATCAAAAATGTATTCGATAAAAAAGGCTCCAGCCAGTAGAGAAGCAAACCAGCCTGTCGCCGAGGTCAGAACCGGATTGAGTGCGTTGCGCAAAGCGTGTCCCAGCCGTACCCGCCGAGGAGATAAGCCTTTGGCCTTAGCAGTACGGATATAATCAGATTGTAAAACATCCAACATACTACTGCGCGTCAATTGAATAAAAACCGCCAATGGTCTGATACCTAAGGCTAAAGCGGGTAATAGTAGATTTTGCCAAATGATGTGTCGTCCCATAGAAAAGACATTTTCCTCAAAAAAATGCCCGCTTACATTCAAGCCAGTAATAGGTCTTAGCTTGACGGCAAAAATCCACGCTACCAATACACCAATGAAAAATGAGGGCGCCGAGATCCCCAATACCGAAAAACTCAGGATACTTTTATCGATCCAACTACCAAAGCGTAAGGCCGCAAATATACCCAATCCAATACCTAGCAAGGCCGCGATCAAGATGGCAGCGCTTGCTAAGATAAGGGTACCTTCCAATCTTTGCATGATCAGACTCCCCACAGGCTGATTGGTTTGATAAGAGCGCCCTAGACTCGGCCATTTAAACCCAAAACCACCACCAGCTTCCTCTTCCTGCATCCCAATGGGGGCAAGTTGATTGAGATACTTGCCATACTGGACGTAGAGAGGTCGATCTAGACCAAAACGTTTGCTAATAGCCGCTTTGGTTTCGGCATCAGCTTTATCACCGACCATATACTGGACCGGATCCCCGAGGGTATAAAAGATCAAAAAGAGAAGACTTACGATCCCCCAGATCACTAATAATCCCTGTAATATCCGTTTGGCTAAAAACACAGTATAAATGTAGAGTGCGGAGCGTCAATATGCAATTTCTTTGCTTTGCTAACTGCTTCGCAGAACGCCAGAGTCAAAAGATCTCGACGCGCCTACCTCAGCAGGGATGGCCTTAGAGTAGTTGGAGAGCTAAGTACTGAGGCAATATTATTTAGTATTTAGATCTAAGAAAATGGGGCTATACGGTTTGGAAAGACCTTTTTTCTATGTACTCAATACTTTCTACTCTGTACTAAACCAGCTCATCTCAGAAATCTGAAAATTATCAGAGCTTTGTAAACTTATCCTGCATAACGCAGCCAAAGAATGAGCGTTCCGCGCAGCGGTCTGCCAAAACAAAACTCCTCCCAAGCTTAAAGCGACTGAATTTTCTCCTCCGTTAGGGTATTGGGCAGCAAAAGTTTCAGACTGTTTTCTAAGATACTGATGGAGATATCAGTACCGGTCTCAAAGGGTTCCCCATCAACTTGAGCGTAACCGGGCTGGGCGCGTTTGATTTGAATATTTTTGGCTCGAAAGACTTTGACATAATTGGAGTCTTGCAACCTGCCACCAAACATTTTACTCACCATCAGGGCGGCTTTGACCAAAGGAAATTTGCGCACTACCAGCAAGTCAAAAAAGCCATCGTTAAGGCTAGCGTGAGCATTGACCTTGACATCATAGCCCCATTGGGTACCGTTAGCGATGGCGATACCGATGATTTTTTCGAAATGATGGGTTTCGCCATCGATGATCAGTTCGTAGTCTTGGGGTTGGAGTTGGAGGAGGCCTTCGGCCGAACGCCTAACATAAGGGGCTAAGCCACGGCTTTTGCCGAGGGAAAAGGTGTGAGCTACTTCGGCATCTAAGCCCACCCCCGCCACATTGAGAAAAGGGACTTCATTCATCAAGCCAGTATCAACCAAGAAGGTCTGAGCATCTAAAGATTGGCGAATCGCGAGGCGCGTGTTGACCGAATAGCCCAAATTACGGGCGTATCCATTACCTGAACCTTTGGGAATGATACCTAATTGCAGATTACGAAAACGCATTTTGGCACCGATGGCATTGACAGTACCGTCCCCCCCTACAGCAAATACATTTTGAATTCCTCTCGCTTCTGCCTCGTCCAATATGGCTTCTAAGCGTGCAAAGTCGATCTCTTTGATATAGACGGGCCGACCTGCTTGGGTATAGGTTTCCCTAATCAGGGCTTCGGTTTGTTCGGCATCACGTTTACGACCCGATCCGGGATTGATCAAAAAGAGGGTACTCATAGGCAAACCCTAATATACAAAGAAGGTCCGGCTTGGCAGCCGGACCTTCGGGATATTTTATATAAGGCTAAACCTTAGTTTTGAATACACTCAAATTCAACGCGACGGTTCACGTAGTGAAGTGTCTCTAGCTTACGATTACGGTGGTTTTCAGGCAGATCACCAATTTGGGGCTGCTTTTCACCTTCGTAAGCGGTTACGAAGCGATCACGATCGATACCATAGGTATTGACGAGGAAGTCAACGGCATTGTTAACACGGCGCATAGAGAGGTCCTGGTTGTAAGCATCAGTGTTACGATTGTCTGTATGCCCCACTGCGCTCACTTTTAGCTCCGTATCAGCACGCATCACTTGAGCGATATAATACAGCTCTGGGTAGAATTCAGGCTTGATGTTGTCGCGGTCCAAATCAAAGTAGATGATTGGAAGAAGACATGGTTGCTCATTACCTTCTGGCTTAGGGAATACAATTGCAACCCCTTTGGCATCATAATACATACCTGGAGGAGAATTGGGCTCCTTGTCATAAGCGTCAGGTACACCATCGTTGTCGCTGTCCAAAGCGCGGCCACTGCCGTCTACATCAACACCAGGAGTTGAAAATGGCTCAGCATCTTCAGTATCAATGATACCATCGCGATCGCTATCTAGAGCGCGGCCAGATGGATCAACAGGAGATCCTTCAGGAGTATCAGGCTCTTTGTCATATAAATCAGGTACACCGTCTTCGTCAGTATCTTCGGTCAAGCTGTTGACAAGCTTCTTAGTGTCGGCGATGTCAGAGTAGATACCGCTAACAGGGTTTTGCCACCAGAGAGACTCAACTCCTTTACCAAGACGGAAGTGAATACCAAGACTAGTAAGATTGTACATATCCATGTCGCGCGTCATAGCAGAGCCAAAGTTGGGACCTCCACCACTCTCTTGCCAGCGCTGACCATCCATAAGGTCGTCATTGGCACGGACAAAACGATGTTCTAATTCCAACTCTACGCGAGAAGCAACGCGGTAACGAAGTCCTAAAGCGCCAGAGATATAAGGATTGATTACGTATGGATCACCACCTACAGTGAAGCCTTGCTCATCGGCATGACCCTCGGCGAGAGACTCATACTCACCGTCTAGGAGCGTTTTTAGTTGAGCAATACGATCTCTACGTCCTTCGATACCTAGGGCATCTCCTTGATTGAGGTCAATATTTTCTACGCTAGTAAATTCATAAATCTGTCCAGAAGCATTCAAGGCATCAACCTTTACATTATAACCCATGGCTCCAAAACCTAGAGCGGCGTAGATGTTCCACTTATTGGTTTCTTTGTAGAAGTTAATGTTGTTGAGGTTAATTACCCCTTCTACCCCAATATCTCCATATCGCATCTGAAAGTTATAAAATACATTCTCAGCAACCCCGTCTGGACGGCGGTAGTTGACATCCCATGGGTTGGCGTGAAATGCATAACCTTTGGCAGGCTGGTAATTTAGGCCAGTAGCACGACCGATACCTGCATGCAGACGAACGGAAAATGCGTGACCGAGAGCTTTACGGACATTAAGAGCAAAGCCTCCATCAGCCTGAGGGGCGACGTCTCCAGCTACTGTGGAGATACCACCTTTGATACCAATTGATAATTGATTACGAGGTTTGGGGGGAAAGGCTACATTGCCGTCCTGAAAATCTTGCAGTGATTGTTGATCTCTTTCACGATAGTCGTTTGGATCTTCGCTCACTACCTGGGCAAAACCGGTAAGAACGATAGAGCCAAGGAACATCAGCAAAAGGAGATGTTTGAAATTTTTCATATACTTCCTTCCAGTTAAATGACTTTTCTGTTTTCGAAATTGGCTAGAATGAACGTGTGAATGCGGGTTCACTTATTTTTAGGTTATAACGTTTACGTACAAATTTCCTGCCAGCAAAAGCGCTTGGCAATCAATGGATAAACATAGAGATTATCTTTATCCATCTGACGAAGATGTTAGCTATTAAATAAAATTGTAGTATCCAACGACGGATACTCTCCCTTCTATAAAAATATTTAGCTACTCCAAAGATCTCCTTCCTCCTCAATTTCCGAATCGCCGATGTAAGTAAGTCTGAATCAACGCCGAATTCAAGAGGGGGTAAGGGAATTGTACAAATGATGTAATGAACGGTAGGGAATCTAACAGGAATGGTAATAACCTTACCTGGCGTCTAGATACCGTGCTATCAAATAACGGTCTGTGCCATCCACTGCCTTAGAAGCAATGTGAGGCGACGAGCGGATTCGAACCGCTGTAAAAGGTTTTGCAGACCTCTGCCTAGCCACTCGGCCACGTCGCCTTCTGGTGAAGGGAAATAAAGTACAGGAGCGCCGCAAAGGTAAGCAATAATTACTCTTATACAAATAAGATTGCCCTTTTACTATGGTCAAAACAAGTACCCAAAACAGCTGCTAACAAATGCATTATTGTCAATAGCTTACAAGCCTTTTAGGGCCTCATTATCAAATAACAGATCTACGTAAGTCTGTTTGCAATGAGACATTCCTAGCGGTTTGAGTTTGGTTACTTTTATTTGTAACGAAAAAATGTCGGGGAAAGAATTGCTTATTTGCCGCGCGATACGGTAGGCCAAATGTTCGAGCAGCTTTGCTGGAGTTTTCATCTCAGATAAGACAATCTCGTACACTTGCTGGTAGTCTAACGTATCTGCTAGCTGATCCGTATATGCAGAGCGAAAAATATCTGACTTAATATACACATCGACCACAAAGTTATTACCATCTCGCCGTTCTTGATCATAAACGCCGTGATAGCCAAATATCTCAATGCCTTCTACGGCAATCGTTCCGATAAGCTTGCTCAATTGTTTGTTACTTGTATAGTAGCTCGATTGAGGTGGCGCAACATACGCTCCTCAACTTCCTGATAATCAACACTTCTCGTCAGTTCCCCTTGATAGGCTAATGAAAGTTCTCTGCGCTCTTCCGATACGACCAGTACTAGGGCATCACTCCTTTCAGACAGTCCGACAGCGGCCCTATGACGCAGCCCCAAATCAGGAGCGATTTGTGAATTTTCACTGACGGGCAGAATGCAACGGACTGAGGTAATCTTATTGTGGGCAATAATCATAGCCCCATCATGCAAAGGACTCTCTTTTTGAAAAATCGAATAGATCAAACGGCTCGTGATATTGGCGTCCAATTGTTCGCCCGTTGCTTCTATTTCGGTGAGCTTATTGGTCCCTCGGATCACAATCAGGGCCCCTTCTCCTCTGGCTCGAATATCCTTCAAGGCTTCTAAGATTTCACGATAGGAAGTGGTGGCATCTACGCGCTCCCCTACCCTTTGCAATATGCGATCTAGGAAGGTATTCTTACTTATCGCCGCTAAAAACTGTCTTATTTCTGGGGCAAAAATAATCACAACAGCAATCGCTCCCAAGCCCAACACAGCGTCTAGTATAGTAGTCAGTAAGCGTAAGTCTAATAAGTCAACTACCTTCCAAATAAAAAATGTAGCCAAGATTACGCTAGTCACTCTGACGGCTAAACTACCTCGGAGGTATTCATACAATTTGTAGAATAAAAAGGTCACTATCGCGATATCCAAGACATCAACCAATCTAACCGTTACGATCCCAATCGTGAATAATTCCATTTTCCTTTTGATAAAGGTACAACTCGCTGATCCTTTTTGCCGCCTTCACATCATGTACCCTTAGTATATGGGCTCCTTTTTCCAAAGCTTTTAGATGCAAGGCACTCGTCAATTCTAACACATCATCTGGAGTAGTTTTAAATAGCTTATAAAGCATTGATTTTCGTGAGATACCCACTAGTAGCGGAACGTTCATTCTCACTAGATGTTCCAATCCTCCTAATATCTGGTAATTATGCTTGATCTCTTTGCCAAAACCAAAACCAGGATCAATCACCACATCGATAAGTCCTGCTTCTCTCGCTTTTTGCACCTCCCTAGCCAGCCATTCCTGTATTTCCTGCAAAACGTTTACATATTGTGGATTTTCTTGCATATCCTGCGGGCGTCCTTGCATGTGCATCAATATGTAAGGAACATCACCAAAGTGTAACAAAGTGCTCCACATCGCCGGATCTAGCTGACCGCCAGATATATCATTGATGATATGTGCGCCGCTTTCTAGCATGTTTTTGGCTACCGCTGCGCGGAACGTATCTACTGATAACAAGCATTGGGGATAATTTTTTAAAATCGCTTCCCCAATTCCGGCAATTCTGTCTAATTCTTGCTGCGGACTCACATCCTCAGCATAAGGTCTAGAAGAGTATCCCCCTATATCAATAATGTCTGCCCCTTCCTCTATCATCACTCCAACCCGCTCCAAGGCCGCATCAAATTCGTTGTATTGGCCCCCATCCGAAAAACTATCCGGCGTCAGATTGAGGATCCCCATGATTTTGGGCGCTGCCAGACTCAACAATCTACCCCGACAATTGAGTGATAAGGATTCATTAGGCTCAAAAGGTTTTTGCATTAACTAAGTTTTTAGTTTGAAGCTATGGTGTCGTTTGTTAATTTAGCGTTCAAATTGGGAAATTTTGGAGAAAACCACCCGCCAATATCACGAAGTCATTGCCACTTGCCGTAGCTTGTTCCTCAAAAAAGCAGCTGATTACGGCCCTTCATGGACCATTTTGCGCCTACCTTCGGTAACGGATCAAATCTTGATCAAAGCCGAGCGGATCCGTTCTCTGCAAGAGACTGGCATCAATAAAGTAGGCGAAGATGAAAAAGGGGAGTTCATTGCCATCGTCAATTATTGCGCAATTGCATTAATTCTTTTTAAGAATCAAGACCTAGCGCGAGCGGATCTCAATCTGCAAATGACAGACATTGATACCCTCAGCAAGGCCTATGATGCAAATGTACAATGGGCTTTTGAGACCATGGAACGTAAAAACCATGACTATGGCGAGGCCTGGCGCAAAATGCGAATCTCCTCCATCACAGACTTGATTTTGATGAAAATCAACCGTCTCAAGCAGATGGAAGACAATGATGGGGTGGTAAAAGTCTCCGAAGGTGTTGATGCGAATTACATCGACATGCTCAATTATGCAGTTTTTGTATTGATCAAAATGGCGGAAGCCGAAGCAAAATAATCTACCGATATGACCACTTATCAGATCATTGGCCTTCTTTATGCCGGCGTAGGTATCGCAGCTTTGCTTGCTTTACTATTTGAATGGCTAAAACAAAAGAGTTTTGATTTAAAGTTTTTGCCCATTTCTAGACCGTTGATCCTTTTTTGTCGGATCTTGATTGGCCTCCTCTTTCTTTATTCCGGCTATGTCAAAGCCAATGACTATATCGGTTTTGGCTACAAACTGGAAGAATACTTTTTAGTGTTCGGCGCAGCCTGGCCTTTCCTAAAAGGCTTCTTTGACATATTTGTCCCCTTTGCCGCGCCCATGGCTTGGTTTATCTCCGTATTTGAGGTCGCTTTGGCATTTGCGATCATGCTGGGTTGGCGCATGAATTTGACTGCTTGGCTAGCCTTGTTGATGATGCTCTTCTTTACTTTCCTGACTGGTTGGTCGCATGTTACGGGTTCGGTAACCGACTGTGGTTGCTTTGGAGATGCCCTCAAGATTAAGCCTTGGGAGTCTTTTGTCAAAGACATTATCCTCACGGGCATGCTGCTCCCGATCTTCTTGACCCGCAAATACACCTTCCCCTTTCCTAGCGCCAAAGTCGCCAATTGGGTTGTGGGCGGTATCTTCGTTATCACCGGCATCTACTCTTATTACTGCCATGAGCACCTGCCCATCGTTGATTATCGTGCCTACAAGCTAGGCGTCGATCTCAAGACCTGTACTACGGTCCCTGGTCCAGAAGGCTATCCCAAGTGTAAAGATTGGGACCCGATTTTTTATGCAGGAGCAGAGTTTGATATGTTTAGCGGACGCACACTGATGATCGTGGTCGAGAACTTCGCAAAAGCCGAAGCGGAAGCCTTAGCAGAGATGATGGCTTTGATCAAGAGCTTAGAGGGGAGCAATATCCAAGTTGCCGTCAATACCAGCTCACTTAGTCGCGACATCAAAGCCTTCCAAGCTGATTATGATTCTGGAGACCTCAGCATCGTGGCCCAAGACGCTACTGTACTGAAAACAATAATACGTTCTCATCCGGGCTATGTATTGCTGCAAGATGGTATTGTCCTCAACAAATGGCACTACAACGACATTCCTAGCAAAGCAGATTTGCAATAAGCAATTGCAGAAATAGTATATTAGAGAAGGCGGCTACCAACAGTCGTCTTCTTTTTTATTTTTCAGCATCATGAAAATACCGCGCTTACTTTTTATGTTATTGCTGGTACCGCTTTGCATGCATTATCTGCCAGCGCAGACCTATCAGCCCATGTTGGCAGATTCCAATCAATGGCATGTGTTTGAAAACTGGTATGACTTTTTCGTCAATGAGATTTATGTAACTGGCGATAAGGTGAATCATCTGGGGATGACCTTCCTGCCCATTTACCTTGATGCTCCCACACCCGAGTTTTTGGGTTTCTTGAGGGAGGATAGCGCCAATCAAAAAGTTTACTTCTACGACCCTTACTCCTTTCCTACGCCCAATTTATCGAGTAAAAAACTGCTATACGATTTTGACATTGAGGTAGGAGATACCGTTGACGTTTTTTACCGAGCGCACGACAACAACATCCAACAGGCCATTAAGCTGAGCGTGGATTCGATCGGTATCGCGGATAAGTTTAATGAACAACTTTTAGGGCCGTTTCTCGCAGCCCCCATTATCGATGATAGTGCGCGAGTTTACAATCTACGGCCGGTAGGGCCCCATCCTTCTCATCCTAGTCCGAAAAATATCACCTGGGTAGAAGGAGTAGGTTCGGTCGCTGGGCCCATGCGGTCGGGGATAGCAGGAAGCCCGTGGTATACATATGATCTCGTTTGTTTCCATCAAAACGGACAATTGGCCTATTATTCAGTAAGCAATCCAAATCGGAATGAGGATAGTTGCCTTGCCTTTGTAACTGTTAGTACAGAACCAGAGGAAAAGCCTTATTCGCTATACCCCAATCCCGCGATTGATAAGTTACTTATAGAGCATAGTGCCCTGGCCATAGATGTCAACATTATCAATGCCTCCGGTCAGCTGATTTATCAAACAAAGCATATGGGGCTGGTACCTCTGGAAATTGCACTCACCGATTGGCCTAGGGGGATTTACTTTGTCAAGCTTCAGTTTGGGGAGAGAATTGCCACCGAAAAAATTGTTTTGCAAGAGTGATCTGAAGCGTCCAATATCTATTTCCTCCTTATATTTAGTACACTGTACATCAAGTTATTTTATATTTTGAGTTATCTGGATTCACTTCGACGTATCGGCGGTTAAGTTTATCTCTGGCGATCTGAGGAGTGAACTGCCAAATAATCTTAATCCCTTTTAGGGAACGTTCTTTGAAAAAAGCGAGCACTTCATTTTCGAGTTTTTC
>JBCCQN010000142.1:0-21079 GCA_039024315.1 Bacteroidota bacterium
GGGCTCGCCGAATCATATGGCCTCATTTTTCTAAAATTTAATACTGAATACGATTGTCTAGGTACTTTAAGTGCTTTTGAATTTGGTTTCCTGCTTCGCAGAACGCTTATTTTTAGCCCTATTTTTGCGTCCCTAAAACGGAAAGAAATACGGAATCAAAAAGGTGGCTAATATCCAAAAGAGCACGCTTAAGAAGGAGCCTACCCTAAAGAAGTCAGAGAATCGATACTCCCCCGCGCTATAAATCATGGTGTTGGTTTGATAGCCAACAGGCGTAAGTAAGCTCGCCGAAGCCGCAAAAGCTACTGCCATCAAAAAGGGAGTAGCACTAAGGCCTGTAGATTGGGCAATCGCAATGGCAATCGGGGCCAAAAGTGCCGCTGTCGCATTGTTGGACATGACCTCCGTGAGAAGAGTAGTGACCAGGTAGAGGCCGGAAACCACGGCTACGGGCCCCCATTGACCGAGACTACGAGAAAGGAAATCCGCAATCGCAAAAGATAGGCCACTATTTTGCATGGCGATCCCTAAGCTGAGTGCGCCGGCCAACAGGAAGACAATGTTCCAATTGATGGCCGTATAAACTTCCTTCATATCGAGACAGCCTGTCAATACGAGGCAAACCACCCCTATCAAAGTCGCCATTACGATTGGGATGATACCAAGGCTGACGACCGTAATAACTCCTGCTACGATGAGAGTCGAAAGCAACAATTTGGGACGATCTATGTGGAGATTAAACTGAGTCGAAAGCAAAATGAAGGGACTGCCTTGTTCGTTTTCGCGCTGTTTGAGGGCCTTGATGAAGTGGCTTTTGACTTCCGCTAGGATGACATCGCCCGACTTGAGGGGTACCTCGTGCACATTTTCGTGCATGACTTCTTCACGATGACGGATCGCCAGCGGCGCGGCGCGGTACTGGCGTCGGAAGTCCACTTCTTTGAGGGTTTTACCCTCGTAAGCCGAATTGGCCGTGATGACAAATTCGACCATGACTGAGTTTCGCCCTTGGAGATTATGATCACCAATCCGAACATTGGATTGCTCTTGGATCTCGACTCGATCCTTGAGTAAACGCAACTTTTCGACGCTACAGCGGACCTTGAGTATATCGTGGGCCTGCAATACCATATCTCCCGGTGGGAGGGTAAAATTGTTGTTGCCGCGGCGGATTTGGATGATTTCCATAGCAAGCTCCTTGACTAAGGGAGAGGCCATGATGGGTTTACCGACAGATTTAGCGTTGGGTAAAATCTCGATCTCGGTGAGAAAGTCGGCCATGTTGAACTTCTGGCGTAAGTCGGCCTGATCTTCTCGTTGAGGAAGGAGTTTTTGGCCGGCAAAAGCCATATATAAAATCCCAATTAGCAGAAAAATCAAGCCTAAGGGCGTCATTTCAAACATACCAAAAGGCTCAAGGCCGTTTTCTACAGCGATGCCACTGACCAAGATATTGGTGGAGGTACCCACCAATGAACACATACCCCCAAATATGGAGGCAAAAGATAGCGGCATCAGCATTTTGGCAGGCGACTGACCGGAGGCATGGCCAATCTGTACGATGACGGGGATAAAGACCGCGACGACGGGGGTATTGTTGATAAAGGCCGAAATCACTCCGACCAAGATCATCATCAGGATGAGGCCGAGACGGAAGTTATAGCGAAAAACGTTCGCCAAGCGTAAACCTAAATATTGAAAAGCGCCTGTTTTGACTAGGCCGGCACTCAGTACAAACATAAAGGCGACCGTCAACGTGGCGTGATTACTAAAGCCTGCGATCCCTTCTGCCGGCGTGATTACCCCTGTTAGTACCAAAGAAATGACAATCAAGAGTGCGACTAAGTCTACTGAGAGTAGCTCAGATACAAAGAGGATTACCGCCAAGATGATAATCACTAGTACGATGAGGGCTTCCATTCCCATAAGAGGGATGCAATAACGAAAAGAAGGCCGACTCGCCCAAGACGAATCGACCTTCTTTTTTTCCTAGAAGCAAAAGCTTCAGAGATTATTTTTTGATTTCGAACTCGTAGTTGTCTCCATTGTCGTTTGGAGTAACTGTGATATTGACGGTTTTGATGACGTAATACTTCTCACCGTTCTTTACTAAGTACACGTCGCCGATTTCTACTTTGTCAGTAATCGTTACATCAAGACCAGCATCATAAGCAGCTTCAAGTTGAGTGCGATTGTTGAGGGCATCGTATTCTAAACCTGCGTCAGGGATACGAATGCTAGCGCTGTTGGCCGCAGAGATTTGCTGCTTCCAGTTAAGATCATTGCTAGGAGCACCTAAGTCGATACCTTCGTCTTTGATTTCTGCTTCTGGGTCAGAAGAACCAGTACCATCACCTGTATCAAGGTCAAGGCCACCAGTACCGGCAGGACCACCTTGGTTAAACAGTAGGTAACCAGTTGCAGTTTCTAGACCTGCTTCCGTAACGATATCGAAAGATACCTGTGTTGAGTTACCAGTGGCATCGGTAACAGAGATGGTGTAGGTGTTGGTACCCGGATCTTTGGCAGATACAATACCGATAGTCCAAGTAAAGCCTGTCTGAGCTTCAGTGGGTAGCGGAGTTGGGTTTGAACCAGCAGCATCACCATCAAAAGTAAGGCGAGTAAGTTCAGTGATATCAGATCCATCTTCACTTACAGCGAGGCGGTTCAATAAGTCGTCACCCTGAGTAGCGGTAACTTTGACAAAAAACTCAGTTTCAGTAACTACAGAGTCGCCACTAGCGACAAAGCCAGCTTCTTCGACTAAAGTGATCGTAGGCAATACTGGTACGGGAGGGAGAGGTTCTTCACAAGCGGAGAAAATCATCACCCCAGCCAAAAGGACCGGTAAAAGTTTAATGAAATTTTTCATGACGATTGTTTGTAAAAAGGATTTTGATTGTTTACTACTAAATTCTTTGAAATACGTAAAGTCATCTTTTCGTATCAAAAGCAGCTTTGTGACAAAGCCACTTTTGAAAAGTCACATTCTTAAACGCAACTTTGGCTCATTATCGCAAAAACATCTTCAATCGTTGCCTACAAAGATGATTTTTGTGATTTCACAGTCTTGGGATGAAATTCGTACGCCAAATGTGGGGCAAAGGTATCTTACTCTACCCAAAATCCAAGCGCGAAGCTTGCCTTTCTTTACAAACGTTTGTTTTGACAAATATTATATTTTAGCCTCTTTCGCCCATTTTATAGCAGCCTCCAAAACTTCGTCTTTTCCTTGGCGAATGCCCTCGATCGTCGGCTTGACCTCTATATCAGCTTGAATACCAACTTGCTGAGTTTCAGCTCGGTCAGGATAATAGACGCCTAATCCGGTAAAATAAGCCGTAATACCGCCTGGTAGTTTGATGATAGTAACATTGCCATCTGCGGCAGCAGTTTGACTACCTATGATGGTGCAGTTGGGAGCGGTTTCGAAAGCCATGATGGTAAATTCAGCGTGGCTCTGGGTCGTCTCGTTTTGCAGGACGATGACTTTGCCCTGATAATAATCCTTGTTTTTACGCTTACCGACTTGGTAGGGACTTTCATACCAAATAAATCTGCCCGGATATTTAGAATCTGGATATAGGAAGGTCGCAAAAGGCCTCCGATCGGGATTGAGATAATCTGTGATTTTGCGATAGGTGCTGCGGGGATAATTACGCACATCAAAGATAATCGCTGGGCAATCCATCAAATCTGCCATCATCTCATCTACTTCTTCACGTACCAGACGCCCCATATCTACATAGCCGATATTGTCCTTTCTTTTTTCCCATTTTGGAACGCTATCCCCGGGAGCACTGAGTGCAGCAATTTCGTGATAGGCTTTGACGCCGACAGCTTTTAACTCATAGCTATGCCTTTTGCCATCTCGCTCAATTTCTATGCTCATGCTCTCATTTTCTCCCACCAAGAGCCAGTTCGAAACTTTGCGCATGCTGGTGATTTCATTAGAAGAAACTAGGTAGGGAGTTAAGCGTTCTCGGAGAGTATCTACGCCTACGCCATCTACTGTAAGAATTACATCTCCCGGCTCCAAAGGATAAACTTGGCCACTGGAATCGGGGATAACGCTTTTGATGATAAATTTTCCTTCGACAAAAGCAGGCCTCGCTAAAAGCCGATACTTGCCTTGGCTGTAGTTCCAAGTCGTGCTGGCAAAGAAAGAATGACTGTCATAAATCTCCGCTGTCAGTTTGCGCATCAAAAGATGATAAGTCAATTGATCGGGGGCTTCATATATCTCCAAAACATACCTTCGCAAGACCGCATGCCAGTCCTCCTTCAATAAATATCGATAAGGGAAGTAATATTGGATCGCATTCCAATAGCGAAACAAAGCGAGTGCGCGCATCTCCTTACTAGGATAAAGCTCATCAAAGTAAGGCGTTTCGTTTTCAAAGCTCACGGGCCCATTCCAACGACTCGGGACCGCATAATAAGATTTGCCCTGAAAGCGATTGTCTTTGATAAAAGCGAGTTGGGTTTTAAGGTCTTGGGTGAGAAGGGGAGCCTCTTCGAGGAACGCTAAGTCGAGATTTCGCAAACTGGTATCGCCTTTGATTTTGGTGCATTTGCGGCATTCGGCTACTGGCCCAGCATCTGACAACCACTTTTGTACGGTTTGCTGCCATTGTTGGGGCGATGGGTCAGCTGCTACTAAGGGCAGGTCAGCCATCAGCACTGAATCCCAGTTTTTGCTACCATCCGCAATTTGCGGATGGTAGTATTTCAAAAAGCCCCAAATTTCTCCAAGTGAGGCCATGGCTTCCACTTTAGCGTTCTGCTGTGCAGAGACCAATAGACAAATTACCAGTCCCAATAGAGTTAAAATTGTATTTTTCATGCTTCGTTTTTCAGCTTAATGAGTCATTTGATATTGGTTACAAGCCCTTGAATTAAAGCATTATAGCAGCAAAGGCTACAAAAAAACCTTTCAGGCCAATAATCAAGCAGTTGGCGCGTTAATATAATTACCATATATCGGAATTATATATATTTGTAATATACGATTTGATAAAGGCCTCTTCTGAGGCAAACGATACTTCTCTTTTTATGCTGCGCTGATAAGTTTTTTTCTTAAGTTTTTACTTAATGTCTGAGGCCGTCCCAATGCCAGGGGGCGGCTTTTTTTGTATCTTGTGTTTACTATGTGTGCTCGCTGCTCTATACTCATGATTTTGTTGGGAAGCTTTGCCTTCTCCCTCGATGCTTGGGCAACAGACACCCTACAATTGCAATTTGATAACGAAAATTACCTACTTGAGCCTCAGTATTTTGAGATTTTGAGCGATCCAGAGCATGCATTGAGTATCGAAGATGTGATCTTACCTCATTATGCTCAGCAGTTTCACCTAAGCGATGATCCCTTTCCGCATCCTGAAGACCTGGATCATACTTATTGGATTCGTTTTCAATTTGGGGGGGAAGCGATTTATGACAACAACTGGTATTTAGAGGTGCTTTGCCAGACGACTACTTTGGTAGAGTTTTATTATCCAGATGAGAGCGGTAGTTATCATCAGCGCTCGGCAGGTATGCAGTATCCCTTCGCAGAGCGGGAAATTTTGCACAAAAACTTTGTATTTGACTTGCCTGCAACGCAAAAATATCCGACCTGCTACCTCAAGATCAAGACCGAAAATCCCGTCCATTTTCTCTTCAAAATTCGCTCTGACAACTATTTTATCCGCTATTCGCTGACGGAGTATTTTGTGTTGGGGCTTTTTTACGGCATTCTCTTGATCATGGGGATCTACAATTTGGTGTTGTATTTCTCTATCCGAGAACGCTTTTATCTCTACTATGTACTCTATGTGATCAGCTGCATGCTGATTTCCTTTGAGGATGGCTTAGCTTTTCAGTACATCTGGCCTAATCATCCAGAGCTTAATCAGTTTTTTTATCGCTATAGTCCAGCCATCTTTTTATTGTGTTTTACCGCTTATGCGAACGCTTTCCTTGAACTTGACCAAGCTTGGCCGCGCTTTTATCGTTGGTTTTTGGGGCTAGTGGGTTTCTCGATAGTGTATTTTGTGGTACGGGAGCAAGTCACGCATGAGCCTTGGGCAATTCCGGTATATCTTATACCATTTCTTGTTTTATATGGGGCTTCTATTTGGCGATGGCGCAGTGGCTTCCCCGCCGCTCGTTTTTTCATCCTAGCCTTTTCTTTTACGATTGTAGGGGTGATCATCACGGCTTTGAGACGCAATGCTAGCCTTGAATGGGACAACCTTGCCTTGGTCTATACCCTTAATTATGGCTTGGTATTAGAAGTCGTTTTCTTATCCGTGGCACAAGGAGAGAAATTCAGACTCGCCAAGCGAAGTGAGGAGGCGGCCCAACAAACCATCATTCAAAATCTACAGGAGGTCAATCAAATCAAAGAGGCCGTCAATCAAGAGATAGAACGCAAGGTTGAGCTCCAGACAAGTGAAATCATCGCCCAGAAAAACCTCATTGAGCAGCAAAATGAGCAGCTTGCTGCTGCTAATCGCAAATTGCAATCACAGGCAGAAGAGATTAGCCGCATCAATCAGTTGCTCGATGTAGAGAACCAAGAGCTACGAGGCAATGTCAAGGAGTTGACGCGCGCGCGCGTATTTGCCCGTGAAGTAGACTTTGGAGAGTTCCAATCTTTTTTTCCTGACGACGAAGCCTGCTATGCTTATCTCGAAAGACTCAAATGGGAAAACGGTTATCAATGCCATCGCTGCGGCAACGACAAATATACCAAAGGTCAAGGCCATTTGGCTAGGCGTTGCACGAAGTGTGGCACCAATGAATCGGCTACTGCGCATACGCTTTTTCATCGCTTGCACTTTCCTATCCTCAAAGGCTTTTACTTACTGTTTTTGGTCTATGCCAATAAGGGCAATATCTCAGCCACAGAATTGTCTGAGATTGTCGATCTCCGTTACCAAACCTGCTGGAAGTTTAGTAAGAAGGTACAAGACAAACTCAAACAAGTTTCGGCTGGAGAAGAGCCAGATACTAGCCAAAATGATGGTTGGAGTCATCTAATCCTGCAATAAAGCGCAAAAACCCGCACTTTTTTTAAGCGAAAACGATTGCAAATCCTCCTGCAATCAATTCCCCCCTGAGCGTGAAATAGACGTTTTTTAAAGGTAAAGCTTAATGTTTTTTAGGCGCAAGACAATTTTTAAACAATTGTATATCAGTCATTTATGTCCAAAATAAATTTGCGTTTAATTATCAAAAGTTTGCAAATTTATGATGCATACGCCCCAAAAGACATCTGGACATCTACTACTAATTAATCATGAAGGTTTACCGCGAGATAAGTTCCTTAACTGACAATGACGTATTCCTATTAGAGGAGCGTTCTGGTTCATCTTTAGACCTATTGCAACATACCCACGCGACCTATGAACTATGTCTTTTGCGTGATTTCAAAGGTATGCGTCAGGTAGGAGATCACCGAGAAAAAGTGGAGGGAAGTGACCTCATTTTGATCGGGCCTGAGTTGCGTCATGCTTGGCAAGCAGAAACAGAGGTTATTCCAGAAGAGGCAAAGCTATTGAGTGTGCAGTTTGATGCAGATTTGTTTGGAGACGCTTTATTTAAACGCAACGCTTTTTTTACCATCCGTCGGCTGCTCGAAGAAGCACAGAGAGGTCTTGCTTTCAAAGGCGACACCCTAGCGGATGTTAGTCAGCGTCTGTTGGTATTGCGCAAAATGCAGAGCTTTGGGGCGATTTCTGCTTTCATGGAGATTCTTTATACTTTATCTGTCTCCGACGAACGCCACATCTTGGCCAGCGAAGGCTATTCAGAACGAGCTACGCCTACTCGCTCGCGTCGTATGGAAGCAGTTTATCAGTATATCCTTGACAATTTTACCAATCGTGTCAATCGTACCGAAGCCGCTTCGATCGCCAACCTTAGCGAATCCGCTTTTACCCATTACTTTCGCAAAGTTGCGGGCAAAAGCTTTACGCGCTATGTGATCGATCTACGTATCGGTTACGCCTGCAAACTCTTGGCTGAAACTCAAGATACCATCAAAGAGATTTGTTTTAGCAGTGGATTCAAAAATGTATCCAATTTCAACAAACTCTTCAAAAAGCATAAAGCCTGTACCCCAGTACAGTATCGCAATCAATACTGCGCCTAGCGACGCAAAATATCGCGTCGCCAATCAAGCAAAATATTACGGTCTTACGATGCTCCTGGCACAAATTGCCTTAAGTAATTATAGCTTTGCTGTAATGACTTTTTACGCAGCGCAAGAGAACCTTCATACGCCCGATCTTCTACCTCGACGCAAACAGGGCCATTATAGCCCGTGTCAGTGAGGATCGAAAAAAACTGGCCCCAATTTACATCGCCCATGCCCGGAAGCTTAGGAGAATGGTATTCGTTGGGGAAGCCCATGATCCCTACTTGGTCAAGTCGATGATAGTCCATGCGTACATCCTTGGCGTGAATATGAAAAAGCTTGTGAGAAAACTCACGCATGGCCTTTAAATAATCCATTTGTTGCCA
Source organism: Bacteroidota bacterium (assembly GCA_039024315.1). Classification (GTDB taxonomy): domain Bacteria; phylum Bacteroidota; class Bacteroidia; order J057; family J057; genus JBCAWW01. Next base: position 8,515 of record JBCCQN010000142.1, read on the forward strand.
AATAAAATGCGATGGATCAAAATTTAATCCGAAATAGTCACTATTTATATCCCCGTACATACGGCGCCAGACCGCAGGAGTGGTAGCCAAGTTCTTACCACCAGGCCACTCATCCCGGGTGAAAAGCATGGGGCAGTTTTCGATACCAATACGAACCCGAAAGGATTCGGCATATTGTACGATTGCTCCCCACACCTCTACAAAGTGTGGCCAGTTCTCATCAATAGAACTATGCCAGTCTCGACCGACAAAAGTATTCATCCTATGGATACCTAAGAGAGCTGAAGCACGAATCACTTTCCGGATATGTTCCTGATAGATTTTTGCTTCACTCTCGTCTGGCGTCAAGGGGTTTGGATAATAGCCCAAAGCACTGATAGAGACGCCGTATTTATCGCAAAGCGCTAGTACTTCTTTGGCCTGTGCCTCATCAAAATCTTCTACCAATATGTGGCTTACCCCAGCATAGCGTCTCTCCGCTTTGCCTTCTGGCCAGCACATGATCTCTACACAGTCATAACCGATCTCTGCAGCAGTCTGCAAGACTTCCTCCAATGATAGATCCGGTAGTATCGCACTTACAAATCCTAATTCCATCCTTTAATCTTTAATCTCATGAAAGTCTTCAACTCTTCGAAAATTCAAACATTCAACTATTTCTAATACCCTTCTACGGTCTTTCCACTGTCTTCTATCTCAGCGCCTGCAAAACGACGCATTGCTTCTTCTACTATGGCTTGCGTGGCGGAGGCTCCGATTCTCGTAACGCCTAACTCTTTGACGCGCAGCGCATCGTCTAATGTTCTCACTGCTCCGGCAGCTTTGACTTGTACGGCTGGGCCACTATGTTTGCGCATCAACTTGAGATCATGATCCGTGGCGCCTGCATAGCTGTATTTACCATCGCTGCCTTTGCTGAACCCATAACCCGTAGAGGTTTTTACAAAGGCTACTCCCACCTCCGTACAGATTTCGCAGAGGCGGATTTTGAAGTGATCCTCAGGTAGGAAATCATTCTCAAAAATCACTTTTAGCGCAGCCTCATATTTTTGACAGACAGTTTGGATAGCAGCGATTTCGTCTTTGACGAACGCCCAATCCTCACTGAGCACTTTGCCTATGTTAGCTACCATGTCGATCTCGACGGCACCGTCCTCGCAGGCTTGTTCGCATTCTGCGATTTTGATCTCAGTACTGCTATTGCCGTGCGGAAAGCCAATTACTGTCCCCACTAGTACATCTGAGCCCGCTAGCCATTTCACGGCTTTTTTGACGGCATAGGGTTTGATACAGACAGAGGCAGTGCCAAACTTCTTGGCTAATGCACAACCCGCTTCAAGGCCTTCATCAGACATAGTAGGGTGGAGCAAGGAGTGATCGATCATTTTTGCAATTTCGCGAACGCGGTCCATAGGGTATTTTTATTATGTTTTTGATTAGTCTCAAGAAGTTAGGCAATGCCTAGGTAGGGCGCTAGCTTTTCTGTAAAATCCTGCCACTTTTTAGCACCATCCGGCGGAAGTTATACAATGCTAACTTTTTTGACAGCTTGCCAAATCGAAAACAAAATGTATCAATCGATACGATTGGTAGCGACGCATCCGCGAAAGCTTTCGTGATTGCGTCGCTACATTTTTTTTGCGCAAGCTTTGTTTATCTTGCAGACAAGCTCCCCCATCGCACAAACACATGGTCGCAAGGAAACGCAAAATCTTCAAGCGGATAGGACTCGCTAGCCTGCTCATCTTAGGGATCGGCTTTCTCATACCGCAGCATTTACAAATGCCAGTAGCGGGCGCCACCGCCAAGGACTACCATCCGGATACCTTTTGGTATTACCCTTGGGGTAAATCGGTGACTCACAAAGGAGTAGATATTTTTGCCAAAAAGGGTACCGCTGTCATTGCTCCGGCTGCTAGTATTGTCCTTTATACAGGGGAATTGAGCCTAGGCGGCAAAGTGGTCTTGGCACTAGGACCAAAATGGCGCCTCCATTATTACGCTCATCTTGAGGAAATCTCCACTAGCTCCTTCTCGCTGCTTAGCAAGGGAGAGAAGCTCGCGACCGTAGGCGATAGCGGCAATGCCAAGGGCAAAGAACCGCATTTGCATTATTCTCTGCTGACGATTATCCCTTATCCGTGGCGAATTGATAGCGATCGCCAAGGCTGGAAAAAGATGTTTTTTCTCAATCCGATTGATTACTGGAAGGCGGAGTAGGGGTACTTTCTACTGCTAATATTACTGTTTCAGAAAGTCGATCGTCTGATTGATGACGGTTTGACCCTCATCTCCCCACCAGACAAAATGGCCACCTGCCTCAACGTACTTCATCTGGATATTGGGAATCATTTTTTCGATACGTCGAGCATGATCGATGGACACGTCAATGTCTATCGTCGAGTGCACCGCAAAAGTGGGGCAGCTAATGTTTGACCAGTCCACCCCTTTGAGCGCTTCGGTCTTAACCAATTCATCCATCATACCTGTATAAAGGGAATCCATAGGCGTTAGCGCCTCGACAAATAATAGAAACTCCCTTTTGCTTTCGGGCTTGGAGACCACTTGCTTCGCTAAGTCGCGTCTCCCTTTTTTGTCTAAGTCTGCCTCCGTCTCCAAAAAGGTCTCAATGGTTTTCTTGGGAAAAAGCTTAGCTGATTTTACTAGCATCCAAGAGATGAGCCTTTTGCCAGAGTCAGACATTACCAATTTGCCTAAGCTAGAATCGGCAGACTCTTGATTGATTTGATACTCTCCCGTAACGGCGCTCCAAAGGACTAATGATTGGGTGGGATATTTTTGAGCATAGTACAAAGCCGAAATTCCTCCCATCGAAATGCCGAATACATTGATTTTACCCTTTATCCCCAAAAACTGGATGACTGCATGGTAGATATCGGCATGTTCTTCGATACTGTTGACGGTGGAAAGGGGGAGATCATAGTAACCAGGTCTATTGATGGCGATTACCCGAAACCCTGCTTGAGCAAGCCATTCGATAGAATATAGCGCATTATAGCCAGCTCCCCCGCCTGTAGAGAATAGGACAACTTCTCCATCGGCTGGACCTATTTCCACATAGCGAATACTCCCATAGGAAGTTTGCGCGACTTTATAGCCATTGCTGGCTGCATCTTGAGGTCGGCCAGAAAGAGTACTGCCAGCTGCTAGGAAAAACAGCAGTAAGCCATATCCCAAAGGAAGGTATTTAGTTTTTGGATCGATTGGCATCGTGTAAAATTAGCATCTATATGCGTTAAACGGATAGAAAGCAAAAGGGTCGTCTGACTTAAACTGATTTTAGAAGGGATAAGCGTTCCGCGTCCCGAAAGCTTTCGGGAGTAAAAAATTACGATATTACCCTATGAAGCTGGCTCTTCTTGCCCTCATATTGCTCCTGCAACTCCCAGTAGCTGCTTTCTCGCAAGAAAGTACGCCCGATCGCATATCCCGAATCGTCCTTAACCTCAATCAAAAACTCAATGAGCGGGCCGAGTTGCCCTTACCTGCGGTTGTCTACCATGCTGAGCTTGATGCGAATGCCCGCTACGAAAATGACACCATCTGGATCGGTCAAATTCAAGCTGAATTTAAAACGGATGACGATTGGATGTCCATCATTTATCATGAATATTGGCATTATCTGCATGAAGGGATTTATCGCTTGGGGCGAGACAGTGCGGGGCAGATTGTGCAATGGGATACCGATCAATGGTACACTTATCAGCCTAGCGAGTATCGCATAAAGCGCGTTCTGGAGCAGTACGAGGCGACTTTAGTGACAGTAGGAGATTCGTTCGCAAATCGCGAAAAGCTGCTAGAGGACATGCGAAAAACTGTTTCTCAACCTCAGCAATTACCTTTTATCTATGCCCCTTCCAATTTGAGTTTGGAAGAAATCAAAGCCTATGAAGCACAATTAGAGGCAGAGCAAGCGGGATATTATCAATTGTCAACCGCTGCGCGGAACGCTATACTGGAGCGCATTTCCCAGCAAAAAGATACTTATCAGCGGCGTAAAGCCTACGAAGTACAAATGGGCTTAGGTCCCGATGGCTTAGCTATCCGTAAACCTTGATTTATGAAAAATCTGCTTTGCTTTTTTATCGCTATTGCTGCCTCTGTTAGCACTTGGGCACAGACTCCCCATTCAATACGAATCCAAGCATTACTCAATGAAAAAGTCCATCTTCTCGGTAGCAATATTCACTTCTCGGAACGACAGCAGAGCAATGAAACTTCCTCACCCAATGCCATTGAACAAGAGCAAAAAATCAGTATCACCCAAAAACCGGAATCTGAGCTCCATGCCGCCATCAATCCTAGCGATACCAACAATATCGTAATCGCCAATATGCGCCTAGATCCCAATAGTCTTCTCAATGCACTCAGCTTTACGGTCTATAGTACTCAGGATTTTGGGCAAACTTGGTTTGAAAGCAGCTTCACGGGTCAGCATCCTGGCAGCGATTTGATCATTGGGGGGGGAGATCCGGTTTTGGCTTTTGAATCCGACGGTACTTTGCATCTCACTTGGCTTTTGCTGAGCCTGGGCTCTGCTAGCTTGCAGCCTACTATCGGTATCTACCACGCGACTTCAACGGACAATGGTATAAGTTGGACTACTCGCCCTAATCCTATTACCAAAGGTGAGCTACAGATCCTCCCCAATTTGATGGTGTTGGATCGCTTGGTAGATAAACAATGGATGGCCGTAGATCGCAGCAATCTGATCAGCAAGGATAATCTCTACACTGCCTACTTCGATTACCAAGTAAGCCCAGATACAGTGGCGAGCATCCGCTGTATGCGCAAACGTCGGAACCAAGCCAACTTTGTGGATGATCCCGTGCAAGTCAATACCCAGCCCTTTACCGATGTACAGTTTGCTAGTATTTCGGTGGATGGGCAAGCGCAGGTGCATGTTTCCTTTTGGGGTAGCTTGGACAATGTCCATTATGCGCTTTATCACGCCCGCTCGATAGATGAAGGCGCAAGCTTTTTGCCAGAAACAAAAATTTCTGATGTAGGATTTCCCCTGCCAGATAGCGCAAGTGGCTTCCCGATCTCTACTGTCGTAGGAGTGGATCGTTTGTATCCCTGTCCTCATATAGTCGCAGATGCCAGTGGTGGACCTTTTCAAGACAATCTTTATGTGATGTGGACGGCGCGGGGGATTGATAGCTTAGAGACGGAAGGCTATGACATTTATTTCTCGCGTTCCACGGATAGGGGACAGACATGGGAAAATCCGCGTATCCTAAATGATGACCCTGATCCCAATACCCATCAATTCTTCTCCAATCTATACGTCAACGAGCAGGGCGTATTAGTGGCCGCTTGGTACGATCGCCGTGATGATCCTGCCAATGTTGCCACTCATCACTATTGGACCTATTCTCAAAATGGCGGTCAAAGCTTCGAATCGCAAAATGCGATCTCGGCCCAAAATGCCGACTTTTCGCAGGTAGGGGCTCTTAATGATGGTTTTGGGGTAGGGGAGTACACCCAAATTATTGCTACCGATGGCTTTGCTATCCCCGTTTGGGCGGATGGTCGCCTCAACGATGGGACGGTGAGTGTATATGTAGCTTGGACGCCATTGTCAGGCCCTGCCACGGCTCTTGATCGCATCGTTCGGCTGCAAGCCAAACTCCAACTCATAGGCTGGCATCAAGAAGGAGAGAGCCTATATATCAACTGGCAACAAGCCGAGGCTGGAGAGATAAGTTTGAGATTATATGATCTTTCGGGAAAGGTGGTCAGCTTCGCAGAACGTTCATCTTCAAGCCCCGATAGGATTGAATATCCTTGGTTACTGCCGGGCTTGAGTCAGGGCTTTTATATGCTAGAGCTTAGCCAGGCAGGAGCCTCGCTAAGGCGCAAAATTTGGCTTCAATAAATTTAGGATCCACTCAATTTCAATTGGAGCAGATAGTTGAGCATTGTTAGAGTGAATGGCTCCCTGAGCATATAAGCTCTGCCAGTGTACCAGCTTTGGTTCCCGCTCCAATAAGTCGAGCATGAGATCAAAGGCCGTTTTCATCTTCGGAACTTCTTGATCTCCCATGCTCAAAAATAGCGGATTGGAAAGCGAATCGCGCTGGGCTAAGGACTGAGATACCTTTAAAAATAGGCATTTGGCATCAGGCATTTTTGCTCAAAACTAAGCGTTCGGCGCTAGCCGGAACAACTATGAGAAACCCCCAATGGTATCATGCTACTCAAGAGAAGTTGGATTTAAAACAGCTCTTTTGTCTTAAAATCACAGCAGGGAGAAGCTTCCTTGAGATGAAAGCTTTGGCTTCAATAGGCGTAATTTATTGTCTGCTTTCGAGTAGGAAATTCGATAAAAGTGGTATTTATTGAATCAACACTTCCTATGGCCCCTGTATATGTACTCAGTCTTAAAAATCATTTTCCTACTCTGCGGGATAATAATCCTCCTTGTTCCACTCTATAGCCAAAAACAAAAAAACGCGACTCAGTGGCAAGTCGAAATCATGAGCTTGGATAGTCTTGCGCCTGAGAAGGCCCTACAAGAATTAGACAAGATTAGTCCCGTTTTAGAAAAAGACTTTCCCGAATTATTTGCCTTGGCCCAGTGTCTAAAAGCCTGGCAATATTTTAATCTTGAAAAATTAGCGCAATCCCATGCGTTGCTCAAGATTCACCTGCCTAAGGTCGAGCCAATGCTTGATGATTGGCAAAAGGCTAAATTTCAATATGCGGTTTATGAATATTGGTACGAAGAACAGCCTGATTCAATCAATTTTGCAGAGGCCAAACAGTTTAGAGAGACATTGATCCAGATCGAGACGGTCGATACTTTGCTCCAAAACGAGATGTATTGGACTTTGGGCTATGACCAGTATGACTATGCAAGTCGTTATGGTCGGTATGCTGAGGCCCTAAATTATTTGTATGATCTAATAGAACTGATTGATACTGATTCTCTGCATTTTGACCGCTTTCGATATAAAACCACCTACGCCCTTGGCGCGACTTATTATCTAATCAATGATCTCGAAAAATCGCGTGAGTTCTTCCTCCAGACGATCGAAGCGACAGAACAGAGTCCCGATCCTGATAAGCTAGATTTTAGAGCTACTACGCTGCATTTTCTCGGGATTATTTATCGTACAGAAGGAGATACCGCTCAATGGGAAGTGTATACCGATAAAGCCATTCAGATATTTGATGGGCTTAATACCGAAAATATCATCCCCGTTCAAATGGACTTCACCGAATACCTCATTGCCAAAGATAGGTTGCAGGAAGCTGAGTATTATTTGACGCAAATTGACGCAAATCTCAAAAAGTATCAGGTAGAGCATCCCTATTTCTGGGGAGGATATTACAGCACTATTGCTAGGTTTGAATTTGCTCAAGGAAACCCCCAAAGTGCCCTCGCTTGGATCGAAAAATCCTATCAGGCTGATGAAGACGCGCAAAGTCGTAGTTATGTCTTACCGCTTCGGCAAAAATACGCTGAGGCAGTGGGAAAATATGAATTAGCCCTTGAAAGTTTGAAAGAATACCAGGGGCTTTATGAAGCGGGGATGAGCGTGAAGCAAATTGAAGTGGTCGATGAACTAGAGAAAAAGCACGCTTTAGCAGAACAAAAGCGAGAAGCGGCCTACTTGCTGGAAACCAAAACCTTGCAGGACAAGCAATTAAATCTGCAACGAACGCTGCTCATCATTACCTTTATCGCCTTGTTTTTGATGGCAGCCTTGAGTTTTTATTTGTATCGCCTCGGCGAACGCTTGAAAGGAGCCAACGGCCTTTTGCGAAAACAAAAAGCAGACCTTAGCGCAGCTAAAGAAACTGCCATTGCCGCTACCAAAGCCAAAGCAGATTTCCTTTCGGTGATGAGCCACGAGATTCGGACGCCCATGAATGGGGTGATCGGTACCACTGATTTGCTAGCTGCTACCCAACTAGATGAGGAACAAGAAGACTTAGTGCAAACGATCAATCATAGCGCAGACAGTTTACTTACGATCATCAATGATATCTTGGACTTTTCTAAAATTGAGTCTGGTAACTTGGAGATCGAACAAATTGCCTTCTCGCTTCATAACTGTTTGGCCGAAGTAATGAATCTTTTTGCTCCTAGCGCCGCTGAAAAAGGCCTAGTTTTTAATGCGAGGATTGATCCAAATGTACCCGAAGGCATTATTGGTGATCCTGTAAGATTGAAGCAGATACTTAGTAATCTCATCAGCAATGCCATTAAGTTTACAAAAGAGGGTGAAATTAAGGTCAGCGTAGCTTTGGCTACTGTCAGCGAACTAGAGCGTGAAAAAGACATTGCCCTGATTTTTTCGGTTCAAGACTCGGGTATTGGTATTCCCAAAGAAAAGCAGGAACGCTTATTTAAGGCTTTTAGTCAAGCAGATACATCGACAACCCGCAAATATGGAGGTACAGGTCTTGGTTTAGCCATTTCAGCTCAACTGAGTCGCCTTATGGGAGGCGAGATATGGGTGGAAAGCAACTCTACCGAAGGGAGCACTCATCGAGGGGCGACCTTTAGGTTTCGCATCCTTTCGCAAAAAGCAAATCAAATCGAATTTAAACCCTCTATTACTGAAAAAGCTCACTCTCTCAGCCAAAAACTCGCTGATAAATTCCCCTTATCCCTGCTGGTCGCAGAAGATAATAAGGTCAATCAAAAGCTAGTGTTGAGGATGCTCTCAAAGCTAGGCTACCAAGCTGACCTCGTCCAAAATGGACAGGATGCGGTAGAAATGGCACTAAAAAATGCTTACGATCTCATTTTGATGGATGTACAAATGCCCATCATGGATGGGATCATGGCTACCCAAACGATAATTGATAGCCTCCAAACGCCTCCGACTATTATTGCCATGACTGCCAATGCCCTCAAAGAAGATATTGACCGCTGCCAAGCTGTGGGAATGGCCGGCCACCTCGGCAAACCATTTCGGAGTCCCGAATTAATAAAAGTGCTTAAAAAATTCAGTAGCCCGAAATTATAGACTTTTTACAATGTTTATCCAAAGCAGGAAGTGTCTAGGCGTGTAAGCCTATTTTTGTTATTATATAGGCCTACAACTCTTTTAATCCTAACACTATGCAAAGGATCTACTACCTCTTCGCCTTAGGGCTGTTGCTAGGATTCGCGGCTTGCGAACCCTCCGGCCCCATTTCAAACAATGACATTCCTCAACCTACTGTCAACCTTCGCCTCACCAAAGACATCACACCGCTTGGGGGCAAGCCACCTCTCAATCGGGTAGCCATCGACCGTCTCGTGCTGCAAAACTTGATGGAGCGAGATCAGTTCCGCTGGGACTATGTGGATGATTATACCGTTTGGAGTGCTGCCACCATTACGGATTCTTTGGTCTCTATCGGCTACCAGCCCGAAGGCTTTCAAAACCTTGACCAACGTATCCATGAGATTGATGTCAATCAAGGCGAGTGGAAAGCCGTGCGCGAAGCGATTCTTAAGTATGTCGAAATTGAATACAATCGCCTTCATCCGAGCGACGAACCGATCAAAGGCGAAGACCTGATCGCGTTTGGCGAAAAACCCCTACCATATCTCAATTTACATCTCTATGACTACGAAATCATCGCTAGTCTGCGCAATATGAATGTCATCCGCTATGTCGAGCCCATGGGTTACGGTACCGAAAATGACCCTTCCATTCGTTCTGCCTCGGGTTGTGGGGGCGCTAATGGGGCCAATGTTCCTGCTAGCGATTATACTACGGTTTCACCGAACGCTAAGGTCTCTTGGAACTATAGCTATATGAACATTCAAAACGCTTGGAATCTGAGCCAGGGTGATAATATCGTAGTGGGAGTGATTGATTCGGGTATCAGCTCTAGCCAAAACAAGCTCAATGGCGGCTTCGCCTCGGGGTGGTCAGGCGGTCGCTTTCGCCAAAAGTATGGTTTCCACGAAACTTGTTCTTGGTGGTTTTGGTGCTCCAACGATGGACCCAACGACGACTGTGGTCATGGTACCACTATGGCCGGTACTATTGCAGCTCCTAGAACCAATGCTGGCTCTACGGTCGGAGTCGCTTACAAAGCGGATCTCATTTCTTGCCGCGGTACCAATGATGTGGTTATCAATGAGTCAAACGAGAAAGATGGGGTATCTGATTCATACTATTTCCTTGGAGGACGTAATGATGTCAAGATCATCAGCATGTCATTAGGAGATGTATTTTACAGTGGGCAAGTGGCTGATGCAGTGCGCTACGCCAACAATCGCGGTAAATTGATCTTTGCAGCTGCAGGAACTTCTCTTACTTGGACAAGCTGGGTCGGCGTGATCTTCCCTGCTAGCATGAGCGAAACTGTAGCCGTAACGGGCGTCAAAACTGGTAGCCCAACGCAGCGTTGTAGCGTTTGCCATGACGGCTCTGCGGTAGATTTTATCGTTACGATGGAAGACCGCAACGACTCTGATCGCGTACCTTTGAGTTTGGCGATGAGTGGCAACACTCCTACCTATGTGGGCGGTTCATCGGTGGCTACGGCGACGACTGCCGGTATTGCGGCGCTTGTATGGGCTGCAAATCCCAATCAGTCAAAGAGTCAAGTATATAATCGTATGAAAGAAGCGGCTTCCAATTATCCAAACCGTAGCGGAAGCTTTGGTTGGGGACAAATTGATGCCTTCGCTGCCGTTAATGCGGTACCATAAAGACACTGTCATTTAAATGATGGTAGCGACACTATGCCGATCTTATCGATAGTGTCGCTACTTTTTTGCCCTAGGCTAGTTCTCTAATTCATACAATTGTGCTTCCATGGCCTTGGCCTGCTTTTGCCACATACGATTGGTAAAAAAAGCTACCGCAAGGACCACAATCAAAGCGAAGCTTAGGCCTAGGGTCACAAATTGTGAGAGTTCTACATTCACAGTAGCATAGCTCAACCAAGCGAGATTATAGCCGATCAATAGGATGGCCGCTACTCCGCCTTGCTGTCTAAATCTTCGACTCATAAAGCGGAGGGCTGCCCGCAAATCTTGTCCTTGCAAGCCAAGGTGAATGAATCTCAAGGCGTAGAGATTATGAATGATCGTTCCGCCGACGGCGATGCCCAAAAGGAGATTGAGGGCCCAAGGCTTGTTATACCCATCAAAGGCATCATAAAAGAGGATGAGAAAAAAGCTCAAGGCCAAACTTTCTACGATAAGACGGAAGCGAAATCGCCCCATTGATTTTTGAGTTTTCATTTTGAGGATTTTATAAAGTTGGTCCACCGGCATAGTAGGGCCATCATCGGCCTGTTGCCATTCGGATTTAAATTGTTCGAGATCCATTTTTATTTTTTGATTTTTTGAAGGCTTGATTCATTGAATACACTTCAACACTTCAACACTTCAACACTTCAACACTTCAACACTTCAACACTTCAACACTTCAACACTTCAACACTTCATGCCTTCATCCACTCTTTCAGTTTCTTGCGAATCCGGTTGAGCTTCACGCCCACCAAACTGACACTGATACCCAAGATTTCGGCCATTTCTTCGTATTTGTAATCTTCTAGGTAGAGGCTCATGACCGCTTTTTCGATGGGGTTGAGCCGCTCCATCGCGGAACGTAAAGCCTCCTGTCTTTCACTGCTTTCGTCGCTTAGGGCGGCGGGTTCGTGTTTAAGCTCGTGAGTGGTCGCAATGCCCGGCTTTTTGTATTTGGCAATCGCCGTACTCAGGGCTACTCGATACATCCAGCTAGAAAAGCGCGCCTCTCCTCTAAAGCTTGGGAAGGATTTCCATAGCTGATACATCATATCCTGCAAGAGATCTTCACGTTCGGCTGCAGTATTGCGGTATAAGCGACAGATCTTATGCAAAATGCCTTGATGCTGCTCAATCAATTGGAGAAACTGGGCTTCTTTTTCTTTCATTGCGCCGGGTAAGTAGAAAAAAGAGCACATTTTCTTACAGCAAGGAGATTTTTTTTTGAAAACGCAAAAGTTTTCGTGAAGCTAAGGCATCTAATCAATCAATAGACACCACCGCCCTTGAAGGAGACGACTTTAATTAGCCGCTTGCAATCGCAAGAGAACAAGGCGTTCCAGGAACTGGTAGAACTCTACCAGCAACAGGTATATAATACCTGCCTGGGAATGATACAGTCGGAGGAGGAGGCCGAAGATTTGGCGCAGGAGGTGTTTGTGGAGGCCTTTCGCTCTATTGGCAACTTTAGAGCGGACGCACAGCTTGGTACTTGGCTTTACCGTATCTCGGTCAATAAGTCGCTGGAGCTGATCCGTAAAAAGAAACGCAAAAAGCGCTGGGCCTTTTTCCAAGCCGAACGCGGTGAGGTGGTCGAAACAGAAGCGGCCAGTCGCTTTGTTCACCCTGGAGTCGAGCTTGAAAACAAAGAGCGTGCTCAAGTTTTGTTTTGGGCTATAGAAAAGCTCTCGGACAAACAACGGGTAGCTTTTACACTTAATAAAGTCGATGGCCTCAGCTATCAAGAAGTGGCAGAAGTCATGGAAATGAGTCTCGCATCAGTCGAAGGATTGATCTTTAGGGCTCGCAAAAGTTTGCAAAAATTAC
>JBCCQN010000143.1:0-20787 GCA_039024315.1 Bacteroidota bacterium
AATCTATCGATTCGCTTGCGAATTTCCCCTCTTGGGAGGGGCCAGGGGTGGGCATGACACCATCAGAACATGATTTTTTACCACTTTTTCGCTGAATAATCCCTTAGCTTGACGCGAATGCGAAAGCTTTCGGGAGTAAACCTCAAAGCCCCTCCCCTAGCTCGGGAAAAATCTTTTGAAATCTTACCGGCAGTTCATCCTTAAGCACGAGTTTTTCGCCTGTAATAGGATGCTTAAAGCTTAGGGAATAGGCATGCAAATACATCCCCTTGCCTTTAAGGATGAGATGCTCGATACCGTAATCTTTATCCCCTAGGATCGGATTGTCCATGCCTGCCAGATGTATGCGCAATTGATGTCTCCGGCCTGTTTTGGGCATTAGCTTCACCAAATTGAGTTGGCCAAACCTTGGAGAGGCAACAGAAGCAATGACTTGGAAATCTGTTTCCGCGGCTTTGCCATCAATCGCAGAATTGATATTCCTCTCTTTGGCCATCTCTCCGATGTTGATGGCATAGTAGGTTTTGTTGATGACTTTATCCTCAAATAAGCCATTGAGTAAGCGGATGCTGGTGCTCGTTTTTCCGGCTAACAAGATGCCTGTAGTGGCATAATCTAAGCGGTGGACCGGATAAGGCTTCGTGGCATCAGGCTGCTTGCTGACTTGAAGATTTTGCGGCAAAGCATTGGTAATCGTCATGAACTTATTGCCGCTGACGAGTATTCCGGCTGGCTTATGGATAGCAGCTAAATAGTCGTCTTCAAATAGCACTTTGAGCGGAAAAATTAGCGCTTTCTTGGGCTTGTTCTCCTCGGGTATGGACAATTTTATTGTCTCCCCGCCATAAAGGAAAGTAGCAGTATTGGCAAGGATACCATCTACCGCCACAAACTGTTTTTTGATAGCTTTTTTGAAGGCGGATTTGGTCGAGGCGGCCATAAAGATACCCACACCGTATTCTTTCAATCGAACGGCTGTGAGCAGCTTAGGCACAATATGAATTTCGACGGTTTCGATACGCTAGTTTTTGGCTTGTAGTAAAGCTAGCAGGTCCTGAGGGTGGGAACGGTAAAAAAAATGCTCCAGTATCTAGCTCTACTCCTTTAAAGTTAAGCTTTTGCTACGGATCCATTGGACCGCTATTTCAACAGGCATACTATCCTCAGCAAAAGCAGTATTATGCCCCAAGTTGGCAAAGAGGGTATATTCAAATGGCTTGCCCTCAGCCTTTAGGATATTGAGTTTCTCGATACAAAGGCTAGCGGGAATTTGGATATCCTTACCGCCAAAAATCCATAGACCTGGGGTAGCAAGCTGATGGAGACTAAGCATCGGATCTGTAGCAATAAATTGATACCTGTCTGGATCATTTTGGATATGCTCGCGAGCCTCAGCTTCAGTATGATTTTCCCAGAAGTCTGTTCTGCCATTGGTATAAAATTGAAATCGTAACTGCTCAAGGGTATTAATTAAGGGGCAACTAAACAAAACCATAAAATCCACTTCGGGATTTAGCTTGGTGGCGATGGGGATGATCCAGCCGGCTTGACTAAATCCTAGCAAACCGATGGGTAGATCTTCATTTTGCTGGTGCAAAAGCTTGACCGCAGCACTCGCGTCTTTTGCCAGCAGGTTGAGATTAGTGGAGTCAATATTATTGGTCCCAACTTCTGGCCCTACATAAACGCCTCCTGATGCGCCCACTCCGCGCTTATCATAGGTGAGTACAATTATGCCGCTTTGAGCGAGCAGAGAAGCAAACTCATTCATGCGTGGCTCCTGACCGGAACCGTGCACGATGACGATCGCAGCATGAGCATCTTGGGGTTTATGGAGAGTCCCCACTAGACTTACGCCTTTGCTTTTGAAGCTTAGTTCTTCCGTTTTGATCGACTTTGCTGACTGGCCATTTACAAGAGCCAACTGGACCAGAAGAAAGATGAATAAAATAGCGTGCTTTTTAAAAGCCTCGGTCGAGAGCCAATTGCTTAGGTACATAAGGTATTTGATAGGGTATTGAGCGCTGAAGTGGGGTGCTTCTACAAGCTTAACGAATTTTCATAGAAAGCCAGTACCTCGGTCGCACGCTCGGAAACAAATTGATTCACTTGATTTACTTGCCCCACAGAAACTACCATATTGCTCATCTTTCGTTCAAGTGACCATGCTCCATTGTCTAGCTGTTTCGATTTTAAGAGCGCCAGCGCAGGAGTAAGCAATTCAGATTGAATCCTCTCTCGCTTAAGCAGCCACAAGATTTCGAGGAAATCACCTTTGTAGAAATTAGGGAAGGTCAGCAGATCCAGTTTCTTGATCATGATTTTGCTCGGATTACGAGAGCTGAAGCATACTTTATGCTTCAAAATGAAGGCAATACATTTATCTCTCAACTCGAGGATCTCTTCATTCCGGTGGGCCTGAGGAATGAACGAGATTCCTTTAAGTAATTTGACCACGCCCCAATAGCAAGTATGCTTGCCGTAGCAACTGGTATTGGTGCAAAATTGGTTTTTAGGGGTCTCGTACTTCCCATCGTCAAAGCGCTGATTTTTAATAAAGAATTGTAAGAGGCGCTGACTCCTTTCGTCCGGCTCTCCATTGAAATAGCAATCAAGAAACAGCAGATTACCATTGAGACAGGGGATGGGAAAATGATCCTCTTGCAAAGAGTATATGCCGTATGATTCATCGAATAAGTGGTCTTTGACCGCTTGTAGCGGTTTTTTGACTCTTTCGTCCTTGGGATCACACTGTAGCTCTGCTAGCAGAAGCAGCGTCCAGAGCGAAGCCTGATAATTGGGCACGTAATGCAAATAATCGGGATAATAGGGATGAGATTTAGGGATCGTTTTCCACAGGCCTTGCTCATTTCGAGCCGCAAAAATCTTTTCTATTATCCTTGAACGATTGTCTTTCATATTGAGCTTTTGGCATGCTTTGCTAGCTGCTTCTATATAAACTTTTTAGCGGTAAAATCTCATAGCTTTTGTCATTTAGGAATATGCGTTCTGCGAAGCAAGAGATTGAATCATCCCCCTTCCGTCAAACGTCCCCTTCATCCCGATAGCTATCGGGAGGGCTGACAGGAAGGCATTTAAATCTTCATTTTAAAGACGGATTTTAGCCCGACACTAGCGTTCTGCGAAGCAGTAATTACTACCCTCAAAATAAGCGGGACCTTCAAATATCTTGCGTATCTTTAAGGCTATGATTCGCTTTGGCCTGCTTTGCCTATCAATCTTTTGTTTGAGCCTCTTATCTGCTCAAAATCGAGAAGACTGTCGCCTAGATTTGAATAATCTTGAGCCTGTCATCGAGCGCTATAATCCCTTTTTTGGCGATCATAAATGGAATGCCCAAAGTCGAATCGAAATGGCACGCATCGATAATTATCGTTTGCTCGTTATTACCCAAGACGGTTGCCTGAGGCATCATATACGCTTTGGCTTATTGATAGATGCCAAACTGGTGCAAAATGAGGTCGATTTTTGGACCGAAGAAGCTTGCGCGATGCTACATAAGGTTTACTTTGAAAATGAAGCCTATAGCAGTTTTGCCGCCGGTTTTGAAAGTACCTTTCGGGAGAAAATCAGCAGCTACGGCGTCAATCAGACTTTTAACTTTCCCGTAGGAAGCCGCACCTTTATTTGTCAGGTGATCAATGATCCTACCCGTGGCGCCAGAATTAGCATCGAGATGGTCACTTTTGTGTTTAAAGAAACCGTCCAGAACCAGCGCCGCGGTATTCCAGCAACCGAAGATGATGGCTGGAACGACAATCCATGAAGCAAGCTAATCGTATAAATAATGGGTTCGATTCTAGGCTAGCAAGATGTTGCTATGCCCTTATTTTGCTTTGGGTCTGCCTCTCCCCTACTCTCTCAGCGCAAAACACCTATATCGCCGTCCGTGATTTGAGCAGCTTTAAAGCTATCGAGAATGCCAGGGTGGAGCTATTGAATCAGGAAGATGAAGTCTTTGCCAGTGGGCTTACGGAGCAGGGTCGATGTCAATTTTCTGAATCTCAACTCGCCCAAACAGCCAAAATTAAACTAGAGCATCCAGAATACGCCGAGAAAGTAGTTTCCATCAAAGAAGCCAAAATGGCTGAATATATTATTCTTCTCGAGCACTACTCCTTTGATGCGGAAGAGGTGATATTTATCGCCAATCGACACCTTGAACGTAAGTCGGATATCCCACATCAGATCCAAGTGATCAAGGCTCAAGATATTGCCTTAAGCAATCCCCAAACTTCTGCCGATCTGCTGGGTCAAAACGGACAAGTCTTCGTGCAAAAAAGTCAGCAAGGCGGAGGGAGTCCCAACTTACGCGGCTTTGAAGCCAATAAGGTCCTGCTGGTAGTAGATGGCATCAGGATGAACAACGCCATTTATCGTTCTGGGCATTTGCAAAATGTTATCACCCTTGACCCAGCTATGATTGAGCGTACGGAGGTGATGTTTGGGCCGGGCTCTGTGATTTATGGCAGCGATGCCTTGGGAGGAGTGATACATTTTTATACCCGTAGGCCTGAGCTGGCCAGTAAAGAGGAAAACGAAATCAAGAGTCAACATTTTGCGCGCTATCATCATGCCAATCGGGCTTTGAGCTTACATAGCGACATCAATTTTGGCTTTCGGAAATGGGCCAGTTTGACCAGCATCAGTCTCAATCGTTTTGGCGATTTACGGGTAGGCCAAAGAGAATATTTAGACTATCCAGACTGGGGGCTTCGCCCTAATTATATCGATCCCATTGGAGGACAAGATTTTTTGAAGACCAATTTCTCACCTGAGCAAATGGTTTCCACTGCCTACGGTCAGCTGGATTTTACCCAAAAGCTATTGTTTGTTCCTTCTCCCAAGGTCAAGCATCAGCTCCAATTTCAATACTCGACCTCCACCAATATCAATCGTTTTGACCGGTTGACTCAAATGCGGGACAGTAGTCTTCGCTATGCCGAATGGTATTATGGTCCGCAAAAGCGCGCTTTGCTCTCTTATCACCTCTCCGTTTACCAAGCCACTCCTTTTTATGATCAACTAGACTTGATCGTTGCGGGGCAAGATCTCGAAGAGAGCCGCATCAATCGGGTGGTGGGAGAGTCCTTGCGCAATCACCGCATCGAAGATGTCAAGGTCGGGAGTCTCAACCTCAATTTGACCAAGACCCTAGCATCGGTACATGAGCTAGCCTATGGACTGGACTTTGCCTATAACCGCGTCAACTCTAGTGCTTTTCAGGAGGAGATCTCCTCTGGAGAACGCTTAGCCTTGGATACTCGCTATCCTGATGGGGGTACCGATTGGCTAAGTGCCGCAGCCTACTTTACGCATCGCTGGGAAATCAACAATCGGATCATTCTGACCGAAGGACTTCGCTTTAATCAAGTAAAGCTCCATTCGCAATTTGTGGATACGAGCTTTTATCGCTTCCCTTTTAATGAAATCCGCCAAAACAACAGTTCGCTTAGCGGGAATTTAGGGGTCGTATTCAAGCTCCCAGCTGACTTTCGCTTTTCCACCATCGCTGGTACAGGCTTCCGTGCACCTAACCTAGATGATATTGCGAAGGTATTTGACAGCCAACCCGGCAATGTAGTGGTGCCCAATCCTGAGCTTAAACCCGAGACTACCTACAATCTAGAACTTAGTCTGAGCAAGCGCTTTGGCAAATCCGCTATGATCGAATTGATCGGCTGGCATACTTGGTATAGAGACGCTATCGTTCTGCGAACAGCAAGCTACAATGGCGCCTCCGCAATACTGTATGAAGGGGTCCTGAGCCAAGTCCAAATGAATGTCAACGCGGGTCGAGCTCGCATAGTAGGAGCTAGTGCCAATGCATGGATTAAATGGGCTGACTGGAAGCTCACACATAGCCTCACCTACACCTATGGGCAGGATTTGAGCAATGCTGTCCCCCTAGATCATATCCCGCCGATCTTTGGCAGGGGTGCTTTGCAATATGCAAACGGCCGCTTTCAGGCAGAACTAAGCGTTCCCTATCAGGGCTGGAAAAGACTAGATCGCTATAGTCCAAGAGATGAGGGTAATGCTGAGTTCGCGACCGAAGATGGTTGGCCTTCTTGGGTTATTTTCACCCTGCGGGGAACGTATAGACTCAAAAATGGCCACCAACTTCAACTAGGTTGCGAAAACCTCATGGATCAGCATTATCGACCCTTTTCTTCGCGGATCTCTGCCCCAGGTCGCAATTTATTTATTGCCTATCGAGCGTCTTTCTAAGACTTGAAAGCGGAGCTTGAAAAGCTTTTTGATATTTTTTTCAAAGCGAGGACAATGAGGTCGGTAAGAGAGGCAAACACTGTTCCAACACTAAAAATCACAACTCTCCCAAACAAATGCCTCCTAATCGGCAATTTTCTACTTTTCCAGTCATCAACAAAGGAACATTTTTGTTGAATCCTTGTTAGCTTAGTGGTGAACTTTGGTTCAATACACAATCACATTTTTTCATTTTTTATAATCTATAGCACTATGGCATTTTCACTCCCCGAGTTACCTTACGCGCACGACGCGCTAGAGCCACATATTGACGCACGTACCATGGAAATTCACCATGGCAAGCATCACAATGGTTATACAAACAAGCTAAACGCCGCTATCGAAGGCACTGAACATGCAGATAAGAGCATCGAAGAACTTTTAGCATCCCCTGCTAGCGGTGCAATCCGCAACAATGGTGGTGGATACTACAATCACGATCTCTTTTGGCAAATCATGAGCCCCAATGGTGGTGGCGAGCCTAGCGGTGCTTTAGGTGATGCGATCAATGCCGCATTTGGTTCTTACGATGGCTTTAAAGAAGCTTTTGCGAAAGCAGCGGCTACTCGCTTTGGTTCTGGTTGGGCTTGGTTGATCAAGAAAGCTGATGGTAGTGTAGCCGTTACTTCTACCCCTAACCAAGACAATCCTTTGATGGATGTTGCGGACGAGCAAGGAACGCCTCTATTGGGGCTTGATGTTTGGGAGCACGCTTACTACCTCAACTACCAAAACCGTCGTCCTGACTATATCACGGCCTTTTTCAACGTCATCAACTGGGATGCCGTTGCGGCTCGCTTCTAGTCATAGCAAAACACAAAAAAGCCGGCTATCCTCTGAGATAGCCGGCTTTTTTTTAAGTACAGAGTAAAAAGTATGTAGTACCGAGAGAGAAGGTTCTGCTGAACCATATAGTCCAATTGTCCTAATCTTAATACTGAATACTATTGTCTAGCTACTTAACTTATTGGCCACCTGCCGCTGCTCCGGCTTCAGCCCGATCTCTACGGATGCGCACGCTCGCACTATCTTGGAGCGTTTTGGTCAAAATCGAATAAGGGCCCACTACCACTTGATCATCAACATCTAAACCTTCAGCAATTTCGATATACTTATCATCAGAGATACCCGTAAGTACTTTGACTCTTTGTACTTTACCATCCGTATAACGGAACACGACCTCCTCGGGATCAGCATCTTTGTCCTCCTTGGGTTGACGCAAGGTTACTGCTTGAATCGGCACCGTAACAACTCCCTCCGAATTGCGGGTAAAGATCTCAATCAGAGATGACATACCGGGCCGAAAAGGGCTTTCATTTGAGGGCTTCAATTCGTTGCCAGGGGCTAAACCGCGGTTGCGATAGGAAGTGGGATCAACCATCACCTTGACTTCAAAATTTGTAACCTGATCGGTAGAGGCGACTCCCGCGACCGTGGCGGAGTAAGCAATTTCTGTCACCTTGCCATAAAATTTCTCATCTGGAAAGGCATCGACTTCTACTTGAGCAGAGTCACCGAGGCTCACATTGACGATATCATTTTCGTTGATTTCGACCACTACCTCCATACTAGAGAGGTCTGCAATCTTAAGGATTTCCGAACCCGACATCATACCTGTACCGACTACTCTTTGGCCTACCTCTGCATTGAGGAGGGTGATAGTACCATCCATAGATGCATAGATATTGGTCCGATCTAGGTTTTGGCGGGCTTGCTTTTTGGAGGCATCGGCGCTACGTACGGCATAATAAGAAGACTGCACATTGAAGCGAGAAGCCTCATACTGAGATTTTGAGACATTGAAACGCAATTGGGCGTTTTCCAAATCAACCTGGGAGACGACTTTCTCTTTGAAAAGCTGTTCGGTCCGCTTGAGGGCTACGGAGTCTTGCAATAGAGTAGCCTTGGCCTGCTCGGCATTGGCTTTGGCCTGAAGATAGGCTGCTTGCGAACGGTTGACCGCTGCTTGCGCCTGCTCTAATTGGGCTTTATAGTCATCTGGACGAATCGTCATCAAAAGGTCTCCTTTTTTGACTTTCATGCCCTCTTGAACGGCAATGAAAACTACTTCTCCTGAAACATCTGGCGCCACGGGCACTTCGATAGTAGGCTGAATCACCCCAGACTCAGTAACCCGTGAATAGATATCACGCTTTTCAGCGCTTTCGACCATCACCCCAGTTTTAGGCTTCCCGCAAGCGGAAAGGATCAGGTATAGGGCTATGAGGCCAAACGTTTGAGTGTAAGAAAGCTTGTGTAGTAACATAGATTGACGCTTATTAGCGAGCCAAATTTAGAAAGTTATCGGTTTACCCATGTAAAAGTCCAAGACTTTACGACGGAAGAAGTAAATATATTTGGTCCGCACTAAGTCAAAGCGAGCCTGGTTAAGATTGTTTTGAGCTACGAGATAATCAACCGAGTTGACCAGGCCAAGATTGAACTGTTTTTCGGTGTTTTGGAAAGTCAAATCCAAAGCCTCAATCTGGCGTTCTATAGAGACGTAACTGGAATACGCATTTTCAACATCCACATAAGATTGTTGAATGGTCACCTGCAAGTCCTGACGCACGATATCCGCATTAAGTTGGGCGTTTTCGATGCCAATCTTTGCTTGTTGGATATTGGTTTCATTTTGACCACGGTTGTAGATAGGCACATTGAGGCTAAGGCCAACGTTACCCCCAAACTGACGAGAAAACTGGTCGGCTAAAGAAACTGGCTCACCGCCAATTACTAAACCACTGGTATAACCAGTACCCATGCCCGCACCAGCACTCAAAGAAGGTAACTTACCGGCTTGCGCCACCGCTTGATTGATCTGGGCACTTCGGATGCGAAGATCAGCGGCTTCTACAGAAGGCTGAGTATTTTGTGCATAGTTGATGATCTCAGATAGGGTCGGCAAATTAACTTCCGTGGGCGGTGCCAATTCTGGTCGCTGAATCTCAAACTCCTCATCTGCGGGCAGGTTCATGATACTGCGAAGATTGAGGTAGGAGATATCGAGGGAGTTTTCTGCATTTACCACGGTACGCTCTTGGGTCGCAATTTGCGATTCAAGTTGCAAAAGGTCCGCCTGAGCCAGTGAACCGGCTTTTACTAGCTTAGCCGTACGATCGCGTTGCTCCTGAGTAGAGACTAGCTGTATGCGCGCACTCTCCAAAGTCTCATAGTCAGAAAGGACCTGCAGATAGGCCGTCGCAATGTTGAGGATCAAGGTAATTTTATTATTATCGAGATCGCTCTGACTGGCGAGTAGATCCACCTCAGATTGTCTGATCAGATTTTTGAGGCGAAAGCCATTATAAATCGTAACGTTTGAGCTCAAGCTCGGAGATAGCGAGAAAATTCCTTGGGTGGTAAACTGGTCCGTTACCGGGTCAATGCTAAAACCAAAGCTGTTTCGGGCTGAGACAAAAGCATTGGCGTTGGGGAGGCGATTGTTTTGTGCTTGCTTGAGGCTGAGTTCGGCAGACTGCACATTGAGCCCAGCTTGCTGCAAACGAAGGTTATTGTTGGCAGCAAAATCCAAACAGCGCTGTAAGTCCCAGAGATCAGCGTTCTGCGATTGAGCAGGCATCACCAACAAAAGTAAAGCGAAGCAAAGGCAAAAAGTCCGAAAAGTCATAATGATGAGGTTGGCGGTAGTCTTATTTGACGGCCTAAAAATCTACAATTATGCCCCTCCAAGCAAATCAGTGGTAGAGCGAAACCAAAGGGTGGCAGAGATTCGGTGAGGAGGATGGGGCTAACTCTCCTTCTTTTCCAACAAATCGAGACAAATCACGTCCTTGACCCAATAGAGGCTTTCGAGATATTGCAAAGTCAGCGGACTGAGATCTGAGTCAAGCTCAATCACCAATTTGGCTTCCCCATTTTTGGCGCTACGGTTGACAGACATGGTAGCGATATTGCACTGATCATGGGCGATCACATTGGCGATGAATGCGATACTACCGTGCTTGTCTTCGGCCGTCACCACCAAAGTGATGTGGTCGCCTGAAAAATCGCAGGGATACTTATCAATCTCACGGATGGCGACCAAGCCGCCACCTAGCGAGACGCCGAGTACATTGAGCTTGCGGTGTTCGTCCTCCATCTTGAGGCGGATAGAGTTAGGGTGCAAGGCGGAGGCATTGCTGACGGCCTTCATTTTGAAGGCTAGGCCCACTTTTTCGGCATGCTCATAGGCATCACGGATCCTTTCGTCATCGGGCATCATATCCATCAGACCCGCCAAAATGGCGCGGTCGCTGCCGTGGCCTTCATAGGTTCGAGCAAAACTATTGTAAAAGGTAATCGACAGTTTTTGAGCTTGCGCACCCAAAAGGTGGCGAGCGATACGACCAATACGAGCCACGCCAGCAGTATGCGAACTAGAGGGGCCAATCATAACCGGACCGATCATATCAAAGATGGAACTTCTTTTTGCCATGGGGGGAGAGTTTTGGTATTTTCAATTACGCAATCAAATGTTACCTTATCAAAATGAAAACACCATACAGATTTTATTTTTTGGCGCTCTTGGTCGTTTTCGCCTCGACGCAGGCTTACGCTCAAGTGCCCTTTTACGGCCAAATCTTTGCTAATCGTCTCCAACTCAACCCAGCCTTGGCTGGCAGCCAAGGTACAGGTTATGTGATGGCTCAATATCGCGCCCAGTGGGTCAATATAGCGGGTCATCGTCAACAGGGGGGCATTGCATTTGACCAAGCTTTGTCCAAGGGCTGGGGCCTAGGCATAAATAGCCAATACGACTTGAGTTTGACTGGCTTTATCGTCTCCAATCACCATTTGCATATTGCGAAGGAGTTCCAGTTGGGGGAAAAGCACTTTTTAAGAGCCGGTGTATCGGGAGGACTAAATCTCCGCACGATCAATTATAACAAGCTCCGTTTTCCAGACCAGATTGATCCGCAAACGGGCATGTTCATCCCATCCCCAACTTCAGGATTTGAGCATTTTCCGATTGCAGACTTCAATGCGGGATTGCTTTATTACAATCGTTTATTTTTCCTTTCGGCCAGTGCAAGGCATTTGCAAGGAAGGGCTTTTGTCGAGGTAGGCGAATCATATCCGGGCACTTTATACGCTGCTACCACTGGGGTAAGAATTCCGATTGGGTTTTTTAGTCTGAGTCCACTGGCCCACTACCAAAGGCGAAGTGATGTGGACAATATGTATATGTTGGGCCTCGCTTTAGAAATGCAAAAATTTCAGTTTATCACTTGGTATCAGCCCGAGATTCGTTTTGCCTTAGGGCTTGGCACCACCTTAGGCCCCGTCCAATTATCCTATCAGTATGATCATTATCTCTCGGATGTCAATTTCGCATTCTTTGGTCCCACCCATGAGCTGAGTTTGGGCTTCCGCTTAGGAGGTAAAGAGAAGCGAGAGCGCTCGTCGCTACCGATGCCTTTGAATTAGTAGAAAGTAGATAGTATTGAGTAGGCAGATTGTTTTGAGGTTTACTCCCGAAAGCTTTCGGGACGCGGAACGCTTATTTCTGTCCTATAGATGCGAAATCTTCCATTTATAAAATTGTAGGGGCGCAAAATTTTGCGCCCCTACGGATCGTACCGATAATTTTTTTTGACGATTATTGCTTGACCAATTTACCGGTTTGCAACAGCTGCCCTTCGCTAATGATCGAATAATAATAAACTCCCGCGCTGTAATTACTCAAGTCAATCATCGCCCGACCAAAGGGATCCATTTGCGTTTGACTGAGGGTACTGCCCGTCGCGTTGAACACTCTGATATCAAGAATCTGCTGATTGGCTTCACTTGGCTGCTCAAAGATAAATTCTCCTGCCGAAGGGTTTGGATAGACTGAGATTTGCTCCATTACTGCAGGATTTACGGTACTGGAAAGCAGGCTATAGCCAAAATCTATCTGGTAAATCGAATCTTCCTGATTGTTAGAACTCCAGATATAGCGACCATCAAAGGCAAGGCCATTGGGATACTCGCCACCAGGGGCTTTGAGCGAATCAATCACCGCACGGGTGTTGATATCAAGGCGGTAGATCATGTCTTTTTTGTTATCAGAGGTCCATACAGAGATGCCATCCGAAGCGAGACCGGTAGGTTGTTCCCCGAAGGGAAGAAAATAAGAAATGATCTCCCCCGTAACCGCAGAGACCTGGAAAGTAGTATCTCCCACCCCACTATTTTCTTGATTACTGTTGAGCCATAAAACTGAGTTGACCCAACTCAAACCACCGAGGGGTCTCTTCCCCATGTCAAACTCCTTGAGGATTTCGCCTCGCGCCGTGTCTATCTGCACTAATTTGTGTTGGTGGCGATCCGAATACCAAAGATGCTCCCCGTCAAAGGCCAAACCCGCTCCATAATCCGTGTCAATTTCTATCTTCTTGATTAGATGGCCATCTTCGGTTGAAATTTTGAAGATATAACCAGCCGCCGAAACCTCCCAGAGATATTTACCGTCAAAGGCAAGGTCCATATTACTGTGAGTTGGACTTTCAAAAGATTTGATAATACGGGGTCCCTCCGCTTGAGACAGGAGTGCTTGTTCTTGTCCAAAGGTGAGATTAAAGCAAATGCATAGGCATGCGATAAGATAGCATCTTTTCATGGTTATTGAATTTAGAAGGTACATTAAATGGACTAGATAAGTCCCTAAATTTCACATGCCGGCATGAAATTAATCTAACAAATCAAAGCCATTTGCCTGCACGATTTGACCAATATAAGCTTCTTCTTCGACAACTTTATTGTATATCCAGGTATAATGCGTCTGGTTCCACATGAGTTGCTTGGCCTTTTGGCGGCCAATGAGAGCAATCATGGATTGATATTCGAGATAACAAACAATCAGATGTAAGTAGGTCGAGTACTCGCTCCGAGCGCCAGCTTTATTTTTATATGGCACATCCTTATACTTTGCTTTAAAAGTATTGATGGCATTCTTTTCCGCTTCGGGATATTTGTCAACATACCAATGGATTTGTTCATGCAGATAAACACTCATCAAATCTATTTTATCTGTAGAGCGGGTACTAAGGGTCAAGACTGGATGACTGTGAGGGATCGCTTTTTGTTCGATAATCACTTTATGGGTAAAAGCCCATTTACTCAGGTCGTATTCCGCCAACACCTCAGCTAACAAAGCCGCGACTTTTTGTTCACGTTCGCTATTGTTTTTGGTTGTGATTTCGATTTCTGGTGTTTGAAAATGATTCCCGCAGGAGGAAAGCAGTAAGCTAAAGAGGATAAGAATTTTCATAACTTTTTCTGCAAAAGTATTGCCTGAAAAAGAAGATGTATTGGAAAAATCGGCAATCTAGGAAAAAAGGCGCTCGGGGCTTAGCCCAACCATTTTATGGTATTCGGCGATCATATGTGATTGATCGTAATAGCCTGAGGCATAAGCGATAGAAGCCCAAGCTGCCTGAGCGCCATAATGCTGCAAGGAGTGTGTAAAGCGGATGATTTGGCTGATTCTTTTGGGTGAGTGCCCTATGTGGTTTTGGGTCAGATTGCGCAATTGTCGCTCTGAGTATCCCAAATCTTTGGCTATGACGGCTATTTTGGGTGAGGGCTTTGGCCGCTGCCAATATTGGCAAAAGGCTTGAATCGCAAAATGTGTATCCCTTGAATCTTTTTTTATCGAGTGTAGCAAAAATGTTTCAAGACTAGCGACGAAGGCAGTGAGCTCGTTTTGTAAAGCGTACTGCGTCAATTGTTCAAATGTAGCCTCATACTCTTGGGGAAATAACTCCCTTACGGCTATGGTTTGATCCCTTAGTGCAGACAAAGGTAGGTCTATAAGAGGTCTTAAGCCACCTGGCCTGAAGGCACAAATAAAGCTAAACAGACGATTATAGCGCCTGATAATTTTATGCCTTGAGCGAGGCCCCACCAAAGACCAAGCGGGTACTATCGAATCTCCTTTTGCGAGTAGATAAAAAATTAGGTAAGGGCTATTGTCGGGCAAGAGGTACCATTGTCCCAAGGGAGCACTAGACTTGGTAGCTTTAAGTACATAGTAGCCACGGACAAGCTCTTGCAAAGACTGCCTAGGCTCAATCCTCAAGACCTTGAGTGGATGAGATGCCTTACTTAACTCGTGCAAACGCTCGTCATAGACCATCCGATTACTTAAACTTTTGATAAGAGGACACGTTCATTATGCCCACTACGAGCATCGCAAGCCCCCCCACAATGGCACCATAAAAAAAGTAGCCCTTCATATCTGCACTTAAGCCTATCCCAACAATAGTCAGTATCACCCCAAAGATAATTTGCAGAACCCCCTTGTTGAGAAATTCTTTCTTTACATCTGTCTTTTGGTCAAGAAAACTGGACTTTAGCGGTTTTTCTTGAGAGCGAGTAGGTCTTTCTCCTTCTGGGGTACCCCCTACTTCCGGCGGTAACTCTAATCTCATCAAATCTCCAAATTGCATCCCGGGATTTTCAAGGCCTCGCTCTGCCAAAATCTGCTCCAAGGCTCGCTTTTCATCCGCCGCATCAGGCCTCGTAGGACCCTTATACCCATTTTCTCGCACCATAAAATAGGCATTAAGACCTCTTAACTCATAAAGCAACTTCTCATCTGTCAGACCTTTGTGCTGCTCATAATACTCTGCCTGCGTCTTCATAGTTTTGTCATTATTACTCCCGTAAATGTAAGTCAATTTTCTTGTCTGCTTCCAGCCACATCCGCGCTTTCTGAGCCTCATCTATTAATGAAACCGTTATCAAACTTAAATATTACCCCCTATCCCTAGAACTTCGTATATTATCTAATCCAAAATCCGGACTATGAATCGCTACTTAGGGGCCTTGCTGGGGCTCACTGTTTGCTTGGCCGCTTGTGGCCCTCCTATCAGTGAAGACCCAGATGTACTGGCCCGATTACCCGAAAAGGTAGATTTTAACTACCATATCAAGCCACTACTCTCCGACCGCTGCTACTCCTGCCACGGCCCAGACGAAAACAAACGCGAAGCGGGCCTTCGCCTAGATACTGAAGAAGGGGCTTTTGCCGCCCTGACCGAATCTCAAGGCCATGCCATCGTGCCCGGTAATCTTAGCAAGAGTGCGGTTTTTCACCGCATGCGCCATGAAGATCCAGAGCTGCTCATGCCGCCACCAGAATCCAATTTATCATTGGACGAGTACGAGATCGCCCTTATCAACAAGTGGAT
This sequence comes from Bacteroidota bacterium, assembly GCA_039024315.1. GTDB lineage: Bacteria > Bacteroidota > Bacteroidia > J057 > J057 > JBCAWW01. The sequence continues at coordinate 15,471 of JBCCQN010000143.1, forward strand.
CGACCAAGGTGCCGAATGGAAGCAACACTGGTCCTTTATTCCTCTAGAACCAATCGAACCGCCCAGCGTCAAGCAAGCCGACTGGGTACAAAATCCGATTGACAATTTTGTGCTACAAAGCCTTGATCGTCAAAACATAGCCCCCAGTCCCGCCGCGGAAAAGGAACGTATCCTGCGTCGTGTTACCTTCGACCTTACTGGCCTGCCTCCTAGCCTAGAAGAGATAGATGCGTTCATCGCAGATGATAGCCCAGATGCCTACGAAAAAGTAGTGGACCGTCTTTTGGCTTCGGACTCCTACGGAGAACGCTTAGCCATGGAGTGGATGGACGTGGCTCGTTACGCTGATTCACACGGTATGCATGCCGACGGCTGGCGCAATAGCTGGCCTTGGCGGGATTGGGTGATCAAAGCCTTCAACGAGAATCTTTCCTACGATCAGTTCGTTACGTGGCAGCTTGCTGGAGACCTCATGCCCAATGCCACCAAAGAACAAATTCTGGCCACGGCTTTTCACCGCAATCATCCCATGACCGCAGAAGGGGGCGTGGTAGACGAAGAGTTTCGTCTCAAATATGTCTTTGACCGCGCCAATACCACGGCTACCGCTTTCCTCGGTCTGACCATGGAATGCGCCCAATGTCATGACCATAAGTTTGACCCCATCTCTCAAAAGGAATACTATCAAATGACCGCCTTCTTCAACAATGTGAAGGAGCTCGGCATGACCGGAGACGACGGCAATTATGGTCCGATGCTAGCATTGCCTCACGCTGATACAGAGGCCCGCCTCGCGGAACTCAACCAAGCAATCGCAGAACGCGAACAACGCCAAAAGCTTACCGAAGAGGAGGTTAAAGCCAAATCTGACTTTCTTGAGGCCATCAATCCTAAACGCCTACCTCTCAAAAAGGGCTTAGTCGCAGAGCTCGCGATGGACAAAATTGGTAAAGGGAGAAGCCTTTCCAAAGAAAGCGATAATATTGTGGACCGTAAGGCTTATACCACCTATACCGGAGAGATAGAAATCGTCGAGGGTAAAGTGGGCAAGGCCCTTCGCTTTGATGATGATTACGAACAAGTCTACCTCATCGAAAGGGGCGACTTCGAATCATGGGAAGGCTTTGCGGCCAGCGTATGGGTCAAGACCGAAAAAGATGGCGAACCTCAAACCATCATGGGCAATGCCGGTGAAAAAAATAATTTCTGGCGCGGCTGGGAGTTTTACCTTGACTCGCTAAGTCGTCCGTCTTTACGCCTCATCAGTAATTTGCCTGACAACTATTTACAGATATCAGGTACCCAGTCCATCCAGAAAGATCAATGGGAGCATGTGGCTTTTAGCTATGATGGCTCTGGGAAAGCGGAGGGAGCAAAGCTTTATCTCAATGGCAAACTGCTAGCAACAGAAGTCGAGTTCGACCGCCTTAGTCGCAGTATTTACCCCTTGACCTCGGCCACTCACTTGCGCACGCCTCGTTCTATCAGAATCGCTAAGGCCTACCGAACCTTCACTGGTGAGTACGGAATCTTTAAAGGCAGCATGGACGAGCTAAAGCTCTATGAGCGAGAACTAAGCGAACTGGAAATCAACGCCTTATACCAAGAAGCAGAAAGCAAAAATGAACTGATCGCAAATCGCGAAAATGCTCTTCGCCACTATTTGCTACAGTATTCTGACGCGTATCAATCCCTCGCGGAGGAACTCATAGCCTTACGCAAAGAGCGTGAATCCATCAATGATACCTTGCCTGAAATCATGGTAATGGAGGAGATGCCGACCCCACGCGCCACCTTTGTCCTCAATCGCGGCAATTATGATGAGCCCACTGAAAGAGTAGAAGCAGGCACTCCTGCCGCGGTACAAGCGTTCTCCGAAGGACTCCCCAACAACCGACTCGGCCTCGCTCAGTGGATCATGAGTAAGGAAAATCCGCTCACCTCACGCGTTACGGTCAACCGATATTGGCAAATGATTTTCGGTCTAGGTTTGGTCCGTACCCCTGATGATTTTGGCAATCAAGGCGCGCTTCCTTCCCATCCAGAGTTACTTGATTGGTTGGCTATGGATTTCATGGATAGTGGTTGGGATGTCAAGCATCTTGTCAAAACCATGGTAATGTCTGCGACCTATCGCCAGGATTCGCGTACCCGTCAGGACTTACCGATTGAAGATCCTAACAACGACCTATTAGCTAGAGGCCCTCGCTATCGTCTGCCCGCAGAAATGATTCGCGACAATGCACTCGCGGCCAGTGGACTGCTCAATCGTAAGATCGGCGGCGAAAGCGTCAAACCTTATCAACCCAAGGGGCTGTGGATCGAAAAAGGTAGCTTCTCTCACGTCCTCCTCAACTATAAAGAAGATACGGGCGAAGACCTATATCGCCGCGGCATGTACACCTTTATCCGTCGTACTTCACCGCCACCGAGTATGTCTGCCTTCGATGCGCCGGATCGTAGCGTTTGTACCATCCAGCGAGAAAACACCAACACGCCTTTGCAAGCGCTGGTCTTGCTCAATGATCCTCAATATGTAGAGGCGGCTAGAGTGATGGCCGAGCGTGTGCAGTTGACCGGCCTCGCCGAACGCTCAGACCAAATCGCCATGGCGTTTAGACTGAGTACGGGCCGCCAACCCACCGATAAAGAGTTGAGCGTTCTGCGCCAGCAGTATGAAACAGAAGCCTCACGCTTTGCCAAGAATCCCACAGAAGCCAAAAAGCTCCTGAGCATCGGAGAAGCCAAGCGCGATGAGTCATTGAACCTCAGCGAAACGGCTGCCCTCGCGGTAGTCTGTAGTACGATTTTGAATATGGATGATGCCTATTATAGCCGATAAACATGCACTGCGGAAATTACGAACAGCAATACAGTCGTCGCGACTTTCTCAATAAAACCAGCTTGGGCCTAGGTGCTTTGGCTTTGGGTTCTCTCATGAGTCCTGGCCAGCTAATGGCTAACCCCCTTGGCGATCCGACCAACGGAATTATGGGTTCCCCTCACTTTGCTCCCAAGGCCAAGAGAGTAATTTACCTCTTCCAAAGCGGTGGCCCTTCTCAGATTGATCTTTTTGATCCGAAGCCTATTTTGCAGCAACGCAATGGCGAGGAATTGCCGGAGTCTGTCATCGGTAAACAGCGTCTTACGGGCATGTCGGCAGGACAAAAGACCTTGCCAATGGCCGGTTCGCATTTTGAGTTTAAGCAGCACGGGCAAAGTGGGCAGTGGATCAGTGAACTCCTCCCCTACACGGCCAAGATCGCGGATGAACTCTGTATCGTTCGCTCGATGTATACCGAGGCCATCAATCATGATCCGGCAGCGACCTTCATTCAGACGGGTTCCCAGTTTCCCGGCAGACCTTCGATTGGTTCTTGGTTGAGCTATGGCCTAGGTACGGAAAATGAAAATTTACCGGCTTTTTGTGTGCTGGTAACCAAAGATAAATATGGTCAGCCCCTTTACGGTCGACTCTGGGGCAATGGCTTCTTGCCTTCCCAGCATCAGGGGGTACAGTTTCGCTCAGGCAAAGATGCGGTACTCTATCTTTCTAATCCGGGTGGCATGAGCGGCGCTGATCGCAAGCGTCAATTGGACTATCTCAAGCAATTGCAAGAGATGCGTTATGCGGAGGAGCAGGATGCCGAAATCCAAGCGCGGATTGCCCAATACGAGATGGCTTATCGCATGCAGACCTCTGTGCCCGAGACCATGGATGTTTCAGGTGAGCCGGATCATATCTATGATCTTTATGGGGAAGATTCTCGCACTCCTGGCACTTTTGCCGCCAACTGTTTGTTAGCCCGCCGCCTTGCGGAACGCGGTGTCAAATTTATTCAGCTTTATCATCAGGGTTGGGACCAGCATGGCAATCTCCCTAATGCGATTCGCACCCAGTGTAAAGAGACTGATCAAGCCTCTGCGGCCTTGGTTTACGACCTCAAGCAACGCGGTTTATTAGAAGATACCTTAGTCATTTGGGGCGGAGAATTTGGGCGCACCAGTTACTCCCAAGGCAAATTGACCAAAACCAATTATGGTCGTGACCACCACCCTCGCTGCTTCTCGCTTTGGATGGCTGGCGGTGGGGTGAAGCCGGGCTATCACTATGGCATGACGGATGATTTCAGCTATAATATCGCTGAGAATCCGGTGCATGTACATGATTTCCAAGCTACGCTTATGCACCTACTAGGCATCGACCATGAGCGCCTGACCTATAAGTTTCAGGGTCGCCGCTTTAGATTGACCGATGTACACGGTAAGGTGGTCAAAGATATTTTGACGTAGCGACGCAACATTTTGCGTCGCTATAGATACCATCCGTTGGATGAATCATTTCGACAGAGGCCCGATAGTCGGGCCGACGAGAAATCTCCTTTCCGGCAAATTGTAATTACAAATGGCAGAAAGGAGATTTCTCGTCGCTGCGCTCGCTCGAAATGAAATCGGGGGCAAGTTTAGCGACAAGGCATTGCCTTGTCGCGTAAGGGATAAGCGTTCCGCGAAGGGGTAAAAACCTAGATTTGTTAACCTAGCACCAAGGAAAGGCATACTTGATTGAGCGTTCGCAAAAGGCGAACCCAAAAATCTAACTCAATCAAGATGAAAGCCCTTTCCTTATTAGTCGTATTTATTTGCAGTCTCGCCAGTCTCTTTGCCCAAAATGCAGGCAGCTTCCCTACCCAAAACGCAGCCGGTGGATTGTATGTCGGGACAGATAGTGATCTTTCTTTTAGCCTACGGGAAGGCAATCGTTTTTTGAGCGGGGGCATTGGAGTCGTGGGACAATATTTTGTGAGTGAAAATCTGGCCCTTGGGCTGGGGATAGGCGTTGGTGGGAGCCGCTCCTTTTTTGATAATGACGCCTCTGTCTTTCGGTCAAATAGCCTTAGCCTATCAACTCAAGTGGAAGCCTTTTTCTATCCTAGCGCGGGTAGAGGCAATGCCGTTCAGCCTTTTGTCAAAACACAAATTTCCTTGAATAGAGGCCGCGCTCAGAATGTCCCGGAAAATGGTTCTCCCCAAAACACGCCTACGGGTTCTACTTCCTTGGCTTTGGCTCCGGGCCTAGCTATTGCGCTTCCCAATGATGCTATGCTCAATATCAGTGCTAGCTTGCTAAGACTGGGTTTGAGTCGTCAAGGCTTAGGTAATGGAGCTGAAAGGAGTCCTTTTGTGTCTGGTGGACTTAATTCTGGGATCAGTTTGGCTTATATTAAGGCAATCTAGTCTTCAGCATCTAAGTAATCTTAAGCATGAATCCACTTCTGAGCTTTATCAACACAAACGTATCAAAGCTGAGTGGAGAGAC
>JBCCQN010000144.1:0-20703 GCA_039024315.1 Bacteroidota bacterium
ATACTCATCTGGATGCTCGATGGCCGGTTTGCGGAGGATGGTTCCTGCATTGTTGACGAGAATATCTATTTGAGGGTGAGCCGTTTTAACGCTAGCGATGAACTCATAAACCGCCTTGCGGTCGGAAAAGTCGCATTGATAGGCCGTAAAGCTACGGCCCAAGGCCTCAACATCAGCCGCTACGGCACTACCTGAGCGTTCCAGCGAAGCTGAAACCCCAATAATATCCGCACCTGCCTCGGCTAAACCAATGGCCATCGCCTTGCCAATGCCACGTTTGCAGCCTGTAACTAAGGCGACTTTGCCTTGCAGGCTAAAACTATCTAGAATATTCATTGATGTAGGATTGATTAAGCTTGACAATTGATCAGATACTTCATGCCAGCAGGGTTATTATCGATTTCTTCAAATACAGATTGAATTTGAGTGAGTCCACTGACTTTGGTGATAAGTTGGGCAAAAGGAATTTGGCCAGAGGCTGCGATTTGGATGGCCTCCTCATAATCTTCTTCCTGGTAAAGTCTGGCTCCTAGTAATTCTATTTCTGACCAGAAAAATTTGAACAAGTCAATCTCGCGAGGACCGCCGCCATGAATGGCTACCATGACGATGCGTGAACGCGCATTGACCACCTCTGTCATAGAGAGAACAGCAGCTTGAGAACCGGAAACTTCAAAAAGGCAATCGATCATTGCGGTATCTGTTAAGGCCGATATGCGATTGACTAGGTCTTCAGTAACCGGATTGATCACTGTAAAGCCAAGATTTTGGAGCATGGCAATACGGGTTTCGTTGACTTCAGAAATAAAAACATTGGCACTTTTGGCTTTGAGCACATAAGCAATGAGAGTACCGATAGGACCTCCCCCCATAACCAGACAGTTTTCACCGGCTTGGACACGACCGACCTTCACGTCATGACAGGCTACCGCGAGTGGCTCAATGAAAGCCCCATGCTCCAAGGATAGATTATCGGGTAATTTATGCAAAGTATAAGCAGGAACAGTCCAGCTTTCCTGAAAGGCGCCAGCGCTATCGATACCAATAAATTGTAGATTTTTGCCCACATGTGCGTGCCCTTTGTCAAAGGGATGGGCTTCGCCAAAGCGAAGCGGCCTAACGGCTACTTTGTCTCCTACTTGGACATTATCGACGCCTGCTCCGATTTCTGCCACTACGGCAGAGGCCTCATGCCCGACTACTTGAGGGGGTTGAATACGTTGATCCATGACTCCATGAAAGATGTGGACATCAGTGCCACAAACGCCGCAATAGGCAACTTCAAGTCTCACCTCTCCTTCTTGAGGGCTAACGACTTCGTTTTGGGCGACCTCAAATTGGCCTTTTTTAGTATAATATGCTGCTTTCATATAAAAATTTAGTCCTTAGTTTTGGCCGATTCTCCTTTGGCGACATGGGTGGTTACCCTGCGACCATGAAAACGACGAATATATTGATACTCTTCAGTGCGATATTGATGGGTGAGCCCCCATTTAAGGATGGCTAATGGGTTTTGCTCGCTATCCAGCGAACGATTAAGTCCAATAGCATGTGGGGCGCCTTTGATAACCGATTGAATTTCAAAATTGACACCATCAGCGGCCCATTGGAGGGTGTTTTTCTCAGGGCCATCCGTGGTGATTAAGGAAGAAATTCCGCCATTATAAGGCCAGACGCATATCTCGTGCCCACTATTGGAGATAGGATTATATTTTGATTTGACATAGGGGCCTAATGGGTGCTCGGCAATGGCTACCCCATGCCTGATTTGGCGTCCACCGAAGGTGATTTCTTCCCCCATTTGTTCTCCTTTGTAGTAGAGGTAAAATTTATCATTGTAATAAAGAAGGCAAGGGTCGTGCACTTTGTGGCTATCAAAGTCTCCCTTTTTCTCAACATTAAATCGATTGTCTGCTTCTCCCTGCCAAATACCATTGTCAGCAGGACTCAGGATAGGCGTTTTGCTTTTGGTCCATGGACCATGAGGTGAATTTGACCAGGCAATCCCGATTTGATTTTTGACTCGAATGGTATAAGGAAATTTGACGGTCTGATAGACTAGATAATATATTCCTTCGTGAACAAATATTTCGGTAGTGAATACAGAGCGGTCGTCATAATCGCCAGCTGGTCCTCTGCCAATGGCTATGCCTTCTTCTTGCCAAGTCCAGCCATCTTCGGAACTAGCATACCAAATGTCGCACAAATCCCATGGGAAAACCCGATTTTCGGGAGGCCCCCCAAAGCCTTGGGTACCACCCACTCCTTTGGTGTACCAAACATAGTATTTGCCTTCTATCTGAATGATTGCGCTTGGGTCGCGTCTTACTACCCCTTCTTCGTAAGCTAAATCACCTTTGAGATCAAATACTTCAAACTCACAAAACCATTCATTGCCGATCTTTGGCCAATTTAAGGCTCGGCGAGAGGCGGCACTTAGATGCTTAGGGTCAGTAATTCCTAAACGTTCTAAATCCTTTTCCGAAAAAGCATGCATAGTAGTAGTAAATCTTTAATATAGGTGGCTTAGCAGTAATAAGCCTTATGAACGATGACAATTAGGATATTTTTCTTTAGACAGATGCATAAATTCACTGGACAATAACTAGACAGGGACATATTTTATCCTTCGTCAAAAAATTCCTAGGACTTTATATCGCGCGAAAATGGCAAATATTAACTAGACAAATCCCCGCTCAGGACTCTACAAAGCAATCTCATAACTATATTAAAAGTATATTCGAATTCTAAGCTCTAATCCGAGACTCGCATGAAACAACTTAAGCTATCTCTCATTATTCTGTGTTGCATGCTGTTTGTTTTGGGCTGCGAACAAAAGAGAGAACCTGAATATTTGTTTAGAGTCAGCCTTTGGGCTAATGAAGATCATACTTGGTTTAAAGCTTTTCAATATTTTGATCAAATTTTGCATGAACGTTCCTCGGGGAGGATAAGCGTAGAGATCTATCCTTCTGAGCAACTTGCGAAGGAGCTAGAATCAATTCGACTTATTCAAGCTGAGGTTATAGATATGACGGTAACTGCTTCCCTGCTCAGTAATTGGATTGAAATAGCAGCTTTTTGTGAGATGCCTTTTTTGTTGAGAGATAGCTTAGACAAGGATTTATTGCTGAATGGCCCCCTTGGAGAACGCATAAAATCCGAAATCCTGGCCAAAACGGGTTTACGGCCAGTGGCGACTTTTGAGCGTGGGCCACGTCAATTGACAAGTAATCGAGCTATTTTCAAACCAGAGGACTTACAAGGTTTGATTGTGCGAGTACCCTCAGTGCCTACTTTTGTGACGGCTTGGAGTGCGATGGGAGCGAAACCTACCCCTATGGCCTTTTCGGAGGTATTTACTTCTTTGCAACAAGGCACCATCGAAGCTCAGGAAAATCCTTTTAGCCTGATATTAACTGCTGGCTTTGCTGAGGTACAAAAGTATGTCATCCTTACCGAGCATGTCATGAGTTGGAGCTATCCGGTGATTGGGGAAAAACAATTTCAGCGCTTGCCAGAAGAGCTAAAAGAGATCTTCTTGAAGGCGGCTTTGGATATGCAAGCATATGAACATCAACTGTTCTTGGAACAAGAAAAAAGCATCCAGCAGGCCCTACAACAAAAAGGGATGGAGTTTATCGAAGTAGATAAAAGCGCTTTTGCGGCTCAATGCCAAGAGGCGATATATAAAAGTCTTTCTCCAGCTATGCAAGCCGTTTATCAGGACTTTGTCAACACAAGACACCGCTAAACAATGGAAAAATATATTACCAAATTTCTCCAATATGGGACCTTGTTGAGTACCTTAGCCCTGATTGGAAGTGTAGCCTTGCAAATTTTTGCCCGTTTTTTTCTTGCCAATACCCCGCCTTGGACGGAGGAAGCTTCCCGCTTGTTTTTTATTTATGCGACCTCCTTTGCCGCTGGATTAGCTTTTAAAGAGCAATATTATGTGCATTTAGATCTGTTTTTTGACAAAATGAGCGCGGGAGTCCAAAAACTTGTTTTGGTGCTCATTCCTCTCTTGATATTGATTTTGTTTGGCCTGATGGCCGCTTATACGATACCCTTTATTATCAGGGGGCAGGCCGAATTAGCACCGAGCATGAACCTGCAGATGTCCCTCGCTTTTGGGAGTATGTTCATACTAGCGGCCTCTATTGCTTATTATGCTTGTCTGATGCTGATCGAAAAACTTAAATCTCCCCAATCATGATTTGGATTTTGCTCTTGGTATTTGTGGTGAGTTTGGTGTTTCGTTTTCCGATTGCCTTTGCTTTGGGACTGGCTTGTTTGGTGTACATATTGATGAGCGGGACGCCGATTGTGGTGATTCCGATGAAGATGTACTCGGGTATTGATGTCTTTGTCTTGTTGAGTGTGCCGGGTTTTATTTTGGCCGGTAATCTTATGAATCATGGCGGTCTGACCGAAAAAATCATTGCTTTCTGTAATCACCTCTTTGGTCATATTCGAGGGGGACTGGCGCTAGTCAATATTGGCGCTTCAATGCTGTTTGCTGGAATCTCAGGCACTGCCGTATCAGATACTGCTAGCATCGGCTCAGTGATGATTCCTGCTATGAAAAAGGAGGGCTATGACGAGGCATTTTCTTGTGCGGTAACAGCAGCTTCTTCCACTGTCGGACCGATTATCCCACCTAGTGTGCCTATGATCATTGCCGCTACCTTGAGTGGTTTGTCGGTAGGAAAGCTTTTCCTCGCAGGAGCGATTCCTGGGTTTTTACTGGGCTTTGGGATGATGGGGCTCGCTTATTATATCTCTATTCGAGAACGCTACCCCAAGCATGAACGCAGCAACCTTCGCCAGCTACTACGTGGGTTTATGGATACCTTTTGGGCCTTATTGATGACGATCATCATCTTGTTTGGGATCATCGGCGGCATATTTACTCCGACGGAAGCCTCCATCATTGCAGTGCTATATGCCCTGCTAATTGGAGTGGTGGTTTACAAAAAGCTAAAGCTCCGGAATATTGCTAAAATCGTGTTGGATTCGATGAAAACTTCAGCTTCGCTGATGGTGTTGATCGGTTTTGCCAATTTATTTGGTTGGATCCTCATCGTCGAACAAATCCCGCAGCTTATTTCTAGTGAGATCCTCAACTTTACTCAAAACAAATATCTTGTGCTGCTCTTGATCAATCTACTTTTGATCTTTGTCGGTACCTTTATGGAGACCATTGCCGCCCTCCTGATTTTGTTTCCTTTGTTACTAAAAGTAGCGGTTAGCGTTGGCGTAGATCCTATTCATTTTGCGGTCATTGCCGTTTTAAACCTGATCATAGGGCTCACGACTCCGCCCGTTGGGGTGTGCCTTTTTGTGGCTGCTAGCATTGGAAAAATATCAATAGGAAAGGTCAGCCGAGCGAGCCTCCCTTTCCTATTGGTAAGCCTGATTGTGTTGGCTTTAGTTACCCTTTTTCCGCAATTATCTTTGTTCTTACCTCAACTTTTTCTGGACTAGTAAATATCATTTGAGGGTTTCTTTAGCGATGCGGTCTTTCTGATTTTTGTTCAAACCAAAGCGATAGTAATCAGCGGGTTTGATCTCATAGACATTAGAATGCATTTTCATCGCAGGGTCGTGAAAGTCCAGACTCAGGTCGCAGTCAAAGCGCAATAAGACCGCATGATTTTTGTCTCTAGTAGTGGCATTGGTGACATGAGCTAATCCCCAACTGATACCCCGACCGTCTGTGGTATTGGTAAAGGCATCGGCTACATAAGGTCCAGCCGCTACAGGCATCAAACTGGTGATAGAAGCAATTTCAAAGTTGACCCCATCCTCAGCATACTGGACTGTAAAGTGTTCGTTTCCATCTTTGATCACGAGAGCAGCGATCCCTCCTTTAAAGGGAAACATCGTGGTTTCGTGCCCTGAAGTGATAACCGGATTAAGAGGGTGCTTTTCAAATGGTCCCAATGGGTTGTCGGCAATCGCCAGGCCTTGCATCCGCACCAACCGAGGATCACCATCAAAGTCTGACTTATAATAGAGGTAGATTTTGTCCTTGTAAATCAAAGGATAAGGATCGTGGATAGAATACTGGTCCCATTCCCCTTCTGCACCATTGGGGATGACAATCTCTTTGTGGGGCGTCCAAGGGCCGTCAGGAGAATCTGCATAGGAAACCCCTACAGGGCAGTCATCGCCACGTTTGCCACTCGCTTCCATAAATCCTTGATAATAGAGATAATACTTGCCTTCCCAAACCAAAATATCAGTGGTCGAAACAGAGCGCCAACCTAAGTCTGGCTTAGGCGGACGAGGAATAGCGACACCTTGTTCCTCCCAATTGATGCCATCTTTACTAGTAGCGTACCATATCTCTGCCAAATCCCAGTCCGCGGAAGGAATAGTATCGTTGCTATTTTTTGCTCCTTGGGGAGGAGTAGGGGTACTGCGATGAGTGTACCAAACATAGTATTTGCCATTGGCCTTGATGATCTTAGAAGGGTCTCGTCTCGAAATGGTACCATCACCACCATTATAATCAAAGCCCTTGAGCTCTGTATATCTAAATCGCGAGTACAACTCGTTGTCTTCAGGACGAGGAGCGGGATAAGCGTCATAATTTCGATGCATGGCTGCACTCATTTCCCGATTAGGTTTTTCCTTAGGTAAGACAAAAGGAAATCCCCCCTCGTTTTGGACCTGCTGCTCTTTTTGGAGGGATTCACAGGCAAAGAAAAAGCTCACTAGACAAAGGCTAAATGATGCAAGTAATAGACGATACATAGTAATAGTGATTATTTATAGGCTAAGTCAAGACGAAACTGCTCAATATCGATATTCCCCTTCATTATGTCAGCAAAGAGGGGGTATGTTCAGTTTTTGTATAGTTAAATATATCTAAATGAGCGTTCTCCGCAGGAAGAAATGAAACTTTACTTAGCTCAGTTGTTATTGGACCTACTCCTGCGGAGAACGCTTGGATTGAGCTTTTCGCAGTGGTGTTAGTTTTTGTCTATACCCTCTCCTTGGGAAAGCGATTGCATTTGCTTCAATTGGGTTTCCACCCCTTAGGCTTTTCACTCATGAGATTTAGTTTCCTGCTGTTTTTGCTCCTTTTCTCCTCTTTTGCATTTGCGCAAATTACTGTAGATGTGCATCCCAACTTCAAACACAGTGTCGGAGGAATCGATACTTTTAATCGTAAGCGGATGCTCAAAATCCATGCGAGTACTCCGGAGTCAGAATGGTCCAATGGCAATCATTTTCAAAATTTCACCAATCTAAGGGACACCTTTCTTAACGACTTAGATGTCTACATGGGGCGCAATACGGGCCCGATTTCCTATTATCTCAATCAGGTAGGAGAAGATCCCAATCGACCTGGTTTTGCTGATAGTACTGATATTGCCAGCTTTGGCCAAAATGTGCGGAACAACTACGCCAATCAAAGTAGTCTGCACCCTTATGAAGTCCGCAATGAGTTGGTAATTGGCGCCCAGCAAAGACCCTTTTATCCAGACGGGACTCCCACTGGCCAAGGTTGGACGATTGCCAATGGTACTGCTGCTGGTGAATATATGGGTCGTTTTGTCAATGAATTTTTTGGCGGTAATGGCCAACCTGAACCTGCCTTTGTGGAGATCATGAATGAGCCGCTTTATGAGTTTGTTACGGTGGGCGACAAGACACCAGCTGAAATCTTTAGCTTTCATAATGAAGCTGCCGATGCCATCAGAGCGCAAAATGCCAATGTCTTAATAGGTGGTTATACGGCCGCCTTTCCTAATTTTGAAGAAGATGACTTTCAGCGTTGGCATGAGCGCTGGAAACTATTTATTGATATGTCAGGGGATAAAATGGATTTTTGGTCGATCCATTTCTACGATTTCAACCTTTCTTGGGGAAACCAACCCGTGCTTAGACGGGGCAGCAATATGGAAGCAACGCTCGACATGTTGGACCATTACACCCAGCTTTCATTTAACGAGATCAAGCCCCTGGTAATCTCCGAATATGGGGGTAGAGCCTTGACCTTAGAAGCTGACCCTTGGAGTCCATATCGCGATTGGATGAGCATTAAGTCGATGACGTCTATGTTATTGGCGTTCTCGGAGAGACCGCAGCATATTTTGTCCGCTATCCCCTTTATTATCGTCAAAGCCGAATGGGGACGCCAAGACGATGGAGATCCTTATCCTTGGCGCCTAATGAGGCAAAATAAAGAGTTACCAGGACAGACGGGTAACCATTGGGTTTATACGGAGTTTGTCAAATTTTATCAGTTATGGTCCGAGGTCAAGGGGACGCGCATTGATAGCCGCAGCACCGATCCTGACATCCAAACCAACGCCTTTGTCGATGGCAATAAGTTGTACCTTATCCTCAATAATCTCAACTTTCACGATACTACGGTGTTGCTCAACTGCGTTGAACGCCAAAACAATCTCCTACAAAATATAAAAGTCAAGCATCTTTATTTGGATTCGCTGAGCAATACTCCCATGCTTGATGAAAATAACTACTCTAGCCTTGACAGCCTGATGATTGGCGCAGAGGGCTCGGCGGTCATTGAGTACACTTATCAAAACAGCCTTTTGGTAGATGAATTGGTAGCCGAAACCAAATACTACGCTGACCGCTATCTCGTACCCATCATCCCCTATGCTGAAAACAAATTTGAGATCAATAACATAGACAAGGAGATGCAGGGAGAAGCCGTTTTACGCCTAGGCTTAGGCCGCGATCATGGCAAAAGCTTGCAACCAACAGTCAAAATTAACGGCTTTGAGATTGCTGTACCTGACAATTATATGGGCTATGATCAACTAACACGAGATAGTTGGTTTGGGGTGATCGAAGTACCGATCCCTTTTTACTATCTACAAACTGACAATGAAATTAGCGTACAATTTAAGGATCAGGGAGGCTATATCAGCAGTATGGCCATTCGAGTTTACAATCATAGCGATGCGGTCATGCGTTCGGATAGCGTAGCCCCTACTTCACTCTCCTTGGTACCCGCTACACAAGCCATCTTGCCCAATACGTCCTACCGTTTAATACCCACCATCTTGCCAATAACGGCCACTGATCCCAGTCTCATTTGGTCCTCAAGCGATCCTAGCATCGCTACTGTTGACAGCTTAGGCGTAGTTACTGGCCTGATGCTCGGCAATGCGATGATCACAGCGAGCACTAGCAATGGCAATTTGAGTGCGATGAGTTTAATCGAGGTGGTTGATTCTTTACCTACGATTGCGCTCAGTAGTTTGAGGATTTTGCCAGATAGTTTTACGCTCAATCCCGCTCAGCAATTGCAAATGCAAGCCGAATTAGCTCCCATCAATGCCAGCGATCAAACCATCATCTGGACCGTAGAGGACCCCAATGTGGTATCAATTGATAGCAGTGCCATGCTTACCGCAAATCTGGCAGGTACGACACATGTCATTGCAACCCATCCTAGCAGTGGTCTAGCAGACACGAGCGTCATCCATGTTGTAACCAACTTCAATACGAACACCAACTGTAACTTTTTGCCTGCCAGCTTAGCTCAAGATACCCTGATAAATGTGCCGCTTAGTTATTCGACGGCTTACGCATCAGATTTGGTCATGCAACTGCTCGATAGTAATGATAGCATAGTCGGGACTGGGACCCTCAGCGTCTCCCCAGGTTTTGGAACCCAGACAATCGCGATGATTTGCCCTGTAGTGCCTGTTGTTGGCCAAGTTTATAGCCTCAGGGTCATGATTGAAGCCCTTGCGGTAGATTCTATCCTTTTTAGCTGTCGTAAAGAAAATGTTGGCATCAGTTTCCCTACAAACATAGAAGACGAATTCTTAGCACAGATTCGTCTCTTCCCTAATCCCAATCAGGGAAGTTTTAAAGTTGAAATTCCACCGCTAAATGAAGCAGTTGAGATGAAGATTTTTGATGCCATGGGTAAGATGATTTCTCAAAAACGCTTAGTGAGCATGAGCAATACGATAGCGCTAAAGGATAAGCCTGCAGGCCTTTATTTTGTGCGCTTTAGGGTGGGAGATAAGACCGTCGTTAAGCGAATGCTGCTTCAGTAGCTTTTTTGTGGGGGATAGCTGCTGTGCAGAACGCTTCTCTCTGTAAATGAATATAAGCTTTCCGAGCTATCGGGCGGTGAAAAATTAACTAGTTCTCGACAAGGATCGAAAAGATTGTGCCATTAAGAAACAAGCGTTCTGCGAAGCAGTAAAAGTAATTTATACCCCCAAAAACGAAAGCTCACTCGCTCAATGACGGGTAATACGCTCCACTTTACCAATCAAAAACAGATAGCTACATAATCCCAGAAAAGCCAGCGCCGCGATATAAAACAAAGCAGGTGCAAAATTGCCTTCCTCTACCAGATATCCTATGATGATAGGTGTTAAGGCTCCCGATAGACCACCGATAAAATTAAAGACCCCGCCAATCAAGCCGATGAGTTCTTTAGGTGCGAGTAGCGAGACAAAGACCCAAGTAATCGAGGCCAAGCCATTGCCAAGAAAGGCCACGGAAAGGAAGAAAATGATCCAAAAGGTACTTTCAGTATAGTTGGCCCCAATAATACTCATAGAAAGCAGCATACCCATCAGTATGGGGCCCTTGCGGGCTTTTTCATCACTAAAACCACGGCGGACCATCGCATCGGAAATGAAACCTGAAAGCAGCACTCCAACAAAAGCCGCTACAAAAGGTAAGGAGGCCAAAAAGCCGGATTGAATGAAGTCTAGGCCTCGATATTTGACTAAATAGGTAGGAAACCAAGTGAGAAAAAAGACAAAGAGCGATCCTAAGCAAAACTGCCCTATATAAACACCCCAAAGCTTACGATTGCCAAAGGCTAAAGCCAAATCTCTCCCAGTCAATTTTGCTTTAGGGGCCTGCGCTTTTGGTTTTTCGATGATAGCGCCCCCCTCAGCAATATAATCCAGCTCTGCTTGGCTGACTTTGGGGTGCCGCTGCGGATCGCGATAAGCCAAATACCATACCAGCGCCCAGAGGATACCGATGAGGCCTGAGACAATAAATAGACCCCGCCAACCGAGATAGCTCTGGATCAAAACCAAGACTGGGGTAAGAAAAGCCAGCCCAATAAATTGGCCGGAAGTGTAGATCGCAATGGCACTAGCCCGCTCTTGTTCGGGAAACCACGCGCTGACGATTTTATTGTTGGCAGGATAGGAAGGTGCTTCAAATACTCCAATTGCAGCTCTACTGCCGATAAAGCCCCAGAGGGAGCTAATAAATCCTTGGAGCAAAGTAGCCAGCGACCATAGGGTTAAAATAATGGGGTAGAGAATGCGAGGACGAATATAATCTACCAAAATCCCCCCTGGAATTTGCAGGGCAGAATAGGTCCACGCAAAAGCAGAAAAAATCAAACCCATTTGCACACTCGATAGGTTCAACTCATCGCTGAGGGCAAAAGCCGCTACTGAAATATTACTTCGATCCAAATAGTTGATCACAACCGTGATAAAAACCAAGGCCAAGATATGATAGCGTTTGTTGCTAGTTTTCTGCATAAGGAGGCTATTTGCAAGAGGGGAGTAGGGAGACTGATTTTGAAATCCTCCTTATGATACTAAAACAGCGTAAAAAAGCTGAACATGTCTAGTTTTTGTTGAGCCGATCATAATAGAATATTTTGCAATAAATCCGCGAATTTACCGACCAAGTCCTAATTAGCTAAGTCCTATGAAAATCACACAAATCAAAACCTATCCCATCCGGATCAAAGAGGGTAGTCAATTGGTCGTAAAGGTAGAGACTGATCAGGAGGGGATTTACGGCTGGGGGGCTTCTGGCCTCTCGACACGGGAATGGGCCGTGATGGGCACCATAAGGCATTTTGCGCCCTTTTTGCAGGGGAGAGATCCGCGACAAATTGGGGCGCTCTGGCAGGAAATGTATCGCAGCCAATATTTTGAAGGAGGTCGGGTTTTGACGGCCGCGATATCGGCTATTGATATCGCTCTCTACGATATTAAAGGCAAGGCCTACGGGATTCCCGTCTATGAATTGTTGGGCGGTAAGCAAAGAGACTATGTGGATTGCTTTGCTTCTCTGCGCTTTGCTTCGCGCGAGGAACTTTTGGATAAAGCCAAAATATTACTCAAAAGCGGTTGGCAGGTACTCCGCTTGGCACCGGCTGAATACGAAAAAGCGCAACCCGCCAATACCTTCGAGCCCAGAGCGTCGATTTATCAAATGGCAGAATGGATGCAAGCCTTACGGCAGCTTTGTGGTCCCGCTATTACCATTGGAATTGATTATCATCATCGCTTGTCGGTGCCCGAGACCGTTTCTTTTTTACAGAGACTCCCTTCGGGAACGCTTGACTTTATCGAAGAACCTATCCGTGATGAATCTCCTCAGGCTTACAAGGCTTTGCGTAGTATGGTGAACCTTCCTTTCGCCATTGGCGAAGAATTTGCCAGCAAATGGCAATTTGCCCCTTATATTGAGCAAAACTTGACTCAATTTGTCAGGCTAGATGTTTGCAATGTGGGAGGCCTAACTGAAGCTATGAAAGTGGCCGCCATGGCCGAAAGTCATTATATAGATTTGATGCCCCATAATCCGCTAGGACCCATTTGCACGGCTGCTTCTATCCATCTTGCTGCAGCTTGTCCCAATTTTAATTGGTTGGAGCAAGTCAATACGCCCGCCGAGCAAAGTGGCAATGATGATCCTCGATTTTATCCCACCCAGCCTCGGCTAGACGGTACCCGTTATAAGGTGGCTGATACCCCTGGTTTGGGAGTGGAGTTTGATGAGGAACTAGCACTGACCCACAAATTTGAGCCAGCAGAAGTGCCTCATTTAAGAAAAGAAGATGGCTCTTTTACCAACTGGTAGCAAATGTCAGTTTTTATCTATGGTCGATTTTAGGAGAAGTAAAGTCCTTTTATGCACTTTTTGAGCATAAAAAAACAATATGAAAAAAGGACTTTTACCACTCTTAATAATTCTTTCATTTTGCCAAACCTATGCGCAGGATTGGGAAGGCGTACCCATACCTGCAAATCCTGGGGCAGGAAAAATTTGGCAATTACGCGCAGAAGTATCGGATGATTTTAACTATGAATCAGTCGCTACATCAGCGGTTGATACCATTGGAGGCAAATGGACCAATTTTTATCACAATGGCTGGACGGGGCCAGCCCCCACCTTTTGGAAGCGAGAAAATGTATCTGTAGCCGATGGCAAGATGCAAATCCGTTCTAGCAGGGTAGCCGGCGATTCCATGAATCTAGCTGGGCAAAAAGTCGCGAAAACTTATTTAGGTTGCGTTACTTCCACTCAAAGAGTACAGTATCCGGTTTATATCGAAACTAGGGTAAAGATCATGAAGTCGGTTTTAGCTTCGGACGTGTGGCTCCTTAGTGCTGACGATACCCAAGAAATTGATATTTGTGAAGCATATGGTAGCAGCCGCTGGCACAATCCGTGGTTTAGTAACAAAAGATTACACCTGAGTCATCATGTCTTTATCCGTAACCCTTTTACCGATTGGCAGCCCAGCGATGAAGGTAGTTTTTATACCGATGGTACTACTATCTGGAGCGATGGCTTTCATCGCATTGGCGTTTATTGGCGTGATCCTTGGCATCTAGAGTATTATGTGGATGGACGCCTTGTGCGGACCCGCTCCGGCAAAGCACAAATCGATCCCGTATATCATACCAATGCCACCAATCAAGGAGATCCGACTCATGACACAAGGACGGGCTTGAGTAAGCCTATGGATATTATCATCAATACCGAGGATCAAACTTGGCGAGCCAAGCAAGGTTTGACTCCCACGGCCGAAGAGATGGGTAATAGCCAAAACAATACCTTTCAGGTGGATTGGGTGAGAGTATATAAACCGGTAGATGCCCCAAAACCAAGCGGAGGATTTGGGGTTTACCCCAACCCCTCTACCGAAACCCTAAATATTGTCGGAGAGCCTTTGCGGGACTCTTACGCCCTAGAAATCATAAATCCCTTGGGACAGAAATTACCGATTTCAGGGCTAGAAGATCATTACGATTCCATTAGTCTTGATGTTAGTTCCCTCTTGCCCGGCTACTACAGCTTACGCCTGATCACGGATGAGGAGGTCTTTACCGCCTCTTTTTTTAAAGAATAGTTTAACCTCTGGGATACCTACTGACCTTGTTTTCTGCCTTTTCTAGGGCATTTACTGCTGCGCAGAACGCTTATTCAAATCAAAGTTAAGCGTTCTGCGCAGCAGTAAACCCTAAAAAGACCCGAAGCGAGACGAAAGAGATAGTCGAAGGACAACGCTTGGCTTTTTGAGCCAGCTAGAATCTAGGTAAAAGCGGCGGCTGTCAAGTTTTTGTCTATACCTCATTTTCTGCGCTCTAGTGTAGATATACAATATTGGTTGTGCGTAACTAACTAGCTAATTTATGAAACAAACTACTATTACTCAGCGCAATGCGAAGTTAATCCTTGTGCTGTGTTTACTCATTTGTAGCCTCCGCTTTGCTCACGCCCAAAATGTAATAACTGGGGTAGTGAGTGGAGATGGCGATGTGCTCGCAGGAGCTGCCGTCAAAATCAAAGGAGGCACCAAAGGAGCCCTTACCAATGAAACGGGAACCTATTCCATTGAAGCAAAATCAGCAGATGTCTTGGTCTTTAGCTACTATGGATATGATGATCTGGAAGTCCTCGTAGGAGAGCAAACTAAGATTGACGTAATCTTGACACAAAATGTATCTACTTTAGAGGAAGTCGTTTTAGTAGGTTACGGGACCCAAAAGAAAAAAGAAGTTACTGGGGCAGTAGTCAATGTGGGCGAAGAAACCATCGCCCAAACTGCCACAGCAGATTTAGGAGCTGCCTTGCAAGGGATGGTTGCAGGCGTAAATATCCAAGCGAGCAGTGGTCGCCCTGGTGATGCCGCTAATGTCCAAATCCGCGGCTTGGGATCGATCAATTCTAATGCTTTAGGGCCGCTTTATGTGGTCGATGGGATTCCTTATGAGGGTAATCCAAATATCGCACCCGAGCAAATCAAGTCTGTGGACATCCTTAAGGACGGAGCCGCCGCCTCTATCTACGGTACCCGTGCTTCTAATGGCGTAATCTTGATTACTACCAAGCGTGGGGTGGCCGGTCAAATGAAGGTTGATTTTAGTGCTTATGCCGGGGTGCAAAATATTACCTCTGGTACTCCTTTGATGAATGCGACACAACAGTTGTATGCAGAGGAGGTAAGGCTCGAAGCGCTAGGACGCGATCCTTTGGTGTTTTTCTTCAACCCTAGAGCCTTAGAGTATGATTCGGATTTTGTAGGGGATGTTCAAAATGACAATGCCGCAATCCAAAACTACAATATTGGTATCTCTGGCGGTTTGAACAATCTGACGCTAAACTACAACGCCAATTATTTTGACCAGAATGGGGTTTTGATCAATTCTGGCTTCAATCGTCTGACCAATCGAATTACTGGAGAATTTAAGAAAGGTAAATTCAGGGCTTTTGCGACGGTTGGTTTTACCGAAGAAAATCGTGAACAAGAACCTTGGGCGCTGTATGAGTATGGTATCGTGCAAGTCCCTTGGCAACCCCCCTTAAATGGGCTACGTGATGTGGGTGAAAACAGCGTAGAGATTCCGGTTCGCAATGCGATCCAATACAGTTTCCTTTCCCAACAATTGGGCAATATAGACGAGCGCAAGACTGAGAGCTCCAACATTGCCATCAATCTGCAATATGAAATTGTAAAGGGCTTGACCTTCAAGGTTAATTTAGGCCGTAACTCTTGGGAATATCGTCGCAAATTTTTCCGACCTCAGTATCTGGTCTATAATTTAGATGGATCTTATAATCCCACTGCTTCTCGCGAAAACGCTTTACTAAACGAAGACTTTATTTGGACCAAACGTGAGACATTTGAAAATGTCTTGACTTACGCCAAGAGCTTTGGTAAGCACAGTTTTAATTTACTCGGAGTGGT
Organism: Bacteroidota bacterium; assembly: GCA_039024315.1. GTDB lineage: Bacteria > Bacteroidota > Bacteroidia > J057 > J057 > JBCAWW01. Next base: position 15,980 of record JBCCQN010000144.1, read on the forward strand.
TTCGTTTGAGCAGTTTGATTACAAAGCCTTAGGCGCAGGGGTAATCTTTAGCGAAAACTCTAGTAACGATCTACAAACCTTAGGATCAGGGAGCGAAGGTATTACGCCTTATAGTAATGACGAAAGGCGCACCTTGTCTGGCAAATTGGTTCGCTTGCAATACAATTTTGCGGATAGGTATTTGTTTTCTGCCAGTTTGCGTAGAGATGGATCTTCCAAATTTTCAGAAGCAAATCGTTACGGCAACTTTAAAGGCTTCTCCGCCGGCTGGAACATTTCTAATGAGGCCTTCTTCAAGGTAAAACAGATCAATGGCTTGAAAATAAGAGCCAGTTGGGCAGAAGTAGGGAACCAAAATATTGCTTCTTATGCCTTTACGCCTGTGATCGAAACAGGGATTAATTATCCCTTTGGCCTGAATGAAGATTTAAACTTTGGGGCTATCCAGCGGACTTATGTTGATGACAATATTAAGTGGGAGACTACGATTTCTTCTAACCTTGGCATTGATCTCAGCATGTTTGAGAGTCGCCTCAACTTTACGGCTGATTTTTATATCAATGAAAAGCGGGACATGCTATTGCAAGAAAGATTACCTGCTTCTGCCGGAGTTTACCAGCCTCGAACCAGCGGCCTTTACGATATCAAGGTTACCAATGCGGGTAATATGATCAACCGAGGAATGGAGTTTGCCCTTAATTTTCAAGAACAGACCAATGGAGGCTTACGCTACAAAGTTACAGCCACCTTTACCAAAAATGTGAACGAGGTTACGGATCTCAATGGCATTGAAAGAGGATATGCCAATGGACGACCGGTCGTTTCACGAGGTGAAAATACGGACTATACTACTTATCTCGCCGAGGGTTATGAAGCAGGGGCATTCTTTTTGGTGCAGCATGATGGGGTAATAAAAACGGAAGAGGAACTAGCCGCTTACAAAGAAATCGATGCCAGTGCTCAGCTAGGAGACATGCGTTATATCGATCAAAATGGCGATGGTGTCATCAATGACAATGATCGCGTTTATTCTGGCTCTGGTCAGCCTGGATTTGAATCGGGCTTAGCCATCAATCTTGAGTACAAAGGCTTTGATTTTTATATCCAGAATTACTTCTCTTACGGAGCGGAAATTTACAATGGAGCCAAACTATATGCTTACTCCGCTGGGCGCCACTTAGATATGTATCATATGTGGACGCCGCAAAACCCTAATTCCGATATTCCTACAGACCGCCAAAATGCCTTCCACAACAATGTGAGAGCTAGGTCAGATTTCTTCATTGAGGATGGCACTTATCTCCGTATCCGCAATCTGAATGTAGGTTATACTATTCCCGGTGTGAGCGGTATTGGGCTTGATCGAATCCGCGTTTATTTCTCTGCATTGAACCCCTTTACTTTTACCAATTATGAAGGCTATGATCCTGAAGTTGGCGGAGATGGCATCTTTTTGCGGGGGGTGGACCGAGGCAACTATCCAGTGGCCCGTCAATTTATCCTGGGTTTGCAGCTTGGTTTCTAATCAGCCTTCAATTTTACTATTATGAAAAAGTATATCAACATATATATAACCCTATTTTTGGCGGTTTTTATGACTGCCTGTAATGAAAATGAATTTCTTGATCTGGACAATCCCAATGCGGTAACTACGGCTACCTTTTGGCAGACCGAAAAGCAATTTAACAGTGGATTGACCACCGTCTATGGTGCCCTGCAATTTCAAAGTATAAGTGGGGGAGAGTTACAATATGAGATGGCTTTGGGAGATATCGCCGGTACAGAATCGTGGTATCGCCCTACGGCTTTTCGTAACCTTACCTACAATGATGGCACTTACTACGTTACCGACAAATGGAACGAATTATACGTAGGAATATTTAGAGCCAATCAAGTAATCCAAAATATTCAGGAGGCTGACCCTGCAATTTTTCCTGCCAATAGTATGGCCGAAATCGAAGGGCAAGCGCGTTTTTTGAGGGCTTTTAATTATTTTTTATTAGTCCATACTTACGGAGGAGCCGCTATCCATACTCAGGTTGCCGTTACAGATGAAGATTTTCAAAAACCTTTTTCCAGCATAGAAGAAGTGACCAATGCGGTCATCATACCGGATTTAGAATTTGCGCAGCAAAACCTGCCACAAATTTGGGATGCCAATAATGTGGGTCGGGCCACTTGGGGGGCTGCCACTTCGATGTTAGGCAAGGTGTATCTCTATGCAGAGGACTGGAGCAAGGCTGCCGCTATGTTTAAAGAGGTAATTGACTCAGAAATCTATAGCCTTAGCCCAGAGATCTTAGATAACTTCACTCATGAAAATGAATTCAATAGCGAATCTATTTTCGAAGTGGCATATTCTGCAGAGTTAAAACCCGGCATCAATGGTGCGGCCGTGGATGATAATCCTTTTGAAACGGGGGCAGAAGCTTCAACCATGGGTACTGCCCTTGGACAACTCAACTTTGGCGCTTTCAATACGCTATTGCCTTCTTATTATCTCCATGAGCTCTTTGTCAATGATGAAGTCGATCCCAATAATGGCCTCAATGATGGTAACAATCATTCCAAAAGATTGTCTGCTTCTATCGTTCCGAGAAACGGAGAAACCCTTTACTATGGCCTAGCAATCGGCGAAAGAGGGGGTTGGGGGTTTGGCCAAAGCGCATATATCAAAAAACACACCAATTGGTATCATCTCGAGTCTGAAGATGTAAACAGCCGTTCAGGGATCAATTTTCGTCATATTCGTCTTGCGGATATTTATCTCATGTACGCAGAAGCCGTTTTACAAGCTAGCGGTGATGTTGCCACGGCCATTACTTATATCGATAAAGTGCGTAGTCGGGCCGGAGTCATCACCTTACAGCAATATCTAGACAATAATGGGGGCTTATTTCCGCAATTACATATCAGTAAGCAAGTACATGGGAATCAACCCTTAGTAGTTGCTGATGTCGCCAATGTCATGACTCATCTCCAAAGAGTGGAACGTCCCTTAGAATTGTGTTTTGAAGGGCATCGTTGGAAGGATTTGGTACGCTGGGGCATCGTGGAGAGCGTATTTAACGAATTGCGCCAAGACGAGATTTGGCGGGAAGCCAATACCGGCACTTTAGACATCAACGGTTTGGGCACGGCACCGCTGTATATTGTTGAGCGGATTCGCCCCGACTTTTTTATCGCCCAGCAAAATTATAATTCGGCGGTGCATGACTATCTCCCTATCCCCACTCAGGAATTGCAAACCAATCCCCTGATTAAATAATGTAAACGAAAATGAAGAATATATATCGATACTTTTGGGCCTTAGCCCTAGTAGTAGTGCTCAGCGCTTGTGAAAAAGAAGACATTGGTTTGGTTGAACCTAGCCATCGCGTCATTGTTACTTCGGAGATGGATTTTCAAAATCGTATTCAAGTCTTAGGGAAAATATCATTTGGTGATGTCTCGGCCGGAGTCGAATCCCGCATTTGGACGTTCCCCGAAGGGGTAGTAGACATCCTCGATTCTGACAATGATGTCAGTTCCACCGAAGCCACAGTGGTTACCATTTTTAATCAAGTGGGCCAGTTTGAGGTTAAGTTGCAGCAAAGCTTTCGGGATGAAGCCTATGTGGGCAATGCGATCCAAGGAAGAGAACTTGACACGACGATCGTAGTTACTGTCTTAGACTCCATTCAGGCACAGGTGGAAGCCTACTATCTTAATGATGACGGCAGTTTGGGCGATGCGCTAGATTTGAGTGGTAACACGATTAATGAGATTCCCGCAAGTAAATCAGTCCGCTTTAGCTATACTGGCACTGGGGAGCCCCAGACGCTCAATTGGAACTTTGAAGGAGGTACGCCTGAGTTTGTGAGCGGAGGACAGTTATTGGTAGATGTCAAATACAAATTCTTGGGCTCTTATGATTTTAGCCTGTTGGCCTCTCGCAAGCGACCGTTTGGGAGAGATACCGTTGCGATTGATGAATTGATCAAAGTAATTCCATCTACTGATCCTGTTTTAGTAGAACAAATCAAAGACAAGCAAGGCAATATTGCCGTACCATTTGGCCGTGAAATCGATCCAGCGACGATCAATGCGAGTGATTTTTCGGTCATGATTGAAAATGGCGGCAACCTCATTATGCCTAGTATTGCTTCCGTAGAGATTGATCCTGAAGAGGGGAATGCGGTAATCATCTCTTTGGCGAATGAATCTATCTACAATGACGATATCATCAAGGTCTCCTTTATAGAAGGGACCCTATATTCATTGGATGGGGTCGCCGCTAGCAGTTTTGTGGATGAAGAACTCGTCTTTACCAAAGTCAATCTACTCAAGACTTCATCTACTTACGATTATGGCTTCGAAAACAGCACCATTGACAATTGGACCTATTTAGAATGGGGCGCTCCTTGGGATTTGTATAACTGGAACATCTCCTCTACTCAAGCTTACGAAGGCAGTAACAGCGCCTATGTAGAGCTCAATCCTAATGGAGGGATGATTGTCGGTCATGTCGATAATAATAGCGAAAGTATCACCTTTCCCGTCAATAAGGATAAAACCTACGAATTAGGGGTGTGGGTATTTGTTGAAGACTTGGGCAATAATCCGCCTATGGGACTCGCGCCTGACATTCGCTTGTATTGGGATCCTGATACTGATTGGGGGATCGGAGGCAATCCGACGCTAGCGGCTACGTATCCGACCAACGAATGGGTCTATAGCTCTGC
>JBCCQN010000145.1:0-20665 GCA_039024315.1 Bacteroidota bacterium
ATATTGGTGAAAACACGTTTTAACACCAGTCTGGCGGTCAATAAAATGTCCGGATCGTCATCTACTATCAATATACTCCCGAGACTCATAAAGGCATTGGCTAAAAAAACGTATTTTGAAAAGGCTACTTCGGCTATTTATGCCCTTAATTTACCCAACTTTTGGCAGCTATCTGCCGTGTGGAGAGAAAAAGAACTCCTACTATGAAAACACACACACTAATTCTTTTGCTTAGTCTCCTCATAGGATTGATCAGTTGCCGAGAACCCATGCCCGAACCTATGGAAGAGCCTGATCCAATTGAGGAAGAAGAAAAAGAAGAGGAAGAAGAGGAAGAAGAGGAAGAGGAGATTGTTGAGAAATTACCTTTTGAGGATAAGTGGCCAAGTATCATTACTGCCCAAGGAACAAATCTGATTTTGTGGGTAGAGGATTGCGTTTTGGAGTATGATCCAAGTAGTAAGCAAAGTACCAAATTGTATTGTCCCGACGGGTTAGTCCTAGACCGTTCCTACGATGGTGATAAATACCTTTACTTTAGTATCGATGATAGAGGCTTAAGCCGTTTAGATCTCACTAATGCAGGTTTGCAGCAGCTCAACAGTTCCAATAGCTGTCTTCCCACAGATTTGATCCCAGCGATAGCGGCAGAAAAAAATGGCTTCCTTTGGTGTGCCTCCGGCACTGTAGTTAGTGGAAATCCAGTGGACTATACCCTGGGTTCTGGCTTGATTCAATTGGAGTGGGAGACGCAAAACTGTCAACAATGGGATACCACCAATTCGAATATTCCTTTCCAGACCATCATGAGTATGGACGTAGCGGACGGTAAGCTCTATTTTTCTAACGTGGCAAAGTTTTTATCTGTCTACGACTATGAGATTGAGTACTTGGTACAATTTGATGGCAGCCAATTTCAGATTATTGATAGTGCCGACATTGCCGCTCCGCTATTAAGAGGGATTGATGCCTTCTCTGATCATGAAGTGAGATACAGCAAGTATCAGGACAAAGATTACGTTACGGACACTTACGAGGCCTTTGTTTGGGATGCCCTAGCCCAGTCGTCAAGCAAGATTTCGATAAATTCGCTTGGGGCAGTCAATATTTATTTAGACAGCCAACGCAATGAATATATGCATGGCTTTACTAAGTATGTCAATAACTATAATATGGTGGAAACTATCCCCTTCCTGATTTACAACGGCGCTGGGCGCAATTTTAACGGGATAGATAGGTTGAATTCTCTTTATCGCTTTGGTACGGAGGATTCTATTTGGGTGGGGAGCAAATCCTTATATCATATGCCAATCCCCTAGTCGGCCTTTACCAAGGCAGTCTGGAAAGCATAACGAATGACTTCACTCGCCGAGTTTGCTCCGAGCTTGCGCATTATGTTTTTGCGATGGGTGTAAACCGTGTGCACGCTAAGAGAGAGGCGTTCCGCAATTTCTTGGGCGGGTACACCCTCTGCCATTTGTTTGACGATTTCAATTTCCCTCTGGGTAAGACGGGTAGGTTCACAGTCGGCGACTGCTGGATTCATGGTTCGCTCTAACAAAATATCAAGCACTTTGCTGCAAAAAAACTTTTCGCCTTCTGCTACCGCTCTGATTGCACCCAGAATTTCTTCCTCATCACATTCTTTGAGCAGAAAGCCTAGGACCCCATATTCTAGCACATTGATTACTTGGCGCCTTTCTAAATCGGAGGAGATAACCAGTACGCTGATTTCGGGTGAGCGTTCGATAAGATCGCGTACCGAATCAGTCGAAAAGGCCTTGCCAGCCCGATAATCAATGATGACGACATCTGGTTGGTGCTGAGCTACGCTTTCTTGAAGTTCTTTTTCATTACGCGCCTCGCCGACAACCTGAATGCTCGGGCTATCAGATACTACAGCCTTGATCCCTTCTCTAACTAAGAAGGCATTGTCTGCGATGAGTATTTTTGTGGTATCCACTGATGAAAGCTTATACTACAATTTTACCTACTATTTAGAATGAATCCAAATCACTTTTGCGTCCACTTTTGGTAAAGTCCGTTTTGTGGCAATTATTTCATAGATTTGGCCCTATGAATTAGAACCTATGCGAAAAAATTTCATTCTTTTTGCCCTTTTGGCTTGCTCCCTTTCGCTATTTTCTCAAGACACATATTCTACCTACTCTGGCTTGATCGATCGTATCGCCGGTTTAGGACGCCGCTCTAACGTACAACTTACATCTTTGGGTTTGACCCCCGCTGCGCGGAACATTTGGTGCTTGCGAATCGGCGGGGAAGAACGAGAGCAATTGCCTGGCATTGCAATTGTTGCTGGTATGGACGGAACTGGTATTTTTGGCACTGAAATGAGCTTGAGAATTGCCGATGCTGTCAGCAAAGACGAGACCCTGCTCGAAAAAGTCTCTTTTTACATTATTCCGCTCGCAAATCCGGATGTTTATGCCAACGATCCCACTAAAGTGCGCTATGAAAAACACACCAACGCACAACCTTTTGACGACGATCGCGATGGGATGATCGATGAAGATCCTTTTGAAGACCTCAATGGGGATCGCCTGATCACCTGGATGCGTATTGAAGATATTGGCGGGGATTGGCGCATGCATGATGACGATCCCCGCGTGATGGTTAAGGCAGATCTCTCCAATGGAGAACGTGGAGCCTTTAAAATGATCATTGAAGGAACAGACACCGATAAGGATGGATTGCTTAACGAAGACGGAATAGGGGGGATTAACCTCAATCGTAGCCTGCCCTTTAATTATCCTGCTTTCACAGAAGGGGCCGGACCTTATCCTACTGCTTCCATCGAAAGCCGTGCTTTGTTGGATATGCTCTATGAGCAATGGAACATCCACACTGTACTCTCCTTTAGTGAATTCAATAACTTAAGCAAGGCTTGGGAGCCACAGATGCCTTCGCGTGATAGCCGGATTATCAAACGCTTACTGCCTGCTGATGGAGAAGCCTTTGCTTGGGTAGCGCAAAACTATCAAGATAAAGTACCTTCCAAGGATGCCCCCAAGACAAAAGCCAGTGGCGGAGATTTGATGAGCTGGGCTTATTTTCATTATGGTCGCTACAGCTTCTCCACCCCTGCTTGGTGGGTGCCCAAAGTAAAGCAGGATAGCGTCAGTAATGTAGATTTATCCAATGAGACCATTCGTTTTTTGACTTGGGCTCAGCGCAACGGCCAAGAAAACCTTTGGGTGGACTGGCAAGAATATGATCATCCAGACTTTCCCGATCAAAAAGTAGAAATTGGCGGCATGGTTCCCTATGCTGATGTTTTGCCTCCTTTTGAAATGGTGGATAGCATCGCTAACGCACACATTGAGTTTGTCAACGACTTAGCTTATATGCTACCGCGGATGGAGCTACGCAATGTGAAAGTGGAAAAAGTAAGTGGTGATTTATCGCGCATCACAGTTGATCTATACAATGCCGGTACTTTGCCTACCCATACAGCCCTCGGGCAACGCTCAAATTGGGTACGCAAGCCGATGGTCGAGTTGATCTTAAATCCTGACGAAGAGCAGTATGTGCTTGCTGGTAAAGCAGTCGAAATCATTGGCCCCATTGCGGGTGATCAGACAGTACAAATGAGTTGGTTAGTATGGGGAGATGGTTCTTTAGTGTTGAAGGCCGGTAGCCCAATTTGTGGATTTGCCCAGCAAGTGATAGAACTTCCCTAATTCTCCTGATTACAATGAAGACTTTTATAATATTCTTTTTCTCATTGCTGTTCTTGGGATTGCCCAATTTACAGGCCCAAGAAGATTACCTATTCAAAGCACTGGGAGCACCTCATGATCCTAAAGTGCCCGTTCGATGGAATCGATACTATGACTACGAGGAAATCGAAGCCATGTGCAAGCAAATGGCTCAAGCCTTCCCTGAGTTGGTTACCTTGGAAAGCATCGGGCTCTCTTACGAAGAACGTAATATCTGGTGCTTAACAATCACAGACAAAACCATCGGTCAGCCTGATCAAAAGCCTGGCTTCTATATCGACGGCAATATCCACTCTAATGAGCTTCAGGGCTCTGAGTTTGCCCTTTATACCGCATGGTACTTGATGGAGAACTTTGAAAATGTAGCGTATATACGAGAGTTATTAGCCGACAAGGTGTTTTACATCGTACCGACTATCAACCCTGATGCTCGCCATCATTTCTTTCATTCGCCCAATACTGCCAATTCTCCTCGCGGAGGTTTGGTGCCCGTTGACAATGATGGAGATGGGCAATACAATGAAGATGGCTATGATGATCTAGACGCCAATGGAGAGATCACCCTCATGCGTCGTAAATCACCTAATGGGCGTTGGAAAGTTGATGCTGATGACCCTCGTCGTATGGTACGAGTTACTGGCGACGAAATAGGAGAGTACGAGGTGTTGGGCTATGAAGGCTTAGACAATGATGGTGATGGCCGTGTAAATGAGGACGGCGTCCCCTTTTCTTATGATCCCAATCGTGATTGGGGGTGGAATTGGCAGCCTAATTTTATACAAGGAGGGGCGTATAAATATCCCTTCTCTTTGCCCGAAACACGGGCCGTAGCTGATTTTGTAGACCAACATCCCAATATCGCTGGTGTCCAGACTTATCATAATTCTGGTGGTATGATTTTGCGTGGGCCTGGTGCCAAAGAGGATGTAGGCCTATACAATCGAAGAGATCTGCAAGTCTATGATCAGTTAGGAAAACACGGTTCAGAACTCTTGCCTGGTTATCGATACCTAGTGATATATAAAGATTTGTATTCGGTATATGGAGGGGAGATTGATTGGTTTTATGGCAGTAAGGGGATATTTTCTTTTTCCAATGAGCTTTGGACTTCCTTTTTGCTTTTCAATAAAGACTATCGCAAAGAAGGGGGGAGCTCGGCGGCTGATTACTACAAATTTGATAAGTATTTGCTTTTCGAAGAAGCCTTTGTCCCTTGGACCAAATATGAGCATCCTCAATACGGTGAAATAGAAATTGGAGGCTTTAAGCGGGGCTACCGCCGTCTAGATCCTAGCTTTATTTTGGAAAGCGATGCCCACCGTAATATGGCCTTTACGGTTTACCACGCCGACCAAATGCCGAAGCTGGAGATCCAAGAAGTAAGTACTCGTGAGCTCAGCAAAAATGTGTTTGAAGTAACGGCTGTCGTGGCAAACAAGCGAGTGATCCCAACCCACTCAAGCCATGACGTCAAAAATAAGATCACTCGCCCCGATTGGATTAGTATCCGTTCCGCTGAAAAAACGGAAGTATTAGCCGGGATGATCGTAGAAAACCGTGATTTTGGTATTAGTAGGGAACAAAAATACCAGCCCGAAAAAATACGCGTAAATAACATTCCCGGTATGAGTACGGTCACTGTCCGTTGGATCGTCAAAGGCGACGGCCCATATTTGATCGAAGTAAATAGTGTCAAAGGAGGCTTTACCGCCTACTCAACCGCAGAATAAACTAACGGCCTTGGTTTTTAGCATCTCGTAGCAGTCCCTCAAACAACCAATTGGCCATCAACTGACGATTCCCCTCAATGACTAAGCGTGCTTGGTCATTGGGGTTTTTTATATTACCGAGCTCGATAAAGACGGCAGTAGGGTCGGTTTCGCGCAGCATATGAAGATCTCTTGCACTGACGGTTCCTTTATACCCTCGGTTTTTGCGATAATAGTCGTACTTCTCCTTGAGGGTTTGGCGCATAGTATTAGCCAACCTTTCACTGACTACATCGCCGATCTTGTGAAAAAAATACATATCGATCTGCGATCCTTTATTGTTGGAATCTACATGGATGACTACTAAGCGTTGATACCGAACCCCGTTCTTTTTGTTGCGTTTGTAAAGGGCGTTGATTGCATCAGAACGCTGGGTCAGGCGCTTCGATTGATTTGTCGGGATTTTAAGATCCACCCAGCAGGTCTCGTCTTTGTCGCATTCGAGTATTTCTCCCGCCCGAATGCCATCATCCTTATCTCTGGTGATCAAATAAACCGTTGCTCCGTAAGAGAGTAAGTTCCACGCCAATCGCAAGGAAACATCATAGGCATATTCATCTTCACAAAGGCTGTATTTGCCATATCGGCCTACAGCACCAGGATCAGGTCCCCCGTGGCCGCCTACGATGTAGTAAACATAGCCTTTTAGGGCCGTGCTCTGTAAAGGTACTCTTGCATAGTCTGGTCCAAAAATATCATAGGTGCCTCTGAGCTTTGAGCCATCGGCCATTGTCTTTGGACCATTAGGGACAGGATTGATCCCTGCTGGCGGACTGGGATTGTTGATACTTTCGGCAATGACTGGGCTGAAGGCAAGCTTTTCTTGAGGGCACTTGAGGCTGTGATAAGGCACCCACAACACTTTATCCTTGCGATAGTCCCCCGCTTTTTGGCCCGATTGGTACATGACGTCATTAAATGACTCTATATTCTCTGCCCAAGGGCGATCGTTGTTGCCAGTGGTAGAACGGATACTCTTACCATTATAGGCATATACCAAGATGGGTAGGAAATAGCTTTTTCCCTCCTTCAAGCCCTGCTTAGGTCGTAGATTGTTGATTTGATAAAAATAACTCAAATTACATGGACTACGCAATTGATAGCGGTCCAGCAAAATGTAAGCTCCGTCGCCGCGTTGGGCTTTTACCTTTACGTGAAGTTGAGATTCGGTTTGAGCAAAGCTTGTAGCAGAAAACGCCATCAATATCATCGATACCAATAGCCAAGCGCGTTTATAATCCATCCTGTGTGTCGAGTCTTTGTTCAACGAAAATACTCAGACGTTGACAGGGTTCCAAACCAAGCCAATGTCTGAGGGTGTCCTAGAGATTCGTTAAAATATAATCGGTCATCTTTTTATAAAGATGATAACGTGTGTAGCCGCCATATATTCCATGATTCTTATTGGGGTAGAAAAAGGAATCGAACTGCTTATTGGCGTTTACCAGTGCCGTAACCATCTCCATAGAGTTTTGGTAGTGGACGTTATCATCTCCCGTTCCGTGAACGATCAGATATTTACCTTGCAATTGATCGGCAAAGTTCAACGGAGAGTTTTCGTCATAACCTGCGGCATTAAGCTGTGGCGTTTTGAGGTAGCGTTCCGTGTAAACGGTATCATAAAAACGCCAACTAGTCACCGGCGCGACCGCAATACCCATTTTGAAGAGGCCCCCTCCTTTGGTCATGCAAAGAGAAGTCATGTAACCCCCATAACTCCAGCCCCAAATACCAATGCGATCCCCGTCTATATAGGATTGTGAAGCTAAGTATTTGGCTGCCGAAATCTGATCCTGGGTTTCGTATTTACCTAGCTCTGGATAGGTGGCCGTCCGGAAATCTCGGCCTCGGGCCCCAGTTCCTCTATTATCAACCGATACCACGAGATAACCGTTCTGCGCTAGCATCTGATACCACATATAATTAAAGTTGCCAAACTCATTCTTGACCGTTTGGGAACCCGGGCCACCATATACAAACATCAAGACAGGATATTCTTTGTTTGGATCAAAGTCAGTCGGTTTGATCATCCAGCCATTGAGTGTGGTCCCGTCTTCAGTCGCGAAATCGAAAAATTCAGGTGGCGCAATGTCCAGTTTATCGAGTTTGCCTTTGAGCTTTTTGTTTTCTTCTAGCACCTTGACTGTTTTGCCTTTAGCGTCAAGCAATCGAGTAATGCCAGGCTCGGTGGTGCTGGAATAAGAATCTGTGAAATAGTTAAAAGCAGAACTCGCACTAACACTATGCATGCCGGCCTCTTCAGTCAATTGCTTTTTCTTTTTGCCATTGAGTCCGACTACATAAAGCTGGCGCTCCAGCGGACTGTTTTCTGCCGAAAGGAAATAAAGCTTTTCCTTGGCTTCATCAACTCCCACGATATCGGTAACATCAAACTCTCCTGTGGTCAATTGAGCCACGCGTTCGCCTTGGCGGTTGTAACGATAAACGTGATTGTAGCCGTCCTGCTCACTCACCCAAAGGAAATCTTCACTATCCTGTAAAAAGTGCCATTTGTCGCTGGAAACTTCTACATAAGCCTCTGCTTTTTCGGTCAATACTACCTCGCTTTCACCATTTACTGCATTCGCAAATAGCACATCACATTGATTTTGGAGACGATTAAGACGCATAATGCCCAAAGTCTCATCACCAACCCACTTGATACGAGCGATATATTGATCTGTCTCCGCCCCAATGTCCATTTGGGTGTGCTTCTTACTCGTGAGATCATAACTATGAATGGTTACAAAAGAGTTTTGCTCGCCAGCCTTGGGGTACTTAAACTCATACAGATCTGGATAGAGACTCCCATAAAATGGCATAGTAAACTGCTTGACATGTCCTTCGTCGAAGCGATAGTAGGCTAGGTGTTTCCCGTCGGGTGAAAAAGCAAAAGCCTTAGCAAAGGAAAGTTCCTCCTCATAAACCCAATCCGTGGAGCCATAGATCAGCTGATTCCATTTGCCATCGAAGCTGATTTGGGTTTCTTCGCCATTGCTGAGGTCGTGGAGGTAAAGGTTATTTTCATAGCAAAAGCCTACCCTATTTCCGTCCGGTGAGATGGTGGCGTTGCTGACTTTTTGCCCTTCGTGCAACCTTTGTATGTCTAGGTCTGAAAGGCGAACGACGAAGACAATTTCTTTGCTAGAGCGACGGTAGATAGATTCACTTTGGGCTGTCAGCAAAACCATAGATTCATCTTGATTGAAGCTATAGCTTTGGATGTCTTTAGGACTAAACTCGCCTAAGTCAAGCTGATCGTACTTGAGCACATCATCAACTTTTTTACCGCTTTCGATGTCATAGCGGGCAATCCCTCCCTTTTCCTGCACGCTATAAAATTGATCATTTTTCATCCAGCGAAAGTTGCTGGGAGATTGGGGGTAATAATCGAAGCGAAGCCAAATATTATCTAAACCGATTTGTTGGGCTGCCAGCCCCAACATTTGAAAGCACACTAGTGCGAGTACAAAACTCTTTTTTCTCATACTGATTGATTAGTTTAGGGCAAAAATATAGAATAGTCTTGACCCATATTTCGAAAAACCTGCGTTTTTTGCGCCAGCAATATGATCAAAACCTCGCTGAGTTTGCAAGGACCCTAGATCTTTGGGAAGATACAGTAAGACGCTTTGAGCAGAGCAAAGCAGAACCCGACTTAGATACACTTGTTCAGATTGCAAAGCAATTGGCCTTACCGATTGAGCATCTGCTGCTCCGTGATTTAGAATTACAAGATGCGCGCCTCAAAGCTCGACGCATTGGTTTGATTCTTTTAGATGTGGACGGTACTCTCACCGATGGTACCATGACTTACGACCAAGAAGGGCGACAGTATAAAAGCTTTCACGTTCGCGATGGTATGATTATCCACCGGCTGATTACGCGCAAAAAGTTGGAGTTTGGTTTAATCTCAGGAGGCAGTAATGAAGCGATTGTCAAGGCTAGGGCGGAAACTTTGGGAATTCAAAGGGTTTATTGTGGGCCTAAACCTAAGTTAGAAACGACTGATCTTTGGCTTCGCCAAATGGGGCTTAAGTACGATAATGTAGTTTATCTAGGAGATGATGTAAACGATCTCCCCGTGATGCGTAAAGCAGGCATTTCGGCCTGCCCAGCCGATGCGCCTGAGTCCGTCAAAAGAGAGGTGAACTATATTTTAAAAACGCCCGGCGGAAAAGGTTGTGTGCGTGAGCTCATGGAAGATCTTTTAGGCTATGATATCGTAGAATAAGTATGATACCTTCCGATAAATCAATTGTGATCTTTGATGGTTATTGTAACCTCTGTAATGGTGCTGTTGATCTAATCATCAGAAATGATCCCAAGGATCAATTTGTCTTTACTGCCAATCAGCATGAGTCCGGTAAGGAACTATTGGTCAAGTTTGGTAAAGATCCTGAAGAAGTTACCACCATATACCTGGTGGAAGGGGATAAGATCTATGAAAGATCTAATGCTGCCTTGCGCATAGCCGCCAAAATGGCCTTCCCTTTTCCGCTAGCTGGGATCGCTTGGATTGTGCCGGCTTTTCTTCGCGATCCTATCTATAATTTTATTGCCAGCAACCGATACCGTTGGATGGGTAAAAAAGATACTTGCCGCATGCCGACTGCGGCAGAGCGGGCAAAATTTTTGGCCTAATCTGAGCGCAGTTTGCTTGAGATGAGCGTTCCGCGACCAGCGGTAATGCACAATATTACAAATATCCTATATCCTTAAGCTCTATGTTAATACAGTTACATTAATGTTACAAAAGTTGCCGTCATGGGTAACGAATCGGTTAAATTCGAGGATTGTATTAATGTAAAGTTGCAACTCAATAGCAAGTGTTAAATTTAAGTGACGACCCATCAATGAGTACGCTTTTACGTATTCTATTACGAATTTTGCAAATAATTGACAGTTAGCCGTTTGCTCGATTATGTAGAATGCTTCTAAATAAACATTTATCTACCATTGTCAATTTTTGCTAACCTTCAGCTAATCCTCTATGGAGATTTTTGGGCGTTTCCAATCACAAAAACGAAAATCCCCAAATCTCTATCCTTATGAAAAAGATTTATGCACTATTAGGATTGATGTTATCAGTAGCTTTTGTACAAGCTCAGATTTCATTTGATCCTTCTAATGATGCTCAGTTCCTTAATGGTACTGTAGTGATGCCTGCATCCCCGCTTGATTTGCAAGTGATATTTGTTGGTGGTGTTGACATGGTACAAACTACTGCTACCTACGGCAACGCTGCTACAGAAACTCCAGCCAAAGAGTGGCATGACTTTATCGGTTTTACGCCTGACGATGCGGGTACGCAAGATCTAGGCTGGGTTTCTGTAAACCACGAGCGTATCGAAGCCAATGACTTCATCGGTGATGGAGGTGGTATGACGGTATTTAAAGTACGCCGTGATCCTGCTACCGACACCTTGATCGTAGTTGAGCAGACCGTTGCTGATGGCCGTCAAGGTAAATTCTTCAACGTTGACTTTGTCAACACGGTAGGTAACACAGGTATGAACTGTGGCGGTATCACTTCTACTTTTGACGGTCGCATCTGGACTGCGGAGGAGTGGTTCCGCTCTTCTAACAACAGCATCAACGACCGTGATCTTTCTGACTTCGTCATTGGTACAGGTACGATTGGAGATTCTGCTAATGCGGGTATCGCTGCTACTGCTGGTTTCCCCGGTTTCGATGGCGACACCATCGCTAAGTACCAAAACTATAACTACATGACTGAGATCGATCCTCGTAATGCAGTTGCTGTCCGCAAGCAATACAACTGGGGACGTCAGCCATTTGAAGGTGGTTGTGTACTTCCCGACAACAAGACTGTATACTTAGGTGCTGACGCTACGCCTGGTTTCTTCACTAAGTTTGTGGCTGATGTTGCGGGTGATTTCACAGTAGGTACTACTTACGTATACAAGCACGACGCTCCTAATAAGTGGGTGGAAATCGACAACGCTGACCTAGACAAAATGCTCAACTTTAGCGCTGAGGCAGTTGCAGTTGGTGCTACTATGTACAACCGTCTTGAGTGGGTAGCTTACAATCCTGCTGATGGCAATGTTTATATGACTGAAACAGGTCGTGATAATCCTGCTGGTCGCTGGGTTGATGAACTCGCCAATGGCGCTGTTTACGCTCCTCACCACATCCAGCGTGCTGCTGATCAAGCGGCTGCTTCTGGTATGATGGTTACCCCCGATTCTTCTTCTTACTGGGATTACTATGGTCGCGTTTTGAAGTATGATGTTAGCGCTGAAGAAGTTACGATCCACCTCGAAGGCGGCCCTCACTTTGCTAATGGTGTATCTATCACTAAGTATCCTGAAAAGCATCTTTCTAATCCTGATGGCCTAAGCTTTATCACAGTTAAGCCTGGTACTTCCGAAGAAAGAACTTATATGG
The DNA here is from genome assembly GCA_039024315.1 of Bacteroidota bacterium. Lineage (GTDB taxonomy): Bacteria > Bacteroidota > Bacteroidia > J057 > J057 > JBCAWW01. Next base: position 11,924 of record JBCCQN010000145.1, read on the forward strand.
TAGTGCAAGAGGACCTTAACGGTACTTCTTTTGGCCGTATGCCTCGTGAGATCACAGGGAACCGCGCTTGTGAATTGTTCCTTTTGGATACTGATATCGCCAATCCTACGGTTGATGACTTAGTCCGTATCACTACTATGCCGATCGGTTCTGAGGTAACCGGTGCAGTGGCTACTCCTGATGGTAAAACTTTGCTAGTTAATTCTCAGCACCCATCTGGTGACAATCCATTCCCTTACAATCACTCATTGACTGTTGCTATCAACGGTTTTGATCGTACTTTGACGACCACTTCTGTAGAGGAAGAAATTCCAGCTGAGGATCTATTCTCTGTCTATCCCAACCCAGTGGCTCGTCGTTTGTACTTCAACAAAATGACTGATGTTGCTATCTTCACTATCGATGGCAAGAAGGTAAAAGAAGCGGAAAACGTAACTTCTATCAACGTTGACATGCTTCCTGCCGGTGTTTATGTCATCAAAAACATTGATGGCGTAAGCAAGAAATTGGTTATCGAATAAGGTGCCATTCCTGTTGATCCCTTAATATAATAAGTGAAGTATCGAGACTTTTTCTTGATACTTCGCTTCTCTTTTCACTTGCTTTTATCAAATGGTTATGAAGAGATACTTTTACTTTCTTTTTGCCTTCCTCCCCCTCCTTTTTGCACCCTTATTTTTCAGTTTCCAAGGCTCATGGGAAGAGCGTAATGCTCAGTCCGTACAAGCGGTGCACACCCAGTTTCTAAAGGATTGGGCCATCTTTCAAGAAAAAATCGACCAAACCATTGTCCTTGCCAAAGAGCTCTACGACTTTGAAGAAGTCGAACAAATGCGTTTGAAGTTCCTAGAGGCCAGAGAAGCCTACAAAAGGGCTGAATTCTTAGCTGCCTTCGTCGATGAAGAATACATCCTACGCTATATCAACGGCGCACCCTTACCCAAAATCGATCCTCAAGCCGCCGATGCGACTATCGTGGTCGATCCTAAGGGTATGCAAGTCATCGATGAAATGATCTTTGCCGAGGATGCCGAGAGCCAGCAATACGCCATCCTCAAAAAGCTTCATGAACTCAAAAAGAACGCCACTCGCTTTTATGAATTTGAGTCTTCCGCTCCCATGCTGGAAAACCGCCAAATCTTTGAAGCGAGTCGTCAGGCTTTGATTCGAGTGATGAGTTTAGGGCTTACGGGTTTTGATACCCCTGCCTCTGCTTATGGTATTCAGGACAGCCGTGAGGTTTTTGTCTCGCTTCGCGGAACGCTCAGAGCATACGAGGGGCAGTTAATTGAGGTCGATCCTGATCTATATTTTGAGCTTGACCAGACCTATGGGGCTGCCATTACCTATCTCAAACAAAATCAGCGCTTTGATAAGTTTGATCGCGCCCATTTTATCAAAAGCTACCTCCAGCCTTTGTATGCGGGACTAAAGCAAGCCCATCTTTCGCTGCAGTATCAAACCATCTATGATGTTTCCCCGCTCAAGCAGTCCACTAACTACTTCGCCGACGATATTTTTTCGGATGACTTCCTCAACCCGAATTTCTATACCTCTCAGGAAAGTGATGAAACCGAATATCCTGCTCGCCAGGCCTTAGGCAAGCTTTTGTTTTACGATCCCATCCTTTCGCAAAGCAAAACCATGGCCTGCGCCTCTTGCCACCAAGCAGACAAAGCGTTCACCGACGGTGAAACTAAAAGCCTAGCCGCCGACGGTATCAGCCGCCTAGATCGCAATGCCCCCACCGTGGTCAATGCCCTCTATGGCAACCGCTTTTTTCATGATTTGCGTTCTGGAGAGCTTTCTCACCAGATGGATCATGTGATCTATAGCGATGAAGAGTTTCACACCGATTACGCTACCATCTTCGCGACTCTTAACCAAAGCGAGGAGTACCAAAAGCTATTCAAAGAGGCTTTCCCGGGTCAGCGAACACATATCAATGCCCACACTTTCCAAACTGCCATGACTGCTTATATCCGCTCATTACGGAGCTTTAACTCAGCTTTTGATCGCTATATGCGGGGCGAGTTAGCGGAGATTGACCCAGCCGTATTGCGTGGGTTTAACCTCTTCATGGGCGAAGCCGCTTGTGGGACTTGTCATTTTGCCCCTGTTTTCAACGGAACGGTTCCCCCTAAATACCACGAATCCGAAAGTGAGGTGCTAGGCGTTCCCGAGGATCCTTATGAGCCTCGTCCTCGTTTAGATCCTGACATGGGCCGCTACGAAAACCAACGCCTCAAAGAAAAAGTAGATTTCAATCGCAATGCTTTCAAAACCCCAACTGTAAGAAATATCGCCCTCACCGCTCCCTATATGCACAATGGTGCCTATGAAAAGCTAGAGGATGTGATGGATTTTTACAACAAAGGCGGCGGGATTGGTTTAGGGCTAAGAGTGCCTAACCAAACGCTACCATCAGATTTACTCAATCTCAAAGACGATCAAATCTCTGATATCATCGTCTTCATGGAAGCTTTGACAGATACGACTGGCATGACTACTGTCCCAGAACGCTTACCTCTTTTTCAAGACAGTGTACATTGGAACAATCGCCCTATTGGTGGAAGCTATTAATCGAAATGTCTTGTTCATGAAATTCGTCCTTTCTGTCCTTAGTCTTTCATTACTATTTATAACTGCCTGCCAAAGCCCGTCAAATGGACCGGCTTTGGCAGAGCAGTATTGCCAAAGCTGTCATCAATTGCCTTTACCAGAACAGCTTGATCAGACCACTTGGTCCGAGCATGTATTGCCTCGTATGCGCTATTTTGTTGGTCTGGATCAGATCGATCCCCAAAGTCCGCCAGACTGGTGGGAGGGAGGAGAGGCTGGGCAAAAAGTCCTACAATCAGGCGCTTTCCCCCAACAAGCCATGATGACCGAAAGGGAATGGCAGGTTCTCCATGATTATTTCGTATCGAATGCCCTGGCCCAATTAAGCGTTCCCGATTTAGGGCCTATAGACAGCCTGAGTCAGTTTAGTCTTTCTTTGCCTGCTTTTAGATTGGGAAGCCCCAGTACGACTTTGTTGCAAATTCCAGAACAAGGAGGCCTCATCTTGGGAGATGCCAATACACAAAAGGCTTATTTCTTTGACCAGCAGCTAGTCCTCCAGCAAGCAGCGGCTACGCGTGAAGCCGCGGTACACGTACATGAAACTTCCGCCGCCTATTATCTCACCGTAATGGGGAGTTTTTCGCCTACTGATGCTCCCAAAGGTTTTCTGATGGCCTTAAGCAAGCAAGCGGGGCAAGCGAAAGTGCTGCTACCAGATTTGCAACGGCCGGTGCATGCAGAATATGCAGATATAGATGGGGATGCTTTGCTGGATATCCTAGTGAGTGAATTTGGTAAATGGTCAGGTGGCTTGGCTTGGTGGCAAGGCAAACCAGATGGTAGCTTTAGCAAACAAGTGCTGAGACCGGTATCGGGAGCTACCCAAGCTTTTGCCCGCGATCTCAATGCAGATGGGCGCTTGGATGTGATTGCTTTGTTTGCCCAGGGGGAGGAAGGCGTTTTTGTTTTCTGGAATGAAGGCGAGGAGAAATTTCGGTCTGAGCAAGTTTTGCGTTTTCCGCCCTCTAGTGGTTCCGCTAGTATGCAATTGCTGGATTGGGATGAGGACGGGCAGCTAGATATTTTGCTTTCCCAAGGCGATAATGCTGATTATCCACCGATTGTCAAAGCTTACCATGGCCTGAGGCTTTGGCACAATGAGGGAGAGGGCCGCTTCGCGGAACGCTTCTTCCTGCCCTTGCCGGGGGCTTATGAGACAGAAGTACACGACTTCGATGGTGATGGCGATCAGGATATTGCCGCGATTGCCTTTTTCCCTGATTACAAGAGCGAGGATACTCGCTCCTTTGTCTATTATGAAAACCAAGGCGGGAATCAATTCAAGGCTCAAAGCTTTGCTGGACTCAGCCAACTGGGGCGCTGGTTGGTGATGGATGTGGGGGACATTGATCAAGACGGGGACATCGATCTTGCTTTAGGCTCTCTTGCTTTCGAAGTGCCGGGCCAAAGTTCCTGGACTGATCTCTGGCAACGCCAAGGCATTGCTTTTGTCGTGCTCGAAAACGAATGGAAATAAAGGGATGAGCGTTCGGCGTCCCGATAGTTATCGCATAGGCGTCAAGCTAATGGTGTTAACCACGTTTTCTTGCATCCCAAGAAGGATCATACGGCTCCAAACCCACCCCTAGCCCCTTCCAGCAGGGGAAGAATCTATCGATTCGCTTGCGAATTTCCCCTCTTGGGACGGGCCAGGGGTGGGCATGACACCATCAGAACATGATTTTTTACCACTTTTTCGCTGAATAATCCCTTAGCTTGACGCGAATGCGATAGTTATCGGGAGTAAAAAAAACTAATCTTCCTGCTGCCAAAGGGCCTGCTTAGACCGCAAATAATCGATCTCCAATTGATTGCTACAACTGCTGATCGCCAGTTCTAAAGACGATAACGCTTTTTGGGACTGCTTACTTTGATGAAAATATTCTGCCCAAAGGCCGTGATAGAGGTACTGTCTTTGCTGCAATTTATCATTGGCTATTTCTTCCAAACAGGCCTTACTGGCGGCTAAATCTCCTTTGTAGAGTAAAACCGAGGCCTTAGAAAGCAGTACATTGTCGGAGGGCATCATTTGATAGATAGCCTCATAAAGACGTAAAATCTCCCCCCAATTAGTTTGCTCGAAGCTTACTGCCTTGATATGCTCCATAGCGATGGCCGCTTCGAGATGATAAATGGAGTGATCATCATATACCGTAGACTTGGCCAAGGCATCGTAGGCTAATTGGATGAGGGGCTGATACCATTGACTGCGGTCTTGCTGCTTAAGATCGGCGATGGTGCCCGCTACAATTTTGGATTCCAGCCTCGCGGAATGAAAACACAACAAAGCAAAAAGGGCGTAAAGACTACCGTTTCTAAAGTGCTCTTTTTGTAGTAAAAGTTTGCAAAGCCTCAGCGCCTCCCCACAAAGATCCTTACTAATCAAGATATCAGGCTTGGTCGAATGAAAGCCCTCATTAAAGATCAAATAGATAATCTGTAGCACTCCGGCTAAACGATTCGATATTTCATGCGGAGCTGGATAAGTTAGTTCTAGGCCTTGCTCTTTGATCTTATGGCGAGCTCTAGCGAGACGTTTTTTGATGGTTTCTTCCTTTTGCAGCAAGGCTGCCGCAATCTCCTTGCGAGAAAAACCAGCGATGGAGCGTAAAGCAAAGGCAATCTGTTCGGCCTGAGAAAAAGCGGGATTACAAGCCAGAAAAATCATCCGTAGCTGGCTATCGACTACTTCATGATCGAGAAAATATTCGTTGATCTCTAAGGCTACAGAACCATGTGGGATTTGTTCGTGGCGAGCTTTATTAGCGTTGACTTGGCGCAAGAGATCGATTACGCGGTTTTTGGCCGCGAGCGTTAACCAAGCCTCTGGATTTTGGGGGAGTTCATTACGCCATTTGAGGGAGGCTTTGAGAAAAGTATCCTGCACCGCATCCTCGATCAGCTCCAAATGGGCTGGCCCAAAGAGGCGCGTCAAAATAGCGACCATCTTTCCATACTGATGTCTGAAAAGATGGTCGACTAACTTATGTTCTGCTGGATTACTCAAATTTCATTACTTCTCTGATTTCAACGGCACCGCCGAGATCATAATCTGGAAAGTCCTGGGCAATTTCCACCACATCCTCATAGCTATTGGCGGCCACAGTATAATAACCTCCGATGAGCTCTTTGCTCTCCACAAAAGGGCCATCTGATACCACGCGCTCAGGACCGGTAACTCTTTTGCCTTTCGATAGCAGAGCTTCCCCGCCGCGAAGGATGCCTTGGTTTTTCATTTTGTCGCCCCAAGCAAACCACTTGCTCATACGATCTTGTAGTTGTTCGGGAGAGAGGCCTAATTCTTCGTAATCAGCGCCGATGAAGAGCATCATAAATTCTTTCATTCTTGTTCCTTTTTATGGTTTTTATGTGTGCCTAGCACCCTTGCTAAGCATTATTTACCCTATCACGAAGCTGCTTAGACAAAAGGGGACAGGTAGTGTGTTTTTTTTAAAGGTTGAATGTATGAATTGTTGAATTTATCAATCTCCCATTCAACAAATCAACAAATCAACAAATCAAAACTTGGTCAACGCATAAAGAATCACTCCAGATGCCACGGAAACGTTGAGGCTGTGCTTGGTGCCAAATTGCGGGATTTCCAGCACCGTATCTGCCATATCTACAATGGCCTGCTGGACTCCATCTACTTCGTGCCCAACTACTACGGCATATTTTTGATTGGCCTGGGTTTCGAAATCGGGCAGCATGACGCTATTGTGGGCCTGTTCTAAGGCGAGAATTTGGTAACCTTCGGCTTGTAGTTGTTGACATACTGCAAGCGCATCTTCAGCCGCTTCCCAAGCAACACTTTCGGTGGCGCCAATGGCGGTTTTACGGATTTCACGATGGGGCGGCTTGGGGGTAATGCCACAGAGGTAAAGTTTTTCGATCCGAAAAGCATCTGCAGATCGAAAAACCGAGCCTACATTATGCATACTTCTCACTTGGTCTAGGATCACCACTAAGGGGCGTTTTTCCGCTTCGCGGAACGCTTCTACACTCAATCTATTTAGTTCCTCTAACTTGCGCTTGGGACGATTCATATGATTTTTAACATTTCGTTAGTACAAAACTAGCACCTCAATCTGTAAATTAGCAGCTCAAATTGTTGTTAATGGCGCAAAATTCAACGGACCGTACAACCGAACTTCTCAAAAAAGTCCGCAAGATCGAAATCAAAACCCGTGGGCTTTCTAATCAACTTTTTTCTGGTGGCTATCAATCAGCTTTCAAAGGACGTGGTATGTCCTTTAGTGAGGTACGCGCCTACCAGTACGGAGATGATGTGCGGAACATTGATTGGAACGTTACGGCCCGTCTAGATGAACCCTTTATCAAGGTCTTTGAAGAGGAGCGTGAGTTAACGGTGATGCTATTGGTTGATGTAAGTGCTTCGACCCACTTTGGTACCTACATCAATGCTGAAAATCAGCCACAACGCAAGCAGGACCTAATCGCTGAGATTTGTGCGGTTTTGTCTTTCTCAGCCATCAACAACAATGACAAGGTCGGTTTGATGATGTTTACCGAGCAAACCGAAAAATTCCTTGTTCCCAAAAAGGGAAAGAACCATATCCTGCGCATCATCCGCGAATTGGTAGAGCCAGAAACGGAAGGCAAGGGGACCGATATTGGCGAGGCATTACGTCATTTGACCAATATGCTCAAGAAGCGCAGTATCCTCTTTATTATTTCAGATTTTATGAACACAGGGCCTGATTATAAAGAGGCCTTGACCATCGCTAGACGTAGGCATGATGTAGTAGGTTTGCACATCTTCGATGAACGCGAAGCCGAGCTCCCCAATGTTGGATTGGCTAGAGTCCAGGACGCGGAGAGTGGACAGACTATTTGGCTGGATACTGCCCAAAAAGGAGCCCGTCAAGCCTACGGAAAATGGTATAGAGACAATCTCGAAAAAACCCGTGAAACATTTCTACGCGCTGGGGCGGATTTTATTAGCATCAACACCCGCGAATCCTACGTGCAAGCACTCCTATCCTTATTTTCAAGTAGGGAGAAGCGCCGCTAATAAAGCAAGCCTTCAGCTTCGAGCGTGCTTTTTTTTCCCTAAAAGCCTGCTATATTTGCCACTCAGTCCCAGAGATTTATAGCAATCAAAAACCAATTAATCACTTACATGCTAAAAACAAATTGTACTTGGGAACACCCATACGAACCTGCTAAAGCCTACAGTAAGCGTGTTGCCTATTTTTCCATGGAATTTGGTATTGACCCAGCCTTTAAAATCTACTCCGGTGGATTGGGCTATCTTGCTGGATCTCACATGCGAAGTGCATACGCTGAAAAGCAAAATATGATCGGTATCGGCATGTTGTGGAAGTTTGGCTATTACGACCAGGTAAGAGATGCCAACAGCCAAATGAAGGCCCTCAACCGGGAACGCTACTACTCCTTCCTTGAACCGACTGACATCATAGTACCGGTTAAAATCCGTGACCACGAAGTCAAAGTACAAGCCTTTTATTTGCCACCAGAGGTATTTGGTACCGTACCGATGTACTTTTTGACCACTGACCGCGAAGAGTTCAACGACTATTTGTCTTGTACCATTACCCACCAGCTTTACGACAATAATGAGTCTGCCCGTATTGCCCAGAGCATTGTCTTGGGGATTGGCGGTATCAAAGTTTGTGAAGCACTAGGCGGTGCTGATGTGTATCATATGAATGAGGCGCATGCCTTGCCCTTGGCTTTCCATCTTTATGACAAGCATAAGGATATGGACAAAGTGCGCGAGCAATTGGTCTTCACCACTCACACTCCGGTAAGAGCCGGTAATGAAGAGCGTAACATCCATCATCTCAAGGACATGAACTTTTTCAATGGCCTTGAATTGGATACCGTACGTGAAATCACTGGCGAGCATGGCGATCAATTTGGCTATACACCAGCTGCCCTCCGCATGGCCAACAAAGCCAATGGGGTATCTCAGCTGCACGCCAAAGTATCTAATGATATGTGGCAGCACGTGGAGCCTAAGCCGGAGATCATTGGGATCACCAATTCTCAAAATCAAGAATTCTGGCAAGACAAAGCCCTCAAAGCGGCTCTCGATGCCGATGATGACGAAGCGTTCCGCGCGCGGAAAAG
>JBCCQN010000146.1:0-20553 GCA_039024315.1 Bacteroidota bacterium
ATTTGATCGCTCATGTTAAACTGGTTAGAATAGATTTGAGTGGTATTAAATCTCTAAACTAACCAGTTTTTCTTTTAGGAAACACCCTTAGCTTGACGCGAATACGATAGCTATCGGGAGCGCGGAACGATTATTCTTTGCCTTGGCATCGGCATGTAGCGGCGCATAATTATGCGCCGCTACGATTTTGCAAATCGATACGATTAGAGATAAGCGTTCTGCGCAGCAGTAAACCCCCACCGACTACGCCTTTTTGAAAAATACTTTCCTGAGCTTAAGTAAGCCCCAAATCACTAATCCTAGCACCCCCAAAATCAGCAAGCCCGCGATATAAAGACTGCTATGAATGGGCCCAGAAACCCTACCCTCAAGGCCCGCAAAAGGCTCTCGGTCTATCTCGCCGCCGAATTTGTCGGGATCGATGAATACTTTCCAAAGCGGATCGTCGATGGGCTCGCCCCGAGGAAAGGCCAAGAGCTCAGCCTTTAGTTCCTTGACCATATCTGGGTATTGGGATGCTAGATCCATTGTCTCGGTGGAGTCTGTATCGACTTGGTAAAGTTGGACCTCCCCTTCTTCGTTTAGGATCAGCTTCCAATCGCCTTTGAAGTAGGCTTGCTGGGATTTGGCAACCGTGACATAAGGCTTGGCGAGAGCGTCCTCCTGCTTTTGTAAATAGGCCCATTGGCTCATGCCATCAACTTCGATAGTATCAAAGTTTTCTAAACCAACCGCCACAACTAGAGTTGGCAGGACATCATTGACGGTAATGCGATGATCGACTTTTTGGGCAGGGGCCAACTGAGGCGCGTAAATGAAGGAAGGTACTCGCAGGCCGCCTTCATAGACAGTACCTTTACCTCCGCGTAAGGGGCTATTATCAGCAGCGCTGTTGACATAGCTGTCCCTTAAAAACTCCCAAAAGGGAAAGGGCAAAGGAGTCCCCCAAACATCAGCAAACTGCATAAGGGGCTCGGAGACATCTTTTGGGGCTGCTTCTAGGTTGAGGCCGCCATTGTCGCTCATAAACCAGATGATGCTATTGCTTAGCTGCCCTGTAGCCTCCAGAGTCTCGATTAGTTTTTGGATTCCTTTGTCGACTTCGCTGACCATGGCGGCATGGAGTTGGCGATTTGAATCCTTGATATGATTGTAGGCGACCACGCTTTCGTGGGGGGCTTCATTGGGCATATGCGGTGCGGCATAGCAGAGTTCTAGGAATAATGGTTGATCAGTCTGGCTTTGCAGGATTTTTATGGCTTCATCCGTGAGTAGATGGGTGGAATAGCCCTCTTCGACTATTGTTTGACCATCTCGCTGCCAATCCAGGGATCCGCCATGCACATGATTGTAATGTCCAATCCCACCCGTCAAGTAGCCATAAAAATGATCAAAGCCACGATTATATGGCCAATACTCTTTTTGATATCGGCCTAAGTGCCATTTGCCTACCAAATGTGTAGCGTAGCCTTTATCCTTGAAGTATTGAGGCATGATTTTCTCGGAGAGCGGTAGGCCACGGACGTTGTTCTTACCGATGGGGTTGATTACGCCCAAGCGTAGCGCGGTCTTGCCCGTCAGCAAAGAACTTCGCGTTGGGGTACAAGCAGAATGCACGTAAAAACGATTGAGTTCTACGCCTTCTCGGGCGAGACGATCAAGGGTAGGTGTTTGGATTTCGCTGCCATGATAGCTGACATCATTCCAACCCATATCGTCTACGACAATCAGGATGACATTGGGCGGGGCTTGACTGAGGCTATCCTGTGCTTGCAGCAGAAGGCCAGCGAAGAGCTGAAAAACGATAATTAGCGAAAGATACTTCATGTATTGATCCTGTTGAGGCAGATGTTGATACTGAAAATCAGGCGATAAGTAGCTGATATAAGGGGGGATGGTTTGCTGCTTCGCGCAAATTTGTTTTCGCAAAGACTGGCAATCCCTTTTTATTCAGGTTTACTGTGCCATTCGTAGAAGATGCCTCCTGGGTCCCTTTGGGAGCGGATTTGTTGGACCTTTGCTAGATTTTCCTGCGACATGAAGGACGCAGTACGTTTGTGTAAGGCTTCGTCCGCTAATTGCATGCCGGTAGAGAGGTGTTCCATTTGCCGCAAGGTATCGCTGGCCCAGTCGCCATAAAGACCGGTATCGGCTGGATTTTCCCAACAGCTGTAAAGGGAAATGTAAATGTTATCCTCTTTGCCGTAGGCCATGTCGGTAGAGAGTTCGCCTGGATGCCAGTTGAGCCAGAGCATATGTGAGGGTGGCGGCGGGAGGGTATCGGCGATCTGTTGCAGATAAGGAATCAAGTCATCGATGGAGGCATGAGTCCACATATTGTCAACGCCCCAGCAGTAATTTTCTGGATAGTGAGACATGGCAGTTTTGTAGAGCATATCTATGCCGGGGTTGATGGCAGGAGTTTTGATGATAGCTTTATTGGCAATAGGGCTATTTTTCATGAAGGCTTTTGCTTCCTCAAATTCATCTTTGGTATCAGCAAAAATGGGCGCAATGGCTTCAATGCCAGGACCGAGTAGGTTGAGCATATTTTTGCTCATGAGCATTTGAAACTCAACGGCTTTGGGGATCTCCGGTCCTACTTCATAGGCCCAACGATAAACATGCTCCAAGTGCTTGATCGCAAAATCATGGACGATCACTGCTCGATATTTGGGTAAATTGTGGACGCGTAGATAAAACTTGACGACAATCCCGAAGAAGCCCGGGCCCGAACCTCGAGCCGCCCAATACAAGTCCGAATTGGTATTGGCATCGGCATAGACTAGTTCCCCATCGGCGGTTACGATATCTAAACCCAAGACACTCTCACAGGCTAAGCCAAGTTTGCGACCATTCCAGCCATAGCCGCCTTGGAGGAGGTAACCCCCTAGACAGACTCCTTGGCAGTGGCCGGCTGGGAAAAACAGATTTTCTTTGTAGAGGGCTTTCATCAAGACGCTGCCTTCGACGGCTGGGCCAGCCTCAGCGGTTTTCGCTTCGGGATTTAGGGTGTACTGATTGAAGTGCTTGAGATCGATCAGAAGACAATCCTCGCGGATAAAATTCGCACTAAAACTATGGCCTCCTGAGGTCATGGTGATTCTCCGACCTACCTTCTTGGCATATCTCACCACATTGATGACTTCCTCTACCGTCTTGGGTTCATAAATGCTAGCGGGTCTCTGGCTTAGAGGAGCCTTGTTGAAGAGTGTCGCCATGACCATATCTTCAAAACCAGCCTCTCCTCTATTGAGGCTAGCCCCACTGATCTGAATCTCATTCTTGACGTACTGCTGGTACAAAGCGGGTAAAATGGAAGCAAGGTGGCTCATTTCCTCGGCACAGTGTTGCAGTAAGTCTTGGGCAAAGTTTTTGGGCAAGGACTTAAATTTCTGCATGACCTTGACTGCTGCCTTATTGAGAATATTATTGTGGCGAGCCGCTACATACTTACCGTTCATCCAGAAGCGGGAACGCATTTCAACTCCTGCGGCAGTACGTCTCACTTGGTGAACTAAAAAGCCATAGTCTACTGGTAGACTGGGATGCCCAATGCGAGCGCAGATATAAACGGCCTTTTCTGGATGGTTGATAGCCTCATAAGAAAAGCCAAAATCCAAAGGAGATTTAAATTGGATGGCGGCTTCGAAAATATTATCCCCTATGTACTCTTCGATAATCGAATTGCGACCGATATAGCAATTAGTATCTTGACCATCTTCCCATTTGGCGCTGAGGTGGGCTTGGGGATGCCATAATTTATAGCGCTGATCCTCCGAACCATGCCAGCCAAACCACCAATCCCACATTTCTGGACTGTTGTGAGGTAAAATGGTTTTGACCGCAATGGCAATACTACCATCCTCTGCGATTGAAAAGCCGTTTTCTAGCGCGAGATCTCCCGCATCTTCTAAGCGGCTCATTTGATCGATATCGAGCAGGCTACCCCATGGAAGGGCTGTTTGTAAGCTAGCGCTTACGTGATCACTCACCGCAGTCATTTGTTCGCGGTAAAATGGACCGTATTCTGACTGTAAATCAGTCGCTTGAAATCCTAGTGTTGCTTTTGCCATTGTTCTGTTTATTGAGTTATGGCAAAATTAGAGGGGGGCTTTTTCTAGGATCTTGAATTAATTCAAGATTTTCTCACAGCAACAAAAAATTGAAAGTATCTCAGGATTTTTTCTTGAGCTTGCTCAACCATTCAGAGGAGATACCGCAAAACTCGGCGATATATTTAGAGGGGACGGATTTGATTACAGAAGGCATTTCTTCAATTACGAAATCGTACTTTTCCTTCGAAGAATAGGCAATCAGTTTGGTTTTGAGTTCATTTTCTTCCGTCAGGGCCGTGATGACGACATCGTGATAAAAACGGCCAAAATATTGATCCTCTTGTTTGAGGTCATCCACGATAATTTTGGGCAAGGCTACTACGATGGAGTCCGTGATGGCTTTTAGCTCACAATTTGTTGGCTTTTGGGTAAAATAACTATCCAGACAGGTCATAACTGGATGCAAGTCGGTAAGAAAAAAATTAATGGTCTTCGCCTCCCCCTTTTTTTCGTGGATGTAGCGGCAGACAAAGCCGCCTTTGACGATCACATAGACATGTCGACAGACCTCTCCGGGGATAATGAGCGCTTCTTTGGATTTGATCCGCTGGACCTTGATGGTCTTTTGGATGCGCAGAATACTCTCCTCTTTCACCTTTAAAAATTGGAGGTTTTGCAAATAGTTACTGATAAATAGATCGACAGTATCCTGCTTCATAAGTCATCATAGCTTAGGCTAAGCGTAGATGACAAGATAAGGAAGCATTATAGTTTTTGTGAAATGAAACTGATGGGGATAAGCGTTCTGCGAAGCAGAGAAAAGCCCTAAAGATGCTTCGGCGGGGCTCAGCAGGACAATTTTTGTCTTATTGAGCCTTCCAAAATGTCTTTAAAGAGATAAGCGTTCTGCGAAGCAATAAAACTCAAGAAGATAAAAGCTGTTTACGATAAATCTGCTGGGAGATAAGCGTAACTCCTAAGCATCCAACGGCTAATAGAATGGGGCTAGGACCAAACATTAAGATTAGGGATAGGGCCCAAAAGGTAGCGCCAAAGCCGGCTGCGAAGCGGTAGTCAAAATTCAGGCCATAGAGCAAGAGGCTAAGGAAGAGAAAACAGGTTTTCGACCAATAAACCTTATTGGCGTCGACGAGCATTTCGGCTGGGCTAGTGGCAGCGCTGTAGGTGGCAAAGATGTTGATTCCTTCGCCAAACCAGAGGCGTATGCTCATATTGAGGATGAGGTAGAGATAGCCGATTACGAGTAGATAGAAGACCCAATCGGTCCGAATTTGGTAGCGAAGATTTTTCATGATAGCTCAAGCTCAGAAATAAGGGCGATTGACAGAGAGTTGCCAATCGCCTTTTGTTACATCTTAATAGTCAAGATTTATTCAGGTTTGCTGTGCCACTCGTGGAAGAGGCCGCTGGGATCTCTTTGAGAGCGAATCAGTTGGACTTTTTCTAGCTTTTCGGGAGCCATAAAAGAGTCGGTACGCTTATGCAGACCTTCATCGGCCAATTGTATTCCAGAAGAAAGGTGCTGCATCTTTTTGAGTATATCACTGGCCCAGTTGCCGTATTTTGAGGTATCAGCGGGGTCTTTCCAGCAACTATAAAGAGAGAGGTACACATTGTCTTCCTTGCTATAGGCCATATCTTCAGATAGTTCACCTGGGTGCCAGTTGAGCCACAAAAAGTGAGCAGGCGCTGGAGGTAAGGTTTCAGAAATCTTTTTGATATGTGGCAGCAACTCATCTATGCTGGCGTGGGTCCAGATGTTATCCACGCCCCAGCAATAATCTTCTGGATAGTGAGACATGACGGTTTTGTAAAGCATATCAATGCCCCAGTCCATGACGGGAGTCCGGATCATGGCCTTTTTGGCGATTGGACTGTTTTTCATGAAGGCCTGTGCCTCCTCAAACTCATCTCTGGTATCAGCAAAAATAGGAGCTGCTGCTTCGATGCCGGGGCCGAGGATGCCCATCATATTTCGATTCATCGCCATTTGAAACTCTACTGCCTTAGGGATTGAGGGTCCCACATCATAGGCCCAGCGATAAACATCTTCTAGATGTTTCATCCTAAAGTCATGGACGATAACAGCTCGGTATTTAGGCAGATCGTAAACGTTGAGATAAAACTTCACTACGATGCCAAAGAAGCCGGGACCTGCGCCTCTAGCCGCCCAGAACATATCTGCGTTAGTATTGGGATCTGCGTATATCAACTCTCCGTCCGCTGTGATGATATCTAGGCCACGCACACTCTCACAAGCGATCCCCAACTTACGTCCATTCCAGCCATAGCCGCCTTGGAGGAGATACCCACCGAGGCATACGCCCTGACAATGGCCCGCCGGGAAAAATAAATCGTTTTTATAAAGCGCCTTCATCAAATCACTACCTCCTACCCCAGGCCCTGCTTCGGCGGTTTTTTCTTCGATATTGACACTAAACTGATTGAAATGCTTCATATCAATCAGGAGACAATCATCACGCAAGAAATTAGCGCTAAAGCTATGCCCACCCGAGGTAATGGTAATTCTGCGGCCGACCTTTTTGGCATGCCTTACCACATTGATGATATCTTCTACCGTTTTGGGTTCATAGATGCTGGCGGGTCTGCGGTTGACGGGCGTTTTACTGAAGAGGGTCGCCATCACTGCTTTCTCAAAGTTTTCGTCTCCCTTATGGATCGTTTTGCCAGCAATAGCTAGGGTATCGTCTTGGGCAAATGTTTGATAAAGCTCAGGTAAGATGCCGGCCAGATGATTCATTTCCTCAGAGCAGTGCTGTAATAAGTCTTGACCAAAGTTTTTGGGCAGAGACTTAAATTGCTGCATTACTTTGACCGCAGTCTTGTTGAGAATATTGTCATGGCGAGCCGCTACATATTTACCGTTCATCCAGAAGCGCGAACGCATTTCAGCACCCTCAGCGGTACGTCGGACTTGATGCACTAAATACCCATAGTCCACTGGTAGGCTAGGATGGCCAATTCTGGCGCAGATATAAACTGCTTTTTCTGGATGATTGACAGCATCAAAAGAAAAACCAAACTCCAAAGGTGATTTAAATTGGATCGCGGCTTCTAGTACGTTTTCGCCTATGTATTCCTCAATGATGGAATTGCGACCGATATAGCAGTTGTCGTTGCGACCATCTTCCCATTTGGCGCTGAGGTGAGCTTTAGGGTGCCATAATTTGTAGCGTTGATCTTCAGAACCATGCCAGCCAAACCACCAGTCCCACATTGCAGGGCTATTGTTGGGGAGCAGTGTTTTTACGGCCACGGCGATACTGCCATCCTCTGCAATAGAAAAGCCTGTTTCTACTGGCATATCTCCCTCTTTTTCTAAGAGGTTCATTTGGTCGATATCCGCGAGGGTACCCCAAGGGAGCGCCTGCTGTAAGCTGCTGCCTACATGATCATTGATGGCAGCCATTTGTTCTTGGTAAAATGGGCCGTACGCTGACTGCAAATCAGTCTCTTTAAATCCTAGAGTTGCTTTTGCCATTGTTCTGTTTTTTTGAGTTATGACAAAAGTAGAGGGGGACTTTTTCTAAAATCTTGAACTAGTACAAGTTTTTGGGCTTTCGTAAAAAAAGTGTCGGAGCTTAAGCTTTTTTCTTGAGTTTGCTCAGCCAGGCAGGAGAGATTCCACAAAATTCTGCAATGTATTTGGCGGGTACGGCTTGGATCACAGAGGGCATCTCCTCTAGGATAAAGTCGTATTTCTCCTTGGAGGAATAAGCGATCAGTTTGGTCTTGAGCTCATTTTCTTCCATTAAGGCCGTAATCACTATATCCTTATAAAAACTAGCAAAAAAGGGATCCTGCTTATTTAAGTCATCCACTACCAATTTAGGCAGGGCGATTACGCTGGAGTCAGTGACGGCTTTGAGTTCGCAATTGGTCGGAAGCTGGGTAAAATAGCTATCCAAACAAGCCATGACGGGATGCAAATCGGGCAGATAAAAGTTGATGGTATTGGCCTCTCCCGTGATTTCATGGATATAGCGACAGATAAATCCCCCATGCGCGACTAAATAGACGTGCTGGCAGATGTCTCCGGGTATCAGCAAATTACTCTTGGTTTTGACCCGCTTGAACTTTAATGTATCCCTCATGCGTTGGATACTCTCCTCGCTTACCCCCAATGCTTGCATGCCATCTAGGTAGTTATTAAGAAATAAGTTGAGGGATTTTTGCCGCATAAATAAAACAGGGGCTTGGGGCGATTGCCTAAATATAACGAACTAGGCTCATTTTCGTAAAATTTTGTAGTAAAGCAACCTGTTACAACGCATGGACGAAATCACTCTGATCAATCAGCAGCTAGCCGTCTATATTCAAGAGAAGAGAGAGTTAGATAAGTTAGAGGCCCGGCTACAAAAACTAGCCCAAGAGCGTCAATACATCCACGAGCGGATGGCCTTTATCGAGAGCCGACTTGCTGAAGAAAAAGCTGATATAGAGCGTCTTGATAGGAGAAATAAGATTCGTCTGCTGACTCCCAATGAGCAGCAACAAGCGCATTACGACAAGGAAGTTGAGGAGTACGAAACCGTCCTTGAGCATCGCAATCAAGGTCTGACCATGCTTTCTGATCTCGATATAGAAGAGCGTCAAATCCAACAAAAAATTGCGCACATTGGTCCCATTCAAGAAGAATATATCAAGCTAGTTAAGTTGAGAAAGCAGTTCCTCAAGCGCGAAGGTGGAGAGACTTATCTCACGCTGATTGAGAAACTAGAAAACCTCAAAATCGATCGTAAAGAATTGCAGGAAGCTATTAAGGTCGGCGAGCATTTGCAGAAGATTTTGGATCGCATGAGTGTCAAAGTGGAGGGCCGCTATGATCGCGAAGAGATGCCCGAAAAGGTAGAAGGCATTTTTAACCTCATCCTTGGTTACCTGCCCAAAGCTCAAGCTGCTGCCAAACAGTTTTATAAGGAGCTAAGAGAAGCCGAAGAGCGCCTAGGCTTGATTTGCCCTCATTCCCTGAAAATATTTCTCACGCTGCATCGCGATTTTGTGGTCGAGCAATCTGGCTACAAAAAAGCTTCCCTATTCAAACGAGCCATGGCCAATATTTTTGATGAGCCTTATTGGGAGCGTCGTCTCAATACCGCTCGCAGAAGGCTGCGAGAACTACGGCATACTTTAGAGGGGGCCATGCAGTTTCTCAAAACAGAGCTACAACCCATCGAAGCCGCCATCGCTCAGGCTATTGCCGAGCAAAAACAGATGGTGGAGGATATTCAGTAGGATTATACATCTCCCCTGCTCATTTCGTTCGCTGTCTCTTCTTCGAAGAGGGGACTTGGGATCTACTCAGTTTTTATAGGATGCGAGGGACGAGTATATCCGGTATCTTTGGTTTTGGTTACCGCTTCGCGGAACGCTTATCCATCCAACGGATGACGGTAGCGGCGCAAAATTTTGCGCCGCTACGATTTTGCAAATCAATATGATCAGACCTAAACGTTCTGCGAAGCAGTAAACCCACACCTATCTAATCAAACTCACCGTACCTCGCTCTACCCAAATCTCGGTACGATCGGCCTCGGTATAATCAAACTCGAAGGCCCAGACATACACGCCCTCGGGGCATTTACGACCGAGGAAGGTGCCATCCCATACTTCATCCGGATTTTGCGTGCTAAAGACGGCTTGTCCCCATCGATTGTACACGCGCAGGGTCCCACTTACGATCTGGCAGTCATAAAAGAGCTGAAACTGCTCGTTGAGGCCATCTTCGTTGGGAGTAAAGGCGGTGGGGGCGTGAATCGCACAAAAGCAGCGTGTCGGCTCAATCAAAATGCTGTCTGCGGCTACGCCACAATCATTTTCAATATTGACAATATAGGCACCGGGCTGCTTTACTTGGAAGAAGGATTCGGTACTGCTGTCCTGCCAGACGTAAGTCGCCTCTTGGGGCAGGCTCGCGTCTAGGGTGATGAACTTCGCACGATCCGTACAAACGACCGTATCATTACCTAGATCGACGGTCGGAGGAGCAAGATAAGTGATATCAATTTCATCAAAGGCTTGACCACATTCGTTACTGATGCGGAGAGCGTATTCACCGGGTCTTTGCACCAAAAATGAGCGTTCGGCGGAGCCGTCTTGCCAACGATAACTAAAGGCCTCCCCCTGATCCTGCATCAATCTCAGACTATCGCCCCGACAAAGTCGCTGATCTCCTCCAAAACTAAAATCGTCCGGTGTCGGCAAAAAGTCGTAAGCCACTATGCCCTGATCTACGCCACAAAGATTGTTGACCTGCACGATGTAGATGCCCGAACTACTAACCGTCCGAGTGGGACTCTGGCTGCCGTTGTCCCAGAGGTAAGTGGCACCGGGCCAAGTGGCATTGAGGGTGCGAGTTTCCCCCTCACAGAGGGTTTCGTCGGGTCCGAGAGAGATCTTGGGCGCTTCGATATAGTTAAAAAAGATACTGTCTCGGCTGCTGCCACAGCGATTATTTAGCTCAAGCCAATACAATCCACCCGGCAAACTGACAGTCAAACTGCTGTCCGTAGAGGCATCCGACCATAGATAAGTATAGTCCATGAGGCTCGTGCTGAGAACGCGGGTATCGCCTTCACAAAGTAGCTCATCTTGCCCTAAACTAAAGTCAGGCGGCGGCGAGAGATACTCGATCTCTAAGGTATCGGAAGCTTCGCCACAGGCATTTTCAAGCTCTACCCAATAGGTACCGGGATTGGTAACTGCAAAAGCCGGCGCCGGAGAACCATCCTGCCAGAGATAAGAAGTCCCTGCACTCCAACTCGCGTCTAGATTGAGGGTCAAACCATCGCAAAGGGTGGAGTCTAACCCCAGATTGACCTGGGGACTTTGTTCGGTCGCAATTATGATACTGTCCCGCACATTGCTACACTGATTGCTAACCTGTACCCAATAAGTTCCTGCCGTATTAGCGATCAAATTGGGGGTAGTAGAGTTATCTGACCATAAATAGTTAGCGTTAGGATAGCTAACAGTCAATAAAAGGTTAGCGTTATCGCAGAGCAAAGTATCTGCCCCAAGGTCTGGAGGACTGAAAATTGGCAAATAATCTATCTGCAAGCTATCGCGGACATTGCCGCAAAGATTGTCTAATTCAACCCAATAGAGACTGGGTGAGGTGATTTCGTAAGTTGGGGTGAGCGTACCGTCTTGCCAAAGATAATTAGTGGCATTGGCTACGGTGGCATCTAGGGGTATGGTATCGCCATCACAGACTGTCTGGTCGGGACCTAGATTGAGGAGTGGCGTAGCCTCGTTGAAGATTTCCACCGAATCTCGCGCGGTATCGCATCCGGTTTGCAACTCGACCCAGTACCAGCCCGCATTGGTGGCGCTTAATGTAGGATTGGTCGTATTGTCTTGCCAGAGGTAATTGACATTGGGTTGAGTGGCATCGAGGATAACGCTTTGCCCATTACAGAGAGTGGTATCTATGCCTAAGCTAAAGTCCGCAATTGTATCGTTGACTGTAACTTGAAAAGTCTCGTTTCGCTGGAAGCCGCAATTATCTGTGATCGTGCAAATGTAATTGGTCGTAACGTTTGGCGAAGCCATTGGGGTAGGGCTCGCTGGATCACTCAAACCCGCCGCCGGACTCCAACTATAAACTGTACCACCACCCACATTGAGCGGCACGGAATCTCCCTGACAAATGGTATAGTTAGCGCCATAAGAGATATAGGAGTAACAAAATTGGTGGCTGTTGTTCAAGGCACCCGTTCCGGCCGTAAAGCCCCAAAATACATTGGGATTGCCGTTGAAAATATTGTTGACGATATCTCCCACATAGGTCAAACGCAGACTACAGTCAAAATAAACCCGTAAAGTATCGCCGATGGGATTCCAACTGATGTGCAGATCGTGCCATTGGCAGTCTTCTACATTGCCATTATTAGGTAAAATCCCTACTGGTCCGGCTAGATTGGTAGCGGCGGTATGACTCACGATGCCCTGACTGACGATGGCAGTATGATCAAAAACGGGGTCTGCATTATTGCCATTTTGGTAGGTATCAAATTCTACCGCTACGGAAGGACTGATCCCAGAATAACCCATACCACCTCCGACGGAACCCACACTGGTACTAACGGACTGAAAACTAAAAGTCATGCCATCAGCACCTGCATTATTACAGCCCAAAAAGATGGTCGTATAGAGCTCAAAGGACTGATTGAGGTCAATGGTATTGTTGTACCAGACAGAGCCAGAGGAGCTGTTTTGCGCTGGAGTGATGATATAGCAATTATTGCCTGTGGAGGACGCACTACCATTGGTTTGAAATTGCGCAGAGAGCAACAAGGGTAGGCACGAGTAAAGACAAATCAGTATCGTATGCCGCATAGTGAGTATCGCTTGGAATGATAGGGCAGGATACGAAAATGGTGCAAAGGAAACAACTGACGGAATCAGATTACAAATTTCTCCGCCCAGGATACTAAATTGTAGTACATATCTACACCTCAATGGCCAAACTGTCCATCAAAGAAATCAACGAAGCGCTGGCACCTTTTAGTGAGGAGCTAGCAGCCCGTATGAAATGGGATGAGCTGATCTCCGATTTTACCACAAAAAAAGAAAAATTAGAGCAGACCCTCGTTAATTTGGATGAGCAAGTAGCCCGCGAACGCAAAGATGTGGACCGTCTGGAAAGGGTGGGCATCCATCGATTTTGGAAGACCCTCAAAGGAGAGAAAGAAGCTGCTTTGGCGGAGGAGTATTTGGAGTGGGAGGCCGCCCTTGCCGAACGCGAAAAGCTGGCTGGAGAGCTAGCTGAGATTGAGGAAAGGTTGCAGTTTCTCGAAGCCCGCAGAGCCCAACTTGGCAATATTGATGAACCCATTGAGGAGCTATTACGCCTCAAGAGAAAAGCGTTCCGCGAAGCGTATGACGATCCTGCCTTCAAGCTCGAAACCCTAATCTCCCAGGCAAAGATTGCCAGAATGGGTTTGGGGAGTGTTCAAATTCCGATTCCGGGCCTCATCTATGATTTGAATCGTTTGCATAGAGTCCTTGAGCTTAATCCGAGACGTATCAAAAAAGGGATGGTCTTCGAACGGCATGGCTCAAATTTTGAAAGTATTGAAAAACGGCTCGATAGCCTAGCTCGGAGTATCAATATCTATCACCAAAACGCAGACAAAAGACTACTCTTTCACGGCGGATATTTTAATAATTTTACTGAGCGGGCCAAGCAAGTGGAGAGATCTGAAATCCTCGCTTGGGTCTTTAAGATGCTAGTGGATGTCAAAACCCTAAATGCCCAAGCCATTGAGTATGAAGAACACGCTAATGCTGATATCAAAGCCGCGCAAGCAAAACATAAAAATCTCCTGCTGAACCTCTAATTATGGAAAAGCCGCTCAGCCTCGCCGAAATCAACGAAGCGCTCAAACCCTATCAACGTGAAAAAGCGCTCAAAACCGACTGGGAAGCGGAGTTGGAAGATATTGAGGTAATATTGGGCTCCCTGCGCTATGCGCTCACCGTATTGGATGAGCACGTTGCCAAAGAATGGGCCGATGTCAAAGAGATCCGAAAGCCCGGCTGGCGGAACTTTTGGTACGATCTTACCCGCACCAAAGATCCAAAGCTAGCCAAGGAAATGGCAGATTGGCGGACGGCCCGTGATGAACGGCAAAAACTGCATCAGGAGATCGAAAAAGTCGAAAATGAACGCAAGGAAATCCAGCATCAATTACAATCCGTACAAGACATCGAACTGCCACTCAAAGAATTGCTCAATCTCAAAGCCGCTCAACTCCTCAAAGCGCCGCCCCATCCCAAATACAATCAGCTCGTCAAAGAGTATCGCAAGATCAAAACGGCCCGCGAAAAACTAATCTTGATTTATCATACTGCCGGTCCTGCCTATCGCAGCCTCGATCAATTGTACAATCAAATTCGCGGTGATCATCGCCCTGGCCAAGCTACCCAATCGCAGCAAAAGCTTTACCAATATCTCGTTTCCATTACCCAACCACAGCTAAAGACCTTAGGGCTACACTTGCAGGGCACCAAAAAGATGCTACAGCTGCCTCTTTCCTTTCCTATTCGAGAGCTATCTCGTTTTTCGATTCACCTCAAAGTGGCCAAAACGCCTACCCAAAGGACCGAAGTAGTAGCCAAATATCGTCGCTATTGTCAGGAGCTTAAGGAGGCCAGCCTCGAAAGAGACAAGCATTTTTTAGGCCTTCGCGATCAAAATCAAAAAGCCCGCACCGAATTACTCTGGACCCTCTCCTGATATGAGCCTTAGCCTAAGTGAAATCAACCGAGCCCTTGAGCCTTATCGGCAAGAAGCCCACCAGCAACTGGAGCTGGAGAAGAAGATTGCTACGCTCCGACACCATATGGCCTCCCATCGCGAAAATCTCAAGTATTTAGATGAGGCCGTGGCCAAAGAATGGGCCGACGTGGAGGCATTGACGAAATCCAAGTGGCGTCAATTTTGGCTGAATCTAAATAATATCCAGCAGCTAATCCTCGAAAGGGAACAAAAAGAGTGGGAAGTCGTCCGTGACGAACGCCAAAACTTAGTCTTTCTCATGGCGGAGGTCGAGGCAGAAATCAAAAATCTGGAAAGCAAGCGCGTGTATATTGGCGATATTTCCGACCAACTGACGGAACTATTACAAACTAAGCATCAACTATTGTTGGCTTCTGAAACACATGATATCTACCAAAGTCTAGTGGCCGAAGAAGAGGAGCTCAAGCAAAAAGTCGTTTCCCTCGAAACCCTTGCTGAAGGCTTTCAAATTGTAGTCAATAATCTCAAAAAGGTCGAGGTCATGGTCCAAGATATCCGTTATCTCCGCGAAAAACCGGCCCAAGTACTACATCTGATCGATACGACTTGTAATCTACTTTATAAGCTGATCCCAGAAGCTAACAAGCTCAAAATAAAGCTAGACGCTGCTTTTTCCTTCAATAGCTTGACTACTTTTGAAGCCCAGTTCAACATTGCGGCCAATGCAGAAGATTGGTACGCCATCCTGCTCGATTTCGAAAATAAATGCACTCGGGTTCTCTTGGAGATCCAGACGCTAGAGACCGTGTTTGCCGCTCAAGCGGATCAGATTCAGGAGCGGCGGCAAAAGTTTTTGCTAGAGTCTTATTAGGGGGACCTCCCGATAGCTATCGGGAGCGCGGAACGCTTATCCCTAACGACAAGGCGGCGCCTTGTCGCATCCAAAATCACTCCTGAAGTTCATTTAGATCCCGATTTTTATCGGGAAGAAATCTCCTTGAATGCCATACGTAACGCCACAACATCTTGTGGCGCAATCAAATATAGCGCTCGTCCACCGAAAAGTATTTTGCATGCTTAGGGGTAATCGGCGCGTAAAACTCCATAATCTCGCGTAAATCAGCTTCCATATCATCGCCAGGATGGATTACCTTGGCAATGCCGGCTTCTTTTTTGCCATAGTCGAGATAGCCCAAGCCGATAGGGACCCCTGCGCCTTTGGCGACATGATAAAAACCCGTTTTCCACTTTTTGCGCAGAGAGCGTGATCCCTCAGGCGTTACCACTACCGCAATATTTTCGTACTGCTCAAAGAGATCGACCATGATTTCTACATAGCTCCGGCGGCCGCCATCTTTGGCTGGTTTAGAGCGATCAATCCAAACGGCTCCCATACGTTCTAGCGCCTTTTTGATAGGCCAAACGGCATATTTGTCGGCTACCGTTACTTTCATAGGTATACCCGCATCGATAAAGGCAGTGCGAGTATAAAGGATGTCCCACCAAGTGGTGTGAGGAGCTGCGATTACTACCGCTTTGTGGTAGGTTTCATCGGGCATGGGGAGAATGAGGTTCCAGCCTTTGAGGCGAAACCACCAACGAAAAATGGCGTCAAGCATGTGAATTGGATGAGGGCGTATAAATGGATTGAAGGAAATGCTCTAAATGAGGCAATAAATAGGTTTCGGGCGACTCAGGGAGATAGTGTTTGACTTTTGGCTGCAAAAAGTAGCTCGCCTGCGGAAATTTTTGTTGCCAGCGCTGCTGCGAATCAGGTGTCCGAAAGGGATCTTTTTTACCTTCTATGATCAGGCAGGGCAGCGAAGCGTGTAGTCTAGGAGGTGATTGTAAGTCAACATTTTTTCTCGTCATGGCTACGCGATCTGCCAAAGCGAGTCGACTACTTTTGTCTGGAAACTGTGCGAAATAAGCAGCGTCGGTTGTGCGCAGGCCTCCTTTTTTGAGCTGGCTAATGAGGAGTTGATTGGTGCGAGCCTGCCACCAACGGCCCAAGGCATTTTGGTACCAAAAGCGCTGAGGACGAAAAGCTTTATGCTCTCTCGTGGACCAAGCCCAGCTATTGAGCAAAACGAGTGCGTCTAAGCGTTCCGCGAAGCGGTCAACCAAATGCTGCGCCCACAAACCGCCGGTACCGTGTCCTAGCAATACAAAATTGCCTTTGACCGTATCCGCAATCCAATCTCCCAGCAGCGCTAGTTCTTCTCGCCAGCCTAAGGCCTTTTGAGTCGAATTGGAAAAACCATGGCCGGGTAAATCAGGTACCAAGCAACGATGATCCGCCATCAATGCCTTGATCTGATTGCGAAATAGGTAGGACCAAGTGCCCAAACTATGCAGCATCACGATGGCCGCCCCCTTCCCTTCGTCGAGGTAGTGGAGGCTTTGACCAGAGGTCTGAAACCAATAGGCTTTGAAGGGATATGCAGCAGGATTGAGCCACTCAGGGCGCATAGATAAAATATTTGACCGCTAAGGTAACAAACTAAGAAGCAAGCTAAACCAGCCTTAAGGCCTAATTGTTGAATTGGGCTCGTAAATAGTCAAGCCCTAGGCGCGTAAAATTTTCTCTAGCTGAGCCAACAAAAAAAACGCCTCCCTGTAGGAAGCGCTTTTTTCATGATCCTTCTGAAAAATTTATATTTCAAGAGAAAAACATCAGCCTTTTTCGTGGCCGCCAAACAGCATATAAATGATTGGTCCTAGGAAAGGCATGAAAAACACACCCGCCGACCAAAGCAGCTTGCTTAGCGTTTCTAGATTGTTGCGCTGCCAGATGTTGACTAGCACGCCAATCGTGATCAGGAACCAGAGAATCTTAATAGCAGACCAAAAAATTGCAACTAACATATCTTTTTTAGTATGATGTACGGAGTGGATAGTAGCAAGACTTCTCTATTCCGTCTCTGTGCTAATTACTTTCTACTTCGTACCAATTGAATACACCTAAATATACGGAAATCGGCCGTTTGAGTTAGCTGCCTTCGGCGAACGTCCTGTCCAGAACGACAGACGTCATCCAATGATCTGCAACTTGGCGTATTTGAGCAACAAAACGCGCTGTCCTTTGCCTTTGAAAAAGACCGTAGCCTTCTTGCCGGGCCCTGCACCTTCTACTTGCAGCACTTTGCCTTTGCCAAACTTTTGATGCTCTACTTGCAAGCCCGCTACGATATCGGCCGGATCAGCGGCTTTGAAGTTTGACTTTTGGGTGAGTGGACGGCGAGTAGCGCTGCTCATAGGGGTGAGCTTGGAGGTATCTCGTTTAGGGGTCCGCTCCACCGCGGAACGTCTAGGTGCAAAAGCGCCCCAATTGTCGCTGGCGCCTTTGTCTTTGGGACGGGCCAAAAAGCGATCGTCTATTTCGTCCAAAAAGCGGCTCGGTTCGTTGAACTGAATCTGTCCAAAGCGATAGCGGCTTTTGGCGTGGCTCAAGGTAATGCGTTTTTCGGCGCGGGTGACGGCTACATAAAAGAGGCGGCGTTCTTCTTCGAGCTCAGCCCTTGTTTCCATAGCCATACCCGAAGGGAAAATATTTTCTTCCATCCCTACCAAAAAGACAGATTTAAACTCCAGTCCTTTGGCCGAGTGGACGGTCATCAGGGTGACGTAATCTTCAACCTCTGAATCGGCATCTGCATCGGTAAAGAGAGAGATGTCCGCCAAAAAGCTCTCCAAACCTGGATCGTCGATATCGGGATCTTCGGTAAAGGCTTGGGCGGCATTGAGGAGTTCTTGCACATTTTCCCAGCGGTCTAAGGTCTCCGGATTGCCATGCAAAGCTTTAAGGATACCCGACTCTTTGGCGATATGGGCTGCTGCTTCGTGGGCATCTACATTTTTGGCGACTACCCCAAAGCTTTTGATCATGGTCGTGAAAGCGCGAATCTTATTAACGATTCTGGCGTTGAGGCCGCTCTTATCGATGGCGTTGAGGGCTTCCCACATCGTGAGGTTGAGCTGGTCGGCAAATACCGTGATGCGTTGCAGCGAAGTATTGCCGATGCCTCGAGTTGGGTAGTTGATGATGCGTTGCAAAGCCGTTTCGTCCTGCGGATTGATGGCCAAGCGCAGGTAAGCGATTACATCTTTGACCTCCTTTCGTTGATAAAAGGACAATCCGCCAAAAACACGATAAGTTATCCCTACTCGCCTCAACTCGTCCTCCATGGCCCTTGACTGGGCATTGGTACGATACAAAATGGCGAAATCGCTATTAAAAAAGTTGCTGACCTGTTTCTGCTCCCGTAGCATATTGCTAACGCGCTTAGCTTCGTCTTGCTCGCTGGTCGCCTCTATGACCGTGATCAGTTCTCCTTCTTCATTAGCGGTAAATACCTTTTTGGGAATCTGATCTTTGTTGCGTTTGATGATAGCGTTGGCGGCTTCGACGATGTTTTTGGTCGAGCGGTAATTTTGCTCCAGTTTGTAGAGTTGGACCTCGGGATAGTCTTTTTGAAAGTTGAGGATGTTGGCAATGTTCGCGCCACGGAATGCATAGATCGATTGGGCATCATCGCCCACTACGGTGATATTTTGGTGGGCTGCCGCCAGCATTTTACAAATGGTGTACTGAGCGTGATTGGTATCCTGATACTCATCTACCAAGATGTATTTAAAGCGATGCTGATATTTGTAGAGGATATCCGGATGCGATTTGAACAATAAAATCGGCTTGATCAGCAGATCGTCAAAGTCCATCGCATTGGATTTGTAGAGGCGTTGCTCATAAACCTGATAGATTTTGGCGACCTTTTTGTTGAAGTCATCCTGCGCAAATTCGAGGTACTGCTTGGGGCTGATTAGTTGGTTTTTGGCCGAGGAAATACCGTTTCTGATTACTTTGGGCTTATAAACCTTGTCATCAAGATTCATCTCTTTGAGCAGAGTCTTGACCATTTTGAGCGAGTCATCCGTGTCGTAAATGGTATAAGAACTCGTATAGCCAATCCGCTCCGCCTCGATCCGCAGGATGCGCGAAAAGATCGAGTGGAAGGTCCCCATCACCACGCTCTTACCCGCCGGTCCGATCTGATGGGAGATACGTTCTTTCATCTCCTTGGCTGCCTTATTGGTGAAGGTCAGCGACAAAATCTCCTGCGGATAGGCAAGGCCTTGATCGAGGATAAAGGCGATCCTAAAGGTCAGCACTCGCGTCTTGCCCGAGCCTGCTCCCGCGATCACCATTTGCGGCCCATTGGGGTGCGTCACCGCTTCGAGTTGTTGCGGGTTGAGGAGATTGGGTAGATCGTCGATAAAGGCCATAGGCTTGGGGAATCATTTTGAGCGCTGTAAGTAGTCTGCTATTAGCTTCATCAGAGCGCTGCCATTCAAAATACAAATTTAGCAAATGCGGTTCGATTCCGCTGCGCGGAACGCCTGCTCATTTTACTAAAAAAATTGACAAGGCTAAATTAATGAGAATCAGGCAGGTTTGGAAGGGGATTTTTATATTGGGGAAAGAGAAACATATTTTTGGGGATATGGGTGAATTTAGATATACGCCGGAAGAGGCTTATGAGGAGGCTTTGAGGAGGATAGATGATGTGGAAAAAACCGAATATGAGATTCTAGGTCTGCTAAGACCTTTGGATTTAAGAGGTTTAGGTAAAATAAATGTCCGAGAGATCCTGCAAGAGATAAATGGTTGGCGAGGGGCTGAAAATCAGAAATTACGATTACTTTTAGGATTGGGTAAATTGGAGAAGGCTTTTGATTTGGTCGGACTTGAAGATGATGCTGTCTTAATGCTTCATACACGTTGGCAGCGTAATGAAGAAGCTTTCCAAGATGGAATCAAGTCCCTAGATGATCGAGTAATTGAAAATAATAAGATTATCAAAGCATGGCTGAAAATTCTTAAGGGAGGAAGCGTTAAGTAATAATGAACAAAATAGAGGATTCGTTCTGCTACATATTAGTTGTTTCATTATCTCTAAATCTACAGGTCCGCATATCCAGTACTTGCGTTCATTAAATCCTTCCTTTCATACATTAGCTCTCGATACAAGCGTTCTGCGCAGCAGTAAACCCAAACCCAAACCTCTGACTAGCGCAGCATCTTGGCCGCCAAACGCGCAAAGCTCCTCCTAGAAAAAAAATAAGGCAATATCCGCGTCATCATGATATTGGGCCAACCCGGTACCACGGATGGATAGTTGCCCATTAGTTTGTCGAGAGACTTCTTGA
>JBCCQN010000147.1:0-20543 GCA_039024315.1 Bacteroidota bacterium
AATTTGGTGAAGCTAAAGCCCAAAACAGGCCGGAGACATCAATTGCGCATACAACTGGCAGGCATGGACAATCCGATCCTAGGGGATAAAGATTACGGTATCGAGCATCTCATCCTTAAAGGCAAGGGGATGTATTTGCATGCCTATTCCCTAAGCTTTAAGCATCCTATTACAGGCGAGAAATTTGTTATTAGGGATGAGCTGCCAGCAAGATTTCAAAAGATTTTTCCCGAGCTAGGGGAGGGGCTTTGAGGTTTACTCCCGAAAGCTTTCGGGACGCGGAACGCTTGTCCCGGCTGCAAGGCAATACCTTGCAGCGAACTAGGGTGCGGCATGCCTGACCGCAACTACCCAGAATCAACCTTTATCTAAATGAATCGCTAGTAGAGGCCGCATGCATGCCGCCAACTAGATATAATCGTTCTGCGAAGCAGTACCCCTAAGAAAAACTCTTGATAATCTCCGTCAACTCAAGACTGAGCCGCTCCAGACCTGGAAGATTGTTGTCGTAGATGATGGTCGGAAACTGATGGAAGTCCGGCGGAATATCGCGCGCATGCTGGCTCAGCACAATGATATTTTTACCCAAAGTATGTGCGATCCCAGTCTTATAAAAAACATCCGGATGCTTATAGGTCAAATCTGCAATGATGAGATCTACCTCGTTCATACGGGTCCAGCTATTTTCGATGACATTTTGCTGGAAGAGTGGACTGGCTTGAGTGGTGTCATAGCCCATAGAACCGAGGACCTTGTTGAGATGCTGCCAAAGTGGTTGGGACCAATACGCTTCTAGGGGCATAATGATCAAACTGGTCATCGGTTGCAGATGAAAGTCCCGATTTTTGAAGCTTGGATTGACGAGAAGATGTTTTTTAGAAACCCCTGCCTTTTTGTTTGCGCCTAGCTTACTCTCTTGCTTGCGATAGGGTTTCAGTTTTAGCTGCGTCCATATCAGTTGTTTGACGAGCGTGTGCATTTCATGGCTTGACCACATCATGCTCAAGCTACCGTAGGCATCATGGCCTGGCGTATGAAATTGAAACATCAAGCTGAAGGTCTGCCCTGTGCGGGCTTGGTTCATCCCAAAGAGCAAAAAGCTTACTTCGTGGGTATGTTGGGAAAAGACGGTGCGCAATTGTCGTAATGAGAGTGCTGGATAGGTGCGGCCTTGGGTAGTGGACAAAAAGGCCGTCGGGGTCGCTCTTTGTAGATATTTGGTAGAGACGGCCGAAAGGAGATGAATCACTCGGTCCAACTTGAACTGGGTATCATCGAAGCGAAACATCTCATGCACCATATTGGCACCAGGAGCAGTATAAGCGACGGTGTTTTCGAGGATATGGCGCACCATGGCCTGAATTTCTTTGGCGCGGTTGGAGGTGATCTCTATTTCGGCTTGATTGCGTCTTGCTTTTGGATCTAAGTCGAGGGCGATGTCCACTAGCTCTCCTTTTTGAGTGGCAGCGTCCATGTAGAGACGCAGCACTTTGCTACGACGTTTTTCGAAAAAACGCTGCAATCCTTGAATCCCAATATCAGTAAATGGTTCTCCATCAGTCGTGATCAGCCGGATGTTGAAGGGCGCTTGTTGAAGAAAGGTTTGGGATACTTGTTCAAGCAAATGCACGATAATATTGACGGAGATGCCTTTTTCAAATTCAAAGCGATCTCTGATGCTAGATATATTCGTGCTGGTTTCTTCGGGCTCCTTAGGCGTCGTGATGGGGATAGAACGCCCATTACGATTATCGCGTCTAGCTTTAGGACGGGCTTTGGTCCTTTTCTTGGCTTTGGCCTCAGCACGAGCTTGTGCTTCTAATTTGGCTTTACGGATTTCGGCTTGTTGCCGTGCTTCCTCGGCGATTCTGACTTCCTCCTCTTTGATTTCGGTCAAGAAGGTGAGCAAATTGCCGATTTCAAAGCGCTTGTATTCCTCCTCAAATGTTAGCTCCTGCCAATTGCCTTTGAGCATCTGCTCGATGGTTTTGCTTTGGTAGTTGCTATTGGTAGAGATGACAAATTGACCGTCTGCCTTGGCGTTTTTAGGAGCGAAGCGAAAATTGACCCTCACACTGCGCCCGTCTTGATCGGTGCAGGAGGTAGAAATGCTTTGTACATTTCCTTTATTGCCCAGATACACTTCTTCCAGCTCTCCATAATCCAAGCCATAATAGCGTTGGTTGTCATGGGTAGTCAGATAAGCCGAAAAATCAGATTCCTCTGGAAAAATAGCGGAAACCTGTCGGAGGCGATCCAACAAGTCTCCGATATTGTCAAAGGAAACCCGGCCGTAGCGCGTTGCGGGCGTTGATGACATATATTACAAATGGCGCTCAGCGTGATAGCTGGAACGGACCAATGGGCCACTTTCTACATAATCAAATCCCATCTCAAGCCCAACGGCCTTATAATGGGCAAATAAATCAGGATGCACAAACTCATGTACGGGTAAGTGCATTTTGGTTGGTTGCAAATATTGTCCGATGGTCAGTACGTCGCAATCATGGCGATGTAGATCCTCCATGAGTTCGTATACTTCCTCAACCTTCTCTCCTAGTCCGACCATGAAGCCAGATTTGGTACGACAGCCCAATGCGCTCGTTCTTTTGATTTGTTCGAGGCTGCGGTCGTATTTGGCCTGCGGCCGAACGCGGCGGTAGAGTCTCTTGACCGTTTCCATATTGTGAGAAATCACCTCAGGCTTAGTCTCACAAAACATCTCGAGGACCTCCCAACGTGATTTCACGTCTGGGATAAGGGTTTCCATCGTTACGCCTGGCGCATGCTTGCGGGTTTGGCGTACCGTTTCAGCCCAAATGTTCATACCGCTGTCTTTTTGCTCGTCGCGATTGACCGAGGTCAAGACCGCGTGTTTGACGCCCATGCGCTTGATCGCTTGCGCGACGCGATAAGGCTCCATTGCGTCCATCGAATCTGGTCGCCCAGTGGCTACCGCACAGAAGGAGCATGATCGGGTACAAGTATTACCCAAGATCATAAAAGTGGCTGTGCCAGCGCCCCAACACTCTCCCATATTGGGACAGCGGGCGCTTTCGCATACTGTATGCAGTTTATGGGTATCGATGATTGACCGCACCTCCGTGAAGTTCTTGCCATAAGGCAGCTTTACCCGTAGCCATTTGGGCCGGGGACCATTACCAGGGAGGTTTTGTGCTGTCAAATCAGCGGTGGTGATAGTACTCATATATCTTATTTACCAGGCTCGCCCGAAAAGTAGTCCCAAAGATACGGCAAAAAACGTCTGTCGGTTCGTTCTGCCGTTAATTTCTGCTAAAATTGGGACAGGTTGCAGAAAAAGATCGGTCTGAGCCGATATTATCAAGCCTCCGATCCCATATTGGGAACGAGTAAAATCAATGATCGAATAAGCTTTGAAGCCTAAACCCGCCTGAAGGCTGGGTTGAAAGCGTGAGGAAAGAAAATTGGCTCGGCCTAAAATGTCTCCATGTGCATGCTGGCTGGGATCAAAGGCTTCGACCTCAATAGAATATTGATTGAAGGAACCTGGCACTAAAGTCAAGGTTTCAATTTGATAAGGATTGAGGAAGCCAATAGAAGGACCCAGCTTAAATCCTCCTTTGACATTGAAAGGATTGAGAGAAGAAGACCTAAACAACGGCCACTCGATGCCTACCGCTGGGGTGGCAATCATCAAGTGATTGAGTTTGCCATAGATGTAGGGCCTACCTTGGTCGGCGACCAAGGGCTCAATACTGGTCTCTCTTAGATCCTTGACTACAAACAAGTCGAGGCTAAAAGTCCACTGTCGATAAGCCGGTTCACCAAGATTGTAAGCAATACTTAGTCCTGGCCCTCTGTTGGACATCTGAAAGCCGACGTTGAGATTTTGAATCGGTAAATCTGCGTCGTCTTGTGCTGAGAGTGGTAGGCAGGCAAAAAACGCCAGCCATAGCATCCAGAAAGATTTTTGCATAAGGGGAAATTGGATAATTTCAATTTACAAATCTATGGGCTTTTACCCAACCATAGAACGTATGAGAATTCCCTGCGTTTCCTATGCCTTTTGATTCAGGACTTTTAAGGGCCAAACCGCCCGAGTCCTAAAGCAAAAGGGCTCGAATATAACCCTATCCAAGCCCTTTTGTTTGCAAGTCTAATCTCAACTTAATAGGTGCTGATCAGATCAATATCGAAGATCAAGGTGGAGTTGGCTGGGATACCTGGCCGTTCTGTGGCTCCATAAGCTAACTCGGGGGGTACAATCAGCTTTACTTTAGAACCGGAGGGTACTTTGGTCAAGCCGATTTGCCATCCTCTGATGAGATTGTTGAGGGGGAAATCTACTACTCCGTCTTTGTCAAAAGAGGAGTCAAATACGCTGCCATCAGTGAGGTAGCCGTGATAATTGATCACTACGTTGCTACCGGGCTTAGGTACTGCACCGCCACCTTCTTCCACTACGTAGATTTGGATTCCTTGTACCTCTTGGATTTGGCTAGAATCTGCAATCGGGTAGGGAGGCTGAATACCAGTTGGAGCGCTTGCCGCAGGTGCTGGTTCAGCCGTAGCGGCTGCATCTGCCTCAGGAGAAGCGTTCTGCGAAGCAGGCTCACCACAAGACCAAAAAGCGATGCTAAGCAAGAGGAAAAATGGAATTAGCTGTTTCATGTTAGTTGCGGTTTTTCGTCTAAACTGGGTTGATGATTTCTAGAGAGTAAATCGATGAGTTCTTGTTCGGTATTGTCAAGGCTGGTATGGCTACGACCGCCAGCTGCGTAAAAGTGACCACCGCCATTGAAATGCTCGGCATAATCCTTAGCAGAAACGCCTTCGCGACTACGGAAGCTCAATTTGACCAAGTCATTGTGCTCTGAAATTAGCACACCCATCTTGATGCCTTTGATACCCAGCGCATAGTTGACCAATCCTTCGGTGCCGCCGGTCTTGACATTGAAATCTTTGAATACCTGACGCTCAAGTTTGATATAAGCCGTCTCGTATTCTGGCAAAATGTGCAGACAATTGAGCAGGCAGTACCCAAAAAACTTCAGACGTTCCGGATCAAATTGGGAGTAGATGCGGTCGTGAATCGCAGTTACATTGATACCTGTTTCGAGTAGATGACCGGCCATGGCGTGCACGGCGGGGGTAGTGCTGGTAAAGCGAAAAGAACCCGTATCCGTCATCAAACCGGTATAAAGCGGATAAGCCATATCCTCATTGATCAGTGCTTTATCGCCCAAAGCGACTACGAGACGATGAATCAGTTCAGCCGTAGAGGATGCCTGATCGTCCCAATACATCAAATCGGCAAAATCAGTCGGCTCAAGGTGGTGGTCAATCATGACGACCTGTCCCATCGAGTCCTGCACAGATTTTTCAAATTCATTGATGCGGTGCAAGGAGTTAAAATCCAAACAAAAGATGATGTCTGCTCCTTCAAAAGCCCAATTTGCCCCATCAGGATCCACTGGACCGATGATCACCTGCTCATTGCCGGGAAGCCACTTCAAAAAATCAGGATAGTCAGTAGGAGCGACGATCTTGACTTGATGGCCTTTCTGGATGAGGTAGTGATATAAACCGAGGGAGGAACCGATAGCGTCTCCGTCCGGTTTTTGGTGCATAGTGATGGCTATGCGACTAGGTTGCTCGAGGAGCGAAGATATTTCTGAAAGCTGTTCTCGCTTCATGTTTGCTATGTTGAAATCTGGCCTGCGAAATTACGAATTGAAAAGCACTTGCGAAAATTGCAATAACCGAGCCTTGACTGTAATTTTGCAGCGATTTTAAAATCTCACATAGCAATAGACATAAAATTATGAGTGGTAATCTCACCCTGACCATTATCAAGCCCGACGCAGTAGGAAAAGGCCACACTGGCAAAATCATTGATCATATCATCTCCGCTGGCTATAAAGTAAAAGCCATGAAAATGATTCACATGAACGAACGTGAAGCGGGTGGATTTTATGACGTACACCGTGAACGCCCATTTTTCAACGACCTCGTTGCTTTTATGACGAGTGGTCCATGTGTACCGATGGTACTCGAAAAAGACAATGCAGTAACTGACTTCCGTACTTTGATCGGTGCTACTAACCCCAAAGAAGCCGCCGAAGGTACTATCCGTGCGCTTTACGCTGAGTCTATCGAGGCGAATGCAATCCACGGTTCTGACTCCGACGAAAATGCGTTGCGCGAAGCGAGCTATTTCTTCAGTGCGCTTGAAATGTTCTAAGGAATATTTGAAAAAGAAATTTCACACTAGGCGTCGCAAGAAATTGTGGCGTCTTTTTTTGTTGTCGCTACAGGAGTATGGGAGATCCAAGCATTGGCTGGAGTCATTATTTGATCTCTTTTAGCAGTTGCTGGGCCTTAAGGGCAAATTCGGTTTCGGTTTGGGCCACCTCTTCGAGGAACGCTATTCCCTGCTCCTTGGACTCGGGTTTTTGTAGATAGGCAAGTGCGAGGTACCATCTGCTCTGGACCAAGAGTAAAGGATCGCCTGAGTCAATCACTTTTTCTAGTACTTCGATGGCTGCTTGGGGCTGATTTTGGGCCAAGTAGATGTTGCCTAGATAAAATTGCGCCTTTAGTGCCAAATCTGCATTCTCAATATCAAGGAATAATAATTTGGCAGCTTCGTAATCGGACGATTCATACAGCAATAATCCGCTTCGCAACCTACTCGAATCTTGCTTTGTTTCTTCTTGGCCGCGTAACTTGATCAAACTTGGATAGGGCTCAAACTGGGCCATGGCGAGGCTTTGATAGTTATTATTGGCTTGAAAATGTCCGATGCCCCATAGCATCAACAGTAACAATACAATTGCGGCAGCCGATGCATATACCTTCTTGGGGATTTGTTTGTATAGCGGCTGTGACTTAGTCCGGACTTTGGCAAGACCCGCCTCAATACTTTGGGCTACCGGATCATTGAGATAAGCCTCCATTTCCTGATGTTGTTGCAAGATTACTTGCCATGCAGGATTTTGTGCCAACTCTTTCTCAAAAGCGAGGCGTTCTGCTGGAGACAACTGATCACTCAGATAAGCCTCAATTTTTTCAAATAGGATCTGTTCCTCCATCAAATCGTAATTCCTGATACCTAGGATCTTCTTGGACGAGTTTAAATAATGTTTTTTTACACATAAATTTTCGCTTTCGGGTGTAGCCTTCACTACTAAGCTGCATCTTTTGCATAATTTCTTTGATGCCGGCTCCGCCGAACGCTAAGCTCAAAAGTTTCTGACAATCAAGTCCAAGTAGCTTAAATTTTTCATTATATAAATTTTGTCTTGCTCTCTTGGCCATAGCCTCGATGATCTTGGGCTCTTCTGCTATTAATATCTCTGTATCCTCAAATGTTACCTTTTTGTTTTTTCGTAATTGTCTAAGCCACCAATTTCGGCAAATAGCATACAATAGCGTAAAAAACTGACTCTTGAGCACAAATTCAGGCTTTAGTGCCATTTGATAGAGGGTCATGATACCCTCCTGAAACACATCCTCTGCTTCGGCAGCACTGCCCGCATTTTTCAGTACAAAGTCCTTAATCCTTGGAAAATGAGCTGAATATATTTCGTGCAAAATTTGCTGATCTCCGCTTTTAAGTCCTTGCAAATACTTTCGAGACTGATCGGTCATATCATGGAGTAGGGACGAGAATGCTGCATAACCGGTTGGATCAATGCTTCATTTTCTGTCAAAAATCATTCTCCGCCGTCACAAAAATAGTTTTTTTTTGAAGACTAGGGGTAACGCTTTGCCATGCAAAGGTATTAAGGGATGTATAAACACGGGCGGACGCCGAAAAGCCCCGAAAGAGTAGGCCCCAAATTAACCTTTAGCTAATTATGTTGAAGCGACTTTACCTTTTGAGTTTTGCGCTAGCTTTTTTGAGTCTAGGAGCGGTAGCGCAACCATTGCTAGCAGTGGAAGATTTTCAAATCAATGGTGATTGCAGCAATCCGCCCCTAGTGGTCGATGATGATAATAGTACTTGGGAATTTGAATTTACGGTTACCACTAATACCAATAAGCCACTTGGGAATCAAGCCATTTTTCGCGTTCTGACAATTGATATTTATAAGGTAGATGGTGGCACAAGTAGCTTAGCGGCGACGATTATTCGTGGTTCTAACCGAGTATCAGTTGGAACTAAGACTTTTGGATTTAGCTCAGAGGATATTAATCTCGGTACTGGAAGCTATGAAGTATATCTTCATGCACGTTATTATACAACTGTGGCAATTGGGAGCGGCAATATGTTTATGACTGTCAAGAAAAATGGTAATACCGTTTGTGGGCAGCAGAGTTTTGCAATTGATAAAGAAGTGGAATGTGATTTAGGGCTCATTACTTGCTTTGATTACCAAAGCTGCCATGCCATTTCTCTTTCAACCTCAACCGATAAGTTTGGCAATATGCGAGTCAATCTCAATGTTGCCGGAAAAAACACTTTCTACATTATCTCTTGGAAAGTAGAAGAATATAAGGTGAATCCCATTCCTGGAGGCCCTGGCACCATGTACTTCAACGATGTTTACTCTGCTCCTTTGCCTTGTGGTACTTGGACCTACTCAGTCACAGTTGAAGATCCAGTTACAGGTTGCGTGATGAAGCTATTTCAAATATTCACGCATCCTTGTGCCACCCAATTACCTAATGACAAAGAGTTGATAGGCGGAAGATTTGCAAACTCTGAAGCTCCTACTTTTAGCTTATATCCCAACCCTGTGGCTAATGGACTTGTTCGCCTGAGCTACGAACTGCCAACAAATACCACACAAGCTCAGCTCGAAATCCATAATCTTCAAGGACAATTGGTCAAAAGACTCAATATCGATCCGACCAGTACAGATATAAAAATCAAGCTAGGAGATTTGGCCAACGGACTTTATGTAGCAAGTCTCGCTGCTGATGGCCAAAGGATAGGTATGCAGCGAATGCTGCTTAAGCAGTAAGTGATGAAATAAGTGTCAATACTTTCTCGGCATCCTTCCCTGATAGTTTTGGGGATAGGATGCCATTTTTGTCTTGCCACGTACTTGAAACATCCTTGTAGCAGCATGGAGGCCCAGTTTAGGCAATAGGCTGTACGAATAAACGTTCTGCGAAGCAATGCAAAGACTCATTGAAAGTAAGACTCATTTTTTAAGGGTATCTTTCATACTGTTTTCATCTGGAATTATAGCACCATGTATCTAAAGCGAATCTTTAGTTTGTTTGCGGTATTATGTTTTTCCTTTTCTGGCAGCTTATGGGGACAGCAATCGAGCTATGAGCTTGGACAAGCATTTTTGAAAGAGGGAGAATCCCTAGATTATTTTCATAAATACCAAGAAGCCTTACCCGTATTTATGCAAGCATTTGACTGCTTTGAGGAGTCTGACTCTCTTCGTCAGCAAAGCGCTGCTTTAGCCTCAGTTGGTAATCTATATATTGAACTGGGTGCTTACGATTCAGCCCAAGTGCAATTTGATAAAGCATTGGTTTTGGCCCAGCAAGGAGGGTTTGTCTTGGAAGGTGTGATCGCTGAAGAAGGGCTGGCTAAACTGATGTTTTTAAAGGGAGAATCGTCTAAGGCCCTTACGATATTGCTTGAGGTATTTGCTGAAAAGAAAGCATTGCTGGGGGCAAATGACATCGAGCTTGCCGTGCTCTGCAATTATATCGGAGGGATCTATGGCAATCGTGGGGACTTTGAATTGGCGGCAAATTATTTTTCGCAAGGGCTGGACATTAGGGTGCTACACTTTGGGCCTGATGATCAGATATTGGCATCTTCCCACTACAACTTGTCTAATTGTCTGCTGCTGCAGGGAAATTTTGAAGAGGCACTGCAACAAATGCAAAAAGCACTCTATGTAATGCAAAGAAATGGGGAGGAAGAAAACCGGATCTTTGCTAATATCTATGGAGGATTGGGAAGTGTATATTTAGAGCTTGATCAACTAGACAAAGCCGGTCAATACCTCGAGAAAGCAGATAGCTTATTCAAAGAAACTTTAGGTCCTGACAATATTCAGCGACAAATGATCTTGATCAACTTGGCTAAGCTGTATCGAGTAAAGCGCCAACTAGATCGCGGTATTGGCTTTTTGGAGGAGCGCCTCGCCCTGCAAAAAAAATACTTACCAATGCCTCATATATTGACCATTATCACCCTTGAATCCTTAGGGAAATATCATGTCGAAGCAGGGAGGCCCGCAAAAGGACTCTCGATTTTAGAAGAGGCCAAGCGTTTGGTTGAATCAGATCAGAGCGGTCGAGCCGAAAACCAAATTGGACATCTATACCTCACCTTAGGCAATTATTATCTAGATGCCCAAGCATATGAGGAGGCGATCAACTACTATCAAAAAGCCTTGGATCGTTTTAGCTGGGGACCTAAGCAGCAGGGAGATAGACAGGCTAATCCCCCACTAGACAAAATTGTCAAATGGCCATTTGTACTGGAAGCGTTACACAAAAAGGCTATGGCGCTAATGGGGATCGCTCAAGCGGATCTGCAACATCCTGATCGACAACTTGCGCTAGAAACCTTCCTTCATGCGGCCAAATTGATTGATCGCATAAGAGTGCAGCTAAAGAGTGCAGCTGCCCAAAAATCACTCTCTCTATCAGGACAGGCAATCTTTGAGGAAATCATCAACCTAGCCTATCAAAACTACCAAGCTGATCGATCTCAAGAGGCTCTCGAGCTAGCTTTCTGGGCAGCCGAAAAAAATAAAGCCTTTTTGCTCCTTCGTAATACGCAGAAGCTAGACATCAATCGGCAACAGATATTACCTGATAGTCTTTTAGTATTGGAGGCGAGGCTGAAAGCAGATATTTCTTATTTAGAGACCCAGCTTTATCAGCAAAGTCATCAGGTTCAAGATTCTTCTTTCAGAGAACGACAAAACGAATTGTTTGGCACTCGCCAAACCTATGACTCGCTCACCCGACTGCTTGAAAGCCAGTATCCGCGTTACTTTCAAGCGCAGTATCCTAGTAAACGGGTCAGCATAGCCGAAATACAAGAACTGTTGCCTGCCAAGCAGCAGACTGCTTGGATCGAATATGCCTGGTGCGATACGATTTTATATGCCTTTGTGATCCAAGCCCAAAGCTGCGATATGATTGCGCTCAAGGGTTCAGACTCACTCGTAGAGCAGATCCGTTTGTTTTGCCAAGAATTGGGAGCGGGCGGCACCATATGGGAAAATACCGGTGATCAGGTGGTCGATTTTAGTAGGCAGAGTTATCAATTGTTTCGACAGCTATGGCAGCCATTGGCGGCGTATATTCCTGACTCGCTTACTAGTTTAGTAATTATCCCTGATCGGGAACTCTTTCAACTACCTTTTGAATTGTTGCTGACCAAGCCAAGCCCATCGACCCAGACTTACAAAAAATTGCCATATCTACTGCACAAATATCAAATTCACTATGATGCTTCTGCGACGATCTGGACCTTACAGAGCAAGCGTTCGGCGCAGCCTCACAACGAGAAGAGTCTCATCTTTGCATATGGAGGTAATCAGCAGCAACTAGCCACGGATCAAGAAGCAAAAAAAATCCAGCAAGTCTTACAGGGAAACGTTTACAGTGGAGCTACGGCTTCAAAAAATCAATTTCAATCCCTAGCGCCTCAATATGGTCTCTTACATTTGGCCTGCCATGCTCGGCTAGACGACCTGCACCCTAAATTTTCAGCCCTATTCCTAGCTCCGCCTTCTTCAGACTCGATCAAAGCCAGTCAGCTGTACGTACAGGAGTTGTTTCACATGGAGCTTCGGGCTGAGCTGGCAGTGCTCAGCGCCTGTGAAACTGGTAATGGAAAATATCTCAGTGGAGAAGGGCAAATCAGTCTGACCTATGGCTTTCTCAACGCAGGCGTGCCAGCAGTCGTGATGAGTCTTTGGCAGGTAGAGGATCACAGTACGCAAAAGCTGATGCAGTACTTCTACCAAAATCTTGCCCAAGGGATGAGCAAAGACCAAGCTTTGCGACAAGCGAAACTCGAATACCTCAAATTGGCAGATCCTTTGACAGCCCATCCACGCTTTTGGGCGGCCTTTGTAGCCCAAGGCAATATGCAACCAGTGAGTTTTCTCTCCGAGAGAGGTTTTTTTAGTCGCATGCCCTTTAACGGGACCTTTTGGCTAATATTCTGGTTGATATTGGGGATTTTGGCTATTTATTTGGGCATGAGGGCAAGGAATGCTAAATTTAGTGGCATCTCCAAGCGGTTTGAGCCAAGCAGATAAATATACGATCATCGATATCGAGACGACTGGTGGTGACCCTCGCACCGATCGAATCACCGAGATTGCCATCTACCTACATGATGGTGAGCAGGTCATCGATGAATTTGTTTCGCTCGTCAATCCCGAAAAGCCCATTCCGGACTTTATCACCAAGATCACAGGGATCAACAATGATATGGTGCGGGATGCGCCCAAGTTTTATGAGATTGCCAAGCAAATCGTTGAGATTACTGAAGGAGCGGTCTTCGTCGCCCATAATGTGCGTTTTGACTACAGCTTTGTGCAAAAAGAGTTTCGCTCCTTGGGCTTTGTCTTTACCCGCAAGCAGCTCTGCACCGTCAAACTGAGCCGTAAACTCCTGCCAGGGCATCGCTCTTATTCACTAGGCAAACTGACCAAAAGTCTCGGGATCGAACTACAAAATCGCCACCGGGCCGCGGGTGATGCCAAGGCAACGGTTATCCTATTTGAAAAATTACTCGAAGTAGGCAGGCAGGCCTCCTCAATGGGCGATATTATGAAGTCGGAGTTTGCCAATATCAAACTACCGCCAAATCTCGACCGCAAAGTGGTGGAGCAATTACCCGAAGAGGTCGGAGTCTATTATTTCCATGACGCCAAAGGCAATGTCATCTATTGTGGCAAGAGCAATCACATCCGCAAGCGGATTCGTTCTCACTTCCAAGGCGCTTACCAAAAGACACGCACCATCGAGATGTTTGAGCTGGTGCATCATATCAGTCATACCCTCTGTGGCAATGAGCTCATTGCGCTGCTTCTCGAAAACGAGGAAATCAAGCGTTTGCAGCCGATCTATAATCGTGCCCAAAGGAGACAAAAGTTCCGCTTTGCGGTTTATCAATATGAAGCGCAGGATGGATACATCCGCCTCAAAATCGGCAAATACGACGAAAGCCTCAGGCCACTGGCCGGTTTTGCCACTCGTAGTTCGGCCGAAAGTGGGCTTGATCGCCGGATCAAAGAGTACCAGCTCTGCGCGCGCTTATGTGAGCGTGAAAAGGGGAAAGGGCGCTGTTTTTATCGTCAGCTCCATATCTGTAAAGGCGCTTGCGCCGGTGAGGAAGATCCCGAAAGCTATAATGAGCGGGTGGCAAAGGCTATCAATTCTCTCAACTATGGTCGCGGTAAACTAGAAAACTTCCTTGTCCTCGGTGCTGGTCGCAACCAGCAAGAACGCTCCGTCGTTTTTGTGGAACGGGGGATTTATCGGGGTTATACTTATCTTGACGAATCTTATTTAGGGGCTTCACCCGAAACATTGATCGAAGCAATTCCCTTTAAAGAGGAAACGCCCGATGTACAGCGCATCATTCAGGGCTATATCAAGAAACATCCCAAAGAGGTATTCCCTTTGGAACCACAACCGGACTGATATGCAGAGCCGCCTCCTGATTTTTTTTCTCCTCGCCTACAGCTCACTATGGGCCCAAGATGAATCTGTTTATCATATTAGTCATTACTCCAAGGACGATGGCCTGATCCAGTCCCAGGTTTTTGCCTTGATGCAAGACACTGAAGGCTACCTGTGGATGGGTACGCATGGCGGTGCCTGCCGCTTTGATGGTCAGACTTTTCAGCCTTATGGACTGAGAGATGGCTTACCAGACAATTTTCTTTCGGCTATCATCCAAGATCAGCAGGGCAATATATGGTTAGGAACTGACAATGGCCTTTCGCGTTTTGACGGCTATTCATTTACCAAATATACCGAAGAAGATGGGCTGCCCAGTCCGCGCATCGAAAGTCTATTTGAAGATAAGGCTGGCCGGATTTGGATTGGCACTCAAGCCAAAGGCATTGGGCTCTTTGACGATAACCAATTTGCCGCGAACCCATTTGAATGGGAAGGAGGCGAACGTACAGTTTATTGCATTGAGCAGGCCGCAGATGGTACCATTTACCTAGGGACGGATCAAGGGCTATACTATATAACAGAGGGAAGCGTTCGGCGCAGCCGTAACCCTAAACTGCCAGAGCGATACATAGTATATAGCCTCAAAAGTCAGACCGAGAGCCTTTGGATCGGGACAAATCAGGGACTTTACCGCTCGCGGAACGATAAAATCCAGCGCCTTGCTTTGCCCAATTTACCCAATACGAGTATTAGGAGTATGGTAGCCGATCAACACGGTATCCTTTGGTTGGGCACTGGGCAAGGGATTGCTTTTATCGATGATGAAGGCGTGCATGTACTACAGGCAGACAATCCCTTGCTCAATACCAGTGTGATCTCTGGGATAGAAGATACGGAAGGCAATATTTGGTTTGGTACTGACGGTGGAGGTGTGCTCAAGGTCAATGAAGGGGTATTCAATATGCTCGACCGCCAAGATGGCTTGAACTCCAATCTCGCCAAAGCATTTGTTGAAGATCGTCAAGGCCGTATTTGGATTGCTTCTAAGGACCGTGGTATCAATGTCTTTGATGGCCAACAGATGGTCCGCTCCTATACCGAAAAAGAGGGCTTAGGCGGTGATGGGATCGTCAGTAGCTTTAAGGATAGTAAGGGTGCGTTTTGGTTTGCGAGCTACAATGGTACTTTGACTTGCTATGATGAAGCCAGAGGTTTTATTGTCTTCGGTAAAGAAGATGGCTTAGATTGTAATGCGGTCTTTTGCGTGGCTGAGGATAGGGATGGCGTAATCTGGGTAGGAACAGACAATGGCGTCTTTTGGATAGAGGATGAACAGCTCATTGACCATCTCGAAGTAGTAGATGGGCTCATCAATCCGGTGGTTTACTCCATGAAAAAAGATCTGGAAGATCGCATGTGGATGGGTACTGCGACTGGGATTAGTGTTTGGGAAGACGGCGGCTTTGATCAACAAATCCCCGCGGATACTATTCTCGGTTCTACGGTGATTGCTTTGACGGTCGATAGGAGAGGTCGCATGTGGGCTGGCAGCGCGATAGGTTTGACTTGCTTCAATAACTATAATCCTCATTGGGTACGGATCAGTGGGGCACCGGGGGCGCATACGGTAGTGAGCCTTTTGCTAGAAAAACGTAAATACCTATGGGTAGGTACTGAAAACGGGCTCTACCGCCTAGATCTAGAAAATTTTACCATTGGTAAGCGGGCTTCTTTTGAGCATTATACCCAAAAGGACGGTCTCCCTAGCTTGGAGACCAACGCCAACGCCAATTTGGTAGATTCTAAAGGCAACCTATGGTTTGGCACGGCTGCTGGGGCAATCTATCGCCCAGCTGGTGTGGAGCGTGAAGAAAGTAATCTTCCACCGCTCATTTATATTACCCAA
Source organism: Bacteroidota bacterium (assembly GCA_039024315.1). Taxonomy (GTDB): domain Bacteria; phylum Bacteroidota; class Bacteroidia; order J057; family J057; genus JBCAWW01. The sequence goes on from JBCCQN010000147.1 coordinate 15,527, forward strand.
GTACAATCCAATGTCAGAGCCAATTGGGTCAATTCTCCTGAGACTTTCGCCGCTGGAGTAGGCCCCGAGCTTTATTATACTGACAATCAATTGGACTTTTCTTTTATTGGAATTAGCCTCAAAAGTCCGAGACAAGTAGAATATAAATACCGCCTGCGCGGCAACGGTTGGTCTCGTTCTACGCGCCAGAGAACAGTCGCGATCACCAATTTGAGTCCAGGGACTTATATTTTTGACGTAACCGCAAAAAAAGAAGGCGATGCCTGGGATTATGAAAATCTGGACAGCTTTACTTTTACCATCAAACCTCCCTTTTATGCAAGCTGGTGGTTTGTCCTGTTGGTGAGTTTGGCTTTAATGGCAGGAGCCTATTATATCTACTCCGTTTATGCGAGTCGTCGAGCCCAGCAAAGAGAGAAGCAACGTATCCGAAATCAGGCCGATAAATTGGCTTTGGAGCATCAGGCGCTCTATGCGATGATGAACCCACACTTTACCTTCAATGCGCTGCAATCCATCCAGTTTTTTATCCATCGTCAAGACAAAAAGGCTGCCAATAAGTTTCTTTCTAGTTTTGCGAAACTGGTACGTAAAAATCTGGAAAGTACCCAAAGTGATACGATAACCTTGGGAGAAGAGGTCGAACGCCTGAAGCTTTACCTCTCGCTAGAGAAGATGCGTTTTCCCGAAAAATTTGATTATGAGGTAGTTGTGGAGCCTGGCTTGGATTTGAGTGACACAGAGATCCCGCCTATGCTTTTGCAGCCCTTCGTCGAAAATTCTATTAAGCATGGTATCATGTCCCTAGAGTCTGACGGGCAAATATCGGTCATCATCGAAAGCGAAGGAGAAGATCACTTGCGCGTGCGGATTGAAGACAATGGTATCGGTATCGAAGAAAGTAAGAAACGTAAGGCTAATCGTCCAAAAGATCACGTTTCGAAGGGGATGCAGATCACGCGAGACCGCTTGGCCTTGTTTGCCAGAATGACGGGAAAAGAATATTCTGTGGATATAAACGAAATAAAAACCGAATCAGAGGTAGTGGAAGGAACGCGAGTGGACATGATTTTGCCGCTGAAAGAATATGAATAAGGCATGATAGTTTCCTGCCTGTTTTGAGTGGAAAATATTTTAGGCAAGATAGTAATTGCTAGAAGTTAGCACGAATTACCTAAATCTGATGTCTGTTGCCCCTCTTCCTTCGCATCATCCATATTATTCACGCCCAGCCTCCTTTCCCAATGTGAGGGATCGTCTTAATCGCCTCACCCATCGTCATCTTTTTTTACGCAGTTTAGTACCTGCCATTAGCTTTTTGGATTATGGATTTTTGATCCCCGAAAATGCTTCCTTGAGCTTTTTGGGCGATTTGTCAGAAATCAGCATTGTGATCAAAACAGCTGAAGTTGAAGATTGGCATACCGCGATTACGGCATCCTCTTTTGTGAACACCCATCAGATCGAAAAGAGAAACGATCAGGTGACTTTTAAACTGATTTTTCAGGATGCCTCTCAATTAAATCTAAGACTCTACACTGCTTTTTGCTATCGCGGCAAAGCTTATCAAAACATAGATCTGGTATTGGAAAAAGTCTTGATCCACAGAGACGGGATCAAAATTGCCAATATCTGCCACAGCGTTGAATTTCATTGGCTTAGGAGTCACGAACTCAACCGCAAGTTTTCGACTGACTTTCGTCCCTTACTTTTGGCTCAAAAGCCAGAAAAGCAAGTAGAAGCCGCAAGATATATCTGTCATAAGTATCGCTTAGAATCACATCGCCTCTTCCATTTACTCACACACACACCGACTTATCGTAAGTCAATAGAACGTCGAATGGGCTTCAGCGGCAAACGCCAAAAAATGGCAATCCTAGGTCTAGCGAGCTTATTTCAGTTGTTTATGCTTTCGCCTTCATCATGATAGGCTAATCAAATATTTGAGATTTTTGAAGCACAGCTTTCGAGTTGTGCTTTTTTGGTTTTACTCCCGATAACTATCGCACTGGCGTCAAGCTAAGGGCCTTTTTGCTGGTTTTCTGCTTTGCAGAACGCTTATCTCCGTCATGCAGCAAAGCATCCTATATCTGCCGGCTCTCGATGCCGCATAAATGGTAATTGACACCCCTCATGCTAAGCGTTCTGCGAAGCAGTGCTCCCCAAAATCAGACTGATTGCTTTGCTTAAAAATAAATCAAGACCGCAAAAGCCACTACCCAAGCCAATATGGTCAGCTGTATGAAGCGGTCGCCCAACAAAATCCGAGTAGGACTGCCGCTGCGCTCCTCAACAAAAGTGATCTGCATGTATCGGAGTACGCCCAAGATCACAAACAGCACAGTAATATAGAGTTGGCTACTATGTAGTTTGGTTTGTACCTCAGGCGAGATGGTGTAGGAGATGTAGGAAACGATCAAAACCGAGGCCATGATCATCATCGCCCCATTGATAAACTCGAGATTATAGCCGTCGATAGACTTACGAACTTTGTTGCCGCCTTCGGCAAGGAGGACATCATCGCGGCGTTTGGCCAAAGCCAAAAACAGTGCCCCCAAAAAGGTAACCAATACGATCCACATCGAAAGTTCAATATCAGGGTGGACCACTAGCGCCCCCACTGTCACTCGGATCACGAAGCCCATAGCGATGATGCTAATATCCAAAATCGGGATATGTTTTAGGCCCTGTGAATAGAGGATATTCATCACCCAATAGCCCAATACCCAAAAGAAGGCTTGCAGATCGAGATATAAAAAGATGGAAAAACTACATGCGAGTAAAACGCCCATCATCAAGAAGGCAGTACGGGGCGAAACGGTACCTGCGGCTAAGGGGCGATGTTTTTTGCGGGGATGCTTGCGATCATCTTCACGATCACGATAGTCGTTAAGGATATAAACGGAGCTTGCCAGCATGCTAAAACCCAAGACAGCTAGACTGACACTCGCTAAGACTTCCCATTGGGTGATTTTTAAGGCAAAGAAGGCAGGCAGAAAAAGAAATGCGTTTTTGACGTATTGGTGTGGCCTGAGTAACGCAAGGTGTTCTTTCATAGCCACAAAAAAACGAAAAGGCCGTCAGTAATAAAAAAGGGCAAGAAAATTGATAAATTCACCGCATGAGCGTTGACCAAAGGGAGCAACAATGGCTGAGTCGCATCAGCAAAGGAGACCGCTCGGCCCTAGAAGAGTTGTTTCGGGAGTACTATACTCCTTTGGTTCGCTTTGCCTATAGCAAACTGCAGGATAGTGAGTTGGCAGAGGATGTAGTGCAGGAGGTATTTGTCAAGCTGTGGAACATCCGCGAAAACATCAAGATCAATACTTCGCTCAAATCCTACCTCTATACCGCTACCAAAAATCTCTCCCTCAACGAGATTGCCAAAGTCAAGCGCCACGCGGAGCTCAACGAAGTCTACGTCCAAAAGCAAGAGCAGGCCCCAGAGCCGATGTCTGAAGAGGATCGTAGGATTTGGGATGAGCGGATTCGAGAGGCGATTGCCGAGCTGCCCCCACGCTGTCAGGAGGTATTTAAGTTGAGCCGTTTTGAGGGCATGACTTATCAGGAGATTGCTGATCATCTGCAGATTAGCCCCAAGACAGTCGAAAATCAAATGGGCAAAGGACTCTCCCTTTTACGAAAATCTTTGGCTGCTTTTATCGAGCTATGTTGGCTCGGTTGGCTGCTCAGTTTTCCCTTATTTCCGTTCAGCTAGCAAAAGCAACGGAATAGCCCTAATTAAGATTTTTTCTTACGAATATTTCGCTATTTGGGAACATACCCAATCGGGTAAAGTTCTCAACCCCCGTATCGTTTACAAACCCAAGAATCGGTCTTTCCCGCTTCCAAACCCCTATTTGGGACCCATGAACCTTATTTTCAAAATCATCAACACCTGCTCCTTTTACCTGAACAAATCTTTAGTAGTGGCTCTTTGCTGGACATTCAATTTGTATGAATCTCTGGCCGAAAAGCCAGCAAGTGTGATGATGATGGTAGGATAGCCTACTAAGTTTGTTGTAAACCAGTGGAGGGAGATACGCATATGTATCTCCCTTTTTTTTGGATGGAGCTGAGCGTTCCGCGCAGCGGTTAGAAATAAAAAGTCCTATCAATGAGACATAGTTCTTTTTTTATCAGTCGATTAGGTCATTCTTGATCAGATTTTCCCATTACATTTACGCAAATCTGTATGCTAGCTCAGATCCGACAAAATCCTAGCTTGTGCTTGTTGTTAATCTTTACAGCACAGCCTTAATCTCCTCACAGATACATCATCCTTCGAAGAGCGGGCTTGAGTCGTCATGGCTTGAGCCCAATTTTCTTTGTCCCTTTTTCGTGAGAAGGGCCGCAATCCTGTACAGTTGGTTTTTGGTCTTTTTGTAGCAATGATCAAAGAACCAAGAATCATAAAAAAATCTCCCTACCCATAGGGGGGGCTTTGATCCGGCTTGTCACGAAAGGGAGAATAAGTATATTTACATACCCAGAATGGGGATCAAAGGATGAATGAGCAAGATTTTCAGGACCTAATTGCAAAATACTTGGCGGGCGAAAGCTCCGCTAAGGAGGAGTTTGAACTCCGGCAATTGGTGGATCTGGACAAGAAATATGAGGAGCAGTTTGAGGCGGCTTATGCAACCTGGGAGGCGATCCATCGTTCGTCGGAGACCTTACACCCAAATGTAGATGCCGCTTGGCAAAAGGTAAATAGCAAACTGGCAGACGCACCAGCAGCTAAAGTTAAGTCTATGCGCGGTGGCTGGCCCGTTTGGAGTCGATATGCGGCGGTAATTGTCGTGCTAGTGGGTTTGGCGGGCTTGCTTCGTTGGGGTTTGAACTCAGACTCAGGTCCGACTCAATATACCGCTACGGACGGGACACAGCTACATACGCTGCCAGATAGCAGTCAAGTGTGGCTGACCGAAGGCAGTAGCTTGACTTATGCCGATGGTGAGACGCGGGATGTCAGTCTAAATGGGGCAGCCTTTTTTGAAGTGGCTCGTGATGAGAA
>JBCCQN010000148.1:0-20355 GCA_039024315.1 Bacteroidota bacterium
GAGTCTCAAGACTGATGGCACTGCTGCAGTGGGCGCCCAAAGCATTACGGAAGTGCAGCCGATTCTGGATTATCAAAAGATCCGACTCGATCCATCTACCAATGTCCTTTCGCTCAGCAATGGTGGCACGGTTGATCTCAGTAGTTATCAAGACAATACCGATCAGCAAAGCCTCAGCCTCAATCCATCTACCAATGTCCTTTCGCTCAGCAATGGTGGCACAGTTGATCTCAGTAGCTATCAAGACAATACCGATCAGCAAAGTCTCAGCCTCGATCCATCTACCAATGTCCTTTCGCTCAGCAATGGTGGCACGGTTGATCTCAGTAGTTATCAAGACAATACAGACCAACAAAGCCTTAGCTTTTCTACGCCCAACCTCAGTATCGGCAATGGCAATACCGTCGATCTCAGCCCTTTGCAGGACAATCTAGGCAATCATACCGCCTCCCAAAACCTCCAACTAGGTACATTTCATCTTTCCGGAGACGGTGATAACGAGGGCATTGCGGTCGCAGCCGATGGCAATGTCGGCATTGGCACCCTCGCGCCTGATGCGAGTGCTATCCTCGATATGCAAAGCACCAATAGAGGCGTCCTGATCCCCCGCATGACCAGTGTACAACGCGCCGCTATCAGCAATCCCCAAGAAGGTCTGCTGGTATATGACCTCACCAGCCAAAGTTTTTGGTACTTCCAACAAGCTTGGCAGGAGGTGGGCGTCAACGCTAGCAATCTCTTGAAAGATGCAGACGAGGATACCCATGTGAAGGTCGAAAACAATCCTGACGAAGACGTCATCCGTATGCAGGTAGCGGGACAGGAATTGACCCGGATTGATAGCGCAAATACCAGGCTAAAAAACAACCTCTTGGCGGGGAGGGCATTTGCTAATGTTTCTACCCGTACCATCAATTATGAAAATATGGGTGCATTTACCGCTTCTATTGGTCAGATCCCTGGTTGGCAGTCCTTTAAGCCCTCCAGTGGAGGAAAGCTGGACTTTATTCTATTTCTTGTTTCTAACATTTCTGACCCCAACTATACCATTAGCATTTACGAAGGGGAAGGGGCTAATCCGAATAAGCTCCTCTCGACTACTAGCATTTCAAACCCTATTTTAAATGATTGGAATGCAATATCTTTTCCTGATGAGATCATTCTGGAAGCAGGAGATCTATACACAATCGGATTCAGTAGTGCACGAGGGATTGGTCTAGAATTAGTGGATCTGTATCCAGGGGTGAGAAGTAATCTGTCTCCAACTTGGGACTTCATGCTCAGGGTCAATATGTTTGTGGAAAATTATGGATTCAATGTCGTAAACGGGAATGTAGGGATCAGCAACCCAAACCCGCTGCATCCCTTAGATTTTGGTACCGGCACGGGCCGCCGAATCGCCTTAGCTCAAAACAGCGCAGGTTCTGACTTCTATGGTTTTGGCATCTCCAATAGTACCCTCGAAATCCATGCTGCCAGTACCCAATTCGATGACCCTGCGATGGTGGTACTCTCAAGCGGAAACGTTGGCATCGGCACGACCAATCCCACCCGGGCCAAATTACAAATTGACGGCAGCGTAAACAGCAACATTACTACTTTTGGTTGGCTAAACAGTACCGGCAATACCGGTCTATCGCCTGGTGGAGCCGCTGACTTTTCGCTTTGGGCAACTGCCCGCATTGCCGCTCAGGAGTTTAATGCCCATTCTGATGCCCGGATCAAAGACATCCAAGGCATCAGTGATAGCAAAGCCGACCTCAACACCCTCATGCAGCTTGAGATCACCGACTACCGCATGAAAGACACCTTGACTAAGGGTACCGACACCATCAAAAAAGTCATCGCCCAACAAGTGGCCGAAGTCTATCCTCAGGCTGTCGATCAGAATATCACCGAAGTCGTCCCCGATATCTATCAGCGCGCCGAGATGCAAGACGGCTGGATCATGCTCGCTACGGACCTGCAAGTCGGCGAGCGCGTCAAACTCATCAGCAAGCAGAGCGCAGCGGTATATGAGGTCAGCGCAGTCGAGCCCGGTCGTTTTCAGGTCACCGCTTCGCGGAACGCTCCTCTCTCGCTTAGTCAAGCTGTCTTTGTTTATGGGCGTGAGGTGGATGATTTCCACACCGTCGATTACGAAGCCCTCTCTATGCTCAATGTGAGTGCGACCCAGGAACAACAAAGATTAATTGGAGCATTAAAGATGCTCCTCGAAGAGCAGCAAAAAAGAATCGAAAAACTAGAAAAAGAGAAGCAAGTCCAGCAACAGACTTTTGAAGCTCGTCTCCAACTCCTGGAAGCCAGTCTGAAACAAAGCAGGATAGCGGCTACCGACGAGTAGCACAGATGTTTCATCTACGCTATCCCCCGAGCCCTTTCTATCCTGAAGGGGCTTTTTTGATGAATCGGACTAATAGTCCATACATCCTGATCATTAGTCCATAAAACAAGCGGCTAAAAATCAGAGGTTTGGGGTATCACCTTAATTTCTAAACAATATGAAACGCCTTATTATAAGTATGATTCTTTACGGCTTGTCCATGGGCCTCTTCTCTCAGTCAGTAGGCATTAATCCAACAGGGGCTAATCCTGATGCCAGTGCCATGTTGGATGTGCAAGCTACGGATAAAGGTATGCTCCTCCCACGCTTGACCACTGCCCAGCGGGATGCCATTCCCAACCCCAGCCAGGGACTGATGATCTACAATGTCAATGACTCCTGCTTTAACTACTATTCCGGCAGTGGTTGGATCCTTGACTGTGGGGTCAGGGCCGACACGATAAAAAGGACAGCGAGTGTGATAGGTGGGAGCGGTACAGCTGGGGTGACTGCAAATGCCATTGAGGTTGACGACTCGGGTAATATGTATGTAGGGGGACAATTTAGTGGAACGGTAGCTTTTGGCAATACCACATTGACCGCTACGGGGACTTTTGATGCTTTTGTAACCAAAATTAGCCGCGCAGGGGAAGTGATCTGGGTACTCCATGGGTCTGGACCAGGTCTTATAAATCTTTCGGATTTGGCAATCGACGGTACAGGCAATCTGTTTGCTGCTGGTGATGGGACAGCTAGCTTTGGTACGCAGGCGGTCTCAGGTACCTTCGTATTAAAGATTAGCTCCGCAGGACAGGTCCTCTGGGGAACAAGTGCCCCTGTATCATTTCCACGAGGAATTTCGGTCGATGGGGCGGGGGATTGCTACCTGAACGGGCGGTTTTCTTCAACGATGGACTTTGGTGCCCCTACTTCTCCCCTGACTTCCGCTGGCGGAGATGATCTATACCTTGCCAAATTTAATGGTCAGTCGGGTGCCGTCATCTGGGCCATTAGAGATGGAGGAAGCAATAATGATGATCCTCGTGCTATTGTCACCGATCTCGCTGGAAATAGTGTGGTATGTGGTTGGATGTTAAATGGCGGGACATTGGGTTCTGTTAGCCTGGGCCCCGGTAGCTACGTCGCCAAATATGATGCCTCGGGTCAATTTCTGTGGGCCTTTCCCATTCTGGGATCTCCGGTGCTTGCCTATGATCTTTCCCTTGACCCCTTGGGGAATATCCACATAGGCGGTAGATTCGTTGGCAGTGCCACTTTTGGCAGCACCGTCATTACTGCTTCCGGAACCGGGATTGATGGCTTTGTCGCCAAATTAGATGGGGCAGGCACGCTGCAATGGGCCTTTGCCTATGGAGGAGGTACTGGAGAGGAGTTTTTTGACGCGATATCGACCGATGCGAGTGGAAATAGCTTCATAAGTGGGTATTATACTACTTCGGCTACCTTTGGGTCGGTATCCTTGCCGGGAAGTGGGCCAAATAACGAGGATGCATTTGTCCTCAAGATCGACCCCAATGGACTGGTACTCTGGGCCCAATCAACGGCAGGAAGTGGAGACGCAGGTGGGAATGATATAAGCACCGATGCTCAGGGCAATGCCTATGTGACGGGAGAATTTTCTGGTACCAAAGTGTTCGGGGAAGGGGAAGCGCTGACTAGTCAGGGATCAGAAGATATGTTTACTTGGTCGCTTTCTGGTCAAACCGGGGCCAATCTGGTCTTCACGGAGAATCTTTCTAATGTGAGTTTGCGGCCTGACAACCTGGGTAACCACACGGCTACCCAAAACCTTCAATTGTCTGGTAACTGGCTATCAAATGATGGAGACAATGAAGGACTTCGCATAGAATCCGATGGCTCGGTTAACGTAAATACATCCTATGGCCTCGGTGCACTTAATATTGGGAATAGTGTACCAAATGGAGTCAGCGGTGCTTACGAAGGAATCTTATTTACCAGAAATCTCGCAGGAGGTTACAGCCATGCGGCCATACATACGATAGGCAGTGCGGGCTTTAATGGCTCCCTGGTATTCTCTACGGATGGAAACGGGAACCAAGGTGCAAGCCTTACTAGGAGGATGATTATTCGCTATGACGGCAATGTCGGCATCGGTACCGATAATCCTGGGTCGAAATTAGAGGTGGTAGGTACGGTATCGGCCACCGCTTTTGTAGGAGATGGGTCCGCCTTGACCAATCTTCCTGGAGATAATCTGGGCAATCACCAAGCCACCCAAAACCTTCAATTGTCTGGTAACTGGCTATCAAATGATGGGGATAATGAAGGGGTGTATGTTGACAATAGTGGCAATGTCGGCATAAATGCCAATGGAAATGCGCCTGATCCCAGCGCCATGCTGGATGTACAGGCTACCGACAAAGGCTTACTCATCCCCCGCATGACCAGCACCAATCGTACCACAATTGCCAGTCCTGCCGAGGGACTGATGGTCTTTGACCAAACAACCAATAGCTTTTGGTACTATCAGCAAGGCTGGCGGGAACTGGGGGCGGTGAATGCTAGCACCAGAATTCAAGATGCTGATGGGGATACCTATGTCCAGGTAGAGGGGAATCCAGATGAGGATGTCATCCGCATGGGCATGAAGGGGAAAGAATTGATAACCTTGGATACAACTACCTCTATCTTTAAGACCAACCTATTCGCGGGTAGAACTTTTGAAGCAAGTTCCAGCCAGGTTGTTAGCTTTTTTACTAGCGGACTTGCCCCTGCCGGCAACCTTCCTTCTCCAGCATGGCAATCATTTACAGCTCCTAGCGGGGGCAGACTGGATTTTGCTCAAATTGTCCTTGCAAGCAATCCTTCTGCCAGCTACACAGTGAGTTTATATGCAGGGGAGGGCACGAATATGAATCAGTTACTGTCAACAGCTACTATTACGTCGCCCATGCCCGAAAGTTATAACCAGGTAAATTTTCCAGATGAAGTGATTTTAAATGAGGGGGAGACCTATACCCTTGGGTTTTCCAGTGAGAGAGTTGCATATCTAACGGGCGATGTGTACCCAGATGGTACCAGTAGCCTGGGTTCGGGTTTCGACTACATTATTAGGATAAATATCTTCAAAGATACCTATACATTTAATGTAGTAGGGGATAAAGTCGGCATTGGCACAGCCACCCCTACCAATGGTAAACTTGTTGTCTCAGGAGGCGTTACCAATACCCTTAGTAATTACGGATATCTGATTAGTGATCAGACAAATCCTGTTAGCTGGCTTCCCACTTCAGGACCCAACCTCTATTCTATATATGCTTCGGATCGGATTGCCTGTTCCGAATTCAACGCCTTCTCTGATGCCCGAATCAAGACCATTGAGGGCATCTCCGACGCAGCAACAGATCTCCAAACCCTCATGCGAATCGAGGTAACCGACTACCGCATGAAAGACAGCATTGCCAAAGGAAGCGACAGCTACAAAAAAGTCATCGCCCAGCAGGTCGCAGAGGTCTACCCCCATGCCGTTACTACTGACCTGACCGAAGTGGTCCCCGACATCTACCAGCGGGCGGAGATTCAAGAAGGCTGGATCATGCTGGCTACCGATCTCCAAATCGGCGAGCGCATCAAGCTTATCACTGCACAGAGCGCGACGGTATATGAGGTCAGCGCGGTCGAGCCCGATCGTTTTCAGGTATTGGACACCGCTTCGCGGAACGTTCCTCTCTCGCTTGGTCAAGCTGTCTTCGTCTATGGCCGCGAGGTAGATGATTTTCACACCGTCGATTACGAGGCCCTCTCCATGCTCAATGTCAGTGCGACCCAGGCGCAGCAGCGGCGGATCGAGGAGTTAGAAGCAGAAAGAGATGCCCAGCAAGCTGAAGTTGAAGCCCTTAGGGCGGAACAACGCAGCTCTTTACAAACACAAAATCAAACCTTAGAGCTAGTCAAGCATTTAGAAGCCCGCCTTCAGGCCCTAGAGGGAAATCAAGTACGCAACTCAGCTGCCGTATCTCCCCCAAAATAAGGGTTCTTCCGTCTTAACATCTCATACGCTCAGCATCACAACCTCTCAAGACTGACGTTTCATTTTTATGATTACACCCCCCTTTCCGCCTTGGAAAAGGGGGTATTTTTTACATTCTGACTAATAGTCCAGGGATTTGGGATTATAGTCCTGGCCCTCGTGGGTTCATTTGCAGAGATTTGAGGCATACTCATAAATCCAACCTATGATGAAATGTCTCATTTTTCTTACTTGCTTTTGGGGCCTATCACTAGGCCTATTTGCCCAGTCTGTCGGCATCAATGCCAATGGGAATGCGCCCGATGCCAGCGCCATGCTGGATGTACAGGCTACCGATAAAGGCATGCTCCTCCCTCGCCTGACCACCGCCCAGCGGGATGCCATTCCCAACCCCAGTCTGGGACTGATGATCTACAATGTCAATGACTCTTGTTTTAACTACTATTCCGGCAGTGGATGGATACTGGACTGCGGGCTCAGGGCCGATACGATAAAAAGGACGGCGAGTGTAATAGCTACGACCGGTGGTGGTAGCGTGTCTCAAGGTGGTATTGCGGTTGACGACTTGGGTAATATGTACGTAGGTGGGGGGTTTGAGGTAATGGTAGCTTTTGGGAATACCACATTGACCTCTGCAGGGAGTATTGATGCTTATGTAGCCAAAATTAGCCGCGCGGGAGAAGTAATATGGGCACTCCATGGGTCTGGACAAGGTTTTGATATTATTAGGGCTTTGGCAATTGACGGCGCAGGCAATCTGTTTGCTACGGGTGTTGGGACAGCTACCTTTGGTACGCAGGCAGTTTCGGGTACCTTCGTATTAAAGATTAGCTCCGCTGGTCAGGTGATCTGGGGAACAAGTTCTTCTTCCACCTCCAATCGGCAAGACATTTCGGTCGATGGAACGGGGGATTGCTACCTGCAGGGAGAGTTTTCTTCAACGATAGACTTTGGTGCCCCCACTTCTCCCTTGACTTCCGCTGGCGGACTTGATCTATACCTTGCCAAATTCAATGGTCAGTCGGGTACTGTCATCTGGGCCATTAGAGATGGAGGAAGCAATAATGAAGATTTCAGAGCTATGGCTACTGATGCCGCTGGAAACAGTGTGGTATGCGGTTGGATACCAAATGGCGGGATGCTGGGCTCGGTTAGCCTGGGGCCTGGCAGCTACGTCGCCAAATACAATGCCTCAGGTCAATTTTTGTGGGCCTATCCCATCCTGGGACCTCCGGCAATTGTCCGTGATCTTTCCGTTGACCCCTTAGGGAATATTCTCGTAGTTGGTGAGTTTTTTGGAAGTGCCACCTTTGGCAGCATTGGCAGCACCGTCATTACTGCTTCCGGAACCAGCTTTGATGGCTTTGCCGCCAAATTAGATGGGGCAGGTACGCTGCAATGGGCCTTTGCGTACGGAGGAGTACTTGGAGACGAATTTTTTAACTCGATATCAACCGATGCGAGTGGAAATAGCTTCATAACGGGGTATTATAATATTTCGGCGGCCATATTTGGGTCAATAACCTTACCGGGAAGTGGGCCTAATACCGAAGATGCATTTGTCCTCAAGGTCGACCCCAATGGACTGGTGATCTGGGCTCAGTCAACGGTAGGTAATGGAAACTCGTCCAGTTTTGAAATAAGCACCGATGCTCAGGGAAATGCCCATGCGACGGGAATATTTATTGGTACCAAAGTATTCGGGGGAGGGGAATCTTTCACCACTCAGGGTAATCATGACATGTTTATTTGGTCGCTTTCTGGTCAAAGCGGGGCCAATCTGATCTTTACGGAGGATCTTTCTACGGTGAGCTTGCGGCCGGATAACCTGGGTAACCACACTGCCACCCAAGCCCTCAACTTGAACAACAATGACCTTACCAATGGAGGCACCCTCACCGCTACGGCTTTCATCGGAGACGGAGGAGGCCTGACCAATGTTGGGGACAACCTGGGCAATCATACTGCCAACCAGACCCTCAACCTGAGCACTAATAATATCATCGGTGGCGGCACGATTACGGCCAATGCCTTTATCGGAAACGGAGCAGGTTTGACCAATCTTCCTGGAGACAACCTGGGCAATCACCAAGCCACACAAAATCTTCAATTGGGTTCTTTCTACTTGTCAGGTGACGGGGACAATGAGGGCATCTTTGTTGATGCGAATGGCCGGGTGGGAATTGGTACGTCAACACCTACTCGTGGGAAAGTCGAGATTGTAGGGGGCCCTACTAATAGCAGTCTGACTAATGTAGGGTTTCTCCCACTAAGCGGAGTGACGAGTAACGGTCCTACTGGTGCAAGCTTTCAGTATGGCTTATATGCTGATCAGCGTATCGCAGCCTTGGAAGTATTCGCCCACTCTGACCAGCGAATAAAAGACATCCGCGGGATCTCCGACGCTGCAGGGGACCTCAGCACCCTTATGCAGCTTGAGATTACCGATTACCGCCTGCGCGACAGCATCACCCATGGGCAGCGCAATATCAAAAAGGTCATTGCCCAACAGGTCGCAGAGGTCTACCCCCAAGCCGTAACCGCCGACCTGATCGAGGTCGTCCCCGACATCTACCAGCGCGCCCAGGTACAAGACGGCTGGATCATGCTGGCTACCGACCTGCAGGTCGGCGAGCGGGTCAAGCTGATTACGGAGGAGAAAAATGAAGTGTACGAAGTATATGAAGTGGAGGAGGAACGATTCCGTGTCAAGGGTCTCGCCTCTCGCTTCTCGCAGCAAAGCGGTCTTGCCTCTCAGCTCTTCGTCTACGGCCGCGAAGTGGACGACTTCCACACCGTGGATTATGAAGCACTCTCCATGCTCAACGTGAGCGCGACCCAGGCGCAGCAGCGTCGGATAGAAGCACTAGAACAGGAAAACGCGACGCTTAGAGCCCAAAACGCCTCTTTCGAAGCGCGCTTGCAGGCACTTGAAACCACGCAAGCCCTAAAATAAAATCCTAGGGTACACCCCTAAATAAAAACCCTCCCCTCAGTAAGCTTTAATGAGCTAGCTGAAGGGGAGGGTAATGGTATAATTGAGAAAAGCCTAGCCTTTCCCTGTTCCAGGAACGCCATGGAAGGGCTCAAACTTCAAAGTCTTAGGGTTGAATTGAAAGGCCATACCCTTTTCTGGATCGATACCCATGCGCTTAAAAGCTGCTCCCAAATCTGATCCGGCTTTAAAAGCATCCATTTCAGAGCGATCTGACATCCGGATATCTCCGCTAGTCTTAAAGAAAATGATATGGATTACCTTATTAGAAAGATCGGGTATTTGAATATCATAACCCTTGATGTCAGTAAGAGCAACTGATTTAGTGGCTTGTCTGACTGAAGGACCTACATCTTTGAGGGCTTTCAACTGATTGACAACGGAGGCTTTAGCTTTTTCAGAAAGCTTCAGTTCTGTGAGATTGGGAGCATCGCCCTTTCGCTGGGCCGAGACTGGGAGGATACCAATCATTAGAAATAAAGCAGAGAATGCGAGAATGACCTTAGAGAGTTTCATGTTTCTTTTTTTTGATAGGATTCATCTCTTGGTCGTTTTAGCGTAGAAAAATGTAACTAGGTCGCTCTTTTTTTCCTTTCGACCTCTGCCGAAAGGAAAAACGCTATCCTTTGGGTGCAGCAATGCACTGCCTAGTCGCGTGCTAGGGATAAGCGTTCTGCGCTCCCGATAGCTATCGAGAGTAAAAGCCTAAAAGATAAAAACCTATTACCCCATAAATCTGCCGAAAAACAAACTCTTTAGCCGCAAATTAGTCTGTTTGTTATTCTGTACCTACAAACGTACTTTTTGACTCAAATCAATCCCCACAAGTAATAATTGCCTTTGAAACCCACTATTAGCATACTCGGATTAGGTTGGCTGGGTGCACCTCTGGCCCAAGCCCTGGTCAAACAAGGATATAGCGTATTCGGCTCTAGGAGATCTGTAGCGGCGAACAGTGAGGGCATCACTCCTTTTTTGGTGGATATCAGCAATCTCGAGCAAGAATATCAGGATTTTCTCGCTACTGAGACCCTTATCATCGCCATTCCTTCTCGAGATGTAGAAGGGTACCGACGCCTTGCTGAGCAAATCGAGCATTCTAGGATAAAACAGGTACTGCTGATCAGTTCGACTTCAGTCTATCCCATGACCAATGGGATTGTAACTGAAGCAAGTGAAACCCTCGACTCTGTGCGGACGGAAATCGAGCATCTATTTGTTTCAAGTCCTCAATTTACCACTACAGTCTTGAGATTTGCGGGGCTTTATGGCTACAATCGCCAGCCGGGTAATTTTTTCAAGTCAGGCAAACTCATCAATTATCCTGAGGGCTACGTCAATATGATTCACCGCGATGATTGCATCGGGATTATTCAAGCCATTCTTGATCAAAAACTATGGGGAGAGGTGCTAAATGCTTGTATAGATGATCATCCGACTCGGAGGGATTTCTACAGCTGGGCCGCAGCCCAAGTAGGGAGGACTGATCTGAACTTCAATGAGGAGGGAGAAACGCTTTATAAGATAGTTTCTAACCAAAAGTTGCAGGATTTATTAGGCTATGAGTTTAAGCATAGCAAATTGATGGTTGAGTAGATTTACCGCTGCGCGGAACGCTTATCTCGGGCGACACAAAATTTTGTGTCGCTACAAACCCTTCTGACTAGTTTGCATGGATTGATCGTTCCGCTTCCCGAAAGCTTTCGGGAATAAAATAACTCATCTCGACCAATAAAAAGTCCGGCTCATATACCATCGGGAACCTACGATCTTGAGCTTTTTATCACTTTCTAGCGTCAAGGCCACATTTATATCAAAATACAGTCTGAGGTTATAGACGAGACCTTTCCACGCTTTTTGCTTCGTATCATATTTTACCTTTTTGAGGACGATCTCATTGATCCAATCCTTTTCATCTGAGGCAATGATCTTGCCGTAGATGTAGCCATCCTCCGCTTCGTAAACTTCGATGGTGGAGTTTTCTAGTTCTGCGGCCTGCCAAGTACCGAGGATACTCGTTTGGGTACTGTTTTGGGGATAGGCGAGCGAAAAGCCCGCTTTAGCGATGAGAAGGATGATGATAAGTTTCATGTGAAAGCAGATTAAAGATTAGGCGTATACTTTGTCGAGACTGATGATTTTACCGTCGGCCAATTCAATGGTGCGGTCGCTGGCTTTGGCGAAGTCGTTGTCGTGGGTTACTGCAATGATGGTTTGATTATACTCCTCCGATAATTGACGGAAGATGTCAAATACGATCTGGGTGTTTTTGGCATCAAGGTTACCGGTCGGTTCGTCGCCCATGATGATGGCAGGATCGTTGATCAAAGCCCGCGCAATAGAAACCCGCTGCTGCTGGCCACCACTCAACTTAGAGGCCTGCTTGAGGGCCTGATCTTTGAGACCCAAGATTTCGAGCTTTTGGTAAGCACGATTCTCGATCTCCTCATAAGAACGTTCTCCCAGCTTCAAGGCCGGCAACATAACGTTTTTGAGGCAACTAAACTCCGGTAAGAGATAGTGAAACTGGAACACGAAGCCAATGTTTCGGTTACGGAGAGGAGAGGAATCGTTACTGGATTTGCCGCTCACGCTTTCGCCCAGGATTTCCAATTCGCCATCATAGTCAGTGTCCATGGTACTGAGGATGTATAGCAGGGTCGATTTACCAGAACCACTTTTGCCGACTAGGGTAAGAAACTCTCCTTGATAAACATCGAAGCTGATGTCGTCCAAGACGCGAAACTGGACAGGTTTATAGAAGTATTTGCCGACGGATTTGGTGCTGAGGACTATATTTTGATTATACATGATTTTATTTTTTGAGGGTTGAACATCCCCTTCCGCTAATCGTCCCCTTCAAAGGGGACTAGCGGGAGATAATCGTTCTGCGAAGCAGAGAAGAAAACATAAGGCCTTTCGACTACGCTCAAGGTGACAATTTGGGTTATCTATTAGGTGCGCGCATGCATGCCGCACCCCAGAGATAATCGTTCTGCGAAGCAGTAGCTTACTTTCTAAAGATTTCTACCGGATCGACGCGAGAGGCATTTCTAGCAGGCAGGTAACCCGCAATCAAGGTCATCAAGAGACCAAGGAAAAAGCTCTGCAAATACAAGCTCAATTCGTAAGTGATCGGGAAGTAGCCGACGGGGCCGCCCATGTAGATTTTGGACAAGATGAAGATCAATACCGAGCCAAAGGCCAAGCCGATCAGCGTACCAATCACCCCCATGATCAAGGCCTCTAAGATGAAGATGGTAACCACATCACCATTGGAGAAACCCGTTGCTTTGAGGATGGCGATATCATCGATCTTTTGCGAGATGGTCGAACTAAGGATATTGTAGATGATAAAGCCGGCGAGGACCAAAATCGACAAGGAAATACTGGTCATCATGGTACCTCGGGTGGTATCCTGGCTCACGATATCCTCATTGGTCGTCTTCCAATCTTCGACCGTATAGTCGGTGATCATCTGCAATTGCTGGACATAATCATCCGTTTTGTCCGGGTTCAAAGTATTGGCGTAGATCGTATTGACGTATGTCGGACCTTCCTGCAAAAATTGCTGGGCGGTGGTGATATTGACGTAAGAGCGAGTATTGTCAATCATACTATTGCCAAACTCAAAGATCCCCACGATGCGCAAGACTTTATTCACTCCGTAGGAGGAGGAGATGCTCACATTGTCGCCTAGATTGAGGCTAAGCTTTTCGGCCACCCCGCTACCGATGATCACACCATTGGCATTGGCTTGTAGGTCAGAAACACTACCCGCGACCATGTACTTTTCAGTATTGAACATCTCATTGTACTCGATCATATTGACGCCGATACCGCTACCTTTGACCTGCGTTTTGCCGCGATTGTAAAAGAGGGTATAGTCAATCTGAGCGATCGCATTGGTGATATAAGGCTGCTCTTTTACCTGCTGCAGGATCAAGGCGGGATTGATCAAGGTCTTGCTCAGGGTCGTGATCTGCGGATTGACGATGGCGTTGACTTTATGCACATCATCTTCTAGCAAAGATTGGCTAAGGACATCATCCCGATAGATCTTGACGTGCGCGCTACTTTGGAAGATATTGTCGCGAGAAAACCCACTAAATCCCACGTCCAAAGAATTCATAAAGAGGTAGATGGCGACCCCGAGCGCTACCCCAAGGGAAGCCACCATCGTTTGTTTTAAGCCCTTCAAGATGTGAGTTTGGGCGATATCTATGTTGACTGGGAATTTCATGACTCGCTTATTTTTGCGTGATGACGTTATTGGTAACCAAGGTGGTATTTTCGTCTATGCCCGAAAGCACTTGCACCCATTCGTTGCTGACAAACTGAGTTTCAACCTTCGTCTTTTCCTCCACGCCTTTGATCTGTACATAGCCACCATAGTCGAGGAAGTTGCGGGGGATCAAGAGCGCGTTTTGTTGCTCACCAATGATGATATTGGACTGTAGCTGCGTATTGACGATTTTAAATTCAAGCTCTTCGGTGAAGTAGAGCTTACAGACAAAGGATTGAGTCGACGCGTCAAAAGAAGGGTCGATTTCCTTGACTACACCTTTGTAGGTTTTCTCTTTATCCGTATTGAGTTGGATCACGGCTTCTTGGCCCTTTTCAATGCGAGAGATGTTACTCTCATCAATATTTACCTCAGCGTACAAAAGTTCTGGATTCCCAATCTCCGCAATGATATCTCCCTGACGAACGTAATCTCCTACCTCTTTATACTTTTTATAGACTTTACCGCGGATGACCGCTTCCACCTTGTTCTTAGCCAATTGGCTGGAATAGATATCTACATTGGTTTGGTTGTTGACTACCTGCTGGTCGGCATCACGCTTTAGCTTATTGTAGTTTTCTAGGGCCGACTGATAGTTTTTCTGAGAGGTATTATAGTTGAGCAAGGCATTTTCGTATTCGATGCGAGCGATGCTCTGGCTCTCCAAGAGACGCTTGTAGCGCGCTTCGGTCTTCTGATCCTGCTCCATCTTCTCCTTCTTGATCTGAATATCATACTCAGCCTGGCGGAGCAAAGGCGCGTTGGCGTCAGTATTGCTCTTGGCGATGTTGAGGAGTTCGGAAGCGCCTTGGGTATTGATGAGGTTCTCACTATTCTCGATTACGGCGAGGACTTCGCCCTTGGCGACGATATCTCCTTCAGCAAAATTTAGTTCTGTTAGATAACCCGTTGTTTGGGCGGTGAGACTGTACATGCCTTCGGCCTCTAGGCTTCCAGAAGCAAATACGGTTTCGGTTACATCTTTGATGACGGGCTTGGTTTCTGCCACCGGCTGGCCACAAGCAAAAAGCATGAGAGACAAGCCTATGGCACCTATCGTATTGAAAATGATAGATCGTTTCATTGTTATCTGATGTTATTATTGATGTTGATGTTGGCGATAGATAATTCGATGTTGACATCGGAGGCGATCAAGCTGTACTCAGCGTTGACCATGGCGTTGAAGCTATTCAAGACGACTTCTAGACTGACAAGGCCTTCTTTGTAGAGCTCCTGATTTTTGGCAAAAGAGTCTTTACGCAAGGCGAGCACTTCTTCATCCGCTTCAAACTGAGAGAGGGCTTTTTTATAATCCGCCTCTAAGTTTTGCTGGTCAAGTATGGCTTGATTTCTCGCCTGCTCAGTATTATTGATGGCCATCTGCTGATCGTACTTGGCCATAGAGCTTTGGCTGATTCGTTTCGCATTGGGGATCGGCACTGAAAGGTTGAGACCGATATAGTTGCTGTTGATCCAGTTGCCCGTAAAAGGCTCGAACTCGGTATTGTAGAGATTGTATGAGTTGGACAACTGCAAAGACAGGGTCGGCATCATAGCTGCCTTGGCTCCTTTATAGCTTTGGCGCGCATATTCTTCTCGTAAGAGCGCATTACTTAGGCTGAGCTGGTTGAGGGCTACGGTCGGTCCCATGGCCTCCTGCGGAGAACGCTTAAGCTCAGTAATGCTAATCGTTTCGTTTTCGGGGATATCGCAGAGGATCTTGAGACTGATGTAGTATTGCTCTAAGAGGTACTCCAATTGGGCGATCGTCTCCTCGGTATTGAGGTAATTGATCTTGCTCTCGTTGACATCTATCTGGCTAAGCAAGCCCTCTTCAAACTTTTGGGTGGTGATCTGGTGAAGGGTATCAGCTACTGCCAAGTTTTGCTCGGTACTGCGGATTTGCTCCTGAATCAGTACGATATTGTAATAATTGGCCGCAACGCTCTCTTGCATTTGCTTGAGGCTAAGCTGATTATTAGAGTTGGTCAAATCGATATTGACCTTTGCTAGCTTTAGGTCCGACCAACCCGCCGGGTTGACCAATTTCACATCCGCAAAGCTGGTGAGATTGGTGTTGTACTGCACCCCCATTTCTACTTCTCGGAAGGTGCCGGGCTCTCCCCCAAAAATCTCCGCCGGAAAAAGGCTGACGCCTAGCTGGGTGTTGTTGGTAAACTGAGCCGAAAGCAAACTACCCGTTACGTCTATCGTACCGTAGACCGCGGCTAGCTTAGCCTTCTTGGCCTGATCTAGTTGGATAGCATTATTTTTCAGACTGACGCTCTGCTTGTCGGTATAGTCCAACAAATCCTCGAGCTCATTAAAAACTCGGGTAGATCCTAAATCCGTGGCGGGACTGCTCATGCTCGTCTGCCCCAAGGCCACATTTACGCCTAGCAAAAGGGCGAGACTCAAACTTAATATTCTATTTATGCTCTGTGCCATAATGAATTAGATTATGACACAAACCTAGCTTCCTATACTAGGCGATAGAATGAAAAAGTCAGTGAAGTGGACAAAATGAAAGTGAAGTGGACAGAGAGGGGAGTGAGTTGATGACGGACTTTTGGTTTTTTGCCGCTTCGCGGAACGCTTGGGCCCAGCACGCGACAAGGCAGTGCCTTGTCGCACCCGAAACCAACCGAATTATCCTTTCGAACGAGTCCGCTAGGACGAGGAGAAATCTCCTTGAGTACAAATCGTATCTACTTTTTATTGATAGGAGATTTCTCGTCGCTGCGCTCACACAAAATGAAAACAACGAGGCCTAGGTTGGTGCGCGCATGCATGCCGCACCCGACACAAGCGTTCCGCGAAGCGGCTCCTAACGCTCAGCCAACCACTCCAAAAAAGCCGTAACCTTAAGCTTACCCACCAAAATCTCCTCCTCAAAGGGGATCGTCAAATGCACCATCACTTTGCGATTGAAGTAATGGGACGCATCCTTGACCGCCTTTCGACTAATTAGGAACTGACGATTGGCTCTAAAAAATGGGCCGGTAAAATCGCCTTCTAACTCATTAAGCTTTTGAGAGAGTAGATGCTTTTTCCCCGTAAAGGTATAGGCGTAGACCGCATCATGCTCAATAAAAAATAGGGCAATCTCCTCTACCGGCAGGGGAATGATCTTATCTCTTTGCTGCACGATGACCGAAGAAGGCTTGCGCGGATTGAGCTGGCTCTTCATCAAATCGATCAAACTGCTGTAATCTCCTCCCGTGGTATTTGCGTCGCCTTTGATGGTATGGTACTTATCGAGCGCTGCTTCCACGGTCGCCTTGGAAAAGGGTTTGACCAGATAATCGATCCCCAAGGTCTTGAAGGCCTCCAAGGCATAATGATTAAAAGCCGTGCAATAGATAATGGGGATTTTGAGTTTTGTCTGCTCGAAAATCTCGAAGCTCAGGCCATCCCCCAACTGTATGTCCGAAAAGATGAGATCGATGGGCTGCTCGTCGGCAAAGAACTCTACCGCATCCTCCACACTGGCCAGCATGGCTACGATTTCGGTATCAGGATCGACCGCACTGATCGTTCTAGCAAGGTCTTTAGCCGTGAGCTTTTCATCTTCGATGATTACAATCTTCATGCGGCTATGACTGGGATTTGCACGCTAAACTGGGTTTCACTCTGCTCGATCTTCAATTCTTTATCGGTCAAATATTGCACTCGCTTGGCCAGATTGGCAAGACCAGTACCTCGCCTTTCGGTTACTTTGAGCGAGACAATATTGTTGCGCACGATGATGGCTTCGTTTTCGTAGCTGATTTCGATATTGAGCGGACGCTTTTCGGTAAAGTAGTTATGCTTAAAGGCATTCTCGACCAGGGTCTGGATGGCCAAAACGGGTATCTGCCCCTGCCCTACCTCATCCGGTACCTTCACCTCAAAGTGAAAAGCGTTTTCGAACCGAATCTTTTGCAAGCCGAGGTAATTATCGACAAACTTCATCTCATCGGTGATGCTGACGAGCTTAGCGTTGTGGGACTCCACCGCATAACGTAAAAAGTCCGAGAGCTTGACCGAATACTCCTCCGCCAAGTCACCATCCTCTTTGATTAAGGACTTGAGCACACTTAGCGCATTGAACAAAAAGTGAGGCTGCAGCTGCTGCATTAGCACCATGTTTTCGGCTTCTAGCTTTTGTATGGTCAATTCAGAAACCTGCTTCTCCGCCTGACGCTTTTCTCGGGCTTCAATGAGTTGATTGATGATCAACAAGATGATCGAATTCAAGGCCAGCGTCATCGTAATCGGAAAAAGCACATACTGCATTACTTCAGAGCGAAGCTCAAAGAATGTCTGAAAAGGTGCTTTCAACAAATTCGAAAGAAAGGTTACGACATAGCTCAATATAAAAATGTCCCAGCGGCGAGGCTTCTTAAGATGAAGAAAGATATAGCCATTGATCAGCCAGTATAAGACCACGCTCACCAAAACTGAGAAATACAGCTTAGTCGTCTGACTTATATCCATCACCCCAAACATATAGAAGGGGCTTGAACCATAAAGCGCTAATAAGGGCGAGCTAATCGCCATGTATATGTAAAATCTTCTTCCCAAGCTGCTACTGCTAATTGCTTTGACTCAACAAAAAGTCAGAAGAAAAACCAATCTCCTCTTGATCAATTTTGCTAGCGATTGCCTTGCCTTCAAGTTATCAAAAAGAAGGCAGATGCCATACCTAAACATTATCACAAAGGCACACATCTTATCATTTTGGGAATGTTGCCGAACTCAAAACCGCCTCTAGGCGTAAAAAAAGGGCATAAGGGTGCTTGGAATAAGCTTTGAAAAATCAAAGTATCTCAAACAAATAACCTTAGTCCTATGCTTTCTAAATTTCTGTATCTATCGCTTGCCTGCTTTACTTTACCGATGATCGCTGGTGATGGTATCAAAGACAATTCCGGCGAAATGGACTTACAAATTCAATTCGACTCTGTTTTCAATGGCGGAGCCGCTAACCTCACTTTTTACAATGGCACCATCCGTCTGAGTGAAATTGAATTTGAAGGAGAAAATGCCAATGGTGAAGAGGTCGAATACGAGTTAGCTCAACTCACTACAATTGATCTTACCACCGGCCTCGCATCCCCCGCTCTCGACCCTATCGTCATCCCTAGCGGAGACTATGAAGGTCTTGCCCTTGAACTAAAAGGCGCTACTAAAGGAAGTGTAATCTCTCTAGAAGGCTACTTCACTGATCGCGATCAAAGCATAGTCCCTCTCCAAGTCAATATCAAGGAGAGCCTCAACCTAGCCATTGATCACCAAAAATATTCTGTCGCAAGTTCACCTAGCCTTAGCGCCTCATTCTTGATAGATCCCAGTCATTGGTTTGCCAACATTAGTCAGCAAGATTTGCTGCAAGCGGATCGAGATGCCAATGGCGTCGTCCATATTGATCCCAACCGTAATACGAAGCTATATCATAAAATTACGGCGGACTTGCCTCAAGGCATCAAAAGGACTTGGGCGGACTAATCCGACCAGTATTTAAATCCATAGCTTTACAAATATTCACAGCCTGACTTCGGTCGGGCTTTTTCTTTTTGGGGTTTACTCCCGAAAGCTTTCGGGACGCGGAACGTTTGGTCTTCATGTACGATTCTGCCTTTTGTAAAAACGTAGCGACGCATCCGCGAAAGCTTTCGGGATTGCGTCGCTACAGAAAATATCACATATGTTGAATGACCACCTTATTTAAATATCACCTTCTGAGTAGAATGATCGTCCCCTACGATTTGTAGGAAGTAAATACCTGCCGGAATATGCTGGCGATTGAAGGTGCTGCTCTGCTGACTAATCGACCAACGCGCTAGACTACGGCCTTGAATATCCATCAGTTGGACTTCAATCGGTCTTTGTGGCTGACTAGCGAGCTCAATCTGAAACTGATCGCTCACAGGATTGGGGTAGATTCGGAGATAATTAGTCCCCATAGAAGCTTCCAAACTGGTATTGTTGGCCTGGTAAGTATGGCTTACCGTATTGGTTATGATGGGCTCATTGGTATCAAAAAAGATAGCTGCTCGATTATTTACCTGGGTTCCAGATAGCAAATTGGGATTGGGGCTAATGCGATACTGGATATAGCCTTGCGAGCCGAGGGGATTGGTAGCACTATCGGGCAGGAGAATATTGTCGAAGACTAGTTTGAGCGTTCTGCCCGGCAGAAAATAAGGCTCAAAGGTATGACTCGAACTGAGGAAATAAAGGCTCTCCAGAGAGAAGTGGTGATCGACGGTATCCAACAAAACCACCTGGAAGGCAGTATCATTGCCAGTATTTTGGAAACGGATCGTATAGGTCAACTCCTGATCCAGCGGTATCTCATTGTTTTCGCCTTTACCTATCGGTACCGCTAGCTTATCGTTAGGATCAAAGCTACAGATAAAGAGAGAGTAGCAGCTACTTTGGTTGTTTTCGGTATTGCTATCATTAAGCCCAGGCAATGAGACCTCCGCAAAAAAGGTATCGCCTATCGCACCAGCTATAGCGCTAGTAAATACCTCAATCGTTTCAATATCCGTAGGAATCATGTCCATCAATTGCCAAATAAGCGTATCTCCATTTTGCTGACTCGGACTGGGGTTAGCATAGTCAAAGCTCAAACCAGGATCGATGATCAATTGGACCGAAGGCATACTAATCGTCGCGCTCCCTTGGTTTTTGACCTGGATACTAATGCGAGATGCCCATGAACAGCGGGTCATCCCCATCTGGGATTCTAC
>JBCCQN010000149.1:0-20180 GCA_039024315.1 Bacteroidota bacterium
ACCACCGTTTTACCGTCTGCTTGGATCTCAGACAGTTCATTACTTACACTCTTGACTTTGCCTGGCATACGATAGGTCATTTTATAGCTAGCCTCTCCGAGGAACATTTTCACCATTTCAATACTGCCTGCCTCATCTTCATCCATACCTTCCATCAGATCATCCATAGGAGCAGCAGCGCGAGTGAAAGTCCTTTTTGCCAAACTAAAGTTTTCTGCTCCTCCCGCCATACTAGGGTCAAGACCTGTACCTAAGGCACTGATATTACCCTCACTTTGTGCCTTGTTGAGCACTGCAAGGGAACTAAAGTCGTAACCAATCGAAAATCGAAAACCTTCTACACTATGCTTTACCTTAGAAATACCATCGAGCTCGCGCAATTTATTCGCTGTCTCCTGAAGAGTAGAATCCATTTTGCCCATCCCAGCCTGGTCCAAGGCCTCTTCATTGTCCCCCATCATTCCTTGCAGCATTCCCAT
Organism: Bacteroidota bacterium; assembly: GCA_039024315.1. Classification (GTDB taxonomy): domain Bacteria; phylum Bacteroidota; class Bacteroidia; order J057; family J057; genus JBCAWW01. Next base: position 480 of record JBCCQN010000149.1, read on the forward strand.
TACCTCTGACATATCGATGGACATAAGATAGGAACCAGAGCCATCTTTATTGAGTGAAACTTCTTCTTCTATTTCTAGACAAGCAGGCGCAATGGCCACTGCCATGATCAACACGAGTCGTAATAAGCTTTTCATAACATTCAAATTTGTGCCCCAATTTAGCCATTCAAATGATAAAAGCGGCCAAAAGCTTGAGCTTTGTTGACCTATCATTTTTAGCAATGCTAAAAATTTGGTAATTTTACTAAGAACACGAGCGTACTGCGCCGCAGAAAATTTATTGAACAATAAATAAACTGAGGACCTACTCAATCAATCAAACCCTCACGCAAGTAAACGTTCTGCGCAGCAGTCTGTCCACATATTTTCCACAAGCAGGAGATTTTTTCAACATCTCACAGTAAGAAACGATCCATACAGGCTGTTATCCCAATATTTTATTTCCACAAATTGTGGAAAAACAAACCATAAACATAAATAACTGAAAACCAAACACTTACCCCAAAGCCCAAGAATACGCATTTTCTTATATTGAGCGACATTTTACCCAAAAACTTGTAAATCCCTTATCACCTTTAAGCCCAAACATCTTCTTAATCCACATTCATGGCTGAGACACCTAACCGTAATCCCAATTCTAAATCTCAAGATAATCGCCCAGCTCGTGTTAGATCCTTTACTGAGTCGGGGATCCAAGGAGGCAAATTGCCTCCTCAAGCGCTTGATATGGAAGAAGCCGTTTTAGGGGGATTGCTGCTAGAAAAGGATGCCCTCCACCGCATTATGGACATCCTCAAAGCCAATATGTTTTATAAGGATGCTAACAGGGAGGTGTATGAGGTGATTTTAGAGTTGTTTCAAAACTCAGATCCCATTGATATACTGACGGTCAAAAATGGGCTGCAACGCAAAGGGGTCCTAGAAAAAGTAGGGGGCGCTTTTTATCTCACTGGTCTAACTTCGAGGGTCGCTTCTGCCGCGAATATTGAGTATCACGCACGGGTAATTGCAGAGAAGTTTATCCTGAGGCGATTGATTACTGTATCGGATGAAGTGATCAAGTCCGCATATGACGAAACCTCAGACGTTTTCGACCTTCTTGATAAGACAGAGCAAAATCTGTTTGAAATTTCGGAGAGTAATCTGCGCCGTAACTATATGGCCATGCCCGAATTGGTCATGAAGACGCTCGAAAAAATCGAGGAGGTAAGAGGCAAAGACACCAGTGTGACTGGTATTCCTTCGGGGATTCATGAACTTGATCGGGTTACTGCAGGTTGGCAAAAAACAGACCTAGTGATTATTGCCGCCCGCCCGGCGATGGGTAAAACCGCTTTTACGCTAACGATGGCAAGAAATGCTGCCCTACGTTTTAATGAACCGGTAGCCTTCTTTTCTCTTGAGATGGCGGCAGTACAATTGACTCAGCGTTTGGTTTGTTCAGAATCTGAACTTGACGCTCAGAAGGTGCGTACTGGTCGGCTCGAAGACTATGAATGGAAGCAGCTTATCACTCGCGTAGGGAGCCTCTCTAAAGCACCAATCTTCATTGATGATACACCCGCCCTCTCCATCTGGGATTTGCGAGCCAAAGCCCGAAGGCTCAAGGCAGAGAAGAACATCAGCATTGTGGTCATTGACTATCTACAGTTGATGACAGGCCACGCCAATAAGTCTGGTAACCGTGAACAAGAAATTGCCGGTATTTCACGGGCCCTCAAAGAATTGGCCAAGGAACTTGATGTCTGTGTATTGGCCCTTTCTCAGTTATCTCGTGCAGTGGAGAGCCGTGGGGGAGATAAGCGCCCAGTTCTTTCGGATTTGCGTGAATCTGGTTCAATTGAGCAGGACGCGGATATGGTAATGTTTCTCTATCGACCCGATTATTATGGTTTTGAAACCGATGATGAAGGGAACTCAACCCTTGGCTTAGCTGAAATCATTATTGCGAAACAGCGTAGTGGTCCAACGGGTACGATCAAAGCTCAATTCATCGGTAAATACGGTAAGTTTACCAATTGGGGAGCTGGTCCTCAAGACGGTGTGCCGGGCATGCCTAATGACTTTGATCCTAGCAAAGGCAACACCATCACCTTACCCTCAAAGATGAATGAGGGTCCGGCTAGCAGCGGAACGGAGGAAGTTCCGTTTTAAAGGTGCTAATACGAGATGTAAGATTCTGTCCAAAAAAGCAGTAGTTCGGCGTTAGGTTTGGCGATTATTCACTACGAATCTTCGTGCTATCCTCCTATATTGGATGCAGTATTCAAACCCGCTTTTGTATCGTCTTTTCTTCTCAATCACTTTGGGAAGGCCTTATGCAACAAACACCATTTACTGCTATGTGGTCCAGGACACTTAGGTTATTTAGCCTCTTTTTTATGCTTGGGAGCACTCCTTTACTCCTAAAAGCAGATGTACAATTTTCTGATCAGCCACTATCGGCCATTCAGGAGGTAGCTAAGACATCCAATACCCCTTATTTTGTTTACGTCTATCAAGAAAAGGATCGCCAATGTCGCCGTATGGAACGTAAGACTTGGCGGGATGAGGAATTAGCGACATATATCGACAAAAATTTCCTCGCCATAAAGCTAGATGCCCATTCTGCCCAAACAGATGTGCATTGGATCAATGAATATGAGGTTTACCATTATCCAGCGGTCTTGTTTTTTGCGCCAGATGGCCAACTTTTGGGCAAGGCAGATGGATTTATCGCCTCTCAGACGCTCAATAGTATGCTCAAAAAGCATATTGTTGAACTCAATCAGAAAGAAGAGGTAAGGTTATGGGTGATACATTACCAAGAAAATGAAGATCCAGCTGGTCAAGCTGTTTATTATGCCTCCAATACTTTGTCTGCTGATGAAGGGATCGCTGAAGGGCATTTGAGCGATCTCGCGACCAATCTAGCCGATCTGAAGATAGAAAATAACTTCCCTACAGAGCTTCCGGCCTCTCGCCAGATTGTAGCTTCAAATGAGTCATTTTCCAATATGAAGACAAGAGGGCTTGCTCCTATCAATAGCGTAGCAAGCGAAGCTCGTGAAAACGCCCAAATCATACTCGAAGTACCCGGTCTGGAGCGTTTTAGCTTAGCCAATTATGGACAGAGCAGAGGGGATGAAAGCGTACCGATGAACTACGCCCTTTTGGTGGGTAGTTTTACCGCCTATAATGAATTAGAAATGCAACTAGACCGTTTCCAGCGTTATTGGCAAGACGATGTCTGGGTGTATTGTGAAGAGGTCAATAAAACGCCGGTGTACAAATTATTGGTCGGCCCCTACATAGATCAAGAAAGCGCAGAAACCTTTGCACATGCGATGTATAAATTTCAAAAAATCAATCCGACTGTTTTAAATATTGAGCATCTAAAACAGTAGCTGCAAAGACAATTATTCAGGCGTTAAAAATTATCCCACACCAAGGTAGATTGATAATTCTGATGTAAGAATTTATATAATATTGGGTTTGTCTAAGTGCAAATCTTATATTGTGGTCTCAAACACCAGCCAACAAATACCATGGTACGGATTCTATTTGGCTTACTCATTTCCTTCCTTACTTTACTTTACCTTCCTGTTTGGGGGCAAAACCGAAACCTGACGCCCCAATCTGTTACTCAATCTTCTCGTAACGGTTCTGCTCGCGGGCAAAATCCTGTTGATGGTAAAATGGCTAATGGCCTACGCCTCAAAAAAGTGATTAGAGGTGATATCAGACCTAAGTCTATCGTGTACTCAGGTAATGGGCGCTTCTTTGCCCAGAACATGATGTATAGACACTCCATCACCGTCTATGATCGTAACTACAATCAAATCAAAACCATCTCCGATAAGGTCAATCTTTCTGATTTCAACCTGAGAGGATATGGAGGCACTGCTTCTGGGGCTCCTGTAGAAGTAGCCTTCTCCTCTGATGGGCAATATGCTTGGGTCTCTAATTATAGTATGAGCGGCAAAGGTTTTGACAATCCTGGCAATGACAATTGCGACATCAGCAAGGATTACGACAAAAGTTTTGTTTACAAAATCAATACTCGCACCCTTGAGATCGAAAATATAGTCGAAGTCGGCTGCGTGCCTAAGTACCTAGCCGTCAGTCCAGACAATCGAATTTTACTCGTAACCAATTGGTGCAGCGGCGACCTTAGTATTGTTGACTTAAATAGCGAAACTGAAATTAAGCGTATTCCTCTCGGGCGTTATCCTAGGGGCATAGCGATTGATAGCAAAGGCCGCAATGCCTACATCTCAGTCATGGGCGAGGACAAAATCGCCATCCTTAAGTTGACGGACGGTAGTGTAAGCTGGATTGATGATGTAGGAGATACTCCTCGCCATCTAGTTTTGGGTCCAGATGATCGGTTTTTGTATCTCACGCTTGATCGAGAAGGCTTAGTCCGCAAATATGACTTGGTCCGAGGACGTATGGCAGGAGAGGCCGAATCAGGCCTTAGTCCGAGGTCTATGGTGCTATCTTCTGAAGGCAAATATCTCTACGTAGCCAACTATAGAGACAATAGCTTGAGCAAAGTAGCCACTGAGAGCATGACGGTTAAGGAGACAGTGGAGACGCACGAAAAACCCATCGGCATCACCTTTGACCCCATTACAAAATCTATTTGGTTGGCCTGCTATACGGGTAGCATTATGGTTTTTGAGGATCAGGAGCTTCTTGCTTCGCAGAACGCTCCCCTCGCAAATAATTTAGGTACTGAATCTGAAGGAGATAATGGCCTTACCTACGTTCCGGGAACCGGAAATACAAAAGGTGATCCTAACTACTATTTGTATCGCGAAGAGGGTAACAATCCAAATACCAATCCTCCCAATACGAATCCACCTAGGCCACAAAGAGCCAGAAGCGTTCCTCCCCGCACTTATGGACCTCAAAATGTACAGTTTCATATCATTGTGGGTAGCTTTAGCAGTAAACAATCTGCCGAACGCAAAGTAAGAGAGCTCAAAACTAGGGGTATCCAAGCGGAGGTCATCCGTAGCGAAGGCGGGCAATATCGTGTTTCGGCCAAAACGCTCAATAGCCAAGGCGCAGCTGATGCTGAAATGGCCAATGTCAAACGCAAGTACAAAATGGACGCCTGGGTATGGAGGAGACAACTCTAGCCAAAGAGTCTAAGATAGAATCATTTGATATTGTCATCGTGGGCGCGGGCCCCGGCGGTACCACCTGCGCGCTTGCGCTAGAAAAAAGTGGCCTTAAAGTAGCTTTGATTGACAAAGCTGTATTTCCCAGAGACAAAATCTGTGGAGATGCCCTAAGTGGGAAAGTCGTCTCAGTGCTCAAGTACCTCAATCCTGCCGTTGAACAATCCTTGCATCAGTTTCCACAAAAACTAGGTTCTTGGGGCATCCGTTTTTTTGCACCTAATGGCCAAGCTTTGGACGTTCCTTTTAAAAGTACCAAAGACGAGTCTAACCCTAATTCACCGGGTTATATCAGCAAAAGAATGGATTTTGATGCCTTTCTATATGAAGAGGTACGCAAACGTAAGCACTGTTCATTAGGTGAAGGCGAAGCACTCCAAGCTTTGGAATATAGCGAGGGAGGCGTTCTGTTGAAGACAGAAAAAAGAAAAATACACGCTCAATTAGTAATAGGGGCTGATGGGGCCCACTCCATCGTCAATAAGCAGCTTGGTGCCATTAAAGTCGAAAAAGCTCATTATAGTGGTGGGATCAGGGCTTATTTTGAAGGAGTAACAAATTTTCACGAAGAGAACTTCATTGAGCTGCATTATCTCAAGGACTTACTCCCTGGCTATTTTTGGATTTTCCCGCTTCCCAATGGGGCCGCTAATGTTGGACTAGGGATGCTTTCGCGAGATCTCAGTCGCCTCAAAGTCAACCTTCGTCAACAATTAGAAAGTGTCGTAGCCTCTCACCCTTTAATTGCACCGCGCTTCAAAAATGCCACTCAAATAGGCAAAACGTTAGGCTTTGGCTTACCACTGGGTTCAAAAAAGCGACCTATTTCAGGCAATCACTTTATGCTAGTAGGTGATGCAGCTTCTTTGATTGATCCTTTTACCGGGGAAGGAATCGGCAATGCCATGTTGAGTGGTAAAATCGCTGCGGAAAAGGCGCTCTTGGCCTTTGAAGCTGCTGACTTCTCAGCGGAAGGCCTTGCCCAGTACGACGAAGCCGTCTGGAAAAAGATGTGGCGCGAACTGCAACTCAGTCACCAAATGCAAAAACTGGTAAACTATCCTTGGCTATTCAATTTTGTTGTACGTAAGGCCAATAAAAACAGCTCCATTCAAACCATGCTGACCATGATGTTTGAAAATCTAGACATCCGCAAAGAACTCAAAAAACCCTCCTTTTACTGGCGCTTGCTCCGCAATTGATATAAGCGTTCTCCGTGGAGAAAAACACTCATACTCACCACCAATAACAAAGGAAATAGCGGTACGGCAAAGCGCGAAGCACCCGAAACGCCTGTCAGCCCCGCTATATATAAGATCATTCCCACTATCAGAACACGATCCCACAGCGATACTTTCTTCAAAAAGGGAAAGACCAATAGGCACAATAGTTTGAAAGCATTTGCTAAGGCGATTAAAAGCAAAAATATCAATCTGGCGAGCGGTTGATCTGCTAAATAATTCAATACCCCTCGGTAACCGCCCCGACTAAAGGCAATTTGCAAGCCTTCTCCCCCCACTGTTTCCCAACCAAAAAAATGATAGAGATCGAAGCGGCCAGGGTCCACAAAAAAGTTGAACATGCCTTTGAGATGAAAGAAAACGTATTCTCCTTTATGTTGGTTGATCACGGCAAAACAAGCTCCTTGCAGGTAACGTTGAGACTCCCCATAATCCGTAATCTCCAAAGAAGCGTACAATATGCTATCGGCTTTGTGGAGCGCAAGCTCTGGCCCATAGGTATTTTGAAGCAGATTGTAAGTTGTGTATTGGAGCAGGCTGAGATTTTGAATGCTAGAAAAGTGAAAAAAACCAGTACGGGATTCGTTCCATTCTTGGTAGCCCCAGACAAAAAGTAGCGGCAATAGGCCAAAGGCCAGTATGAGGGGTTTCTTCCATTGCCAAGCCCAAATCGACCAGACTATAAGCATAGGTAGGCCAAACAAATACATGATAGGTTTGGTCAGCATAGCAAGGATCAAGAGTAGGACTAAGCCGGCAAATATTTTCAAGTTCCTTGAACGATAAGCTAGCATGGAACCATAAACCAAAAGACATATTTCCGTTTGAAATAAAATCTCCGTCATGATAAGGTTGGCATATATTACTTGAGCGGGATAGAGCAAAAGCAGCAGTCCCAACAGCCAATAAGGTTTTCTTTTCCAACCCATTAATTTGCCTATTTGCCAGACTAGATTTAGGTTAAAAAGCGACAAAAAGAGTTGCAAAAGGAGGATATACTTCTCGTGCCCAAATCCCCACTGACACAAGGCCAAAAGTGTGGGGTACAATGGAGGCCGCTTGGTATAATGATCGATCCGTAAAGGCTCTGCATTGAGATCACCCGAAAACAAAGTCCCTTCCTGACGCAGATTGTCTGCAGCCTTTACATACTCCTGAGAATCAAGAAGATAGTAGCGCTCATCTATGGATTGATAAACCCAAAAAATGAGGTGTAAGCTCAAGATAATTCCTGAAAGCACAAAGAATTGGATGGAAGGTTTAGCTTTGCTCATTTTTTGACTCAAGATATGTTTGTATCTTTCTACCCGAATTGTTTAACCGCTACATGCCTGACAAAGATCGGCAATTTGGCCAAAACGAACAGAAAGATTGGGCGGAGACCCTTGCTCAGGATCACCCCGATGGATATCAACGTTTTTTAAACCTCTATCCCAGCAGCCAATTTATGCCCAAGGCATTGGAAAGACTGGATTATTGGGAGGAGGAGGAGGCGTTCAATCATGCCGTGCAAGCAGACAGCTTGCAGGCGTACAATCACTTTGTCCTCAACTATCCAAGGAGCGACTATAAGGCTCAAGTGCAGGAACGCATTTATCAGCTTGAAAAAGAACTTGCTTTGCGGTATAAGCTACTTGCAGACGAAGTTGTGGCTTGGCAGTCTGCCGAAAAAGACCATACGCTTTACACCTATCGCAGTTTCCTCCGCTCCTACCCTAGTGGTAAGTTTGAAGAGATGGCAAAACAGCGCATTCAGATGTTGGAATTGAGACAAGAGGAGCAACAAGCTTTTGTGCATCCAGATCGACTGATTCCAGCCAATTTGGACCGTATAAGACTAGCGGAGACTACCCATATCTTTGAGTCGGAAAACCTACGCAATCGCAGAACCGCTATCATACTTTCTTTGATTTGGTTGGTGGGAAGCGTTCTGCTGGCAGGCCTTACTTATTTTATCGCTGACTTTATCTTTCCCCTTAGCATGTTGCTAGGCATGGGGGTCGGTTTATTTTTGCTACTGCAAAGAGATGCTTATCTCAGTCAGACCGAAAGCTTGATCTACTTATTGGGAGAGGGTGTCGCTAGTTTCTTTTTACTGTTTGTTTCAGCTCGCTTATTAGGGGCAGAAATAGCTGTAGCCAGTTTTTTAGGGACATTTTGCCTGCTAATCGTTTTGTTCGTCTTAGGGCGCTATATTTGGGAGCGTCGCAAAAATTAAAGGGCCGCAGCTTTCAAGATTTTTTGTTTAATTGAGGGCAAATACTCACTACTATGACCATTGAATTCGTGCTAATCCATGCTGGCTACCTCAGCTTATATGTTTTGATTTTTTTTCTTTCAAAATGGATCAAAGGCTGGTTTTCCTCCTATAATTTAGACGAACAGCTTACCCACTTTGACAATAATGCTGTTTCGGTAAGTATTGCGGGTTATTTTATCGGAGTAACAGCAGTATTTGTAGGGGCTTACACGGGTCCATCTTCCAATAATTTGGCCATGGACTTTTTGGGCGTAGCTGGATATTCTTTGGCGGGAGTGCTTTTACTCAACTTGACTAGGATCATCAACGAACGCTTTATTCTCCATAAGTTTTCGGTCCAGAAAGAAATTATTCATGACCAAAATCCCGGTACTGGGGTGGTCGAGGGAGCTTCTTATGTGGCTACTGCATTGATTATTGCCGGTTCGGTCAACGGTCAATACCTTTCAGAATCGGTTTTGATAAACCAGGCATTTTCTGGCTTTTTGTCAACCATCGTCTTTTATCTCATTGGGATTGTCTGCCTGATAGGTTTTGCGAGAATCTACAATTGGCTCTCCCCTTTTGACTTACACGCCGAAATCGAAAAAGACAACATTGCTGCTGGACTCGGTTTCTCGGGAGCGATCATTTCGATTGGGATCATCATCATGCGAGCGGTCAAAGGAGACTTAACTGATTGGGGTACAGACTTGATGACTTTAGGACTCGATATCCTTATTGTCTTTATCTATTTGATTGTGGTTCGTTTTGTCTTTGACAAATTCATTTTGCGCAATTCAGATCTTAATACTGAGATTTCAAGGGATCAAAATATAGGGGCTGGCTTATTAGAAATGATGATCGCGATTTGCTTTTCGGCGGTTCTGTTTTTTGTATTGTAGGTCCAAGAGGCCAAATTTCGATCCACAGCTATTGAGTTTAGAGGGTCGCGTTCCGCGGAACGCGACCCTCTAAACTCAATAGCTGTGGATCGAAATTTGGCCTCTTGGACCTACAATACAAAAAACAGAACCGCCGAAAAGCAAATCGCGATCATCATTTCTAATAAGCCAGCCCCTATATTTTGATCCCTTGAAATCTCAGTATTAAGATCTGAATTGCGCAAAATGAATTTGTCAAAGACAAAACGAACCACAATCAAATAGATAAAGACAATAAGGATATCGAGTCCTAAAGTCATCAAGTCTGTACCCCAATCAGTTAAGTCTCCTTTGACCGCTCGCATGATGATGATCCCAATCGAAATGATCGCTCCCGAGAAACCGAGTCCAGCAGCAATGTTGTCTTTTTCGATTTCGGCGTGTAAGTCAAAAGGGGAGAGCCAATTGTAGATTCTCGCAAAACCTATCAGGCAGACAATCCCAATGAGATAAAAGACGATGGTTGACAAAAAGCCAGAAAATGCCTGGTTTATCAAAACCGATTCTGAAAGGTATTGACCGTTGACCGAACCGGCAATAATCAATGCAGTAGCCACATAAGAAGCTCCCTCGACCACCCCAGTACCGGGATTTTGGTCATGAATAATTTCTTTCTGGACCGAAAACTTATGGAGAATAAAGCGTTCGTTGATGATCCTAGTCAAGTTGAGTAAAAGCACTCCCGCCAAAGAATATCCAGCTACGCCCAAAAAGTCCATGGCCAAATTATTGGAAGATGGACCCGTGTAAGCCCCTACAAATACTGCTGTTACTCCGATAAAATAACCCGCAATACTTACCGAAACAGCATTATTGTCAAAGTGGGTAAGCTGTTCGTCTAAATTATAGGAGGAAAACCAGCCTTTGATCCATTTTGAAAGAAAAAAAATCAAAACATATAAGCTGAGGTAGCCAGCATGGATTAGCACGAATTCAATGGTCATAGTAGTGAGTATTTGCCCTCAATTAAACAAAAAATCTTGAAAGCTGCGGCCCTTTAATTTTTGCGACGCTCCCAAATATAGCGCCCTAAGACGAACAAAACGATTAGCAGGCAAAATGTCCCTAAAAAACTGGCTACAGCTATTTCTGCCCCTAATAAGCGAGCTGAAACAAACAGTAAAAAGAAACTAGCGACACCCTCTCCCAATAAGTAGATCAAGCTTTCGGTCTGACTGAGATAAGCATCTCTTTGCAGTAGCAAAAATAAACCGACCCCCATGCCTAGCAACATGCTAAGGGGAAAGATAAAGTCAGCGATAAAATAAGTAAGGCCTGCCAGCAGAACGCTTCCCACCAACCAAATCAAAGAAAGTATGATAGCGGTTCTGCGATTGCGTAGGTTTTCCGACTCAAAGATATGGGTAGTCTCCGCTAGTCTTATACGGTCCAAATTGGCTGGAATCAGTCGATCTGGATGCACAAAAGCTTGTTGCTCCTCTTGTCTCAATTCCAACATCTGAATGCGCTGTTTTGCCATCTCTTCAAACTTACCACTAGGGTAGGAGCGGAGGAAACTGCGATAGGTGTAAAGCGTATGGTCTTTTTCGGCAGACTGCCAAGCCACAACTTCGTCTGCAAGTAGCTTATACCGCAAAGCAAGTTCTTTTTCAAGCTGATAAATGCGTTCCTGCACTTGAGCCTTATAGTCGCTCCTTGGATAGTTGAGGACAAAGTGATTGTACGCCTGCAAGCTGTCTGCTTGCACGGCATGATTGAACGCCTCCTCCTCCTCCCAATAATCCAGTCTTTCCAATGCCTTGGGCATAAATTGGCTGCTGGGATAGAGGTTTAAAAAACGTTGATATCCATCGGGGTGATCCTGAGCAAGGGTCTCCGCCCAATCTTTCTGTTCGTTTTGGCCAAATTGCCGATCTTTGTCAGGCATGTAGCGGTTAAACAATTCGGGTAGAAAGATACAAACATATCTTGAGTCAAAAAATGAGCAAAGCTAAACCTTCCATCCAATTCTTTGTGCTTTCAGGAATTATCTTGAGCTTACACCTCATTTTTTGGGTTTATCAATCCATAGATGAGCGCTACTATCTTCTTGATTCTCAGGAGTATGTAAAGGCTGCAGACAATCTGCGTCAGGAAGGGACTTTGTTTTCGGGTGATCTCAATGCAGAGCCTTTACGGATCGATCATTATACCAAGCGGCCTCCATTGTACCCCACACTTTTGGCCTTGTGTCAGTGGGGATTTGGGCACGAGAAGTATATCCTCCTTTTGCAACTCTTTTTGTCGCTTTTTAACCTAAATCTAGTCTGGCAAATAGGCAAATTAATGGGTTGGAAAAGAAAACCTTATTGGCTGTTGGGACTGCTGCTTTTGCTCTATCCCGCTCAAGTAATATATGCCAACCTTATCATGACGGAGATTTTATTTCAAACGGAAATATGTCTTTTGGTTTATGGTTCCATGCTAGCTTATCGTTCAAGGAACTTGAAAATATTTGCCGGCTTAGTCCTACTCTTGATCCTTGCTATGCTGACCAAACCTATCATGTATTTGTTTGGCCTACCTATGCTTATAGTCTGGTCGATTTGGGCTTGGCAATGGAAGAAACCCCTCATACTGGCCTTTGGCCTATTGCCGCTACTTTTTGTCTGGGGCTACCAAGAATGGAACGAATCCCGTACTGGTTTTTTTCACTTTTCTAGCATTCAAAATCTCAGCCTGCTCCAATACACAACTTACAATCTGCTTCAAAATACCTATGGGCCAGAGCTTGCGCTCCACAAAGCCGATAGCATATTGTACGCTTCTTTGGAGATTACGGATTATGGGGAGTCTCAACGTTACCTGCAAGGAGCTTGTTTTGCCGTGATCAACCAACATAAAGGAGAATACGTTTTCTTTCATCTCAAAGGCATGTTCAACTTTTTTGTGGACCCTGGCCGCTTCGATCTCTATCATTTTTTTGGTTGGGAAACAGTGGGGGGAGAAGGCTTGCAAATTGCCTTTAGTCGGGGCGGTTACCGAGGGGTATTGAATTATTTAGCAGATCAACCGCTCGCCAGATTGATATTTTTGCTTTTAATCGCCTTAGCAAATGCTTTCAAACTATTGTGCCTATTGGTCTTTCCCTTTTTGAAGAAAGTATCGCTGTGGGATCGTGTTCTGATAGTGGGAATGATCTTATATATAGCGGGGCTGACAGGCGTTTCGGGTGCTTCGCGCTTTGCCGTACCGCTATTTCCTTTGTTATTGGTGGTGAGTATGAGTGTTTTTCTCCACGGAGAACGCTTATATCAATTGCGGAGCAAGCGCCAGTAAAAGGAGGGTTTTTTGAGTTCTTTGCGGATGTCTAGATTTTCAAACATCATGGTCAGCATGGTTTGAATGGAGCTGTTTTTATTGGCCTTACGTACAACAAAATTGAATAGCCAAGGATAGTTTACCAGTTTTTGCATTTGGTGACTGAGTTGCAGTTCGCGCCACATCTTTTTCCAGACGGCTTCGTCGTACTGGGCAAGGCCTTCCGCTGAGAAGTCAGCAGCTTCAAAGGCCAAGAGCGCCTTTTCCGCAGCGATTTTACCACTCAACATGGCATTGCCGATTCCTTCCCCGGTAAAAGGATCAATCAAAGAAGCTGCATCACCTACTAGCATAAAGTGATTGCCTGAAATAGGTCGCTTTTTTGAACCCAGTGGTAAGCCAAAGCCTAACGTTTTGCCTATTTGAGTGGCATTTTTGAAGCGCGGTGCAATTAAAGGGTGAGAGGCTACGACACTTTCTAATTGTTGACGAAGGTTGACTTTGAGGCGACTGAGATCTCGCGAAAGCATCCCTAGTCCAACATTAGCGGCCCCATTGGGAAGCGGGAAAATCCAAAAATAGCCAGGGAGTAAGTCCTTGAGATAATGCAGCTCAATGAAGTTCTCTTCGTGAAAATTTGTTACTCCTTCAAAATAAGCCCTGATCCCACCACTATAATGAGCTTTTTCGACTTTAATGGCACCAAGCTGCTTATTGACGATGGAGTGGGCCCCATCAGCCCCTATTACTAATTGAGCGTGTATTTTTCTTTTTTCTGTCTTCAACAGAACGCCTCCCTCGCTATATTCCAAAGCTTGGAGTGCTTCGCCTTCACCTAATGAACAGTGCTTACGTTTGCGTACCTCTTCATATAGAAAGGCATCAAAATCCATTCTTTTGCTGATATAACCCGGTGAATTAGGGTTAGACTCGTCTTTGGTACTTTTAAAAGGAACGTCCAAAGCTTGGCCATTAGGTGCAAAAAAACGGATGCCCCAAGAACCTAGTTTTTGTGGAAACTGATGCAAGGATTGTTCAACGGCAGGATTGAGGTACTTGAGCACTGAGACGACTTTCCCACTTAGGGCATCTCCACAGATTTTGTCTCTGGGAAATACAGCTTTGTCAATCAAAGCTACTTTAAGGCCACTTTTTTCTAGCGCAAGCGCGCAGGTGGTACCGCCGGGGCCCGCGCCCACGATGACAATATCAAATGATTCTATCTTAGACTCTTTGGCTAGAGTTGTCTCCTCCATACCCAGGCGTCCATTTTGTACTTGCGTTTGACATTGGCCATTTCAGCATCAGCTGCGCCTTGGCTATTGAGCGTTTTGGCCGAAACACGATATTGCCCGCCTTCGCTACGGATGACCTCCGCTTGGATACCCCTAGTTTTGAGCTCTCTTACTTTGCGTTCGGCAGATTGTTTACTGCTAAAGCTACCCACAATGATATGAAACTGTACATTTTGAGGTCCATAAGTGCGGGGAGGAACGCTTCTGGCTCTTTGTGGCCTAGGTGGATTCGTATTGGGAGGATTGGTATTTGGATTGTTACCCTCTTCGCGATACAAATAGTAGTTAGGATCACCTTTTGTATTTCCGGTTCCCGGAACGTAGGTAAGGCCATTATCTCCTTCAGATTCAGTACCTAAATTATTTGCGAGGGGAGCGTTCTGCGAAGCAAGAAGCTCCTGATCCTCAAAAACCATAATGCTACCCGTATAGCAGGCCAACCAAATAGATTTTGTAATGGGGTCAAAGGTGATGCCGATGGGTTTTTCGTGCGTCTCCACTGTCTCCTTAACCGTCATGCTCTCAGTGGCTACTTTGCTCAAGCTATTGTCTCTATAGTTGGCTACGTAGAGATATTTGCCTTCAGAAGATAGCACCATAGACCTCGGACTAAGGCCTGATTCGGCCTCTCCTGCCATACGTCCTCGGACCAAGTCATATTTGCGGACTAAGCCTTCTCGATCAAGCGTGAGATACAAAAACCGATCATCTGGACCCAAAACTAGATGGCGAGGAGTATCTCCTACATCATCAATCCAGCTTACACTACCGTCCGTCAACTTAAGGATGGCGATTTTGTCCTCGCCCATGACTGAGATGTAGGCATTGCGGCCTTTGCTATCAATCGCTATGCCCCTAGGATAACGCCCGAGAGGAATACGCTTAATTTCAGTTTCGCTATTTAAGTCAACAATACTAAGGTCGCCGCTGCACCAATTGGTTACGAGTAAAATTCGATTGTCTGGACTGACGGCTAGGTACTTAGGCACGCAGCCGACTTCGACTATATTTTCGATCTCAAGGGTGCGAGTATTGATTTTGTAAACAAAACTTTTGTCGTAATCCTTGCTGATGTCGCAATTGTCATTGCCAGGATTGTCAAAACCTTTGCCGCTCATACTATAATTAGAGACCCAAGCATATTGCCCATCAGAGGAGAAGGCTACTTCTACAGGAGCCCCAGAAGCAGTGCCTCCATATCCTCTCAGGTTGAAATCAGAAAGATTGACCTTATCGGAGATGGTTTTGATTTGATTGTAGTTACGATCATAGACGGTGATGGAGTGTCTATACATCATGTTCTGGGCAAAGAAGCGCCCATTACCTGAGTACACGATAGACTTAGGTCTGATATCACCTCTAATCACTTTTTTGAGGCGTAGGCCATTAGCCATTTTACCATCAACAGGATTTTGCCCGCGAGCAGAACCGTTACGAGAAGATTGAGTAACAGATTGGGGCGTCAGGTTTCGGTTTTGCCCCCAAACAGGAAGGTAAAGTAAAGTAAGGAAGGAAATGAGTAAGCCAAATAGAATCCGTACCATGGTATTTGTTGGCTGGTGTTTGAGACCACAATATAAGATTTGCACTTAGACAAACCCAATATTATATAAATTCTTACATCAGAATTATCAATCTACCTTGGTGTGGGATAATTTTTAACGCCTGAATAATTGTCTTTGCAGCTACTGTTTTAGATGCTCAATATTTAAAACAGTCGGATTGATTTTTTGAAATTTATACATCGCATGTGCAAAGGTTTCTGCGCTTTCTTGATCTATGTAGGGGCCGACCAATAATTTGTACACCGGCGTTTTATTGACCTCTTCACAATACACCCAGACATCGTCTTGCCAATAACGCTGGAAACGGTCTAGTTGCATTTCTAATTCATTATAGGCGGTAAAACTACCCACCAAAAGGGCGTAGTTCATCGGTACGCTTTCATCCCCTCTGCTCTGTCCATAATTGGCTAAGCTAAAACGCTCCAGACCGGGTACTTCGAGTATGATTTGGGCGTTTTCACGAGCTTCGCTTGCTACGCTATTGATAGGAGCAAGCCCTCTTGTCTTCATATTGGAAAATGACTCATTTGAAGCTACAATCTGGCGAGAGGCCGGAAGCTCTGTAGGGAAGTTATTTTCTATCTTCAGATCGGCTAGATTGGTCGCGAGATCGCTCAAATGCCCTTCAGCGATCCCTTCATCAGCAGACAAAGTATTGGAGGCATAATAAACAGCTTGACCAGCTGGATCTTCATTTTCTTGGTAATGTATCACCCATAACCTTACCTCTTCTTTCTGATTGAGTTCAACAATATGCTTTTTGAGCATACTATTGAGCGTCTGAGAGGCGATAAATCCATCTGCCTTGCCCAAAAGTTGGCCATCTGGCGCAAAAAACAAGACCGCTGGATAATGGTAAACCTCATATTCATTGATCCAATGCACATCTGTTTGGGCAGAATGGGCATCTAGCTTTATGGCGAGGAAATTTTTGTCGATATATGTCGCTAATTCCTCATCCCGCCAAGTCTTACGTTCCATACGGCGACATTGGCGATCCTTTTCTTGATAGACGTAAACAAAATAAGGGGTATTGGATGTCTTAGCTACCTCCTGAATGGCCGATAGTGGCTGATCAGAAAATTGTACATCTGCTTTTAGGAGTAAAGGAGTGCTCCCAAGCATAAAAAAGAGGCTAAATAACCTAAGTGTCCTGGACCACATAGCAGTAAATGGTGTTTGTTGCATAAGGCCTTCCCAAAGTGATTGAGAAGAAAAGACGATACAAAAGCGGGTTTGAATACTGCATCCAATATAGGAGGATAGCACGAAGATTCGTAGTGAATAATCGCCAAACCTAACGCCGAACTACTGCTTTTTTGGACAGAATCTTACATCTCGTATTAGCACCTTTAAAACGGAACTTCCTCCGTTCCGCTGCTAGCCGGACCCTCATTCATCTTTGAGGGTAAGGTGATGGTGTTGCCTTTGCTAGGATCAAAGTCATTAGGCATGCCCGGCACACCGTCTTGAGGACCAGCTCCCCAATTGGTAAACTTACCGTATTTACCGATGAATTGAGCTTTGATCGTACCCGTTGGACCACTACGCTGTTTCGCAATAATGATTTCAGCTAAGCCAAGGGTTGAGTTCCCTTCATCATCGGTTTCAAAACCATAATAATCGGGTCGATAGAGAAACATTACCATATCCGCGTCCTGCTCAATTGAACCAGATTCACGCAAATCCGAAAGAACTGGGCGCTTATCTCCCCCACGGCTCTCCACTGCACGAGATAACTGAGAAAGGGCCAATACACAGACATCAAGTTCCTTGGCCAATTCTTTGAGGGCCCGTGAAATACCGGCAATTTCTTGTTCACGGTTACCAGACTTATTGGCGTGGCCTGTCATCAACTGTAGATAGTCAATGACCACAATGCTGATGTTCTTCTCTGCCTTGAGCCTTCGGGCTTTGGCTCGCAAATCCCAGATGGAGAGGGCGGGTGTATCATCAATGAAGATTGGTGCTTTAGAGAGGCTCCCTACGCGAGTGATAAGCTGCTTCCATTCATAGTCTTCGAGCCGACCAGTACGCACCTTCTGAGCGTCAAGTTCAGATTCTGAACAAACCAAACGCTGAGTCAATTGTACTGCCGCCATCTCAAGAGAAAAGAAGGCTACCGGTTCATTAAAACGTAGGGCAGCATTTCTTGCCATCGTTAGCGTAAAAGCGGTTTTACCCATCGCCGGGCGGGCGGCAATAATCACTAGGTCTGTTTTTTGCCAACCTGCAGTAACCCGATCAAGTTCATGAATCCCCGAAGGAATACCAGTCACACTGGTGTCTTTGCCTCTTACCTCCTCGATTTTTTCGAGCGTCTTCATGACCAATTCGGGCATGGCCATATAGTTACGGCGCAGATTACTCTCCGAAATTTCAAACAGATTTTGCTCTGTCTTATCAAGAAGGTCGAAAACGTCTGAGGTTTCGTCATATGCGGACTTGATCACTTCATCCGATACAGTAATCAATCGCCTCAGGATAAACTTCTCTGCAATTACCCGTGCGTGATACTCAATATTCGCGGCAGAAGCGACCCTCGAAGTTAGACCAGTGAGATAAAAAGCGCCCCCTACTTTTTCTAGGACCCCTTTGCGTTGCAGCCCATTTTTGACCGTCAGTATATCAATGGGATCTGAGTTTTGAAACAACTCTAAAATCACCTCATACACCTCCCTGTTAGCATCCTTATAAAACATATTGGCTTTGAGGATGTCCATAATGCGGTGGAGGGCATCCTTTTCTAGCAGCAATCCCCCTAAAACGGCTTCTTCCATATCAAGCGCTTGAGGAGGCAATTTGCCTCCTTGGATCCCCGACTCAGTAAAGGATCTAACACGAGCTGGGCGATTATCTTGAGATTTAGAATTGGGATTACGGTTAGGTGTCTCAGCCATGAATGTGGATTAAGAAGATGTTTGGGCTTAAAGGTGATAAGGGATTTACAAGTTTTTGGGTAAAATGTCGCTCAATATAAGAAAATGCGTATTCTTGGGCTTTGGGGTAAGTGTTTGGTTTTCAGTTATTTATGTTTATGGTTTGTTTTTCCACAATTTGTGGAAATAAAATATTGGGATAACAGCCTGTATGGATCGTTTCTTACTGTGAGATGTTGAAAAAATCTCCTGCTTGTGGAAAATATGTGGACAGACTGCTGCGCAGAACGTTTACTTGCGTGAGGGTTTGATTGATTGAGTAGGTCCTCAGTTTATTTATTGTTCAATAAATTTTCTGCGGCGCAGTACGCTCGTGTTCTTAGTAAAATTACCAAATTTTTAGCATTGCTAAAAATGATAGGTCAACAAAGCTCAAGCTTTTGGCCGCTTTTATCATTTGAATGGCTAAATTGGGGCACAAATTTGAATGTTATGAAAAGCTTATTACGACTCGTGTTGATCATGGCAGTGGCCATTGCGCCTGCTTGTCTAGAAATAGAAGAAGAAGTTTCACTCAATAAAGATGGCTCTGGTTCCTATCTTATGTCCATCGATATGTCAGAGGTAATGGGAATGCTGCAAGGAATGATGGGGGACAATGAAGAGGCCTTGGACCAGGCTGGGATGGGCAAAATGGATTCTACTCTTCAGGAGACAGCGAATAAATTGCGCGAGCTCGATGGTATTTCTAAGGTAAAGCATAGTGTAGAAGGTTTTCGATTTTCGATTGGTTACGACTTTAGTTCCCTTGCAGTGCTCAACAAGGCACAAAGTGAGGGTAATATCAGTGCCTTAGGTACAGGTCTTGACCCTAGTATGGCGGGAGGAGCAGAAAACTTTAGTTTGGCAAAAAGGACTTTCACTCGCGCTGCTGCTCCTATGGATGATCTGATGGAAGGTATGGATGAAGATGAGGCAGGCAGTATTGAAATGGTGAAAATGTTCCTCGGAGAGGCTAGCTATAAAATGACCTATCGTATGCCAGGCAAAGTCAAGAGTGTAAGTAATGAACTGTCTGAGATCCAAGCAGACGGTAAAACGGTGGT
>JBCCQN010000150.1:0-20010 GCA_039024315.1 Bacteroidota bacterium
GCTTTGGCGACAGTTGAGGGTGAAGGTTCCGATCTCAATTATCGCTCCACTAGCCTCGATCAATACAAGGGGCAAGACATCTATATCGCCGTTCGTCATACGACCACTGATGGTTTTGCCTTGGTATTAGATGATTTTCGTCTCGCTCAGGTAGATGGCTTCGATTTGGCGCTTTTCCAAATTCCGCAAGTAGATGCTGATACCGGCGATAACTACAATTTTACGGGGGCGGTGATCAATCTCGGTTTAGATACGGTGATCCTTGATTCTAATCAATTGAGTATCAGCTACCAGATCGACAATGATGATGTACAAACCATCACGATAAACGATTCTTTTGCCATCTTCCCTAATGATACTATCCGCTTTTTACATGATAGCGTATGGGTGCCCACCGAAAACAGGGTTTATCGGGTCAATCTTTGGATCGCCGGTTTTGGCGCCGATGATGTACCTGCTAACGATAGTATTGGGCGCTGGCAAGGAGTCGGCACTACCACTGCCCTTGATCCTCAACCAGCAGAATCTCCGATCAATCTATTTCCCAACCCTACCTACGATTTACTCAAAATCTCCCTCAAAGCACAAAGGCCTGGCGAATTGAGGATAGAGCTGTTAGACCTTAGAGGACGTATCGTTCGGCCGCAGGCCATCCTCTCTCAGAATGGATACGAATATAATCTCGCTGATCTACCTAAGGGAGTTTATCTCTTGAGGGTGCAAAATCAAGAAGGCCAAACTTGGTCTGAGCGAGTGCTGAAGTGGTAGCGTTTATTAGAGGACTGCTTCGCAGAACGCTTATAGCTGGTGTAGACTGCATACAACATCTCAAGAATAAGCGTTCCGCGCAGCGGTAACCATCTAAATAATTGAACACAGAGGCACGGAGGCACAGAGAGGGGGGAGTCGCTTGCATTACTGCTAATAAGCGTTCCGTGCAGCGGTCATAAAAAGTGTCCCTAGCTAAACATCTGGATGCTAGTGTTTTACTTGAAACTTTCTCACGATTTGCTGACCTTCGCTCTCAAGACGCAGGTAGTAGATCGCATTGGGCCAATTGGCTACCTCAATCTGTCTTTCTCCCTGGCCTTGGGGTAGGTTTTCATAATAAAGCTGCTTACCCGTAAGGCTATAAACACTTAGTTGGCTTTCAAAATCCATCATCGTACCATAACGCACGGTCAAGCTTTGGCTTGCTGGGATAGGCATTGGGATTAACCAAAGACTTGCCTGTTGGCCCGAAAGGTCCAGCTCTACTACTCTGCTATAATCAAAGCTGCCGTCTATATCTACTTGACGTAAACGATAATAAATCCTATTTACTGGCATTTGGCTGAGGTTAGCATCGCGAAATTCATAAGCGGAAGTTTGGTTACTTGTTCCTGTCGCTGCTTCTTTCCCAATGGGACTAAATAAATTACCATCTACAGAACGTTCAATCCTATAAAAATCGGTATTAGTTTCGCTTGCAGTAGCCCACTCTAATAGAGCCCTATCGCCTTCCAATTTTGCCGAAAAGCTTAGCCATTCTACTGGCAGTGGTACATTTTCACGCCAGTTTCGTTCACTCGTCCCACTTACGGCATCCGGATGGGAAGAGGGGCTAAGAGAACCATTGGTCGCATCCCAGCTAATGTTGTCATTATCAAATCCATCTAGCAATCCATCTCCATCCAAATCGCCAGTGCTACCGGCCCAACCTAAATTAGCCAAGGGGCTATCCAAATGGTCAATTTTACTATCATTGTTGGTATCATGCCCTTCGACGATATCTAATCTACCATCATCATCGCTATCGCTGTCTCTGTAGTCAGCTTGGTCGCTGCCATCAGTATTGACAGGATCGATGGCAAAACCAGTAACTGCTCCGCAAGGGTTACAATCAATATCATAGGCATCGTCTATCCCGTCAGCATCAGTATCGCTACCAGAGGGAGCAATATAGCCAGCAGTGCTTTGGGCTTCGGTATTATCGACAATACCGTCATTATCAGCATCGAGGTCAATGAAATCAGCTAAGCCATCGCTATCGCTGTCTCCATCATTATTATTGGTCCCGTCTCCATTGGTGTCAAAGAGGATGGAAGTCGAACCATCTGCTGTTTCAAATGTGTTGGCTAGCCCATCACTATCTGTATCGGTCGCATCATCAACTTGTCCGTCTCCATCACTGTCTGTACCTCCGGCTTCTACTATATCCGAGATACCGTCGTTGTCAGAGTCGAGATCCAAAGAATTGGCAATGCCATCCCTGTCCGTATCGCAAGAGAATTGCGAAAGTACGATATTGTCCACTCCGACATCATTGCCCGCGGAGCCGTTGGATTGGGCATTGATAATGAGGATATCGACTAGATTGGTAGTAGCGACAAAATCAAGTTCGACTCGCCGCCATACATCATCATTTGCCATCCCGAAGCTTGCAGAGCTAATAGTGGCCAATACATTGGAAAAAGTATCCTGTACCTGTAAAGTAAAGTTGGGGATATCTGTACACCCATTACAGAGACCTGCAAAATCAACCCTAAAACGATAATTTTTCCCGACTTCGGTAGCTAAGTCAGGCACTCTATAAAAAGGAAATACTCCCAAGGGCGAGTTCATATTGATTGATAAATACCGTCCATTACTACTCCCTCCTGCTGGCCCATCATTGACATTGATATTGGCATCTAGGTCTCCTATCAAATCGGATCGGTTGTAATGGGCTAGGCCAGACTCAAGGGAGTTACAGACCGCATAACTACCATCAGGGATGGAGCCAGAAGAACGAAATGAGTGAGATAATATATACGGGTCGGTATATCTACCCGAACCACTACCAAAGTCATTGGCAAAAACTACCGTTTCGATAACGTTTGCTGCGAGGCTCGCAAAGCAAGCAGCATCTTCAATGGTATCTGGTATACCATCATTGTCATCATCTAGGTCACACTCATCTGCAACATTATCGCCATCAGTATCCGTATAAGCAGAAACTGCAGCATCGCAACATATGACGGTTGATGCATTTTGACTCTCTCCGACTCCCTGGCCATTATTCGTAGCAATTAGAGGAATCCCGTCGCTATTTATCCCGCCTGTAAGGGTATCTTGTTGAGTATTGGTGAGGGTGAAGCTTCCAGCGCCCTCGATAGCATCTGGACAGCCGTCTCCATCAGCGTCTAGGTCCAGCTGATCAATGATTCCATCTCCATCTGTATCCAGAGAATTACATACTCCTTTAGCATTAAGCGTACAAAAATCAGGATCTTGATAGTTGAGTACGCCATCTCCGTCCGCATCAAGGCTGGGATCTGCTCCTAAACAAGAGAAGGCTCCCAGTGAACCAGCGGTGAAATTTTCGGTAGCAGAAGCCCCAAAATTCCCGATGCCAGTACCACTACCACCAATGATGCTTACCCCGTCTAGCAAGATTTCATAGTGCCCGATTCCATAGCCACAACAAATTCCGTCATTAGCATCATCTGTAATATTGAAGGTATAATCCCC
This sequence comes from Bacteroidota bacterium, assembly GCA_039024315.1. Taxonomy (GTDB): domain Bacteria; phylum Bacteroidota; class Bacteroidia; order J057; family J057; genus JBCAWW01. The sequence continues at coordinate 3,493 of JBCCQN010000150.1, forward strand.
ATTTGCATTGGGGAGGGTGGCTGTAATCAGGCTATTGTTATCCGTAAAATCATAACCTCCACCACTCAATACGATGGTTCCCGAACTATTTCTTACATCCCAATTGGTTTCACTAGCATAATCATCAAGTAGTATTTCTATCGTGAGAGCTGCTGTGGAGGGAGAACCCACACTGCCACAGGATTCTATTTCATCTAGAATACCATCATTGTCATCATCTTTATCGGCAAAATCAGGAATTCCATCACCATCATTGTCAATAGGCATAGGGCAAAAGTTAAGGTTGCCGATCCCTGAGCCGTGCGCAGTACCAGCGGTACAGCTAGTACATTCATCCCAAACAATGGTGATGGTAGTGATTCCGTCTGGATCCGCAAAGTTGAGACCTAATATACCGTTGGTGCCACTAGCAGAATTATTATTTGAGTTAACAAAGCCAGTGGCATTAGTAGTATAGGAAGGACTACTAGAGGCCGTAAAGCTTGGGTAAATAGTGCCTCCACTGCCAGTGGTAGCGGTAATTAAATAACTATCTCCATTGGGACCAGCGCCATTGATATGATAAAGATCAAAGCCAATGGCCGATACCGCTTCACTAAAAGTGATGGTGAGTGTGGCTGTACCGACACTATTAAAACCGTCTGTAAAATATTCTAGCACTTCTGCGCCCCCAATTGAGGCATTAGTGCCGACTACTGGGGTTTGTGGTCCTCCCAAGGAATTCCAATCTCCTAAAGTAGCTACGTCCCCAGTAAAACTAAAAGTGATGTTGATCCCAGAGTTATCGACATTGCTAAAGCTCGAGGAGGTGGCACCAGCACTACTCCAATTGACTTCAGCAGAGGCCGATGGACTACTATCCCATATTAATTCGTAGTTCGTTACCCCCGATGGAGGACTAAAAAGTGGCTGTGCCGCCAGCCTGACTACAGAAAATAATGAAAGGAATAAGCAAAGTATCCTAATTGGCGTAGAAAATTGAATCATTTCCTATATTTTGATAATAAACCATCACAAATATCTTAAGATTGTTTATTTCCAAAAACCGTAAAGCAAAGCTTGCTTTACATAAGAAATGCCGTGTAAGGAATACTTCGACTTTGAAATAAGGTTGAAGAAAGGCTAAGGTGTTACTTTTAAAAGTTTGGGATGGTTAAAGTTTTGCAACAGCACTAACTAAAGGCTTCTCTCAATCAAAACTTTAACCATCCGAACCTAAATTACAGTTCCCACTGATCGCGAGCTTTTTCACGATCTTGGCGTCTTTTGCGCTCTTGTTCGCGTTCCCAGCGCTCAGCATCTCTTTCGATCTCTTCCGCGCGCTCTTCCATTTGATCTTCGATTTCTTCCCCTATTTCCTCCATACGCTCACCAAAGCGTTCGAGGGTTTCTTCGAGGCGATCGATAGTGCCTTTGTCTTCAAGATCTCGGAGAAACGCTTCCCCAATGCGACGAATCTCAGGCATGTGCTTTTGGAGTTCTGGCACTACATCCTGACTAAAGATCTCGGCGAGTTCTACGGCTAGATCGGCACTTTCTTCGACCATATCCATGTAGAGCTCTTCGTTTTCGGCAAAGTGCTCGAGGCCTTTTTCGCCATATTGATAGACATAGTAGGAAAAAGCTTCCGAGATCACATGGGCTTTTTCTTCCTCATCAAGCTCATGCTTGATTTCATGAAAGTCTTCTTGTAAAAAGCGCTGCATTTGCTCATTGTGTTCTTCCCAATCATCATGGTCAAAACGGGCGTAATCAGTCTTTACCTCAGACATAAAAGAAGCGTAAGAGTTGAGGTAGCGAGATTTTTCGACCGAACCACAGGCCATAAATAAGGCGGCTGTTAGTACTGTCAACGCAATGAATGTTCGCATAAAATGATTTTTTAAAGGCTTTTGTGAGATATATTAAGGACAGCGCTAGAGTCTAAAGGTTGGATTTGCTCCACATTTTTTCTCGTCTCGATGTGAATGAGCGTTCTCCGAAGGAGGGAACGAAGCCAAAGCCTACAATAGTATTCTCGCCTTAGCTGAAGTAAGGACTTTTATTTGCTGGCATTGCATGCCAACTTAAAGTATGCAAACATCAAGCTCGAAAGCACTCTGGCGACAGCTATACGATTATGCCCTGCCCTATCAAAGATCGTTTTGGCTTGGCAGCCTGCTCGCGACCACTGGCAGTATCCTTTGGCTCTTAATCCCTTGGGCGATAGGAGAGATCATCAGTTTAGCCGCGGGCATATCTGAGCAGGAAGATCTCTCCAACCTTTGGTATTATCTCGTCATTTTGGGTGGGGTGAGTATTCTCTATTACACCGCCCAAGAGCTTGCCCGTTATTTGATCTATGTGGTGGCAGAGCGAGCCAGTATTGATCTACAAACCAACACTTTGGCGCATATGAGTCGGCTTGACTTAAGCTGGCATGAAGCCGAAAATAGTGGCAATAAGCTCAAAAAGATCAATCGCGGAGGGAAGAGCCTCAATTCTATGTTGCGGATGTATGTGGATATCACCATTGATGCCGTGGTGGGCCTGATTGGGGTAGCAATAGTCTTCGCGACCATGAGTTGGACCCTCAATCTGCTGCTGATTATTTTCTTTATAACCCACTACCTTTTGTCTTCCTATCTTACCCGTAACGCGACGGCTCAAGCACGCAAAGTCAATCTGGTAGAAGAGGAGTTTTCCGGCCTCAAATTTGAAATGCTCAATAGTATCCAGACAGTAAAGACGATGGCGATGCTGCCGGCTTTGATGCGGTTTATCCACGGTGTCACCGAACGCTTAGTCAAGGCGCTTTCCAAGCGGATCACCCTCTTTCGCATCAGATTGGCAGCATTAGGCTTTAATCAACAGTTTTTCCGAATTGGCATCATTGCCTACTCTGTCTGGGAAGTCGCTCAGGGAAATTTTGAGGTGGGCGTAATTGCTCAAGTCTTTTTCTATTTCAGTAAGATCGAGGTCTCCGCGCAACGCTTTTCGGACATCTATCATCGCTATATCTTGGCGCAAATCGACCTCGATGGAGTGGCTGCTATCATGCAGACCGAAGCCCTCATCGAATCTCAAGGAGCGCAAAGCTTTCCTGCTAACTGGCAGGAGATCCAATTACGGGATCTTCGTTTTGCTTATGGAGATTTGCTGGTGCTACAAGGTCTCAACTTAAGCGTTCGTCGAGGCGAAAAACTAGGCTTGGTCGGTGTCAGTGGCGGAGGGAAATCTACCCTATTCAAGCTATTGCTCAAGTTATATGATGAGTATGAAGGCTTTATTGGGGTGGATGGTATTTCTCTACGCGATATCAAACGCGAGAGCTTGGTGCAAAACTTAGGAGTAGTATTGCAGGATACAGAGCTTTTTGATCTCAGTTTGAAGGAGAATATTCTTTTGGGAGGAGAACCGCTCCAAGCTGAAGAAAAATTGGTTTATGCAGCCGATACAGCCAGAGTGAGTCAGTTTGCCGCGCAGCATCCTCATGGGATGGATACTTTGGTCGGAGAGAAGGGCATCCATCTTTCTGGAGGAGAGAAACAGCGAGTAGGATTGGCTCGAGCATTATACCGCAAGCCTGAAATATTGTTCTTAGATGAAGCTACTTCGCACCTAGACGCGGAGTCAGAGAGCCTCATTCAAGCCGCCTTGGATGAACTACTCGAGGATGTGACGGCTATAGTTGCTGCACACCGCCTATCCACGCTGAGGAAAATGGATCGGATTGTGGTGATTGATGCGGGTCGGATTGTAGAGGAAGGTACTTTTGCCGAACTACAAAAAAACAAAGGCGTTTTTTGGCGATTGTGGGAAGCGGGAAAAGATTGAGAGCGGAATTAGCGTTATTGAATTGTTGAATTGTTGAATTGTTGAATTGTTGATTGAATTTAGCTCTGGCTCTTGAACAGAGGCGGCTTTTTTGATTTTATTCCTCTGACAAATCAAAACTTCAATAAATCAACAATTCCTACACATTTTTTATTAAATTCGCCTCGTGATTGTATTATTATCACCGAACGAGGACTTTTGCTAACAATTTTATAAAACATGGCCTTTTCTAACGTCATTACTTCCCTAGAGCCCTCCGCAACGCTCAGCATCGCCAAAAAAGTGCGTGAATTGCGTGAGGCCGGTCGCGATGTTATCGGACTGACCCTTGGAGAACCAGATTTTGACACCCCTCAACACATTAGAGATGCAGCCAAACAGGCTTTGGATGATGGATATACCCATTATCCTCCAGTCAATGGCTATCCCGCTCTCAGAGAGGCAATTGTTGACAAATTGAAACGTGATAATGGCCTTGTTTACTCACCTAATCAAGTAGTCGTTTCTAACGGCGCTAAGCAGTCGGTTTATAATATTGTCCTTTCCCTCGTCAATCCTGGCGATGAAGTAGTATTAGTAGCGCCTTATTGGGTTACCTATGCTGCGGTCGTGCACTTGGCCCAAGGTACTTCTAAAGTGATCCAGACAGGGATCGAATCAGCCTATAAGGTTACACCGGAGCAGTTGGATGAGGCGCTCAATGAAAATACGAAACTCTTCATGTTCAATACGCCTTCCAATCCTACTGGGAGCATGTATAGTAAGGAAGAGTTAGATGCTTTGGTCGAGGTACTCGAACGCTACCCCAATTGCTACATCATGTCGGATGAGATCTACGAATTGATTACTTATGACATGGAGCACGTGAGCCTAGGCACTTATGCAAGTATTTTTGACCGTGTGATTACGGTTAATGGCTTTTCTAAAGGCTACGCCATGACAGGCTGGCGGCTCGGATATATCGCTGGTCCAACGGATGTGGTCAAGCTGACCGAAAAACTCCAAGGTCAGTGTACATCTGGCGCCAATGCTTTTGCCCAGATGGGAGCCGTGGCGGCGCTTACGGGTACTCAAGCGCCTGTCGCCGAAATGAAAGCAGAGTTTCGCAAGCGTCGCGATCTGATGTTTGACCAACTCAAAGCAATCGAGGGCGTAGACGTCATCATGCCTAATGGCGCCTTTTACTTTTATCCTGATCTCAAAAACTTCGTTGGTCGCAAAACGCCTTCAGGAGAAGTATTAGCCGATATTTCGTCTCTCTGTCTCTATTTGATCGAGTCTGAAGGACTCGCCTTGGTACCCGGCAATGCCTTTGGTACTAAGACCCATGTACGCATTTCCTACGCCTACGCTCAAGAAACCCTCAATGATGGGGTTGAGCGCTTAGGTAGAGCATTAGCTAGTTTGACTCCGGTTGGCGCTAGCGTATAAGAGTCTATCTATACACACACTACTGGTCCGCACTGACTTTATTGTCAGGCGGACTTTTTGTTTGGGGGATGATCTTTGCCCAAATTTACGGTATGGACGTAGCTGATTTTCTCAAGGCCGCAGCGGGCAAAAAAATATTGGTAGTCGGAGATCTGATGATCGATCGCTACCTCTGGGGAAAAGTGGATCGCATTTCGCCAGAAGCCCCCGTACCCGTAGTGGCCGTCCAAAAGGAGGAAAATCGGCTTGGAGGTGCCGCCAATGTGGCCCTTAATCTACAATCTCTACGAGCCGATGTGAGCTTAGCCGGTTTGGTCGGACAGGACGAAATGGGAAGCGTTCTCCGAAGGGAAATGGAAAAAATAGGCTTTTCCCAAGACTTGGTTTTGGGCTTAGATTCGCGGCGTACAACGGTCAAAACGCGTATCCTTGGCAATCATCAGCAGATGATCAGAGTAGATAAGGAAGATACTTTTGCCCCCACCGCCACCGAGACGACGCACTGGCAAAAAGCACTGGTAGATCGTATCTCGGCTCAAGACGCGATCATTTTGCAAGACTATGACAAAGGCTGTCTTTTTCCCACCTTGATCAATCTGATCATTCAAGAAGCCCAAAATGCGGCTGTCCCCGTTTTGGTAGACCCTAAACGGGAACACTTCTTCGCTTATGCTGACTGTACCCTATTCAAACCCAACCTGCGTGAACTCAATGAAGGGCTAGGAACAAATCTGAGTAATCATGACCTAGAGGCGATGCAAGCAGCTATTTTGCGTTTACGAAAGCAGATGCCTCATCAACATACGGTCCTTACTTTGAGCGAGAATGGGATGTTATATGTGGACCCCTTCGGGGAACGCCACCACATAGCCGCTCATGCTCGGCAGATCTCTGATGTGTCAGGGGCCGGCGATACTGTAATCAGTATGCTAGGATTGGGCTTTGCCTCCATGGCAAGCCCAATCGATAGTGTCCAAATCGCCAATCTTGCTGGCGGGCTGGTCTGTGAAGAGGTGGGGGTAGTCCCAATTCGTGCGGATCGATTAATGCGGGCAAAGTAGTTAGTATCGAGTATTAAGTATTAAGTAGAAAGATAACTATCGGAGAGGACCAAAGTGGTTCTTTTCAATTGTCCTGCTTCATTATACGCTTGTCTAAATACTCTGTACTCAATACTTCACAATCTGGACGCTCCTAGAGTATCCTTCTTGCTGGATCCGTAGGATATACATGCCTTCCGGCAGATCCTTCATCTCCAGTTGGGTTTGCAAGTGGTCTGTTGTCTTTAGTTTGGTCTTGCGATATAGCAATTGGCCGAGTGGGTTGAGGATTTCGATACCAATCTCCCCAAAACCAAGGCTGTACCAATCTACGGTGAGCTGATCCTCAACAGGGTTTGGATAGACTTGTAGGCGTAAGCTAGCCGCCAATGGATCTTCGATAGCGTTAACGCCTTGGACCGTGATGCTAGCTTCACAGCTATCAATATTTCCGTTGTTATCAGTCGCTATTAGCATAATTATCTGAGTACCTATGTCCGCTACGCCAAAGGTATCTTGACTCAAACTGAGGTTTAGTATGCCGCAAGCATCAGTAGAACCATTGTCCACCATTGTAGGATCAATCACTGCCTGCCCACTACTATCGAGCATGATGCTTAGGTCTTGGCAAACTACTAGTGGTGCGATAGTATCAACAACACTCACAATCGCCACACAAGTATCTAAGGCACCTAGGCTATCAGCTACGATCAGAGAGATCAGATTTGGACCAATATCGGCACAATTAAAGCTATCTTGGTCAATACTCAATTGCGGGCTACCAACATTGACAGTAGAACCGCCATCTAGGTCAGCAGCACTAATGACAGCCTGCCCCATTTCGTCTAGGTAAACGGTTAAATCTTGACAAACGGCCACAGGAGGGAGGGTATTAGTTACCGTTACCGTCGCAATACAGCTATCTACATTACCGGCAATGTCAGTTACATAAAGGGTAACGGGATTTTGGCCAATATTGGCTGCGCTAAAGTTGCTTTGACTCAGACTGTAGCTCGCGATGCCACAATTATCCGAACTGCCGTTGTCTATTTGACTAGGTACGATAGCAGCCATCCCACTGGTATCGAGGGAGACCGTAAAGTCATTACAAACTACATTGGGAGGGCTAACATCCTGCACGATGACCGCTTGACTAAGCGAGATTTGGTTGCCATTACCGTCGTCAAAAGTCCAGTTGATGGTAAAGGTACCTTGAGTATTATAAACCAAAGGGTCATTGGTAATGCCCGTGATAGTACCGGTACAGTTGTCAGTAGTGCTGACGAGAGGGACATTAACGCTACATTCACCCATCAGGGTGGGGAGAGTCACACTATCTGGTGGGACATTATCACCCACGAGGATTTGTTGTTGAGAGAAGGATTGACATGCGTCATTGAGCAAATAAGTGATGGTATAGAGCCCAGGGCTGATAGAGTTTAAATCCAATTCTCCTGTGGCGGGATTAACGTTCCCCGAAGGGGTCACACTAAAAACACCCCCGCTAAGCCCAGTAATGATGGCCGATGGATTGATGCCATTGGGACAGGCACTCGTCGGATAGCTAAAAGAAGCGTCAGCGACACCGCTGATATAAATACTTTGACTGCTGCTATTGGGGCAGTCTCCAGCCGTTTGATAAGTGATATTGTAGGTGTTGCCAAGGGAGACCGTTGAGAGGAAGAGTTCACCAGTGAAAGCATCAATACTAGCCCCTTGATCTACGGTAAAACTTCCGCCAGCCTGTCCAGTAATGCTTGGGATAGGGTTAAAATCAAAGACACAAATCGTATCTATAAGCGTGAAACTAGCATCATCTAAAGCCTGAACAAAGACAGATTGGGTAGACTGGTCGGGGCAGGGACCATTGGTGTTATAAGTTATCTGATAGCTACTACCAGCCATCGTGGATAACAGATCTAGTTCTCCTGTCAGCGAGTTTATGCTTGCGCCATTGTTTACACTAAAGCTCCCTCCCGTCAAACCGCTGATCACGGCTGTTGGGTTAGCCGCATTGATACAGATGGTATCGGCAATGCTAAAGCTAGCATCGTCATCATTAAAAATCTGAATCGTCAGGCTCACTACGGCTGGACAAGCAGTACCCGCTCCAACGGTATAAGTTACTTGATAAGAGGTACCAGAGGTAGTGCTATTAAGATCCAAAATTCCCGTCACCGGATCAATACTTGCCCCTCCATCTACGCTGAAGGCTCCCCCCAAATCACCCGTAATGATCGCTTGAGGATTAAATCCACTTTGACAAGCACTGGCCGGAAATAGAAAACCTGCATCAAAAGGAGAATTACAGTTTGAGACCGTAACCGAACCTTGGACAACCGTGGGAGTGATCAGGTTTGAGCCATCTGAATAGCCCAAAGCGGTAACCGAACTATTCATCAAAACCGGGTAAACGCCTGGTATTGCGGTCGCTTTGATTTCAAATCGTATGCGCATAACCTCACTACTATCAGCGAGGGTAGTCGAACCACCGGAAAAATCCACCCAAGTAAAGGTAGCACCGTCAAGGGGGATCAGCCCTTGTCCCGGTTGGCCAAATATATTGTTGATCCCTGATGTTGGACTACTCCAGTCGATAAAATCTAGAGCCGCACTATCCCAACGCACCGTCCCCTGATAACCACTGATTTGGATAAAATCTTCAACCTTGACGGAGATGGATACGGTATCTCCAGCTAGCCCTACCTCATCTCCCAAGATGAAGCCCATAAGCTGAGCATTGAGGGATTGCGTCCCCAATATCAAGCAAAACAATGCCAAGGTGGAGAGAATTTTTGTTTTCATGATCCTTGTTTTTATTTGGTGATAGAGATGAATCATTATAGATGTTATTGTCTATTGATTATTCATCTCCTGAAAGATACCAGCCCTCCTTGCTCCTACCAAAGATCAATTATCAAACGGTTGGGAACATTATCAAACGGTCGGGAATCTCCTTTTTGTAGGCCGCATTTCCAAGGGTCAAAAGTAATAGTAGTAGTATTTATTTTTCAGTAGTAAGACAATAGCATTCAGGCTAAAAATCGCTCTAGGAATGTTTTATAGGTCATTTTGCTTGATCCACAATATCCCAGTAAGCGAGGATCTTTGAGGCTATACTTCTGAAAGCTTTCAGGAGGCGGAACGCTTATCCTTGGCGTTTTGCGCAGCAAAAAGCAATAGCGATTTGAGATACAGAGTAGAAAATGTTCAGCAAAGAAAGGTGAGGTCTCGCTGAACCGTATAGCCAAGTTTGCCTCAGTCTCAATACTGAATCCTATTGTCTCAGTACTTAAAATTTATTTTTCCACATCATGGATTCGACAGGTCGATCTGTTCGTTTGACGTACTTTGCGTTTTCTTTACGATTATAGGCGTTGATTACTTCCCCATCTACTTCGAAGTAGATCAATTGACCGACGGGCATGCCTGGATAGACACGCACAGGCTGTACAACGGTAATTTCGAGGGTCCAAGTGTTGCAAAAACCTACGTCTCCTTTACCCGCGGTGGCGTGAATATGAATCCCCAATCGTCCAATGGAACTTTTGCCTTCAAGAAAAGGGACCTGAGCATGGGTTTCGGTGTATTCCTCCGTGACGCCCAAATAGAGCGTATTGGGTTGTAAGACATAGCCTTCTACCCCCATTTCGATCTCTACAATCTGATTGTGCTTACGAGCGTCTATCTCGCGATCTTTGTAAACTGCGAGGTATTTACCCAAATGTACGTCATAACTATTACTTCCGAGGCATTCTCTACGAAAGGGTTCGATGACAATGTTTTTCTTTTCTATCTCAGCAAGGATTTTCGCATCAGATAAGATCATACGGATTGGCCTAAGGGGTTATCAATTAGCTCGCAAAGGTAGCTAATTCCCATTAATTTTTTGGCCTTCAATCGATTTTTGCTGCTTGCTGGAGAGGATAGGCGTTCGGCTGCGCCGAACGTCAAAAGGGAGACGGATAAAAAAGGTAGTCCCTTTTCCTTCTTCCGATTGGAGCCAAATTTCTCCATAGTGGGCCTTCACGATTTTTTCGCAGATCGCCAAGCCAATACCTGTACCGGGATACTCCTCGAGGGTGTGCAGGCGCGTAAACATGCCAAAAATCTGTTTTTGATATTCTTTTTTGATGCCAATTCCATTGTCTTTTAAGGAGATTACAATATTGTCTCCCTCAAATCTGGCTTGGGCATATACCTCAGGATATTGGGCTTCATTATACTTAAAACCGTTTTCGATTAAGTTTTGAAATAACTGTTTGAGTTGGGACCGATCTCCTACGACATTTGGCAAGTCATCCCATTTGAGCAAGGCTTCACGATTGCGCATTGGTTCAATAAAATGTCCCTTTAACTCTTGAAATAACTCATTGAGGGAAAACTGCTCCATATTGAGATCAGAGGAAGCAGTGCGAGAATACTCCAATACATCTTGGATCAGCGTATAGGCATGCTTACTATTTTCTACGGCAAAGTCTAAAAACTCTTTTAGCTCTGGATCCCCATCAGGCGGCAGACGACGTTCGATCAGAGACAGGAAAGCGCTGATATTGCGAATGGGTGTTTTGAGGTCGTGCGAAGCGATGTAGGCAAATCTCTCTAACTCTTCATTAGTTCGTTCGAGTTGCTGGGTATATTCTAACAACATAGATTCCACCTGCTTAAATTGGGTCATGTCAGTGCCGAGAAAAACATAACCGATTTTGCGTTTATTAGTATGGTAAGCGGGTGAAATAGTCAGTACCAAAGAAACCTCTCGTTGCTGAAAACGAACTTGCATTTCTCGCACAATTTCATTGCCGGGCTCAAGAGAACTAATCTTTGATTTGATTTTTTCCCAGTCTTCCTTTTCGAGTTCGTCGAGGATCTTTTGCACTGGCAGGCCGATGATGAGATTGCGCCCAATCTGAAAAGCTTTGATCGTAGCAGGATTGACCTCCTTGATGATAAAATTTTCATCGGTCAACAACATGATATTGGTCATTGCCTTCATCACATTAGCAGAGGCTAAGCCTTGAGAAATTTCATCAACCTGAAAGTTGTTATAAACTAAACTCAGCATGAAGGCGCAAACTCCTGCCGGAATAGAGAGAAAGTAATTACCTGTCACACTCGTTTGATCAGGTATCAAGACGTAAGTCCCGATCATAAACAAAGAAAGCAAGCTAAGCAGGACCATAAATACCCCTCGCCCTACTCGGTCTTGAGTGGTCCTTGCGTTTCTAAAGGCTTGGGTAAAAAACACTAGCATTACGATGATGCAACCGACTTGCCAATAGACCCAAAGATGATAATTGAACCCTCGTCCTGAGGTCAATACATACTCCCATAGCTGTGCCCCGGCTCTCATTTCGGTGATCACATGAAAATCAGTAAAGAGCAGTAAAACAGTCAAATAAATAGCCGGAACAGCCAGTAAGGCCAGAAAAATGTACTTTCGAATGCGAGGCCAACTCCAATGATGATTGGCAAAGACAAAACCGTTAACAACGGCGACTGACAATATATATAAAGAAACGACAGAATGGGCTTTTGACAGGCCCCAAGGTGGAGGCATATTGGTTGGCACCCCTAATATTTCATATTCAATAAAGGCTTGAATAGCTCCTAAAATACACAGAGTGGCACCAAGTTGATATAACAAAGATTTGGGGTCTAAGTTATGCAACCTGATGGCTCGTAAAAGCAGTACAATACATACTGCTAATAAGAATACAGACAAGCCTGTGGCCATCTCTTATAGCTGGTTAGTAGGATTAAGGCTATTAGCGTTTAAATTAGAAAAATTTATCTGTCCATACTATCAACAGGGGAAGAACCGGCAATCAAGTTACTTGATTGGTTCAAACATAAAGGACAAGTAAGCCTAAATCCTTACTAGCCAATCGGCAAAGCAGCTATCAAAATTTGGCGGTAAAGCCTAAGCTAGGCAAAAAGGGCAATTGATAAACCGGCTCAAAAGCGACACGGTCAAAGAAAAAGATGTTGTTACGATTGTACAAATTGATTGCGTTTAGGCTTAGTTCTAACAGCACTTGGTTACGCACCAACCAACGCCTTTTGGCAGCGAAGTCCAAACGGTGGTAATAAGGTAAGCGACCGGCATTGATTTCATCCGCTAGCAAGAGCCCGAGTTGACCGTTCTGCGTAGCAATGTCTGTCTGCGCCCCATCTTCAAAAAAATTGAGTTTTTCAAAGTAGCCCTGAGTCTGGGTAAAGGGAAAACCAGATCCTAAGCTCCACCTAATACTGACCTCCCATTTACGAGCGGCAAATTTGGGTCTGACCATACGGTTACGGTCATCCAATACCGTGAAAGGATCACTTTGATAAGCAGCGACAACATTGACCGTATGGCGACGATCATAGATGGGATTATAGGTCCTTGGTTGGGCCCGATCTAATCGATCCGTACGTACCACTTGCGCTAGGCCATAATTGGTATAGGCATAGATGTTTTTGGTTCGATATTTTAGGATGAGATCCACCCCTCGGGCAACGCCAGTCTCCGTAATGAAATTGGGATCTTCAGGAAATACTTTTTCGCGGTTGATATTGGTTAGCTGAGTAAAGTTTTTGTACCAGCCTTCTACATTAGTGGTAAGATTGTCAATCAATTCTATTTCTACCCCCGTCAGCAAATGCCAAGAGGTTTGTAAGGTAGAGCTTTTGATTTGATTTTGGAGTTGGGTAGGAGCAGATAAAAAACCTTGGAAGAGATTGACAACATCTCGATCCGAGACGGCGGCCATAAGGTTTTGGGAGTAAGTACCTGCGGCAAAACTCAAGCTAAGCCCCGTAAAGTTGAGCTTACCTCTTATCCGAGGCTCAAATCGCATGGTACGCTGGTTATTGTAATAATGCAAATGAACGCTGGGCTCCAATACAGCCCGTTCAAAATTTCTACCTCCCGCTCTTTCTTCCTGAAATACCTTCTTATAGTTAGCATATATGGCCGCTTCCGAGTTGGAAGAAGCCTGCTCCGTGATAAAGCCAAAAGAGTTGGTGAAGGTATAATCAGTACTAAAACCTAAAAACTGGGTCCCAAAGTTAAACTCATCCACAGAATTATAGATATACCCTACTTCCAAACCGCCGCTAAAGCCATTGATACTACTGCGACGTGGAAAAGTCTCCGTTTGCGAGCGCAAAGAGGTATTGTACTGCGAATAGGAGAAGAAGCCCGAAATGATCGCACCTGCACCCGAGGGTAGCGTCTGAAAATTGCCGCCTCCCCCTATTGACTCCCATCCGATATCTGCCGGAAATTCTAGATTTACATTGTCCGTCTGGCGGAAAGCAAAAAGATTGGCAAAGTTGATCCCGTCTGTCATCGTAACTTTACCAAACAAATCCAAAAAGTTGTAGGGTAAGCCCTCTCCCTCATTGATATAAGGGTAAACAGCCTGACCGGTACGGTCGATATAGTTGTTCCGTGCTGAGACCAAATAGCTAACCCCTGCACCGGCACTTTTTCCTTTGACCAAGGGGCCTTCTAGCATAGCCGAAGCAGAAAATGGATTAATATTTAATTTCCCTTTGGTCTCTTTGAGAGAACCATTGCGGGTTTTGATATCAATCACCGAGCTAATTCGCCCACCAAACTCACCTGGATAAGCAGCCGAGTACACGTCAATCGAGCGAACATAATCAGGGTCAAAGACACTAAAAAGCCCAATGGAGTGAAAAGGACTGTACACCACACTCCCGTCTAGCAAGACCATATTTTGGATCGGCGTTCCGCCTCGAATGTAAAGCTGCCCGCCTTGATCTCCCGTAAAGACTACGCCTGGCAAAACTTGCAAAAACTGGGCTAGGTCAGGGGTACCCACCGAAGGCAGTAGATCGATCTCTTGAGGATCAATACGGGTAAGGCCGGTTTCTACCTCAGTTTTATTGATTTTACCTGTTTGTTGGCCCACAATCGTTACCTCATCCGTAAAGACCATCCGCTCAACCAAAACAAATTTTTGGGTAATAGTTGTAGCTAATGGCAAATTGACCGTTAGGAAGGTCGTATCATAACCATAATAATAGGCAATCACCTCATAGGTGCCCGCTGGCAACTTGGGAATACTATAGATCCCTTCCGAGTTGGTATAGGCACCCGCCTTAATCTTGGGAATAAAAACGACAGCGCCTGCCAAAGGATCACCATCTTCATTTACAACCGTGCCCCTTATTTGGGATTGCGCCTGGGCGAACGCAAAATTCATCAACAAACAAAATGTCCCAATAATACCAAGCCAGATTTGCCTCATAATTTTTTATTAGCCATCAAATCTACAACCAAGGGACCGTATTCCCCAAGGTTCAAATATGCTTTCGGCTTACAAAGCAACTTTTTACGCTTTGTACCCTCTTTATTAAGTACTGAGTGGAAAGTATCCCGAAAGCTTTCGGGAGTATTTAGTACAGAGAAAAAGGGCCTCACTGAACCATATAGACATATTTCCCTCGGTCTAAATACTGAATACTTTTGTCTAAGTACTTAAAATCATTTTCTATGCAAAAACTCACTCTTATTCTCCTACTCCTGCTGGGTAACTTGTCTTTGCTCCATAGCCAAGATGCGTATTCAACTGAACTGCGGCCTTATATCCTCAAACAGATGAAAAAGCGTAACATCCAAGGCCTAAGTTTAGTTTTGGTCGATGACCAAAAAGTCCTTTGGAGTGAAGGCTTTGGCTTGGCCAATGTCGCAGAAGGCAAAAAGGCAGACGAAAATACACTTTATCGCGTAGGTTCGATTTCCAAGGTCTTTACGGCCATGGCCGTGATGCAATTAGTCGAACAAGGCAAGATTGACCTAGACGCGCCTATTGCTAACTATATCACCGAGTTTGCCCCCAAAAGCCATCATCCCAATCCTACCCCAATCACCACTCGCCACATTCTCACTCATCAATCAGGGCTTCCTTCAGATATCATGAAGGATTTCTTTATGAATAATGGCCCTGAATTCAGCGCGATTATTGACTTACTAAACGAAGAATATGTCTGTGAGGAACCCAATACGATCTGGTCCTACTCCAATGCAGGTTTTTCGACTTTGGGTGTCTTAGTTGAACGAGTAAGCGGTGAAGATTTCTTTGCTTACACCCAGAATCACCTTTTTGGGCCTATGGATATGCCCAACGCCTACTTCAAATTGCGGGAGGATATGAAGGCGTTATACTCTATGGGTTACATCGGAAAGGGAGAAGCTTATGACGAACCCGCCATTAGAGACGCTCCCGCAGGACTCATGCACGCCAATGTCGCCGAAATGGCCCACTTCATGCAAATGCTCAATGCAGGAGGCAAATACCAAGACAAGCAAATTCTTCAACCTGAGACCATCGAGCAAATGCTGGAGATCCAAGCAGGAGCTGGCGAGATTGATTATGAGCTCAAAATGGGGCTTTGCTTCTTTCGCTCCGATCGAGCGGATTATGATTTTGCAGGCGGTTTTGCGGGTCATGGTGGGGATACTCGCGCCTTTCACGCTCATTTTGGCTGGTTACCTGAGCAAAAACTTGGCGTTGTCATCCTGACGAATTCAGAAAGGGGCGGTAGTCTCGCAGGCGCTCTCAAAACCAAAGTCTTAATGGAAGCTTTGAAACTCCAAAAAGACCTCAGCCCCCCCAAAGCAGAAGAAACCGCAGAAGAAGAGGAAAGTCCCAAAATCAAAGCAAAACCCAAAGAAGATAGCTATCTCGCCAAACAGGCCGGTTACTACGCGCTAGGGGGATATCCCATCAAACTTTCCTACAAAAAAGGCCGCCTCTATGGCGATGTGCAAGGAACCAAGGCTGAAATCATCCCCAACAACCAAGGCTCCTACACCCCACGTTTCAAACTAGGTCCAATTCCCATTACTCAAAAAGATCGTTGGTTAACATTTGAAGAGGTAGAAGGCCATTCGATCATCAAGGGGGAGATGACAAACCGGGAAGGAATTTTTGCCCTCAAGGTAGAACCCAACGAAATCTCCGAAGCTTGGTCGAATCGTTATGGCAGCTATCTATTAGTAGATAAACCCTCAGCAGAAGAGGCGGTAAACTTTATGGTCAAAATCGAGCTGAGTGAAGAAAATGGCCTCATTTACCTTGCTTCCGTAGAGCATAAAGGCGAAGGCGAAGACTTGAAGATGGGCATCAATCCATTAAATGATGAGCAAGCCAAGGTCTACGGTCTCGGCCGCAATTGTGGAGCAACTGTCTTTGCCTATGAGCGCGATGGTAAA
>JBCCQN010000151.1:0-19981 GCA_039024315.1 Bacteroidota bacterium
AGAGCATGTTTGGATGTAAATCATTCAAATCTTGCCAGAATGATTGAGATAAACATCAGTTGAATAAAAGCGATCTGTGATTGGGGTGTTTTCTCATAATCCTTTGATAATCTTCTAAAAAAGCTAGCCCAAGCAAATGATCTTTCAACTTGCCAACGGCCAATTTGGGGTACAAATCCCTTTTGCGATTCGGGCTTTTGCGAAACTTGTACCTCCCAATTATAGTATTTGGCCGCCTGGGTGAACAATTCTGCATAAGCTTGATCAGCTCGGATCAGTGCTAAACGCTGAGTTGCTTGCTCGGCTTTCCATAGTAAATCATATCCACCTTCTGCATCCGATACATTGGCTGCAGAGACATGAATGGCAATGGGAAGACCAAGTGTATCAACCATGATATGTCGCTTTCGACCATTAATCTTTTTACCGCCATCAAGCCCACTATCTAACTTAATAAACGGCGCTTTCTTAACACTCTGGCTATCAATTGCAGCGCATGAAGCCTGCCTAAAACGTCCTTGCCTAATTCGCTCTTTACCAACTACTTCTAAGGTGATTTTTCCTAATACTCCATTGAATTGCCATTGCCTGAAATAGTAGTACACGCTTTCCCATTGGGGATAACGACTCTCCATATTTCGCCACTGAGAACCTGTACGGGTGATCCAAAGTATGGCATTGACAATCACGCGCAGATCATGCTTTTTCGGTTTATGATCGGCAAGATATTTTTCGATAATTTGCCATTGGGAATCGGTCAGCTCGGTAAATCTTATTTGCATAACTCAAAGTTTTGGTTGACTTCAAGTTATCTGATCGATTCCTATTTTTTCAATCAACGGCTAATTGGTTCCCAAACATGTTCTTAGGCAGGAATAATACTGAGAAATTACCACAATCGGTCCGCCATGAAAAAGAAACTACTCATCTTCCTCGGCATCCCCCTCATACTACTAGCAGGTTTTTTTATCTATAAAACCATCAAAGATCGCATTGAGGAGCAAGAGTATCGGGAGTGGGTAGCGGGTCTAGAGCACACGGCTTCGCCGAACGTGCAAATCCTGCCAGATACCGTTTTGATCGACTACCTCAATGAAAAACGGACCTTAGCCATTTATCTGCCGACTGATTATGAAAGCGATAGTGTAGATTATCCGGTGATTTATTTTCTCGATGGACAATCGCCTTTCGATCAAAAAATCCAGGAAGGCCAAGAGTGGGAGATCGACGAGGTGATTGATAGTCTGGCTTTATTGGGAGAGGAGCAGGCCATTGTGGTGGGTATTTATAACTCAGAAGCGCGCATGACCGAGTACAAGCCTTTCCCTTCGACCCGCTGGTATTCGGATCGGAGCGGGACTACAGGGGATCAGCATGCCGAATGGATTGCCACCAACCTCAAAGCTTGGGTAGACGCCCGCTATCGCACGAAAAAAGATCCTCAATCCACCATCATCGCCGGAGCCTCTCTGGGCGGTCTCATGTCCTACTACATGCTCAATGAATTTCCAGAGGTCTTTGGGCGCGCTATCGTCTTTTCGCCTTCTTATTGGGTGAATGAGTTAGTTTATAGTCTTCATGAGAGCAATCCCAAGATCAAAGAGCAAAAGATCTACTTCAATGCCGGAGAGCTAGAAACGCCGACGGTGGAAAGCATCGAGAAGATGCATAAGATTTTGCTAGACTATGGCGTACCCGCAGCAAACATGAAGTTGGATGTAGAAGCCGAACTCGGGCATTGGCATATGACTTGGAACGCGGGTTTCAAGAAGGCCTATCCTTGGATTGTGCAGTAGGATTCTGAGAGGAATTAATTAGGTTTCTGCTTCGCAGAACGACTAATCGCAAAAAAATTAACCATACCCATATGCTACGCTTTATTATCACTTTTGGCCTACTGATTTTTGCTTTTCAAGCCTTTGCCCAACGCACTGTCCAGCCTGACACCATTCGCCGTAAGGGGGGAATTGTCATTATGAGCAACAAAAAATTTGTTACCATTCAAGCCAATCAAAGCAAAATCACCATCGATAGTGAAGGAGGTATTGTGATTGAGAGCTCAGAAGATATCCAAATAGAAACACATGGGGATTTTACCCTTGAAGCGGAAAATATTACGCTAAATGCTAGCAAAGACATAGCGTTCACCGCAGGTGAGGAACTAAAAAGTGAGGCTACTAATACTGAGATACACTCAAGTGCTCAAACGACAATCACCGCTGAGGCGGGTCTGGACCTAGAATCGACTGCGACCCTGAATATCGGTGGAGCATTGATCTTGATTGGCGGCGGCGGGATGCCCGCAGCGAGAATGGGAGATACGGTGGTTACAGATCCAGCCAACGGTGCCGCCTCTGTGGTTACGGGCTCGCCCACAGTATTAATCGGAGGCTAAGATGGACGAAATAGGCTTAGTTCGCGGCACGATCAGATTAGTCCCTCATCAAGCAAGTTGGAAAGGGATATTTGAAGCGGAGCGAGAGAAGTTAGCGTTCGCCTTGGCGGACTCCATCCTAAAAATCGAGCATATCGGCAGCACGGCCATCCCGGGCATCGCCGCCAAACCCATTATTGATATGGCCATTACTTTAGTACAGTTCGAAGATGGGCTGGATTGTGTGGCTGCCTTAGAGGATTATGGATATTTGTATAAGGGAGAGAACGGCATTCCGGGCAGACATTATTTCCGTACGGATGCTGAGATCGTCAAATTTCACATTCATATGTTTGCGCAGGGAAATCCGAAGCTGCGCGATCACCAACTTTTTAGGGACTACCTGATCGCTCAGCCAGAGGAGGCACAAGCTTACCATGAGCTTAAGATCAAACTCAGCCAGCAATTTGCCACAGACCGAGGCGCCTATACTGCGAGCAAAAATGATTTTATCAGTGATATCCTCACCAAAGCTCGGGCCTCAGATTAGCTAGGCACACGATTGAAACGAATCGGATCTTTGTCTGGATAGACAATTTCAACCGCGACTACAGACTCACCCTCTTTGACCAAGCGGATGGTACGTCCCAGATACTGCGTATTGACAAAATCAGTCTCATTGATCGGAAAAATAGGGAAGGGGTCTAAATTTTGCCCTTGAATAAAGGTCGCAAAGAGTCGATTATTCTCGATAAATAGATTAACGCCTAAGCCGTCTGGGGCAGCGTATTCTCCTAGCATTTTGTCCCAATCCGCAGCAACTTCTTCGGCCTCATAACTGACGGCATCTTTGATCGCCTCATACAACCATCCATTTTGGTAAGCCTCCGGAACTCCCTCTAATTTTGCCTTAGCCGAAGCAAAATCGGCCTTTGTCAACTTAGCACGTGCTTCGTCAAGATTTGAATCCACATATTCTAGGCGGTAGCTTCGCCCACTTGGCTCAGTACCCAATACTGCAATAGGGTTACCTGCTTCATCATACTCAAAAACGGCTTGATGCCCCGGGGTGGCAATAAACTTATGGCTGCTGACTGGATAGTAGGGATATTTTTGTTGCCGAGGACCGTTGATGTAGAGTTGATGACCATTGGTAGATACATTGAAATAAAAGGTCATAATCCTATCGCTATAATAGCGACCCGTCAGGCCTTCGTAAAGGGCCTCAAAATTAATTTTATCAGCGCTATCCTGCATAAAGTCGATATGAGGCGCTAGCTTATCCCAAGCTAGGTATTGGGACTCGAGTAGTTCGGCTCTTTGAAACCATTTGCCGGCCTCTTCATATTTTCCATCAGCGAGAAAAAACTCAGCATACATTTGAGCAAGGCTAGCCGAGTTAGGAGAAGCTTCTTGGCAAGCCTTGGTTCTTTTTAAGCCTTCTCGAATTTTATTTAAACGTAATAGGCAATTACCCTCCACATAAAATAGCTCGCATGGATCTTTGCGCATGGCCTGTAGCCGGTCGATTTCCGTCAATACTTCTTCATAACGTTCCTGCATAAAGAGGTCGTTGATCAAAGTTTGACTGAAAGAAAAATTACCTGGATGCAGTTCCACCAACAACTGAGACAATTGCAAAGCTTTTTCAGGTTCGTCATAGATTCTAAATTTGAGCTGTTTGACCCGAGCTTCAAATACCTCTGGTAAACGTTTACGATGACGCATCGCTAAATCGATCGCCTTGATTGAGCTTTCGTCGCTACGTAAATATTGATAATAAGCTTGAGCGGCGGTATAGGCCCCCCAGGCAAAAGTTGAATCAATCTCTGTGGCTTCAGCTAGACCTCCCACATAGCCAGTAAAATCTCCGTTCAAAATCTTAATAAAGGCCTCACAATAACGCTGATAGGCTGGCATTGAACTGGTCAGTATCTGCTGCGTCGGTAGGTCCCGCACCTTTGCCAGCTGTTCGGACTCTATCCCCAAGGCCATCTTGGTCCTTAAACTTACGCTATCTAGTAAGCTAAAGAGCTCCGTTCCCTGAAAGGATAACTCATCAAAGAGCTGCCCACTCGGAAGGTGATGCAATTTGATATCGATTTGATAGCCACCATCTTCAGTGCGGTCGTATTCCCCTCGCAAGAGATAATTACAATTGTAAGTGATGCCTTGCTCTATTGCCGAGTTTATCGGCTTTGGCTCCTCAGATTCAACAAAAATATTAAGGATATGCGGATCTTGGTCCCAGTCCATTTCGAGCGCATAGGGCATACCTAAGCCAAGCCACTTTTGGGTACTATCTTGCCCTTTATACTCAAAAGCGGAGACGAAAAATCTGATTTGATTTTCATAATTAATAGCAGTCTGTTCTGCACTAACATTGATGCCTTCAATGTTTGCTGCCTCACCAGTTGCAAATCGATATAAGGGGAAATAAATAATAGGTGCTAAAACCAAGAATAAGGCAAATCCACCGATGTAACGCGCCCAAATCGGGAGTTTTGCTAAGCCCGTCTTTTCGTTAGGCCCTTTATGCTTAATGAACTTTCCCTTTACATTTTTGGGACTAGGGACATCTAGCTCCGGGCGGTCAACTGCAAAGACCTCTATTTCCTCCTTGACATTCTTAAAGGTAAAACTTCCCATTGAAGCCAAAGGAATCTCTGATTGATTCTTGAGGTATTCAGCCACTCGCTCCGAAACCATCACACTGCCCGGGCTAGCAATCGTCTCTACTCTAGAAGCAATGTTTACCCCATCACCTATGGCCTCTTCTTTAGAATAAAGGATATCTCCCGTATGTATCCCGATTCGTAAAGGCACTTTAGGATCCTCCTGAAAGGCAATCTGCATGTCTATCGCACACTGAGTAGCGGCCACAGCTGAGTCAAAAATGCTGAGTGTCCCATCGCCATAATACTGTAGGATCTCTCCTTGATACTGCTCATGAAAACGTTCAAAGACTTCTCTATGCCGAGATCTGACTTCTATCGCACGAGATTCACTTTCCTGCATGAGCGCCGTATAGCCGACGATATCGGTAAACATAATGGCAGCGAGACGACGTGTTGACATGTTATGTGTTTGTGTTATAAGCTTATTTGAGGGTCGATACCTGGTAGGCGTCTATAGATATCAGACATTTTGATTTCAGCTTGGACAGACTTTAAAAAAATGCTCTCTGCCCACTCTCTAAAAGTATGTATTTCCCAAGTTCCATCTTGAGTACGATAATAACTATGCACTCTGGTCTCATCCTGACTAATCAAGATATATTGTTGTAGGGAAGCTAATTGTCGATAATGATCAAACTTCACCCCCAAATCAAAAGCAGCGGTACTTTCAGAAAGCACTTCAACGATGAGAATAGGATTGACCAAGGCATTAGGGTCTTGTGTACTTTTTTGGGTTTGCCCACAAACTACTGAGACATCTGGATAAAAGGTGCGGTTGCTTGCATCAACTCGAATTTTGACATCACTACTGTAAACGGAGCAGGGACGATCCCCTAAAGTATTACCAATTCCTCGAGTAAAATTAGCCGCAATTTGCCCATGCTCAGGACTACCCCCTGCCATCGCAGTGATCATCCCATCATGGTATTCATACTTCATATCTGCCTCGCGCTCAACTTCCAAATAGGCAGCATAATCATATGTTCCAACTGCTCGTTCGGCCATAAATACTCGCTTTAGCTTAAATATACGGAAAAATGCCCGTCATGAATTAATTTATAGTATCAATCACAATCCTAATTCTACTTATGCACAAAACGATTAGACTACTACTACTGATCTGGTTTCCCTCGCTCCTTTGGGCGCAAAGTCCAGATCCTTGGCAGATTACGGCCAGCGATTTTGATCCTTCAGACTATTTTGGGATTAGCGTGGCCAATGGCATGATTGGTTTAGTTTCTTCGCCTGAGCCTATGCAATCGAGCGCGGTAGTGCTCAACGGCATTTATGACAATTATCAAAGAGGCCGTGTCAGCAATATTTTGCAAGTTTTCGATCCAGTCTCCTTGGTGTTGCAAGTGGATGGTACCGAGCTCTCTGGCAAAAATGTGCGCGATTTTGCGCAGACCTTGGATATGCGTCAGGCTAAGTTGAGTACGAGTTTTTCCTTCGGACAACGCTTATCCGTAACCCACGAACTCATGGCCTTGCGCCACTTGCCGCATACTGCTCTGGCTATCGTAACCCTAGAAGCCAAGGAGGACATCGAAATTCAGGCCCGTAGCTTGATCAAATCCCCAGACCATTTGCGGGATGTCCGCAACACCTTCGCTACTATAGATCGGCCGCATGTAACCGTGCCTCTGCTGACATCGGTTGGCAAGAGTCCTACGGGAGTTCATACGGTAGCTGCTTCTAATTCGATTATTTTTCCGGAGGCTCATGGTGAGGAGCCGGAAGTCATTCATATTGACTGGGACTTTAATCGCCACTGGATGTCCTTTGATCGTTCGCTGAAGGCGGGAGAGACTTATACCTTTGCCGTTGTCTCCTCCATCTCCTCTACCGAGCACAATGCAGACCCCTTCAACGAAGCCGAGCGGCTGACCCTATTTGCGCGCCTGGAAGGCACTGAGCGGCTACTCAAGCGCCACAATGAGGCCTGGGATAAGCTCTGGCAAAGCGATATCACGATCGAAGGCGACCCTCAAGTACAACAGGAAGTGCATGCTGCGATCTATCACCTCTACAGCTTTGCTCGTGAGGGTACTGCTTACAGCCTTTCTCCGATGGGTCTTTCTGGTCTAGGCTACAACGGTCATGTTTTTTGGGATACAGAGATTTGGATGTATCCGCCTTTGTTGATGCTTCAGCCCGAGATAGCCAAGAGTCTCTTAGAGTATCGCTTTGAGCGGATGGATGCCGCCCGGGCGAACGCTTTTTCTCATGGTTATAAAGGCGTGATGTTTCCCTGGGAGTCTGCCGACGACGGGGGCGAAGAAACCCCTATTTGGGCCCTTACTGGTCCTTTTCAGCATCATATCACGGGCGATGTGGGTTGGGCCTTCTGGAAGTATTATGAGGTAACTGGCGACAAAGAGTGGCTGCGCGATCGTGGCTATCCAATGCTCAAAGAAGTTGCTGACTTCTGGGCCAGTCGAGTAGAGCGAGAAGGTCCAGACGCTTATCATATCCGCAACGTAATCGGCGCCAACGAATACGAAGAGAATATAGACGACAATGCTTATACCAACGGTATGGCAAGAGTGGTGTTGGGCTACGCTACTCAGGCGGCGGAAGAATTAGGACTAGTACCAGATCCTGATTGGGCGCATGTAGCTGCCAACATTCCGATCTTAACGTTCCCCGACGGGGTGACAAAAGAAAATGCAAGCTACACCGGAGCCATCATCAAGCAAGCAGACGTCAATTTGCTTTCTTATCCCTTGGACGTGATCCGCGACGAAAAGCAAATCCGTAAAGACTTAGCCTATTATGAAACTCGGATGGATCCAGCAGGACCGGCCATGGGCTTTGC
This sequence comes from Bacteroidota bacterium, assembly GCA_039024315.1. GTDB lineage: Bacteria > Bacteroidota > Bacteroidia > J057 > J057 > JBCAWW01. The sequence goes on from JBCCQN010000151.1 coordinate 7,871, forward strand.
GGTATTGGCGACCTTATACGCTCGGCTCGGTGAGCCCGAAAAGGCTTATGAGATCTTCATCAAAAGCTATCGCCCCAATATGGTGCCTCCCTTTGCCGTGATCTCAGAGATGGTTGATGGCAATAATCCTTACTTCGCCACGGGGGCAGGGGGCTTGCTACAGACGGTGATCAATGGCTTTGGGGGTCTAGAAATTACCAGCGAAGGCATTATGCAGGAGAAGACGAAGTTGCCCAAGTCTTGGAAGAGCCTTACCATCACGGGAATCGGTAAAGATGAGCAGACTTATATGGTGAAGTAGATAAAGCACCTATTTACCATGGCCAAGGGAGGAGCAGCTTCGCTTTTGCCTTGGCTTTTTTTGTTTTACCGCTGCGCGGAACGCTTATCTCTAAGCGACAAGGCAGTGCCTTGTCGCATACAATTTCGACAGAGCCCGACAGGGCGACGAGAAATGTATATGCGGTAGGTGCGCGCAGGCATGCCGCACCAGACGAGACAAGCGTTCCGCACTCCCGAGAGCTTTCGGGAGTAAGCCTAAAAAAAATGCCCAATGCCGAAGACTCGACATTGGACCATGATATATTTTACGGGACAATCTTAGTTATCCTCTTCTTCCTCCTCGCGCTCAGGTGGGCCAAAATTGACCGTATCTGGGGCTACAAAAGCACTGGGAAAGTTTTCTTTGAGTTGGCGGCAGAATAAAACTGCTTCTTCTTTATCGATAAAATCTCCTACTCTGACGACATAGTTAGGTGCACGATAAGTCAGGTAATTGGGGACGCCGGGATAATTGCTCATCAAGGCGCTCTTGGTAGAGAGGGCACCTTGGCGACCGACATTGGCGTAAATCTGTACTCTATAGCCGGGTAGTTTATCGATCCGCTTTTTGAGGACGGAGTCGCGCGCTACTAATTGATTGAGGCGCTGGTCTACGTCTAAATAAACCTTACGGCCTCCCATAAAAAGAGGCTCTAAGCTAGTGGCGTTGGGGTCTGGAGCCACAACTTCTACCACTTCCACCTCAGGCGGTTCTGGCATTTCGAAGTTGCGACGGTCGCGATACGAAGAGACTTCTTCTCTTTCGTATTTGTAGTATTGGTCTTTGTTTTTGTCTTTGTCCCCGCCTTTTTTCTTTTCTCCTCCGGCAAAGGCTGGTTGGAGCAAAAAGAGCGAGAGAAAAAGGAGTGTAAATAGTCGCATAATTCATGCTTAGGGTTACGGGAACAAAAATACGCAATTCTTCCCGATAACTTAATACGAAAAAAAACGCAAAATTATTGAGAGAGATTGCAACCAAATGGGATCCGTATGCTTCTATAAGGAAAGCGTATTACTTTTACGCTTATTCGTTTGTTGGATTTTGACACTATGCACAAACATTTACTCGTAATATTGCTATTGGCGATGAGCCTCTTGACGGCTTGTAGCAGTGTTGAAGCGCCGATGAAACCCATTCCGGTCAATTGGTCGGAAGTGAGTGAGTCCCCCATGGAGACTGACCTTCGCGAAATTGAAGAGGATGAGCCCCAAGCTGATCCTGCTTTACGGATTTCGTTTTATCGTTTTAGCTTCGTGATTGATTGGTTCTAAACCTAGTAGATTAGGATCAACGTCCTCTTTTCGGCAATGAGGACCCCCTCTCCGTCTTGGGCACGGAGGACAAAGCTATATTCCCCTTCTGGTAAACGCTTGCCCTTAGGATCGGCTCCATTCCATTTGAAATTAGGATCTTCAGTGTAAAAGACTCGATTACCTTCTAAGTCAAACACTTCTATTTGAAAATTACTCAAATCGTGATATTTGATTTGAAAGTAATCGTTGAAGCCGTCATTATTGGGAGAAAAGGCAGTGGGGATCTCCACACCACTCTTTTTGATCACATTGAGCGTTTTGCGTAAGGTTTCTTTACAGCCATTTTCGTCAACAATGCTGACACTTACCTCATATTTCCCCGGATAGCGATATTCGTGAGTAGGGGCAGCTTCAGTGGCACCCTCACCATCGCCAAAGTTCCAGGTCCAATGTTGTATTGGTAAAGTGGATTCTAAGCCAAAACTGACTTCTGCTACTGGAAGACTTGGTCGCTCAGGATACTGCACCAATCGAGTCTGATTGGGAGGAAAGACTTGAACTTGGATATTGACTCTTTCGCTTTCGCAGCTATTTTGATCTCGGCTAGCGAGGAAAAAAGATTGAGATTGTTCTAGCGGAGGTAAGCTCAATTTATGGCCGCTAAAAAACGCTTCTCCTCCTTCGGCTTGCTGGTACCAAACGATTTGTTGATTACTGGCTGGAGTATTGGTCTGGAGCAGGACCGGCTTACCTGCACAACTTTGCGTTGCGTAAGGTAAGGGGGCTTGCGGGGGTTGATGAATTTTGATTTTTTTGCTTAGGCGGTAAGTTTCTCCATCTAATAGAGTAATGCTGAGGCTAACTAAAAAGGTGCCTTCACGTCTAAACTTATGCTTGATTTTGTTTCCTTCTACGGGGGACGTACCATCGCCAAAAGACCAAAGTCGTCTTCTGACTTCAGCTGATCGCAAGATGGATTTATCTTCAAAGACGGTATTAGAATTTAAACAAGGCGAGCTGACAGAAAAATCAAGGTCGGGTTTACTGCTGATAAGGCTAGCCTGAAGTTCCGGCATAAGCGCTCCCCCCCAAAGGTGGAGAATCAGCCCCGACAATAAAAAAAAGCGCATATTCAGGTTATTCAGAAAAGATGAGCTAGGAGATTTGAGAGTCCCCCAGCATATAATGATGCGTATTTGTGGTTCAATTGTTAGGGAATCAAGGTTCAAACGTCAATTTTGCTGCCCAAACGGTCGTTTTTTGCGCTTGTGGAGCAAATACTAAATAAGCTTTTTGTAGCCAAAAAAATTCTATCAGTGTTAGATCATGGCCTAAATTGCGAGAAAAAGCAATAGTTTACCACTTGCCTTATTTTTCTGTATTTATGGAATTTGTGTAGCAAAGCCATCTTAGCAATGAAAATATGATAGAGAGGGTCTGGGATTAAATACCAGATTGTCAATGTCCAGACGTAATAAATCTGAAAATATATTATCTTTGCTGGCCGTATTACGGGTTTTCGTCATGAAAGAAATAACGCACACTATCATTGTTGGGATATGTTTGCAGCTCCTCTGGAGTTGTGCACCAGCTCCCCAGCCTAAGAGTCAGGCGGAATCCCCGACTATTGCACCCGAAAAAGTGCCCTTGGCAGAACAGACCTCTACCATCGGTACCGCGATAATTAGCGTTGATGAAACGCTCAAGCCTATTATCGAAGCAGAAGTAGCGGTCTTTGAAGCGCTTTATCCTAATGCCAAAGTCTTTCCGCGTTACTATCCTGGCGAACAAGCCATCCGTGAAATGCTCACCAATGACACTATTCGCCTAGCGATCAGTAGTAGAGAGCTGACGGAGGAAGAGACGGCCATACTACTAAGACGTAATATCAACCCCACCTATGCCACGGTTTTGATTGATGGGATCATTCTCATTGTCAATCCCAAAAATCCGGTGCGTAAGCTTAGCCACGCTCAGATGCTAGATGTCCTCTCAGGCAAAATTAAAAGCTGGCAAGAATTAGATCCAGAAGCGCCAGAAGGCGAAATTGTAGCGGTGTTTGAACATGCCGAGAGCAGTACAGTTCGCTATCTCCAAGATAGCATCATGCAGGGACGACCTCTATTGAGTAATCGTTATGCCAAGACGCCTACTGATGCCTTGTTTGACTACGTCAAGACTCAGGAGCGAGCCTTAGGAATTGTTGGCTATGGTTGGGTGAGTGATCGGGATGATCCAGAAATGCGCGCCCTACTAGAAGGTACTAAAATGCTTCAATTGGGCCGAGACCCTAATAAAGAAACTATCTGTGGCTACGATAAGGAGCATTACGGTCCATATCAAGCCTTTTTATACGACGAGTGTTATCCACTGGCTCGCCCGATTAAGACGATCTTACGGGAAGAGCGCCATCTAGTGGGGACTGGATTTGTCTCTTTTCTCGATGGGCCACGTGGACAACGGGCGATTCATAAGTCGGGACTTGCTACCGCACATACGATCCCTCGTCGGGTAACATTTCCGCCTAAAGAAGGGGCGGAAGATATCAAACAAAGTAGATAAGCAGGCTTTTTTCTCGCAAAGTTTAACAAAGTGTTAACGTGTGAGACCTCAAGCCATACGTTTATGTCAAAAGAGTAAAGAGTAGAAAAAATGCAGTATTGAACGATAAGAATAAGGAATACCATCAAGAGAATTGATAACATCAGCCTCTTTGTTCTTAGCACTAGATACTCATCATTTTAAACCTTGAATAAGTTAATTCAAACTATCTAAGACTATGTTACAGCGTGTTTTTGTGATCCTTACTTGCCTGTTTTGGTTCGGCAGTGAGGCTGTAGCGCAGACAGATCTGACTCCCATCAAGGAGTTGATCCAAAATGAGCGCCTCGAAGAAGCCAAAGCCGAGTTAAGCAAACTCATTCCTACCAAACCTAAAAACCTCGACGAAATCTACTACTGGCTGGGTATCGTTAGCTTCCAGCAAAACGATTTTGCGACAGCTCAACAAAATTTTCAGGCTGGCCTAAAAGCCAAAAGCAAAAGTCCTTACAACCATGCTGGAATGGGCTTATTGCAACTAAACGAAGGCAACAACGCTGCTGCCAACGAAAGCCTGACCAACGCCATGACTTTCACCAAAGGCAAAAACACCGATGCCGAATTTGAAATTGCTAAGGCGTATTTGACAGGCGGGACTGCTGAAATCCAGCAAGCCAAAGTAATCCTTTATCAAATCCGTGATAAGGAGCCAGAGTTACCTTTGACCTACATCCTATTGGGTGATTACTACAAAGCGCAGGGCGTACCTGAACTTGCCATCGAAGAGTTTGAAAAAGCCAAGCAAAAAGACCCTAAGTATGTGCCTGCTTATGTTTCTCTAGCAGAACTTTATTATGAAGAAGGTAATTACGAAGAAGGAGCAAAAAATGTATCAGAAGCAATCAAGCTTGATCCTAATTATGGTCCTGCTTATCGTATCCGTGCAGAGCTTTATTTGATCTCTACTGCCAAAGACAAGTATGCGAGAGCGCGTAACGACATGAAAAAATATGTCGATCTCGCTCAGTCTGACTTGAAAGCCCGTACCCGCTATGCTTCTTTCCTCTTCTTGACTGAAGACTATGAAGAAATGCTCGCGGAGCTAGATGCCATCGAAAAAGAAGGTGAAAGCACTCGTGTAATGCAGCGTTTGCGCGGTATGGCTTACAATGAGCTTGGCGAAGGCGACAAAGCCCTCAAGGCGATGGACACTTACTTTGAGCGTTCTGAAGAAAAGTACACCATTAGTCAAGACTTTGAAACTTATGGTGATATCTTGCGCAACCAAGGCAAGCTTGATGCAGCCAATGAGTATTACGAAAAAGCAATGGCTAAGGCTGCTGAGCGTGGCCAAGACCGCTCTGGCCTTTACCAAGAGCTAGCCGAAGGCTATGAAAAAGACGCTAAGCGCATCGTTGCTGAAGGCAAAAAAATCAAAGCAGAAAGCAAAGCGAAGCTCAAAGAAGCCGCTGCTGCCGTTAACCAGTACAATGATCTCGTAGCCAAAGCCAAAGAGCTTGCTGCTACTGATCCAGAAAAAGCGAAAGAGCTAGCTGATCAAGCGAAAGAAGTACTTGCAAGCGTAGAATCTCTCCAAGCAGAGTCTAATGAAATTGCCGCTAAAGCTGCTGCCAAAACTGCAGAAGCCAAAGAATTTTATCCGCTCGAAGCTTACTATCGCAATCAAGTGGTGCAGCAAGAAAGAAATGACGATAAAGAAAGTCTAAAATCTATCTACTCCCTTGCCAAGGCCCAGTACAATGCCGAAATGTGGGAGGAAGCCGATAAGTCTTTTATCGCTACCAATGAGCTTAAAGCCGATTACTCTGCCCCTTATAGCTACCGTATGCGAATCGCCAACACTATGGAAAAGGCTGATACCACCACTCAAGATTGGTACCTCAAGCCTGTTGCTGAGGACATCATCACTGCTTTTGGTGAAAAAGCGCCTGCAGATATGAGCAAAACTGAAAAGCAATTGGTTTTGACTGCGCTAGAAATCATGGCTCAGTACAACTTCAACCCAACGGGTGAAGATGGTAACTACCATTGCGAAGATGCAAAGCCATTCATCGAAAAAATCTACGGCGTTGACCCAGCTTACGCTCGTATCCAACAGCTCGCAGACTTCTGTGAGGTGCAAGGAGGTAAATAAGAACTCGCTGTCTTACAGATAAAAGGTCCTGTCTCGCTCTGCGAGGCGGGACTTTTTATGTGGAATCCGCTTTTTTTGCGATCTTATCTACATGAGCAGGTTCCGCTTCATACTCTTATGTCTCCTTCCTTTTGGGCTACAGGCGCAAATTCCGACCGACGATTGGCAAAATTTGTTGGACCACTGGCGTGAGCACAAACTGCTGCATGAAATTCAAGTCGGAATTGAGCGTTCTGCGAAGCAAGACCGGCCCTTATGGTTTTACTGGCAAGGCAAAGCATATCTCCAGCTAGAGGAATGGGAGCAAGCGCAGCAATCTTTTCATCAGGCCTTGGTACGAGCGCCGCACTCCATTCTCAACTTGGCGGGTATATACCAATCTCTCATTGCCCAAGGGCTCGAGTCTCAAGCTCAAAACTACCTTAATCAGTTAGTCAAAAATGAAGCTCGACTTAAAAGCGAAGAGGAAATGCTTGCGATGGCGCGTGCTTATTGGATATCAGTTGAGCTGCGACAAGAGGCTAAGGTGTTGTGGTACCATGCCATGGAACGCTTCCCTCGCTCTTATCGGCCACATTGGGAGTTAGCTTCGATTTATCTGCGACAGCAGCAATACGAGCTCGCGGGTGATCAGTTTTTTGCCTTGCTTGAAGTCAAGGCCGATTATGCGCCGGCTATCCTCGGTCTCGCTCAAATAGCAATTGCTCGTAATCAACTAAAAGTCGCCGCCAACTTTATCAACCAGACCCTCAAACTTGATCCAGATCTGGCCGAGGCCTATCGTTACCGTGGCGAGCTTTACCTAAGGATCGACCAGTTTGCAAAGGCGCAAGCTGATTATCAGACCTATCTCTACTACACAGGAGGGGATGCGCGTAGTTGGGTATATTATGCTGGGGCCTTGTATTTGGCTGGGTATTACTACAACTGCCTCCAAGCCTTGGACCAGTTTGTCCCTGCTAATACTTCGTTAAGGACGATTCGCTCCCGCCTCAAAGCTTTTGCATGGGCTGATTTAGGGCGTTGGGATTCCGCTCAATATTGGTTAGAAACTTTTCAACATCAAGCCCCAGCCTACCAACGTATTCCAGCGGATAAAGCCTATTGGGGGGCTTATTTGATCCGCAATGGCAATGTGGAGGGAGAAGAGCTTTTGGTAGCGGCGGTTGCCGAACGCTCATCTCTAAGGCATCATTATCAAGAATTGGCCCATTGGTGGATCAAAAGAGAGGATTATGCTGAGGCCAGCCGCTTCGCGGAACGCTACCTCGCTAGTTATGCCATTGCTGCCTCTGAAGATTGGCTCTGGTTAGCTAAGATTCAATATTTTGCCGGCCTCTTTGAGGCAGCCCATGCTAGCGTTCGGCGCAGCCTAGACCAACAAAGTCCAACCGCTGAACAGTACTACTGGTGGGGAAGCTGTGCCCGTAAGCTGCAATTACGAGACGAAATGACCCTTGCGTTTTCACAACTGATTGATTTATTGGCAGATGTTGAAGCCCAAAGCTCCCAAGAGCATGATTATTTTTTACAGGCTTGTACAGTACTCGCCCTTTATTACTACCATGATGGTCCCTATGAAGGACAAGATTGCGAAACTGCCATGCTCTATGCCGAGCTAGCGGTTGCAAAAGGTGGGGAAAAAGAGAAATTTGAGTATATTTTGAGCGCCTGCAAATAAGCACCCCAAAACAGTTGAACATTTTCCCTCCTAAACTGGTTTTCCAAAAAAACCCTTAATGCCGAACTCTCTGCCTCTGTTCCCACTCAGTTTAGTCGTGTTCCCTGGTGAAGAACTGCGTTTACATATTTTTGAACCAAGGTACCGACAGCTTATTCAAGAGTGTGTCGATGAGGGCATTACTTTTGGCATTCCCCCTGTTATCAATCGTAAGGTCAGTAAAGTAGCTACAGAAGTAGAACTAGTCCGTATGGATAAACTCTATCCAAGCGGAGAGATGGATATCACGACCAAAGGGGTTCGCAGAGTTCGTATCCATAAATTTCATCAAGTTGCCGAGCCGAAGCTCTATCCCGGAGGGGAAGTTGATTATATGATCAATCTCGACGAAACGGATACGGGACTACAAGCGGTGATCTTTGATCAGTTGGAGCAGCTACATGATGCATTAGGGATCCAACGTAAGGTAGTCAATAGCGCCGCCGAAATCGCTGCCTTTAGAATTGGTCATCAAGTCGGTCTTACGCTGCAACAAGAGCATGAATTGCTCAAGATCGATAGCGAGCTAGATAGATTGGCTTTTTTGCAGGAGCATTTGGAGCGTATCATCCCTATTGTTCAAGAGACGGAGCGTCTCAAGGCTCGGGCAAAGCTCAACGGACATTACAAAAATGTCCTGCCTCCTAAGTATTGAGTACTTAGACAATCGTATTCAGTATTAAGATCTAGTAAAATTGGACTATATGGTTCAGCGGAACCTTTTTTCTGGGTACTAAATGCTTTTTACCCTCTATCTAAGTAGAGAGCATCGAGCTTTAATACAGGTAAATGGGGGTGGCCTAAGTGTGCTTGCTACCCCTTGGCTTGAGCTGAGCTACAATAGGGTTCAGTATTAAAGCTTAGGAAAGTTGGGCCTTATGGCTCATCATAACCATTTTCTTCTTACTCAATAATTTTAACTTACCACTTAAACTTTCTGCTAAGCCGCGTCAGGCTGGGTGTGGATAGTAGTCAAGCAATCCAATAGGGTAAGATAGGCTTGGTGACGAAGCGAGTAATAAATATGCTTGCCACGGCGTTCGGAGTGCAGCACTCCCCGATCACGCATGATACTGAGGTGGTGTGATACCGAGGATTGGTCGGCATCAAGAGTCGTGTAAATTTCAGTGACGGTCATCTTACGACCGCCTTCCAACATATCAATGATAGCCAAGCGCGTAGGGTGGGCGATTGCCTTTAGCGTGCGAGTCAAGACTTCCTTTTGAGGAACAGACCATACATTTTTTGTGGCGTTCATTGTTTTAAGTTTAGTAACGAGATTTTGTCTATTAACTGTAAAGGCGCCATTTAGTTTTGGATACTTCAAAAAAAATTCTCATTATCAAGCAATTAGCTCTGCTAACAAGGTCTGAGTCCGCGCTTCCAACCTATTGGGTAGGAATGCGTCTAATACTCTGTAACCCATTTTTTTAGAAAGACTGTTAGCATGCGATCCCCATTAATTTTCTTGATTAGCGCGCTGCTCATTTTGAGTCAATTTGCCTGCGAACCTCCCCAAGCCAATGGCGGCTCTGCCGATGGCGAAGGCGGTGGTGGAGCAATTGACTACCCCTTCCAACTCAATGATGATGGTATCCAACAAATCGTAGAAGGGATCACCACCCTTGGCGCAGATTTACAAGAAAAGGCTCGTCCCAATAAGGTTCAGGCTTGGGTGGACAAGCTTGTTGTCAAAGCCCAGCCCGGCAAAGACATGCCCCAGATTGCGCTCATGAATGAAGGAGAAGTCGCTGAGTATCTCTATCAGCGGACCGTTAGCCGCTCCGAATATAATCTCCGTGGTCAGCGCTTTTATGAGCCTTGGATCTTAATACGGACGCAAGCAGGCGAAATGGGCTGGGTCCATGAAGGAGGAGTTCGTTATATGGATGCCTCCCTGACAGAGTTTTTGGATCAACTTGCGGGTACCAATAATTCCAATACTCCTGCTCCTGCTCCCAACATGCGCGTCAGGGGCACGGGAGTACCTCAGGCGGCTAAAAAAGAAGTAGCCCCAGCCCAAGATCGCTTGATCATACCAGGTCGGCAAGTTGGAGCCATCAAACTCAATACCTCAGAGACAGAACTCATTCAAATTTATGGTGCCAATCAGGTAGGGCGTAGCACCGTGGTCCTACCCGATAAAAGCAAAGAAGAGTGCACCGTTGTCTTTGGTGGGACAAATGATGAAATCCGTATCACTTGGAAGAGCAATGAGCATAAAAGCATCAAAGCGATCTATTTTGATCGTCCTGGGGCCAAATGGTTCACTCGCCAAGGCTTACATGTGGGCATTTCTTTGTCAGAACTAGTCAAGGCTAATAAATCACCGCTAAATTTTTATGGTTTTAATTGGGAGTATGGCGGTACGGTCAGCGCATGGCGCAATGGTTTGCTCAAGTCTTACGACCGACATTTTTATGTGGTTCTTAATCCCGGCATTCGCGGCAAAGTCGTAGATCAATTCACCGGCAATAAAGTCTATTCCTCCAATGACAAAGGCATAGAAGCTTTGCAAATTTACGTGCAGCGGGTGGTCGTGTACTTGGATTAAGCAGCAAAAAAATAGTGAGTACCGGGATTAGCGCTAGAATAGCTCCATCCCACTAGGCTACTAGCAACTTCTCGATCAAAGCGCCGCAATATCGATCGAGGGAAAATTTTCCTTCCGTTTCCAAAGCGTGTGCTACCAATTCAGCATAACTAGGAGGGTCCATCTTGACAATTTGATCAATTGCTTTGATAAACTCATCAGCACTATTGCATAAATAGCCATTGACTCCATGGGTGATAAACTTATTGTTTTCACCTACATCACTGGCTACCACGGGTACTCCGCAAGACAAATATTGCTTGGCTTTGAAAGCTGATTTTGCTTCGTTAAAAGGGTGTGAAACCAGTGGAGATAAGCCAATATCAAACTCTACGATCTTAGTATAGAGCCATCGGTCATCCCTCCAGTTGAGATTGGTGGGAATTTCGAGTTCTATATGAGGATAGTTAGCAAACAGGTCTTTGAGCTCGGGTATATCACTTTCGTTTTTGACACCAATCAGCACGAGCTTTATGGGGTATCGGATGGATGCTAGTTTGGAGAAGAACAGCTGATACAAATTGGTCTTGTGAGAAAAAGCTTGGGTAACTTTCCGACCATTACCAAAATCCCCTACCCAGCCCAAGACCGGCTTAGTACCCTTATGAGTTTTGTATTGCTTGTGGACAATTACTGGCGAGGTAGCTAAGAAAACATTGGGATTATATTTTAAGCAATAGGCTCTTAAGCTTTCACTGCCCACCTGGATGTATTGGCAATGTTTGATAAAAAAAACCAAAGTTTGGGCTGGCCAGCGATAGTACTCTGCATCATCTAAATCATAGACGGTGTTTTCGTTTCTGAGCCAAACGAGTAGCTTCAATAAATTTGCGTAATAACGATTGGTGTAAATCTTTTGAATTACCACTAAAGAATTGGCTCTTCGAAATAATAGCACTTCTAAAAAAAGCCTGCAAAAGCTCAGTAGAGCTGTAAAAGACTTTTCGGGCCACACAAAATCATAAGTAATCTGCTTTTGATCACGTAAATACTCAAGTGGATATTTACCACGATACCGAGTGCTCGGGCAACTTAGATTGTAAGGGGCGAACCAGTAAATATGGTTCTTGCTATTGCGTGTCATCTCCTTCCTAGGGCCAGTTATTGTAGGCTTAATCAATGTTAGGCTTATTCCCGATCCTACCCAAGGACAGCTGAGATGAGTTGTAGCGGTGAAACAAAGATGATGCTTGTGCTTTGGCTTGATAGCTAGTGGTTTATGAAAGAGTCCTAGGTGTTTTCTAGCCAAAGGCTTTTGGATAAACCACCTCACCCCCTACGCCTGTCAAGGCATTTTCTTTCAAACCTATGACCATACAATTTTCATCAGGGACCTCAAAAGGAAGCTTGATACCATAGTTGGCGCAGATTTGATAACCAAAGCGGGGGTAATAATCAGCATGTCCCAACAAAATAATGCGTTCATGGCCAAGTGATCGGGCGATCCGATGCGCTTCTTCTATCAACATAGCTCCAATCCCCTGCCCTTGCTGTTTGGGCAATACCGCAACCGGTGCTAGGGACAAA
>JBCCQN010000152.1:0-19834 GCA_039024315.1 Bacteroidota bacterium
GGAAAGTTTTTGCGGATCCAAACCCCACTATCGTCTTGATCTGAGATGGTATAAACCCTCAATTTAGCAATCAGCCTTGCCGCCTCTTTTTTGGATTTGGTGGCTCTGATTTTATGCAGGGTCTGAGCCAAGGTATTGACACCTCCCCAGACCGAAATCCAAAGTGGCCGCTCATCATCAGCCTCCAACTCTTGGAGGATCCAATCAGAACCTTCTGAGTCTTTATCTTCGCCTACCCCTAGCATGCCGTAAAGTGGCAGACCATTTTTGACTAGTTTTTGTAAATCTGCTTCCGCCGGATAATCCGGATGATGCAGCAATAAGTTAGGTTGTACCTTGCCATAGGCCTTAAGCACTTTAGTGATGGATTCAGGGGCAATCTTCGTTTTTTGCCAACAAGAAGTCGTCGCTACAAGGCCTTTGATGTCAATTTCGTTGGCGTATAGCAGCAGTCGCACCAAAGATTGCGTATCATCCGGATCGGCCTCAATGTCGGTCAAAATGATAACGCGATTATTTACGGCAGATTGGGCTATGAGGCTTGGGGCCAATAGGATCCCTAAAAAAAGACTGAGAGTAGTTAAGATTTTCATGAATCAGAGGCTTTAAGCAATTATGCTATTTTGTTGAGCTATGTATCAACAAAATAGCATAATATAATTAAAGGCAGAGCAGGGCTATTGATGCTACTATTTTTTTAAGTAGTAAGACAATAGTATTCAGTATTAAGATTTTGAAAAGACGACCTCAATGGGATACAGAAGCGATTATTCTTCGTACTAGCTACTCCCGATAGCTATCGGGATACTCTGTACTTAATTCTTTGATACGCGCCTCGGCAAATTCAACGAGATCCTTATCCCCATGCTCCGCAACTTTTTGATAATAAATGATCGCATTCTCTTTATCCTCCAACAGGAGATAAGCTTGCGCGATATTGCTGAGGACAATGGCGTCGGTAGGACGGATCTCTTCCGCTTGCAGAAGGGGTACTAACGCTTTATCAAATTGATCTGTCAAGAGGTAAGTGATAGAAAGATTAGAAAGACTCTCCACATGATCAGGCTGATAGCTAAGGATTTTCTCTGCTATTTCGGCCATTTTAGGAAGTAAACTATCCTCCCCTGTCTGATATAGATCGTATTGATAGTCTTGGATGGAAGAGAGAAAAAAATCATCTCTATCTTCTACTAGTTTACCTTCTGTCCAGGTCCAAACTAGCGAATCCTCAAAATGACCTTCGATTGATCTTACGATCTCTGCTGTATAAGCATTCCAATCTCCTTTTTGTCCCAATACATGGGTTTTGCCAAATCTCATATCCAAGCGGGTGGGAAACAGCTTGATACCAGTATCGATTATCGCGATGGCTTTGCCAAAATCTGCGGGATCAAAAAAAGTGCCCCCATTAATGTAGCCCACTGTTTTTCCCGTAGAATCTTGTATTCCCAGACTCTTTTCGCCCTGAGGCGTGTTTTCTAAGATGAGCATTGACTGTTTACTCTTGCCAAAGTAATAATTAAAATAACTGGTATAGAGTTCAGGATCATTGGCATCTTCGGCCTCCCACTTCTCTAATATTTCTCTTTGGGCACTAGTGTCTTTAGCATTGAAGCTCTTGACAAAATCTGTTTTAAAATCTTGCGCCCAAGCAGTGAAGGCGGCTATAATAAGGAGCATAAATACGAAGGCTGTTCTCATTTTTGGAAGCTTTAGATTGTGTTTTGAAATATGAATATACTAGGAATTTAACGGCCAGTAATCAGATGATATCACTCAGCCAGGGCGTTGTGCGAAGCACCAAAAGGGCAAAAAGTGAGCGATAAGGAGGCTTAGCTTTTTCATGTCATTTCGATTGTTAGCAAGCTCAAACATTTTGTGCAATTTTTGAGGGTCAATCTGATATTCGTCCTTCTTGCTCAACTATTCGTTCCCCGCAGGGTGAAAAAGAGAAATATTTTTACCCCAACGCCAGCCTAATTAAAAACGATTATGAAGCAAACAACACTCTATATGCGTTACCTTCTTTTTATAATCCTTGCCCTCTCTTTTTTTTCTTACGCTGCGGCGCAGAACGATTCCCCTCATCCCACAAATATCTATAAGGTCGGTTTTATCGGCGGGGGCCAGATCAGTAGCAATAGCAGCCTTGATCCTAAGCTAGGTCTAGTAGTTGAACGTTGTGCTAAACTCAGCTTTAGAAGTGGCGTCATATTCCGGACTTGGAATCCAAAGATGAACCTAGATGTTTATCAATATTTTGCCGATTCTTTGGCAGGCCAGTATCGCAGGGAATATTATGGACAAGAAACTTTTCATCGTCTCTTCATGGCTGGCATCCCTTTACAATTAAATTATTATCTCAAAGATCACGTACGCATCAATGCCGGCCTCCAAGCAGATTTCGTTTTTGCTTCGCGCTCCACTTTCAACTCCACCGCTGGCGATAATTGGCTGGGTAAAGGCAGTGGGTATAGCGTATTGGTTACCCCCCATTTTTCGGCGATTGCAGGCATAGATTACCGACTCGCAAGCGGCATATGGCTCAATGCTCAATACCAAGGAGGCTTCGGGCCGTTTATCAAAGATAACTTTGATCAACCGCTCCTTAGCTATGAGGGCAGTAATCCCATCAGACAGCATTTTTCAATTAGCCTGATGTTTTATTTTTGGCGATATGAAGACAGCGGTAAAATGAAGGGAACTTGGCTAGAGTAGATCTTTGAGCTGAGCCCACACGTTGTCGGCTACGATTTCATGTCCTTCTGCCGTAGGATGTATCCCATCCTCAAGGTTCAGATCTGGCTCTCCTGCGACTCCGTCTAGCAAAAACGGAATCAAAGCGGTCTGATTGACGATGGCAAGATTGCGAAATACTTCTCTAAACTCATCGGCGTAGGTGTCTCCCATATTAGGGGGTACTTCCATACCAGCAATCACAATTGAAACTTCTGGGTAACGCGTCTTTACCTGATCGATAATCTTTTGCAGATTATTTTGCGTTTCCACCGGCTGAATGCCCCTGAGGCCATCGTTAGCGCCCAGCTCCAAAACAAAAACTTCGATAGGAGGAATCTGGTTGAGCAAAAATTCGATTCTTGAAACGCCATCAGCAGAAGTGGCGCCACTTTCACCGGCATTATACACCTTGTAATTGAGGCTTAAATCCCTCATCTTGCGCTGAATTAAGGCTGGAAAGGCCTCTTCTTGACTCAAGCCATAGCCCGCAGTCAAACTATTTCCGAAAAAGACCACCCATTGAGTGTCTTCGTCCGTATCTAGAATGTCCTGCTTGGGTTTTGCCTTAGTTATAGGGGCGGCCACAGGCTTAGTTTGTTGGGTACTGCTTGGCTCATTTTGACAAGCAAACAGCAGTATCATTGCTAGAAATAGGAAGGTAAATGTTCGCATCTTGTTTCTAAATTAATAATTAATCAAGAAAAGCACAGAGGCTGATATGGATTCTATCCTTGAAGTACAATCATTAGGCAAGACTTTTAAGAGTGGCGATAAATCCTTGACGGTTTTGCAGGGAGTAGATTTTCAGATCCCTGCGGGAACGACTAACTCTATCATTGGGCCATCTGGTAGTGGCAAAACTACTTTATTAGGTCTTTGTGCAGGCTTAGACCGTGCTTCGACTGGCTCCGTCAAACTATGTGGTGTCAGCCTTGATCATCTCAATGAAGACGAGAGAGCAGCCGTCCGGAACCAACATGTTGGCTTTGTTTTTCAGAGCTTTCAACTCTTACCGACTTTGACGGCGCTGGAAAATATTATGGTACCGCTTGAGTTAAGAGGAGAGAAAGGAGCGAAAGAAACCGCCCTCGCCCTACTGGAAAGGGTAGGTTTATCGGACAGACATGATCACTATCCTACCCAGCTTTCGGGTGGTGAGCAGCAGCGGATTTCCTTGGCCAGAGCATTTGCCAATCGCCCCAAGGTCCTCTTTGCAGATGAGCCAACAGGAAACTTAGACGAAGAGACTAGCCAAAAGGTAGAAGCCCTTTTATTTGAATTAAATCAAGAGGCAGGAACGACCCTAGTGATCGTTACCCACGATCCAGAACTGGCCCAAAAGACTCAAAGGATCATTCGGCTCAAAGGTGGTGAGGTAGTAGAGGATACTGGCGCTTAGGCTTATTCCTTTTAATAAAAAGACATTTTAGTGTTTAGTCTTAGGACTAAGCGCTAATTTTTTTAGCCACAAATACTAAAAATATTTGCTTTATTGGTTTTTGTTCGTAATTTAGCTAAAGAATTAAGCACAATATCTAAAAATGTTAGGATTTACAGGCTTTAAATACGAACAGCGATGAAGTTTTTCAAACCGCGATTTGCCGACGCTGGCCATCGCAATTACTCCCACAGGTATGACCAACAACCCGTCGTACACAACAAAGCAGGCTACCGCTTCCAATTAGGAGGCAAATGGATGCTGCTCATATTGGTAGGTATTACCGCGACCAATCTCCTTAGCCACGTAATATGGAACCCTTTTTTCAATGGTGCTCCTATACCAGAAATCGATGCCATTAGCGCCCCTGCCAACGAGGATCAGCTCTACTTGATGGATAAAGCGAGCCTATATGTTGATAATGAAGACCTATTTGAGGATAAGGTTAGAGAAATCGGCGCTCAATTAGGCGTTCCTCCTGAATGGCTCATGGCCGTTATGTATTCGGAGTCTCGTTTCGATGCTGCAGTACTCAATCACAAAGGAAGTGGTGCCACAGGTCTGATACAAATTATGCCAGCCACGGCTGCTGATCTCAATGTTTCCATCCAGAGGCTCAAGCGCATGTCTCACATCCAACAATTGGAGTATGTCTACCTATACCTCCAACAAGTTAGAGAGCGCTACGGTGAATATGACACCCTCACCGATCTTTACCTAGCCATCCTTTATCCCAAAGCCCGCAAACAAGATATATGTTACACCCTCTACGCCAAACCTACTCAATCTTATAAGCAAAACTCCGGCTTAGATGAAGATCGAGATGGCAGGGTAACAGTAAGTGATATTGATCGACGCATGGCCCGTTTGTATCCCTATGCTTATGATCAACGTAAGGAGCACTCTTGAATGGTAGTATCTCAGGGACGCCTTTTGGTAGGGGCGTCCCACTATTTTGGGGGCTCTTTATAAACGCTCAAAATCTCACCATGAAGGCTGAGATTTTTTTTCGCATTGATCTGGTCAAAACACATTGCCGTTCGGACGGCTTTGCCAGATTCATTCTTTTCCAAGGTAAAGGACCGACAATCTCCTGGTGTTTCTCCTCGAAAGTAATCCATCACCTCATCGGAAGATCGGTAGGATCTAAAATTATTATAAACCAAAGTTCCATCCGCATACTCACAAATCCACCAAGTATGTTTACGCTCAAAGATCCAGATTAAAAATCTTGCTTCCTGTCCCATAGTAAGCCCGACTAATCCACCAAAAAATAGCCCCACAAAAAAAGCAGGACTAAACCAGCTTTTGAAGCTAGAACGTAAAATGGCTAATGGAGATAGATGAAAGGCCCTAGTCGGATTTTCTCCTAGTTCTTTTTCCGGAGCAGATGTTTCTTGTTGAAAATGAGTGTTTAAGTAAGATTCTCGCGTATGGGTTCCTTCGCTGATATACTCATAGCATCCCTCCAAAAACATTTCCCCAAAGCTCGGTATGACCTCTGCTTTGGTTTTGTTAGGGTCTGAATAATAAAATAATTTTCGTAGTCGTGTTGTGCTAAACTCGTTTTTATGGGAGGGCACTACTGATGCCAAATGCTGGGACAAATCACGATAACTCTCCTTGTAAGAGTTCTTTTTTAACTGTTGTACGTGCGGGCATTCCCGTAAAAATCTATCCTCAATTGCGTGTCTCAGTAATGCCGCCTCTCCCGCACTAATGGCGGTGGCTCTTGGCATGGCTGTTAAATTTTTTTAGAAGTATGTCGGTTGTGTGTACCTATATGAATATTTCCCCTCCCAAAAGTAGTAATAATCAATAGGAAGGAAAAAAGTAAGGATTAAAGGAAGATTAATTCCAAGGCATTCCGCAAGAAAGCCCCTAGCTTGAGCGCTTTCCTGTTATTCTGTAACAGGGAGGAGCATTCTTAGGGGGGCGTCATCACGGCGCCCCTTATTTTTTTATCTTAGGTTATGTATCGCTTATTCCTACTCTGCCTCATTTTTGGGCTTACCCCTTCGGTGAACGCTCAACTCCCTTATCTCCAAAATGACCAAGACTGGCTACTCGGCCCCATAGACAAAAAATCAGCGCTCAAGCTTTTACCAAATGGATTTAGCCTTGAAAACGGTCTCATCAAACGACGCTTTGTCAATAGTCCCAACCTTGCCACCGTCGAATTGACCCAGCTTAGTACGGGAGAAAGCCTATTAAGAGGCATCAAGCCAGAGGCTAGAGTCATGCTGGATAAAAAATGGTATGACGTTGGAGGCTTAGTCGGGCAGCAAGAATATGGCTACCTCCAAGATAAATGGCTAGACACTCTGCACAACAATCCAGCGGCCTTTCAATATGAGTCTTACCAACTGCAAGATATCCACTCTGCCATCAAATGGGATCCCTCCGAGCCACAATTTACCCAAAGAACCCCCTATCCTCCCACAGGTAAGCACCTCATCCTAAACTATCGGGCTATCAACAATATCAAGGTTCAGGTTCACTATGAAATCTATGACAATCTACCGCTCATGAGCAAATGGCTCGTGATCCATAACCAAAGTGAGGCCAATGTCCGGCTCAATACCTTCATAAGTGAAATTTTAGCCGTAGTCGAGGCCGAGACTAGCGTAGAAGCCATGGATAACTTCAGGCTGCCCAATATCCATATCGAAAGTGATTATGCCTTCCATGCCATGAGCGCCAAACACGCCAATCAAACCGCCTATTGGATTCCCGATCCTCAATACCATACCCAAGTCAACTACCCAAAGATGACCCCCAATCTTTTGGAATGCCGCCCTCCTCTAGGCCCCGAAATAGATATCGCCCCTGGTGATAGTTTGGAGACTTTTCATACTTATCAGCTCTTTTACGACAGTCATGACAAGGAGCGTAAAGGTCTAAGCCTTCGCAAGATGTACCGGAGGATCGCACCTTGGGCAACTGAAAACCCCATCTTCATGCACCTTACCTCCACCGACCCAGAAGTGGTCAAAACAGCGATCGATCAATGCGAGGCTACCGGATATGAAATGGTGATCCTAAGTTTTGGCAGTGGACTCAATATGGAAGACCTAAGTCAGGAAAACTTAGACAAATTCAAAGGATTGGCGGATTACGCGCATTCCCGCGGGATCAAACTCGGTGGCTATTCGCTGCTTTCCAGTCGTAGCATCAGTCCGGAGCATGATGTGATCAATCCAGAGACAGGCGTTCCCGGAGGGGTAATACACAACAACGCCCCCTGTCTCGGTAGTGAATGGGGCTTTGAATATCTCGAAAAGCTTAAAGAATTCTTTGAATATACTGGCTTTGATCTGCTCGAGCACGATGGTTCTTATCCCGGACATATCTGCGCCTCAACCACTCATCCCGGCCACAGAGATGTGCATGATAGCCAATGGACACAATGGCGACAAATCACCGATTTTTATCGCTGGTTGCGAGCAAGAGGAGTCTATATGAATATTCCAGATTGGTACTTTCTCGCCGGCTCCAATAAGGTGGCCCTCGGTTATCGAGAAGTCAATTGGTCCCTCCCCCGCGAGCGGCAGATCATTTTAGGCCGCCAAAATATCTATGATGGTACCTATTACAAAACGCCTAGTATGGGCTGGACTTTTGTGCCTTTGGTGGAGTATCATGGAGGGGGCGCAGCAGCTACCTTAGAACCTCTGAGCGAACATCTAGCCGATTATCAGGCCCATATGGCCCAAAACTACCTAATGGGCGTACAGGCCTGTTATCGTGGGCCTAGGCTCTATGATAGTCCTGAAACCCTCCAAGCTGTTAAATCTCAAATTGATCTATATAAAAAATACAGAAACATCCTCAATGCCGATATTATTCATATTCGTAGAGCGGATGGACGTGATTTAGATGCCATGATGCATGCCGATCCCGATGGTGTGCATAAAGGTTTTCTAGTAGTCTTTAACCCAACCGAAGAAACCATCAACAAGGAGATGAAAATTCCCCTTTATTATACCGGCCTTACCGAGCGCGCAAATTTCTCCGAGCTAGGTGAAAAGGAAATCACCCTGCCCTTGGCTAGAGACTATAGCGTTCGACTGCAAGTCTCTGTACCAGCCCGATCTTACAAATGGTGGGTGATTAAGTAGGGAGTATTATTCATCCTCCGGCGGAGGAAAAGAGCGAATCCGACTATAACGAGGATAGCTTTCAAAAATATCGCCATTACCCAAGGCACGTGGGTCTTCTGTCTCTTTTAAATAAGCCATCATAGTTTGCTGCAGAGAGTCAAGCGTCCAATGATAGGCAGGACGGGCTGAGACATCGAATAGACTCGTAGGGTCTTCTTTCAAATCAAATAGTTCCCATTCCGGTCGCTTGCTGACCGCAGCTTGAAACAGCAAACCCACAGAATCCTCCTCCCGATGAGCGATCAAATAATCGAGGGTTGGACAGGCATCAATATCATGATAACCACCCCAATGCATAGGCCCCAGTAATTTTGCCTCCACCTGTACTTCTGAGGGGTAATTGCCGACTCCATATTTTTGAGGTGCGCCTGCCGGCCAACGTTCCGGCTTAGGATTCCAGATTAGCAAAAAGTCATTGGTGCGCATTGCTCGCTGCGGGTAAGTCCAGTTGAGATAACGCGAGGAAGAGTGGCGTTCGCGAGAAGCGAAAACCTGCTTACGCGTATTGGGCAGCTCTTTTTGGAGCAACAGAGGCATTAAACTGTGGCCGCTCATAGGGTACTCCTGCGGAGAACGCCCAGCCGCTAATTCTACTAGGGTAGGAGCTACATCGGTAAAGCTTACGAGCGCATCACTCGTCTGCCCACCTGCAATACCATCGCCCCAACGCATGGCCATGGGCACATGAAAGCCGTATTCATACACATTTGCTTTGGCCCGAGGAAAAGCCATGCCATTATCAGAAGTAACGATGATTAAGGTATTATCAAGCTCTTCCAAGTCCTCCAGCAGTCGAATCATATAGCCTAGCTGTTGGTCAGCCCATTCGATTTCTTGATAGTAGTCCAGCAGGTCTTGTCGGACGGTATCAACTGCAGGCAAAAATTGAGGCACCCCAACTTTATTTAAGTCTTTTCCTTTACTGCCTTGCCATTTAAATTTTCGATGGGGTTCATGAGTACCCGCCCAAAAGCAAAAGGGCTGTCCTTCGTCGCGCTCAGACATAAAGCGCGCAAAATTGCCCGCATAATCCTTATCGGAGATGCCTTCTGGACTTTCTAGCCTCAACTGATTGTAGGCAGGTCCAGCAGGATTGTGCTTTCGTCCTGACTTTTCCCAATTACCAGGTCCCCAACCTTTGCCGGTGTAACCGATATGGTAACCTTCATCGGCCAAGATATCAGGATATGTTTGATAGTGATTAGGGAAGTCGCTGGCATGAGTACCTGCCTGCTCTAATTGCCAGCAATTACGCCCTGTAAGCAAGGCCGCTCGAGAAGGGCTACAACCCGGCGAAGCGGCAAAGGCCTGTCGAAACCAAATCCCCTCACTGGCTACTCGATCGAAGTTGGGGGTTGAGAGTTCGGCGCAACCGGCCAAAGAAACATGGGCAAAGGACTGATCATCAGTGATAAACAAAAGGATATTGGGACGACTGGGCAGATCACCCGTCGACTGGCAAGCCATTGGTAGCAACAGAAGCAAGGCCAGATATCGTCTCATTATTGTAACTCTTTCAGCAAAAAGCGCCGACTAAATATAGCTTCATTGTCGATACTGATGATCCGGTAGGTAAAACTGGGCTCAGGGGTGTCGGTTTCGAAATCCAGCATTCCAAAGGAACATTTCTCATTATAGCCAAATAAGGAGGCAGGCATGATTTTGTGTACGTGTACATTGGTCAGCCTAGAGCTCATCATTTCATACAAAGGATACGCATTTTTTCGCTTAATTTCCCACAAATCTGAACGATGGCGATCCGCAGCCAGCAATAAGACGCCACTAATTCGATTCTGGCTAAGAAAGTCAAAAAGCTCTTCGCGTTCAGCCGCATGGCCATCCCAAGTGTCAAGACTCCCAGGTTTAGTTTCTGGTGCCATCGGTACAGAAGAACAGATCACTTTGAAACTGGCCTCTGAAGCTAAGAGCGCCTCTTTTAACCAAGTTTTTTGCCTCTCACCTAGCATTGAAGCCCCAGGCTGCTTGGGATCCTCCCGATAGTAGCGAGTATCCAACATAAAGAAATCGACATCACCCCTTGAAAATTGATAATAGCAACCGGGCGCAGATTCTCCCAGACCATAAGCAGGATTGGCCCATTGTTGGCGGTATAGTCGCCAGACATCTTTTTTCCAATAAGGCTTATCTACCTCTTTGCCCCCTCGAGCGTCATTGTAGGTAAAATCGTGGTCATCCCAGATGGTGTAAACTGGGGTCTGACTTACTAAGCGTTGCCATTCGGGGCGGTGGTGGCGACGGCTGTAACAATACTGCTGCGTCGCAGGACGCTCGGGATGATCGATATAGACGTTGTCTCCTAGCAGCAGCAAGATATCAGGTTCATTGGCGAGGATCGTATCCCACATGCGCTCTTTCCAAGGCGTATAACCTGCTCCACCCCCAAAAGCGAGACTGAAATTTGTACTCTGGCCTTGCCGAACGCTTGTCTTGAAGTGATGGACATCACCAATTCGCTCCTCACTTTCGTCTAAGCGGATTTCGTACTGATAGCTAGTTGCTGGTTTTAAGCCTTCTAATTGAAAGAGATAAGCGTTCCCGGAGGGAAAATCCGTCTCACGCTCCCCAGCAAAGCTCTGCTCCTCCCCTCCTTGAGAAACATAAATCCTTGGCTCCTCAGTACTCCAGACTTTTAGGCGGATCTTGACGCTATTGGCCTCCACATCGCCTAATAAGGGCCCATTGAGGATAGGGGAATAACTTTGCTGAGTTAGCCATTTTTGAAATTTATCGCTAGCCCAAAAAGTCTACCAGAGCAAGGAAGAACCAGATAGAAAGCGCTCCAACGGCATGCCTAATTCGATTGCCTTTTCCATAGAAACGATCGCCTCTTCTATCCGATTACGACGAGCAAACCATAACGTCTCAGCATAATGGGCCTCCACATCATTGGGATTCTCTACAAAAAAGGTATCGAGAAACTGGCGAGCATTTAGCATATAACCCGCTTCTATCTCAGCGATAGTCTCCCGCATCAAACGCTTGTATTGCTTATCATGACGCGCTCGAGTGAGACTTTGCTTAAACTCTGTTTTATTAAAAGGGGGAGGAATGATGCCCTCTCCCACTAGCGCCCGCATCAAACTGCTATCGATGGCGGGCCCCCACAAGATTTTTTGTTCATCTAGATTGACAAAGCCCGGAAGAGAGATGCGTTTTTCGTCTTTTTCTAGCGCTTTTTGTAAAGCGGTTTTTCCGGTCCATTGATATAGATAGCGCTGATTTTGGTCAATTAGATAAGTATTGTCATAGGTAGGCACATAATAGAGATAGGTCGCCTCTGAGGTTATAGCAGCGGTTGGGCGCGACTTGCAGGCCCAAAAGAGCGAGCCTAGGAGTAAAAAATATAGTAGTTGTGTTTTCATCTGTTAGCTTCCCGGCAGTGGTTCTGAGCCCCAACTTTGATTCGCTTGCTTCCCCATCTCCAGTTTTAAGGTTCCGCCTTTGACGAGATCCTCATGCATAAGAAAAACTTTGTTCCACGTCTCCCCCCGCCAGCTCGCTGATTGGATGAAGCGGTTTTCCAAACTGAGGTTTTCAGTTTCGATACTAAAGCTTGTCCCAGGATAGTAATCCTGATTGAGATGGAAAGTGATTTTCTCAAAAAGGGGTCCGCTCAGTTCATAATAGGGTTCCACCGAACAGCCTCCCTTCATCGAAAAGATGCCGGTCTTGAGCAATACTGACAAAGCGCCCATCAATCCTTGATCCTCATCCCCAAAGTAGCCGTGATCCGGATCAGCACCACTATAGGTTTTCTCGATTACCTCTCGGGTCCAGTATTGAGTCAACCAAGGCGCACCTACATAATTGAAAATATGCGCAGTCTGCATAGAAGGTTGGTTGCCATAGTTGAGGTATTTGTCCCGATCCTCTTCGCTGGGATTGACAAAGTCATGCTCTCGGGCTAGCTCAAAAGAGCGATTGAGCTTTTCAATCAAAGCTTGTTCACCGCCCATCAACTCTGCTAAACCAGGCAGATCTTGTGGCACGAACCAAGTTGAGGCTACGGCAGTAGCTTCTACCCAGCCATCATCATATTTTAAAGGATCGTAAGGCTCTAACCACTCATCCTTGAGCGTTTTGGGGCGCATCCAGCCTTCCTCTGCATCATAAATATTGCGATAGTTTTGGCCTCGGGATCGGAACATCTCATAATCCTCCCTTTTATCTAAAGCTAAAGCTAATTGAGCCATGGTCCAGTCTTGGTAGGCATTTTCCAAGGTCTGACCTCCTCCATCTTCATGGTAACCACTATTGGGTCGTTTAGGCAGAGGATAGGGCACATAACCGCGTTCTATATAGTACTCAAGGCCTCCCCCTAATTCCGTTTTGTGTTCATAACCTGCTCTCGCCATGATCCCTCCGGGCATATGATTTTTGCGCAAAGCAGTGTAGGCTTCCTCCCAATCAATCTCCCCTCTGATTCCTTTTTGGTAGGCGCTGACGAAGAAAGGAGTGGAAGAAGCGCCAGTCATGACGTAGGTATAATTCCCCCCAGAAGGTCCTCTTGGGATTAATCCCCCGTCGCGGTACATCATTAGCATGGATTCACAAAACTCTTCCGTAATCTCTGGATAGACTAAGTGCCA
The DNA here is from genome assembly GCA_039024315.1 of Bacteroidota bacterium. Taxonomy (GTDB): domain Bacteria; phylum Bacteroidota; class Bacteroidia; order J057; family J057; genus JBCAWW01. The sequence goes on from JBCCQN010000152.1 coordinate 12,951, forward strand.
AAGCGTATTGAGCGTCCATTGCGCCCCCCAATAGGAGTCAGAATTGTAGTGATTGAACTTCGGCTTGCCAGATGAATCTAAAGGGATCTGACCAATACGTTTTTCAGGGCCAGTCATATCACAATACTTGCCATTAGCATCAGAAATAATGCGGCGTCCTTGCAGCGCATGCCAAAGATCTGTATAAAAGCGTCGTTTTTGATCATCTGTGCCGCCTTCTACTTCGATAAGAGAGAGATGGTCGTCCCACTCGTCTTGAGATTCCTCCACCACACGATCAAAATCCCAATGGTCAAGTTCTGCTTGCAGGTTTAGACGCGCTTGTTCGATAGAGACATAGGATATTCCTACTTTCATCCGAACATATTGATCTGCTTCTGAACTAGGCGCAAAAGCAATTCTGACACCGCATTTTTTCCCTTCAGCAGCCTTTCCTTCCTCCAAAAACTTTTTCCCTTCCCAAGCCTCAAATTTCTCTATCTCCTGATCAAATTTAGCAACGAAGTAAACAGGAGCTTCTTTAGGTCGACGGCGGGTAGCACCATTGACCGTATAGCCGGTAATTTCATCTTTAGCGGTTTGCTCAACTTGTCCTTTGGTCATAATCGAAGGTCCCAAGGGACCAGTGAGATTAAAGATGATATAGGGAGTTTGCTCCTCGAGATAGCTGTAACGATGAAAGCCTACCCGAGTGGTAGAAGTCAATTCTACTTGTATCCCATCATTTAATCTCAACTTGTGATAGCCAGCTTTTACGATTTCTTCATCATGCGAAAAGGTTTCGCTATAAGCATCCGGATCAGCATTGGGCTGCCAAGCCTTAGTTGTAGGCATAACAGAAACTCCGGATAGCTGCCAGGCATGTACGTGGCTGAAGCCTCGGATGGTATCTACATGATAACGGTAGCCAGTGCCCCAAGTCCCTCCGAGGAGATTGTCTGGACTAAGATTGACCATACCAAAAGGCCTACAGGCTGAGGAGAAGAAAAACCAGCGTGAATTGGCAGCGTCAATATGAGGATCGACCCAATCAACCGCTTTTTTCTTTTCCGAATGCGTTTCTGCAGTTGAGACGCAGCCAAGGGCGAAGATCAAGCAGAGTAGTAAGTAGTTTCTTGGCATAGGTAATGTCAGTTTTTGACGGGAACACCTGTTTCTTTGGCCCAGCTCATCCAATCAGCCTGCATAGAATCTCTTTTCGCAGGAAATTGATTGGCGAGATTTTGAGTTTCGGTGCGATCGACAGCGAGATTATATAGTTCCCAATCTTTAATCTTCTTGTCCCAAACCAACTTCCAATTTCCTTGTCGAATGGCGCGATTGCCTGAATATTCCCAGCAAAGTTGTTCGGGTGTGGGCATATCCTCGCCGCGCAGGGCTGGCCAGAAGCTTCTGCCTTCCAAGGGTATCGCTTCTGTAGGATATTGCGCTCCCGTCAGCTCCATGAAGGTGGGCATGATGTCAATGATATGTCCCACGGAAGAAGAGATCCGATTAGCAGGAATTTTACCCGGCCACCAGGCGATCATGGGTGTACAGATGCCCCCTTCATGCATCCAGACTTTGTAACATTTGAATGGCGCATTTTGCGCCCAACCCCAAGCTGGTCCGACCGCTACATAATCCTCCTTGGGTCCAGGAATGCGTAGCTCTGGATCTCGGCCACCGGGTTCTTCGGCGCAGCCGCCGTTATCAGAGAGGAAAATGATGAGGGTATTTTTGGCCTCGCCTAGTTCTTCAAGCGTTCGGCGAAGCCGGCCAATATTTTGATCTACTCGGTCTAGCATTGCCGCATAAACCGCCATCCGTAGATCCTCAAAATCTTGTTGTGCAGTATCCCAAGCGTAGGCGCGAGCATCAAAATCAGAAAGCGGCATGGTCTCAGGATCCACTAGGCCCATTGCAATCTGCTTCGCATAACGCTCTTCCCTCATTTTGGTCCAGCCCTGTCTGAATTTACCGCGATACTTGGCGATATCTTCCGGCCAAGCGTGTAGGGGATAATGCGGAGCGGTATAGGTCAAATGCAAGAAGAAGGGGTCTTCATTCTTCGAAAAACGCTTAATCGTTTCAATGGCATGGTCAGTGAAAGCGTCGGTAGTATAATAATCATCTGGAAAATCGGTGATGCGAGTCTCGTTTTGGGCAAAAAAACGGACGCGATTGCCTTTATAATCGGGGTCTGGCTGGCTGGGATCAAAAAAGTTAGAACAACCGTCAAGTAGACCATAATACTCATCAAAACCGCGGTAGTAAGGATGGCGCACAGAGTCTCGCCCCAAATGCCACTTACCCGAAAGCACCGTTTGGTAACCAGCCGTTTTCAATACCTCACCAAAAGTGCGCATGTTTTCTCGTAGCAAAAAGGTATCACCGCGGTCGCGTCGAGGGTATAAACCAGTGGTCAAAGAAGCTCGAGTGGTGGTACACTTGGCATTGTTGTAAAACTGAGTGTGTCGTGTACCTTCCGCTGCCAAGCGATCGATGTTAGGCGTCTCCACTTCTCCCCCATAACAGCCTAGATCTGCCCAACCCATATCATCGACCATGATCAGGACAATATTAGGACGAGCTGGAGGACGGGGATTATCAGCATTGAAGACTTTGAGCTGATCCTTGGCTAAGAGACGGACAAAGCTTTCATCAATTTCGCCGGATACATTTTGAATTTTGCTGAGGTCCAGACCAAGGTGCTTAGCCATAAAAGGATACATGGCTTTGCGCTTATTGGGGCCATAGTCGTGTTTTTCCTCTTGCAGATGAACGTTTTCCACGCGTTCGGCGAAGCCGAAGAAATCATAAATCCGCTTGATGTAAGGAAACTCAAAATCCGGAGTATTGGAGGTCCAATCATCACCATCCGAAATCAACATCATGGGACGAGGCGCGGCTAAGGCGGCAATCTCTACATTGCTAGTCTGGTGATCTGTAGAACGGTGAATCGGCATTCCGCTCTCACAAGCACAGCCGCCAAAAAAATGTCCAGAGACCATGACCGTTGGCACCGAAACTGCCACCCGATCATCGAGGGCGGTCAATAAAAAGCTCTGCGTACCTCCACCCGAAGCTCCGGTAACGCCCAATCGCGCAGGATCAACCTCCGGCTTGGACTCAAGATAGTCCAGCAGCCGTATGCTATTCCAAGTTTGAATGCGGACAGCTTCTGGATGTTTGTGAGGCAGCTGATCGCTTTCTCCATAGCCATTCATATCGTAGGCTAGTACTACAGCTCCCATCCGAGCTAGAGCTGCACAACGCATTTGCATATCTTCTCGGAAGCGTCCGTAATCCTCCGGCTCTGACCAATGACCATGTGGACTCAGAATGCCTGCGTAAGGGGGTTTTTGCTTAAGGGGTGAATAAATATTGCCTGTAACCCAAAGGCCAGGCTGACTTTCGATCGCAAAGTTTTCGACAGCATAACCCTCCATTTCGCGACGGCTATGTCTGATGGGATTAAGCGGAGTGCGAGCAGGTAGACTATCTAAGCGCGCCCCTTCAATAATGCCTCTCTTGATACGCTTTGCTCTCTTTTGCCAATCGCTAAGCGTTTTAAGTTCAGAAGCCCAACGCGCATGAATTTCTTTAGCTTCTGCTTCAGTAAAATAATCTCTTTGGCAGAGACCATTGTCTGCTTGAGCGGGAGGAGATTGTATTTTTCGTTCGGCACAGCCGAACGCTAAAATAAGGGCAAGTAGCAAGTAGTAGCGCATAGTATAGCCTTTGACAAAAGGTAATTTTTGCCATTGGCTAATACAAATGCAATCGTTCCCCGAAGGGTGAAGTAACTTAAAGCTTCTCTGCTAAATACTTGGCTGTGTGGCTGTTTTCGACCTCAACTATATCCTCTGGGCGTCCTTGGAAGAGCAATTGACCGCCATCTTGTCCGCCTTCGGGTCCTAAGTCTATCAGCCAGTCCGCACATTTGATCACCTCAAGATTATGCTCGATGATCAGTACAGTATTGCCTCTTTCGACCAGTTCGTTCATGGCGGCCAGTAGCTTTTTGATATCGTCGAAGTGAAGACCTGTGGTAGGTTCATCAAAGATGTAGAAAGCATTTTTGGCAGAAGCACTCTGGGCCAAGAAGAAAGCCAACTTCATACGTTGTGCCTCCCCGCCGGACAAAGTACTAGTACTTTGGCCGAGGCGAAGGTAGCCCAAACCGACTCGATTGAGGATATCTAACTTTGTGTGAATCTTTTTGTGCTCCTTGAAAAACTCCTGAGCCTCGGAGATGGTCATGTTGAGCACATCGTGGATGTTTTTGCCATTGTAGGTAACCTCCAAGATATGGCGCTTGAAGCGTTTCCCTTGGCAAACATCACAGAGCAACTTCACATCTGGCAAAAACTGCATCTCGATGGTTACATAGCCCTCACCCTGACATTCATCACAACGACCTCCTTCTACATTGAAAGAGAAATCGCCAGGCTTGAGGCCTTTGACTTTGGCCAATGGCTGCTTGGAGTAGAGATCACGAATATGATCGTAAGCTTTGATATAAGTGACCGGATTGGAGCGAGCAGAGCGCCCTACTGGCTGTTGATCGACCAATTCTACTTTCTCGATCAGGTGTAAATCACCTTTCAACTCTTTGAGATAGCCTCCTTTGTCGCCAAACTCACCTAGGTGCTTGCGGATCGATGGATAGAGTATCTTTTGAATCAAGGTTGATTTACCAGAGCCACTCACGCCCGTAACTACCGTCATGGCATGCAACGGAATCTCGACATCTAAACCTTTGAGATTATGGAGTCTTGCACCTATTAGTTCAATGCGGCTAGAAAATTTACGGCGGCGTTCCGGAACGGCAATCTCTTCTTTACCATTGAGATATTGAGCGGTAAGGGTCTTACCCTTCATCATTTGCGCCCATTTGCCATTGAAAACGACTTCTCCCCCATATTCACCCGCACCTGGCCCCATATCGATGAGTTGGTCCGCACTTTTCATGACGGCTTCGTCATGCTCAACGACAATCACGGTATTGCCTTGATCGCGTAGGTGATTGAGGATATCGATCAGCTGATCGGTATCGCGAGAGTGCAAGCCAATACTGGGTTCGTCCAGAATGTACATAGAACCTACCAAGCCACTACCGAGAGAGGTTGCAAGCCTGATTCGCTGCATTTCCCCCCCAGAAAGGGTGTTGATCTTACGATTGAGGGTGAGATAGCCGACGCCAACTTGATTGAGATAGGTCAGACGGTTACGAATCTCACTCATTACACGCTTGGCGATGATCTTTTCGGCATCGTCGAGCTTGAGATTTTCCATTACAGGCATCAGCTCGTTGAGCTGCATGAAAAGAAAATCGGAGATGGAGTAGCCATCGACCTTGACATAGTTGGCGTCTTTGCGAATGCGGCTACCCTTACAAGAAGGACAGGTCGTGTAGCCGCGGTAGCGCGCCAACATGACTCGATATTGAATTTTATGCGTCTTGGAGGCCAAGAAGTCAAAGAATTCGTGGATCCCTGTTGCTCCGGGAATCCCATCCCAAAGCATATCTTTATGTTTTTGACTGAGGTCGTAATAAGGACGGTGAATCGGAAAATCGACAGTCTTGACTGCAGCAGCTAAAAAGTCTCTTTGATATTGACTCATGGTCTCACCGCGCCATGGCGCGACGGCATTATCAAAAAGAGAACGACTTTTATCAGGAATAACGAGGTCCTCATCAATCCCGAGGATACGCCCAAAACCTTCGCAGGTTTTGCAAGCCCCGTAAGGATTATTAAAGGAGAAAAAGTTAACCGAAGGCACCTCAAATTGCATCCCGTCTGCTTCAAATCGCTCGGAGAATTTTTTGGGTTCGTCTTGGTTGATTTGTATCCAAGCGTTGCCGACACCTTCTTGATAAGCAGTCTGCACACTATCGCCCAAGCGCATGCGCTGCTCTCTCTTTTCGTCCTCTCTAACCACCATACGGTCGATTAGGAGCACGATTGTCTCATGATCTTCAGAGGCAGCCGTTTCGAGTTCATCTTCAATTTCGATGATTTCTCCGTCCTTCCAGATCCGAGAAAAACCCTTTTGCAGGCTGAGTTCAAGTTCAGCTTCATAGCCTTTACTACGAACTTTTATAGGGCTCAATATATGAACTCGGGTACCGGCTTCGTTATCCATTATGTACTCAACAATGTCGCCTACAGCATCACGGGTGACTACTTTTCCGGACACTGGAGAATACGTTTTTCCGGCACGAGCGAATAACAATTTGAGAAAATCATAGATTTCAGTGACGGTGCCAACTGTCGATCTAGGATTAGAAGTATTTACTTTTTGCTGGATGGCCATAGCGGGCGCAATGCCCTGAATAAAATCCACTTCTGGCTTTTCCATTCGGTCCAAAAACTGCCTTGCATAGGAGCTGAGGCTCTCTACGTAGCGTCTTTGGCCCTCCGCATAGAGGGTATCAAAAGCGAGTGAAGATTTACCAGAACCACTTACCCCAGTGATCACAACTAATTTGTTGCGATCAATTTTCACAGAAACATTCTTCAGATTGTTGACTCTGGCATTTTTTATGTAGATATGATCCATGTCTGCAAGTTAGTAGACAAATTTTTTAAAAGATACTTTCATTTTGCTGCAATTGTTTGCGATTTGTTGTTGTCTTTGATTCGCACATTAACGGTAATACAGCTTTTTCCTAACGCTACTATCACACATTTAGAGATTTCCAACCGACGTCTATGACACAAATTTACCTTGTTCACTAAATCTCTTAAGTAAAACATGGAGAAGGCGCTAATTAGCTCTGCAGAAGACAGAGCCCTCATCAAAGGATTCATGGCTGGAAACGAGCAATGCTTTGCAGAATTGCTTGACCGCTATAAGTCTAAAATTTTCACTACCATTTATTTGATCGTCAAGGA
>JBCCQN010000153.1:0-19833 GCA_039024315.1 Bacteroidota bacterium
GCAATATGGGATGTGGGGGAATCCTAAGTGGTCGGGAGATCGATTTAATGGAAGCTTTGCCAATATTGTACGCATCCGCAATTTTGATGAATGCAAAGTATCCTATGTAGCAGCTTCGGAGGGAGGCTTCGCGGGTTTTAAGTACCTATCCAAAAGAAATCGCGTAATGCTTGCCATAGCTGGCAAGGATTTGGGTAGCGGCCGTGGCTAAGGTATCGATAGACTGATAATCGTGAAGTTCTAACCAGAAGTGTTTCAAGTGCTTCCATAGGATTTCAATGAGGTTTAGTTCTGGAGAGTAAGCGGGTAAGAACTGAAGATAGACGCCCATTCTTTTCCAACGATTGCATTGAGCCATGACTTTCTTTGCGGTGTGAATCGTTGCCCGATCGAGCACGATGAGGGTTTTTCGGTTGACCTGCTGGGCGAATTGGTCGATGACGGCGATGATGCAGTCGGCATTGACCGCCCCTTCAAAGATGGTGGCCTTCAGATCCTGCTTAATGGGAGAGAAAATACCGACAATCGTTCTGCCTCTTCCTCTTTGTGCTGGTAGCAGAGCAGTGGTATTTTTGGGCTGCCAGGCGTAGGGAACGTGTGGGTTGAGATGAAGGCCGGTTTCATCAAGGTAATACAGATCTATTTCCGTTTGACGGGCCATTTGCTTCAGATGAGCCATTTCGGCCTCAAAGAACTCATAGAGGACCGGATCACGCTGCTGTTTGAGCGAGTTGCGCAGGCGTTTCCAGACCATGCCGCCGCGACGCAAACTCGATTTGATAATCTTGGGGCTAAGTGGCTTGCCCAACAACTCGCTCATTTGCTGGGTAAATTGCTTGACTTGCTGAATCGGAGCCTTCTGGGCTTGATCGATTATTTTTTTTCCTCTGATGGGCTCAGTCTCCGAGGTCGACCTGACTTGGGCGCATCTTCCAAGCCAGATAGACCTTCTGATTCCCAGCGATCAAACCAATCCCGAATCGTATCACGACGAACTTCGAAGATATCGGCTAATTGATCAATTTGATAGCCTTTGCCACTCAATAGCAAACAATGGCAGCGCTCCATCACCCGATTGCTAGCAGTACGACGTTTCAAAGAGATCAGGGAGGTGCGTTCTGAATCGTTCAGACTTATATATCTTGGCTTCATAATAAGAAGATACAAATTCCGCCGATCACGCGCTTTCTTCGGGATACCTACTTAGATTTATTGGTTAAGTTATCTTTTGTGTGACAGAGATGGAATCATAAGCATACAAGCATGAAACACTATTACTTATTGTTGTGGGTATTGTTGATCCCTGCTCTTCTTTTGGGGCAGGAAAATAGTAGCAAATCCAAACCAGAGAGTTATCGCAAAGCCCGCAAGAGACATGCGACTATGCAAATCAATGGGCTATATGATGGAGGAGTATTACTGGTTCGCCTCAAGACCAAGCAAACCACTATCGACGCTCTCAGAGAGCGAGGAAAGTCTGAAAAAGCGGCCCAAATAGAAGAAGAGCAAAGACGCTACAACCAAGCTTTGATTGCTGCCTTCAAAGCAAAATTTGATTTTTGTCCTGTTTACTTTTTTTATAGCCATTATACCCAGCAAGTCAAACTAGGTAATTGGGACTCAGTCGCTTTTGTCAACGAAGCCTTACAAGCAGACGCTAGCATAAAGTTTGAAGATCCCTATTACTTAGTCGCCGAAATTACTTCTGTGGTCGGAGACACCGCCAAATATTTTGACCATTATTATTATGAACCTACGGCCAATGGGCCTGAGCGGAAAGCCAGCTATTATGGTGGCAATAATCTGGGTTTTGAAGCGCTAGTGATGAAGAGCGATCAGTTTATCCAACTGACACGACCCTTTCCGTACTATGAGCGATTATTACAAAAGTCTCTGCCAACCATCGTAGGGGGGCTAAATGAAAGTTTGCATCGCTTCCATACCAAGACTCTCAAAAAAGAAAGGCGTAAAGCCTATCGCAATAATAGAAGCTAAGCCCTAAGCAATTTTGTCTCTTCTGAAGAGTTATTTATTCAGGTCCTTTATCAAATCTACTGATTATGAATATCTTAAGCACATTCGCTACTCTCAGCTTGCTAACGGCTTTTTTGCTGCCTCAGCCGATCCAAAAAAGCGATACCTCCACGGGAGACTTCTACCTCGTAGAAAAGCAATATGAAGGCACCAATGTTGATGGTTATAACCTCTATATCCCCCACTCCTGCAATAAAGATTCTGAAGCTTTTCCGGTGATTATGTTTTTTCACGGAGGTACGAGTGTTGGAGGAGGGAAAGTAGATGTGGTTTACGAACGCAACCTTGCCAAATACCTCAAAGAGACGAGCGGTCTAGAAACGGAAATCAAACAGCTACGTCTCAATACTTTTGTTTACATCATTCCTCACATCAGCCAAGGTCAATTTTATCATGGGACCGCCGCCTATCCCCAAATCATTGCTGAAGTTGCTGCTGAATACAATATTGATGTTGATCGTGTCTATCTTACTGGGCTTAGCCGCGGAGGCCATGGTACTTGGGGAGTCGCTAGTCGTATCCCCGAAAATTTTGCGGCCGTGGCGCCGCTTTGTGGGGGGCAGCATGGCGTGGAAAGCTACGAGGGCTTCAAAAATCTCCCGATGTGGACCGCCCATAATTTGGCTGATCAGTCTGTTATGCATGCGGAGACCAAAGGAGCAGTAGAAAAGATCGAATTGATCAATGAGACCCCTTTCCATCACAGTAATAAGGTCAAAGAGGCTGATTATCAAAACCATCGCTATATCTTTACTTCCGGTTCGCATCCTGTCAATAATCACAATGCTTGGTCCGAGGTTTATACCTCAGTGGAGTTTTATAAGTGGTTGCTGAGATTCGAGCGAGAGAGGGATTGAGTAGGGGCTTACCGCTGCGCGGAACGCTTATTTCTGGCGAAACGGCTTACATGCAGACACCTACCGCCATTCATTTCGAGAGAAGCGAGGAGAAATTTCTTGTTTAGCAAAATGTAATTCCATTGAGGGACCAAGGAAAGTACTAAAATTGCGCCTAACTAAGAGGAGGACTTTTCGTGCTAATCAAAGCCAAAAACTAGTAAAACCATCTTCTTCATAGCGTCGGTACATGAGGAGGAGTTTGCTGAGGGAACGAGGGTATTTGACTTGGGCGCGGCGTGGGTCCCCAATTTTTTGCATGATTTCATCTGCTCCCATCTGTTGGGAGAGTTTGGGTTGCTTGGGGCCTAGATATTGGATCAGCTCTCGGAGACATTGACCGAGGCGTCGCGAGCTACCTTGGATGCGAGGGAGAATCTTTTGTAGGATTTGATAATCGAGCCCTTCATTGGCCGTCAAGAGTTCGCTGATTTCATAGCGATTAAGCATATAAAAGGCAATCTCGTCGCGGATCCGATACCCAAACTGTAGATCGGCAGATTGGAGGATGGCATTTAATTCCATCAACACCAGCAGGCAAGGCCGTAATTGTTGGCGTTCTCCGGAGGAGATATCCTTGACATGAAGAAAACGTGCTCGGAGAAGGTCATTATAAACGTTCGCCAAAGGCGGTACCTCCTCACTCTCCGGCGGCCAATCTAACTGTATCTCATTCATCTCAATGGCATTGGCGCGGTCGAGTACTTTGCGGCTAAAAGGATGGGTGGTTTCATCCATATTGACAGTACCGATGAGATAGAGGTTTTCTGGGATACTGGCCTCGCTCAACACGGGGTGGCGTTTGCGGATAGCGCTACTCAACAAGGGCGCCGTAACAATCTGGTCTTCTTGCCATTGGCGACTCTCCAATAGACTCAAAAAGCTGCTAAAATAGTACTCCACTCGCGCCAGATTCATTTCGTCGAGTATGACAAAATAGGGCGAGCTGGGGTCTGCCTGTGCTTCGAGTATGACTTCGAGCAAGCTTTGTTGACGGAAGTTGCCCTCCACATCCTCATAGCCCAAAAGATCACTATCGTCAGTCCAATCGGGTCTGACGGGAATTAGGCGTACCTTGTCTCCATGGCCCAAGGATTGGGCGAGTAGGCGCGGTAATTGAGATTTGCCAGTGCCAGAGATGCCCGCCAAGATCACAAATGGTTTGGTCTGGAGGGATAAGAAAAAGTTTGCTACTTCTTGCTTAGCGTAGTAAAATCCCTGACCACTGATATATTCGTGGATATGTCCCAGTACAGTGCGTGTATGGTGTTGGGTAGCGAGCATCGCTCTAAATTATGGATTTTTGTGGCAAATCAACACTAAAGACACCTACATGCTGCTCTTTACCCTTGAGTTCGATTTCACCGATGGGGTTAATATCAAAGCCTTGTTTGCTGAAAAGCATCTTTTGTAGCGGCCCTGAGATCAGGAGTTGTTTGCCGTAAATGTTGCATTGACCTTGGATACGGGCCGCAGTATTGAGAACATCGCCATGATATTCGATTTCTCTTCTCTCTTCGCCCACCTCAGCCACGGTGATTCGGCCTACATTGAGGCCTGCTTTGAACTCTGGCAGCAGACCATATTCACTTTCGTAATAGGGACGTTTGCGTTCTAAGAGCTGCCGGTAGGCAAAGTAGATCCGCAGACAGTTTTCATTGCGGAGTCCAGATTCTAGGTCCCAGCTCATGATGGCCTCGTCGCCCACGTATTTGTAGATCTGGGCTTCATAGGGGATCAAAAGACTGTTGAGATCAAAGAAACAATCTTGGAGCAGGCGTGAGTATCGAATATGGCCTAGCTTTTCGGCATGGGTGGTTGAGGCTTTGAGATCTAAAAACATGACGATCCGGTCGTCTTCGCGGGGATTGTGGTAGCGGCCCATGAGTAGCCCTTGCATCACTCCTGGACCAAATTTGCGACTGACCTGCCTAAAAAAGCTAAAGAGAGTACTCAACACCAATAAGTATAACACTAGGCCGAGGAAAGGAAGACTTCGCATGTAGGCAAGATTGTAAGCAAAAGATTCGGCCCAATCCATACCGCCAAATAAGACTCCCGATAAAGTTGTAACCGGAATAAAGACTAAAAAGATGATGAAGAGGTCCGCTATAGTCTCGGTCAAGATCAAAAAACGGAAAGAGCGTCTGCGCGCTTGTCGATGTAAAACAGATTGGTGAAAAACAGTGAGTAAAATACCTCCGACTGCCCCTCCAATGGTCGCAGTGATTGCATCACCGATTAGTTCAGATAGAGGGTAGCCTTCGGTTTCCCAAAATCGGACCATGCTGTAAACATTGACCCCAATGACAAAAAAGGCCATGGTCCATAATACTTCCTGTAATCGCCGCTGCGAACGATAAGATAGCGCCATAGAGGCAATTTACAGAATTACTGGAAAGTCTAATTGGCATTGAAGAGCCAATCGACACCTAGCCTGCCGCCTACTTGCCAATTTCGCTCGCTCGGATGGGTAGGCATATAGTGGAGGCCTAAACCCATTTCAAAAATGAGGCCTTTCCAAAATCGGATATTTAGGCCTGCTACGGCGCTCATATCTTGGAAGCTGGCAGTGGCCAAGGGAGCAGGGATCTCGCTAAAATCTTGAGTTTCTTCAGCTGGATTTGAGCTGCGGTTATAATTGAGCTCAAGAAAATAGTTTAGGCGAACGAAGAAGTCATCATCGCCTGCTTGACGACTGCCCCAATAGTACCGGATAAAGGCCCCATAACCATAATAGTTTTCGACTGGAGCTAGGTGCGTCCATGTCCATTCGTACTCGACTTGGATGCCGATGGCTAGGTTTTGCGAGGGGACAAAGGCGAGGCGGGGCCGGAGGCGGTAGTTGTGAAAGGATATACGTTCACCGGTATCAGGATTTTGGCCAATTCCTCCCTGACCACCTGTTTCAAAACCAAAGAGGAAGCTTTTAGCAGGAATAGGGGCATCATGTCTGATTTTTAGCAGTTGAGCATGGCCGAGATTCAACCCAAAGCATAGGCAAAGGGTAAAGAGGAGGGATCGCATAGTTCTAAGTGTTTATGCGAAATAGCTCATTCTAGGAGAAAAAAAGTAGGAAGAAATTCCGTTATACTTCTCTTTGGGCGTGCACCACGATCGCCATAGAGAGGACAAAAAGAATATTGGTAGGCCATTGGGTGAGAATTTGGTGAGGATAATGTGCGAGCAGCAACACCAATATTACCGTCAAAAAACTACGATTATAGATCTTAGCGTTCCCCGCAGGGAGTCTAAAATAAGTCCGCACGCCAATCCAAAGAGCAGTACCAATCATCAATAAGAATAGCGCGAGGCCTACCCAGCCCATTTCTACCGCAGTCTGTATATAGCCAGAACGAGTCAAAAAGGCTGAGAATCGACTGTGAGGAGCATACCTTTCGCCAATTTCTCCGGTAGTACCAAGGCCCGAGCCCATGGCATGCTTTTGAATATGGGACTGCAGATAGCTGAGATTTTCCATTTGAATCTGATAATTCAGAGATTCTTCTGGATGAAAAGCCTTTTGGAAATTGCGGATGCTAGGGTTTTGGATGGGGGCAATCACAAACGCGGCTAAGAGGAGGGTCATAATGCCTGCGGCTGCCATCAAACGCTTGTCCATGCTCAGCAAAGCAAAGAAGATAAAGCCAGCCGGTAAGATGACAAAGGCCGTTCTGGTGCGACTCAGCACCATCGCTACAAACATAATCAGCATAGCCAAGACGATCAGACCCTTATGCCAAGATTTTAGGCTAGAATCAGCCAATACACCTCCACTCAGTAAGATGGTCGAGGCCAGCAGGATGCCAAAGGTAGTAGGATCAAAGAATATAGAAAATACTCTAGGCCCGCCCCAAGTATAAAAATCAAGGAAGCGGTCTTTGTTCTCCAATAGCCAGTTTAGTTCATAGCTGGGAAGATCTCCTACTGCTTGGACAAAACCATACAAGCAACAAAGCGTGACCAAGCTAATCCAAAAGAAGGTGAAAAAGCGTAGGTCCTCAAACTTTTGCCAAGCAAATAAAGCGGCGAAAAATAGCAATAAAATCAAACCACTTTCCCTAAAGGCTTGCACCCAAGCCATTCCATTGGGGGCGAGAGGGTTGAAAAGTTGTAATCCCTGATAAGCTAGATAGATAGTCAATACGGCGCTCAGTCCGTTACGGAGAAAAGTCCAATCTCGTTCTCGGCTTTGCCGAACGAGTATGCCGAATAGCATGATCAATATGGTGGCGTCTAGATAGCTATCTAGGGGTAAGGTCGGCACAAAGCGCTCAAAAGAAGCTACTGCGAAGGCGCCCACACTCAGCACATAAATGCCAAAGCGAGCACTTAGCATCGCCCCCAACATGGCTGGCAACAAAATTACATTGAGGAGAATTAACCAAGCGATGCGAGCTTCTGCGCTGACGATGGCATAAGAGAGCACGAGCGCAATGATACCGAGCACCAAATAACCGGTGGGGGTCTCGAGTTTGTCGAGGACCAATTGGTTTTTGATCCACTTGCGGAGAGTATAAGCCCTAGGACTACTATACTTTCGTCTGCCTACTTTGAAAAGGAAATGCTGCATATGTCGCTAAAACAAAACGACTTGAACAAAGAATATGATACAGCCTATTAAACAGATGGCAAGAAGGGCAAGTTCTTGAATGCGCTCAGTACGGGAGAGCACGGGTTTGCGGGTCCTGGGATTTAAAGGATTCATGAGCTTATTTGGTTGCTCCAATATTAATGATAAAAAATACGGCTAACGCAATATTTCGCGTTAGCCGTTATTTTTTGTGGCTTATCTGTCAAAAGACTGCTGTACGCTAAAAAAATACGATCTTAACAAAGATCCCAAGGCAGGCCAAAAGACAGATGCCTAATACTATAAATTCTTGTAATCTTTCGAATCTAGAGAGCACTGGTTTGCGGGGACGGGGCAATAATGGATTCATAAGTAATTCGGTGTATTGCAAAAGTGAATCCTTTCTTACAATAGGTTGAACGTTTATTTAAATATACGCATAAACTAACCGAATATGGAAATAATTGTTTCAACGGTGATTTATTCTGGCTTATTGGCAAGAATAAATCATGTTTGGTCGAGAGTAGGGCAGTAGTGCCTGCTGGAGGGAAGACCTGATTTGAAAAAAGCGTACATTTTGGGCAATCTCTTACATGCAAAATCGCCCAAATTAAGCGGATAGACGCTTTTTTTGAATGTTGCTATTTGAGGTGGTAGGCAACTCAGAGAGCAGCGAAAAGAGTTCGCTCGCACGGCTAGTCCAGCTATGTTGGCTAGCGAAAGCAGAGCGAATTTTTCTTTGCTCTGTTTTGTTTTGTGGAATCAGTTTTTCGATTGAAAGCACCCATTCATCAGCCGTTTGCGCATTGAGGGTATGCGGATGTAGCTGTAGCATATCCTTAGAAAAAGGCGTGCTGACCACACCATTACCACTAGCTAGATATTCGTGCACTTTGAGTGGATAGATAGCTTGGGTAAATGCGTTGCATTTAAAAGGTATCACTCCACAGTCGGCATGGCGCAACCAATTACTAAGTTCGCGTTGGGGGAGACTTCCTAAAAAGCGGCATTGAGGCAGCTCAAATAGAGGCGATACTGCATCTCGTTTTACAGGCCCAATCCACCACCATTGCCAATTGGGTCTCTGCTGCACAATTTGCTGGACCAGCCCAACATCAATGCGGTCATCATTACTACCAATGTAGATGAGGTTGACGGGAGCATCGCGCTCCTTCATGGCAAAAGGTAAGGGCGCTGAGATGGAGACAGCCTTAGCAAAAAGGGGAAAGTCTGCTGCGTTACGTAACAATTCTGCCCTTTTGGCCCCCGAAAGTTGACTATGGTTGAGCAGAAATTTGGAAGTATTGAGTACAATATCTGAATCCCGAATAATCTGTTGCTCAAGGGCAGGACCATGTTTTTGCAGATAAGGGGCCTCTTCCATCCGGTCTATACAGTAGTAAACCTTCTTGATACCTTCCAAAGGAGGATTGAAATAGGGATTAAAGATATTGAGCCAAATCTCAGCTTGTATATCGTGCGTCTCGATTTGTTCAGTTAGCCAATGGTTGAAAGCAGTACGATTGAAAGCGAGTAAGCGATCGTACAATTTGCCTTCTGGCAAGAAATTGATCGGAAGCATGACCGGAGGAACTAGGACATGCAGATTTTCAACTTGATCAAGTATCGGCTTTAAGATAGAATTGCGTTTGCTTCTAGCCTTACGACGAGCTTGCAGTCTTGGATTGGCGGCTTTGGTAGCAGCCTCCTTCCAAGTGTAGGGGTGCTCTATATAAAACACCCTTCTATTTTCTGCGATTGCTTGGGCCAAAGACCAAGCGGTAGAGCCGTAATCATCATCTCCACGGGCCAAAGCCAAGATGAGGATGTCGTTGCCAATAGTCATAATACAAGTAGTTCAGCAAGTGGTAATAACATAAAAGTAGTCATTCCTTTTTTATCTGAGCCAGATTCTTTCTCAAATGCCTACCTTCGCACACTCAATCAATAAATTTGCCGCCTGAATGGCATTTATAAGCTTACCCCACTTTTGATAGGGAATTTTGCGTTATGGGAGTAAATAGGTAGTGTATATGAATAGAATGATTGCTCTTGGGCTCCTTGGTTTACTTTTAGGAGCATGTGTCAACGATCCTTGCGAGGGAGTAGCGTGTCTCAACGATGGGATCTGTGTAGATGGCAGCTGTGATTGCCCAGAAGGATTCATTGGTCCAGATTGCGGAATTGTACTCGATCCTTGTATCAATAAAGACTGTGATGCGGTACGCACAGATTCCTGTTTAGCGCTCAATAGTAATGAAGCGCGTTGCGTTTGTTTGCCCGGCTTCGAGGGCGATAAATGTGAAAACCGCTGGGAAGATAAGTTTTTAGGCAGCTATTCCTGTGTGGAGGACTGTGAAGGTACGCAAGTCAGCTTTAGTCTCTCCATCGTCGATGGCCCTAACCCTCGGACCCTAGCCCTCGAAAATTTTCATAATCAAAGCGGAGTCGCCACCAAATTAGTGGCAGAATTGCTGGGAGCCAAGGTCTTGGATATGGAACCACAATTTATGGCTTATGGTATCGTCAATGGCGGGGGCTCTTTGGAGTCAGATGGCTCGATTGGTCTTAGTTATCAAATTATTACCACTACGCCGGATACATTAACCTGTGTGGCAGTTTTGACTCCACAATAACATAAGTGAAGAAGATTTTATTATTTTAGCGGCTTGATTCGCCTTAACCTTATAACACGATTTTACATATGAAAAAACTTACCCTACTCCTTTTTATGGGGCTGATGGCTAGCCAGGGATGGGCTCAGCTTCCTTGGCCTACCTCTGGTGGTCCTGATTCTTATGGCTACACTTGGCTTACGGATAGCGATCCCGGCGGGCCTGCTTATGATTGGGTTGAAATTATCTCCAACAACCTTGGTACCAAAGTCGCTGGTCTTGGCGATGACAATGTGATTGGCAAAATTCCTTTGGGGATTGATTTTCAGTTTTACTGGACAGGTAAAACCGAAGTTTGTATTGGTTCAAACGGCTTTTTGAGCTTAAATGACGGTAGCTGTGTCAATATATCTTCTGGTGCCGATGGTTTCCCACCTACCCCTACTAACTCTTCCCCCAATGATGTGATTGCCCCTTACATGGCCGACCTCTCTTTTTCTGGCTTTGGCAATCCCGGTGAAGTATATTATTACTCTGATGTAACCAATAATCGCTTTGTAGTTACTTACAATTCTGTGCCTTATTGGGTAGATGCCACCGTAGATCCTAACCAATGGTCTGGCTCAAATACTTTTCAAGTAATTTTGGATGGAGGTGATTCTACCATCACTTTCCAGTATCAGAGTATGTCTGGAAACTGGTCTACTGGCTATGATGGTGATCCTTTCCCTTTTGTTACGGGTATTGAAAACATCACGGGTACAGTGGGAATTCTTGCACCTAGTTTACCAATCGACGCTAACAGTAAGCCAGGGGCAAACTCTCGCATCACCTTTTACCCTCCGGCAACGCCTCTACTCGCCATCACCGATTTGGACGTTACGGCTGTAGATAATGCTGATCGCGCTGGATTCTTTGTCCCATGGCCACAAGGAGGAGCGACTAACAATTTTCCGCTCCGTGGTCTGATTTCCAATGCGGGTAATACCGATGTAACAGGTGATATCTTCACCCTTGCTACTATTACCGATACAGTAGGTAATCAGCTTTATCTAGATTTTGACACCATTTTTGGTGGACTCAACCAAGGGATGGCCGCTGAAGTGCAATATAATCTTCAATTCAACCCTCCTTTCCCCGGTCCTTATACCTACTCCATCGTTATCACCAATCCTACTACTTTAGGAGATATCAATGGGACCAATAATGCCCGCTCCGCGGAACTCGTAGCCGTGGATACCACTGGTACGGAAGTCAACTTTGACTATGTCAGCAGTAATTTCCAAAGCCTGCTTTCGCCTAACGCCAACAATCTAGGACTGATCAACTGGTCCAGTAACAATGACGACAGCGGGGTTGGGATATATTTCGAGCCATTTGCTTATCCTGTGACCATCACAGCGCTTGAGTTCTTCCTTTCTGGCTTGAATAACTGTACGCCTACCGAGGGGATGATCGCACAAATCTTTGAATATGATCCTGCGACTAACCTTCCAGGTAATCAGCTTTATCAGCAAAAGATTCCTTTAAATGAAATCAATATAGATCCTGCCAACATTGGTTGGACTCGTCATGATTTGACTACGCCGATCACGATTGATTCTCTAGGGTTCATGGTTAGCTATATTCAGGATGATGATTGTATTGTGTGTTTGACTGAGACAGGTGGTTTAGCTCCTTTCTCTCTTCGTTCCTATGAAATTATCTCTGGTACTTGGGGTACATATCGCAATGCTACTTCTGAAGATCCCTATGTCAGAGCGGTAGTTTCGGTAGATAGCGCTATGTTTACAAACATTGACAATGAAATTGACTTGGTCGAAAGCTTTAAAGTCTTCCCTAACCCCACAGCAGGGGAGCTCAACATCTTTGTTGAAACTGAGCGTCCGACCAATATGGAGTTGAAAATTTACAACCTACAAGGCCAAAAAGTATTGCGTGAAGTAAGCCGTAATACTAGCCGTGTAGATCGTACGCTTGACCTTTCTAGCTTGACTGCAGGCGTGTACTTTGTCCACCTGACTACTCCAGAAGGAACCAAAGTCGAGAAAATAGTGCTGCAATAAGCATCATTTGCAGACTTTAAGTTTATAATGGCAGATTCAGCTTGTAAGCTGAATCTGCTTTATTATTTTTACACAATGCGCTTCCTGCTTAGCATTCGTCAATCCTTAGACGCTATCCGAAAAAATGCTTTTCGGGCCGGCGTTACTATTTTTATCATTGCCCTAGGCATTACCGCCCTAATCCTAGTAATGACTTCCATTGAAGGGATTCGCCAAGGGATGACAGATAGCTTTGCACAATTGGGTACCAATAATTTTCGGATATTTAATAAGGCCACGGCAGTTCAAATTGGGCGTCGGGGGCGTAATCGCGTCAAATATCCTCCGATCACCTACCGTCAAGCGCTTGAGTTCAAAGACAACTATGCTGATCTTGCCAATGTAAGTGTTACTACTTCCGGTGGAGGGGCCAATCAAGTCAAATATCGTAACGAAACGACCAACTCCAATATTCAGATTGTTGGTGGGGATGAATACTATCCTCAGGTTGCCAGTATGGCTATTGCCGAAGGACGGGCTCTGATTGCCGAAGACGTTGAGTTAGCCAGAGGGGTAACCATTTTAGGAGGGGAGGTCAGAGACCGTCTTTTTCCCAATACTTCTCCCATAGGCAAAACCGTCTATGCCAATGGCCATAGTTACAAAGTAGTCGGTGTTTTCGAATCTCAGGGCTCGAGCGGCCTATCTGGGGCGGACAAAACTATGTTGATACCACTTTCTACTTTGCGCAATCACTTTAATCGAACTGGCTCAATGACGCTCAATGTCTTTGTCGCTGATCCCGCCAAAATCGATTATTTGATCGAGGAAGCCACCGGTCGATTTCGTCTCATTCGCGGTCAGCGCTTAGAGGAGCAAAACAATTTTACCATCGTCAAGAGCGAAGAAATCCTGGATCAGTTTTTTGAGCAAATTAGTGTTTTGACCTTTGCTGCGACTGCTATTGCGCTCATCACGCTCTTGGGCGCATCTGTTGCCTTGCTCAACGTAATGTTGGTGGCAGTGACAGAGCGGACGACTGAGATTGGCCTCCGTAAAGCTTTGGGAGCTTCTAAAAAAGATATCCTGAGGCAGTTTTTATATGAGGCAGTGGTGATTTGCCAGGTAGGTGGGGTTGTCGGCGTACTGCTTGGTATTGGACTTGGCAACTTAGTTGCCAGTTTGATCTTTGATGGGGACTTTGTGATTCCTTGGTTGTGGACCTTAATTGGCTTGTTTGCTTGCTTTGGGGTAGGAGTTATCTCTGGTTATTATCCCGCTTGGAAAGCCGCTCGCGTAGATCCTATCGAATCGCTGCGACACATTTAGCTTCAGAGTATTTAGTAGTGAGTATTAAGTATAGAGTATTGGACTTGAGTATTTTGTGTACTATGGTATGGGCGTCTTTGTGAGCCTTACTGCTTCGCAGAACGCTAGGAACGTTCCGCGCAGCGGAAAACACTCAACAAAACTCAACTATAAAAAAGGCCATCCTTAAGCATTTCTATCAAACCTCAAGTTAACGGGGCTTACTGCTTTATACTCTCTATTTAAGTAGTAAGACAATAGTATTCAGTATTAAGACTTGGGAAAATACGTCTATACGGTTCAGTAAGACCGCTTTTCTCTGTACTGAATACTTTTTGCTACCTACTAAGCTCCGCGAAGCTTTGCCAAATTCTTCGCATATCATTAAGGTGGTCTGCCGCTGCTTTTTGCTCTGTCCAAGACAAAATCTGATACAAAAATGTTTCCCCTTGGATCAGCGTAAGATCGTAGATAAGGGTTCTATTGGAATAGCTACCGGCGGCTTGGACATGAAGCGCCAGTTTGTCATCAATTTTGATTGAATCAGGATAAGGCACAGGTACTCCCGGCAGTATCTGCTGAAACGTATTGAGATAGTAAGCTTCTAAGTCTGTTTCTCCTTCGGGCAAAGAATCGTATCGGCCTATTAAGTAGGTACTTTCATAGACATTGCCTCTTTGCAGGGGCGCGTCTTGATGCATATTGTCTTGGGGCTCCATGTAGTGAGGCACCTCCACAGAAAAGCGTTGATCGATGATCACCCGCTCATAAGTGACTTGACTACAGCTACTCAAAATCGCAAGCCCAAGCAAGGCTAAGCTCCCCAGTAATTTGTGCCTGTGTTGTCTCATAAGGCCCAAACATACTGAAAATCATCCTTAGTCCATAACCTGCGCCCCAACTAGCGGATCAAGGTCACGCTACCGACACGCTCGATGCTATGCCCGTTGAAATCTACTCCCGTGGCTACAAAAACATACACTCCCTCTGGGCAGGATTCTCCTTGATGATTGAGCCCGTCCCAATCATCGCCAATACTCTGACTATTAAAGACTTCCACCCCCCAGCGGTTGTAAATCTTAATGTTATAGCTATCCAAGAAGATACCACTTACGGCAAAATTGTCATTTTTCCCATCAGCATTTGGACTAAAGGCTGTCGGCGTGATAATCAATCCATCCAACCTAGCGCAGGCTTCATTCGAAATACTGTTTAAGCGAGTGCCTTCACTCTCCTGAGCGATCACACGATAACAAGCCTGACCTTGATTACCTAGCAAGCGGTCGTCGGTAAAGCTACGAGTGTTACCATCGACCACTGCGAGCTCTACAAACTCATTGAGTAAGGGATCGTAGTATTCGATAGTGTATGATTGAACCCCATAAGTCCATCCTTGGTAAGGAGACCAAGTCAAATCAACATGATTGCCTTGTTGGCTAGCTTGCAAGAGGATAGAGATGCCACGACGACCTTGTTGGGTATAATCACCACAGCTATCTACTACAAAGACCTGATAAGCATATGATTGAGCTTGCACATTTACCTCATTGTCGAGAAACTTGGTTTTGTTACCGCTACTAAGTTCTTGATAGTGCTGTTTGTATCCATTGCCTTGATCCCTTTCGATCACAACTGCGGCGGCTCGCTCGATTTCGGGGATTTCCCATTCTACGGTTACGTATTCATTACTTTCTATCGAGACCCGTAATATGTGGGCTGAATCTGCTGGGGCAAAATGGATTGGGCTAGCGTAGGCGGTATCTGAGAAACTTTGCAGACTTCCCGCCGCCAAGGCCTCGATCCGATAACTAAAGCCATCATAACACCACATGTCTTGGTCGTGGAAGTAGGTTTGCGTACCTGGCACAGCTCCTACCCAATCCATTTGATTGGGATGGTAATTTTGTACGCGATAGATATTGTATTGCTCTACCTCGTCCCAGCCGATGTATTCCGTCCAATTAAGAACGATCTCATCCACTTGGCCTTCTGCTTCTAAAAAGATAGTACAATGCTCCTCTGCAAGGTCGAGGTCATAGGTCGTGCCGCAATGATTTTCTACTTGAACCTTGTAGCATACTGGTCCTGTTTGACTTGCTGCCATAATATCCTCAAACTGATTGACATTGAGGCGGTTCTCGCGCATGATTTCTACAAAATTGCCACTGACATCCTTGCGATAAAGGACATAGGCTCCAAAATCATTATGCACATTGGCATAGGCGGGGAAGTCCACTCTTACGGTCTGAGAGCCTACAACGCTTACGCTGCTCAGGGCAAGCACTTTGGGGACTTCATCACGCAGTACTTCGATTCCATAAGGCTTTTCTAGGCTGTCTGTACAGCCAAATATATCTGAGACTAACAGTTTGATCGGGTAGATACCTGCTTGTTGGTAGCTGTGATTAGGATCGCTTTGGTTGCTGACGGCTCCATCGCCGAACGTCCATTCCCAGCTACTAAGCGTAGTATCTGCCAAGCTTTGGTCAAAGAAATTGACCGTACTACCGGGGCAGATAACGGTATCACTCATACTAAAATCTACCAAAGGCACAGAAAGCTTGATGTAAGCTTCTTTTTCTAGGCTATTGCGACAGCCATTGGTGTCTATCACGCTGAGACTGACTGTATACCAACCATTGTCTTGATAGGTATGATCAAATTGGGTTTGGGTAGCAAAGCTTCCATCTCCTAAATCCCATGTCCAGTCAATGATCCCGTCATTGAGATTGGAGCTAAAGCTGGTCGTAAAGGGCGCACAGCCCATGCTGTCTAAAGCCGTAAATGAAACTTCAGGCAGCGGATGTACAGTGATCGACTCCAAGCGTTCTGCGGAGCAGCCATTTTCATCGCTCACTACTACCGAAAGGGTATAGCTACCTGCATCGGTGTAAGTATGGCTAAAGCCATTACCGGTAGGTTGGTTACCGCTCCCATCTCCTGCATTCCACATCCAAGTTTGGAGGGCATAAGGATGATTATTGGGGTCTAGATTGACATTGATACTAAAATCTTCACAACCATTAATGCCTGGTAATGGATTGAGGATAGGTTGTGGGGCAGGGAAGAGTTCGATGAAATCGGACATCACAATCACATCGCTACAGCCATCGGCGGTAGTAACGGTCAAGCTGACGTCATATTTCCCTAGCGTCTGGTAGGTATGAATGGCAATTTGCTGGCTGCTAGTATTCCCATCTCCAAAGTCCCACAACCATGAAACAATGGGGCTAGTGGGCGAGCTCGAAAGATCAATAAATGTAACCTTACCCGTATCACAATGAACTGTTTGATCTGCCGTAAAAGCGGCGGTAGGAGGGGTAAAGATTTCTATGGTTGAATCAGCTGGAGTGAATACCTGACAACCTAAAGTATCTTCCAATACTAAGATCGGGGTATAGACTCCAGGATCACTATAAGTATAGCTGGTGATTAGACCTTGCCCAGTATTGCCATCCCCAAAGAGCCATTCAAATTGCAGGCTATCTTGTGTGATGGCCCGGAAGGTAAATTCAGTACCTGGGCAACCTTCGCTGGGGTCAAAAGCGACTTCGGCTTTAGGACCTTCGATATGGATCAGATCGTCATAAAATATGGTATCGCTACAGCCTACGCTCGAGCTGATGATAAAGGTAACATCATAAACTCCCGGTTGAGTATAAACGTGATTAGGATAAGGAGAAGTGGAAGTAGCCCCATCCCCGAAATCCCAGAACCAGCTAACATTGGGATGATTGTAACTGGTGTCAGATAAAAAGCTTACGTCCAGTGGCGGACATGGAGCGTAGGTGGTATCAACTTGTATGTTGGCCAAGAGCTCCCGTATTTCTACATGATTTAGCTTTGTGATAGAGTCTTGACAGCCATTGACATCGGTCACCAAAAGACTCACATCATAATAACCTGTGTCAGCGTATGCATGCAGCGTATTAGCTAAGTAAGAACTTGTACCGTCTCCCATACTCCATAGATAAGAAAGGCCGTACCCCTCAGAGAGAGTCACAAAAGTGCTATTGATATCAGGACAATTGACTGACGGATTGACGGCAAAATCGGCAATCGGTTGACTCGCAAATATATCATCTTCACGTTCTAGGGTATGGGTACAACCATTAGCATCTGTGACGGTAAGTCGTACGCTGAAGTAACCGGCGCTATCAAATACATGCGTTGGATTGGGGAGGCTAGAGGTCGAACCATCTCCAAAATCCCAGAGCCAGCTCACGATATTGCTAGTACTGCCAGAGCGATCAGCAAAACTAACACTTAAGGGCAAGCAGCCTGCGGTAGGAGTCGTAGTGATATAATCTGCATAGATATCATTGGCTATGATATAATTGGGTCTATAGATGGTGTCAAAGCAATTGAGCTTGTTTTGTACGATGAGATTGATGCTATAAAAACCTGAATCTAGGTAGGTCTTAGCGGCGTTGGGACTCAAAATGGTATCTCCTTCCCCCAAGTACCACCAACTATTGATAGCGTTGGTAGATTGGTTGGTAAAATTCACCCTGTGGGGAACGCAGCCTTGGTTGGTATCGACGCTGAAGTCTGCGACTACTGGTACGACCAATATGGAGTCTTCAGCTGTGACCTCACAACCTGTGCTCAGATTGCCTACGGTTAGAGAAACCCGAAAAGTCCCTTCCTCAGTAATAGGATAAGAAAAAGTGTTGTCGGTCATAACAATACTGTCCTGCAGCGTCCATGTCCAGTAATCGTCTCCGATCGAAATATTTTGGAAGAGAACATTTTGAGGGACCTGACAGACTTTTTTATCGCTAAGACCGATAATCGGCAATGGATCGAGGATGTGAACAAAATCTGACTTGAGTAAGGTGTCTGTACAACCCCGATCGCTTGCGATGAGCATGACATCAACATCTCCTAGCGCAGCAAAACCGTGCACAGGATTTTCTGACATAGCGGTATCGCCATCCCCAAAATACCAGATATAGCTATCGGCACCTTGGGTCAGGTTGGTAAATTGAAGTTCTACCAATGCGCAGGCGATATTGGTATCGACTGTAAATTCGATCACCGGAGGAGTTCCCGCTCCGATATAAGAAGGCCTACTAACTGTGTCGCGACAACCTTGGCTATTTTCTACGATCATGTTTACGTCATAGACTCCTACGTTTGAGTAGGTCGTAAAGGGGTTACGTAGGGTAGAAGTATTGCCATTGCCAAGGTCCCATTGCCAAGAAGTAATCGGAAAGATAGAACTGGTAGTATCATCAAAGGCAACGTTTATAGGTGCACAGCCTCCCCGAGGGACAGCCATAAAACCCGCTTCAAGGGGTTTGATTAAGACATAGTCATAAACAGTCTTTTTGGTAAGGCAACCACCTGGTCCGGTAACCCAGAGAGCGACGTCAAAGGTATCCGCTAAGGTATATTGATGAGGCGGATTGGGAAGGGACGAAAAATTACCATCACCAAAATTCCAAGCGTAGGACACGCCGCCAACAGATTGATTGACAAATTGTACATCAAATGGCACTGCACATCCTTTATTGGTATCTGCTACCGTAAAATTTGCAGTTGGATAGCCAAATACTTCTATGGGGATGCTTAGTGTATTGGTACATCCGCTTTGGTCCGAGATGTTTGCAGTGACTTGGTAGATGCCAGGATTGGCAAAGAGATGGTAAGGATTATGAATACTATCCACATTGCCATCACCAAAATCCCAAAAGACCTGACTATTGGAAGCAGCATTAGTAAAGAAGAATACAGTGTCGTTGATACAGACAGAAGAATCTTGCGAATAAACGCTAAGGGTATTGACCCCAATATTGACATAGGCGTCCTTGATCAAGGTATCTCGACAACCCTGCGCATCCTGAATGATGTGTCTGACATCAAAAGAACCATTTTGGAGATAAGTATGAGTAGGGTTGATTTGAGTTGAGGTATTACCGTCGCCAAAATCCCAGAAATGAAGCCCGCTAGTAGTACCATCACTAGTGAAGTTGACTACTAATGGCGGTCCACAGGCTAATAATTCATCCCCATTAAAGCTAACATCAGGCGCATTGACGGTAACATAATTGCTGATAATTATATCATCTTGACATCCAAACTGATTGGTAACACTCAGAGAAACTGGATAGAGGCCGCTGACTTGGTATCTGACCTGCGGGTTTTGAAGATTACTAGTAGTGCCATTACCTAAGTCCCAGGTCCATTGTGTGATTTGACCAGAACCTGCTGTAGAAATGTCAGTAAAAGATAGTAATTCATTAGCACAGGCGTTTTGCTGGTTGACGGTAAACTGGGCCGTAGGATTGCCGTTTACTACTATGTAGTTTTCCCTTAGCAGGGTGTCTGAATTTCCTTGAGCATCAAACACTATGAGC